>NZ_JBIASM010000025.1:0-83222 GCF_042890765.1 Streptomyces sp. NPDC002032 | reverse complement strand
CCGCTACGACAAACGAGCCCGCCACTACAACGCCCTCGTCACCCTCGCCTGCCTACAACTCTGGCTGCCGAAATGACATTGCGGACACGCCCTAGCGGCGCTGGACGCCACCTTCCAGGGCGCGGCGGTGGGCATCTGGCTGAAGAACGCGCGAGCCGCAGCGAGGAAGGCCGCCGAAATCAAGCAGCGGCGTGCCGAGGGGCTGCCGGTGGAGTCGTCGGCCGGCGCGCTGACGAACAAGCGGCGCGAACAGCTGGAGGACATCGACCCCTCCTGGTGCCCGAGCTGGCCGGTGACGTGGCAGCGCTCCTTTCACCTCGTCCGGCAGCACCTGGACACGGGCGAGGCCCTGCCCACCGAGGCGGCCCAGGTCGTGCGCCAGGGCGAGGACCTCGGGCGGTGGGTGACCTCGGTGCGGTACGGCTGGGACCAGCTCACCGGGGTGCAGCAGTGGATGTGCGAGCAGGTCCTGGGGTCGAGCCCGCCACCGAGGACGAGAAGCCGAAGCCGCGCCCCACGCAGGCCGACAAGTGGACCACCCACCTCGGCGCCGCCCAGCAGTTCTTCGAGCGCGAGGGACACCTGACCGTGCCCCGCAAGCACGTCGAAACCGTTCTCTCCGAAGACGGCGCAGAACTCCAGTTCCGGCTGGGGTCATGGATCAACAACCAGCGCAGCCGGGCCGCCTCGCTGACCCCGGAGCGGGTAAAGCAGCTGTCCAAGGTCGGAATGCGCTGGGCATAGCCGCACGGCGCGCAGCGGGGCCGGACAGGGTGTTCCTGTGCGGCCCCGCTGCGGTCGTCAGGCGCTGGCTTCCTCTCCTGGCGGTGCGTCTGCAGGCTGCTCGTCACGG
The DNA here is from genome assembly GCF_042890765.1 of Streptomyces sp. NPDC002032. Classification (NCBI taxonomy): domain Bacteria; kingdom Bacillati; phylum Actinomycetota; class Actinomycetes; order Kitasatosporales; family Streptomycetaceae; genus Streptomyces; species Streptomyces sp. NPDC002032. Next base: position 82,369 of record NZ_JBIASM010000025.1, on the reverse strand, counting down.
GGTTCGGCAGGGGGCATGAGGACGAGTCGGTCTGTGTCGGACAGCTCCAGCGGCCGGTGAATGCCCTCGATCGGAGGGGAGTCGTTGTCGGTGACGATGATCTGCAGACGGTCGACGTGTTCGGTGGTAGTGCGCAGGAGGCTGGCGTACATCTTGCGCAGACGTTCAAGGTCGACACCTTCGTGGCCGACGTTGCTGCTGATGCCGTCGATGATCAGGAGATTGGGCAAGGGGATATCGGGGTCGTTGAGTGCCACGTGTTGGTGCGCAAGGACGTGGGCGACGTTGACCAGTACCTCGACGCCTTGCGATTGCAGGTCAGCGAAGGGGCGGCAGTCCACGACAGGCATGTACGTCTTCTTGTTGATGTAGGAGCCTGGCTCGCCGTCGAAGCGGGGTGCGTCGAAGCTGCGGACGGCTGCTTCGAAGGCGTCGTCGAGTTTCCGCAGGCGTTCGCTGACGGCTTGGTTGCTGTGGCGGGTGGCGTCGATTTTGCTGTTGAGATCTTCTTGCTCGCGTTCCAGTTCCGCAACGCGTTCGGCCTGTCCCGCTAGCCGGTCGTGGACGGCCAGGCCGTCGTCCAGGCGGGCGAGGTGCTCCTCGAGTCGGGCCTGCTGGGCGGCGACGCTTCGGATGCGGTCTGCCTGGTCGGTGATGTAAGTGGAAGTCGCTCGGTCCAGTTGAGCACCGAGGTCTGTCCGGTGCTGGGTCTGGGTAGCCAAGGCTGCATGGAGTTGAGCGAGGCGGTGGCTGCTCCGGGCGATGAGTTCCTCGGTCTCCGTGACCTGCTCGATGACCCGGTCCTGTTCCGCGGCCAGAGAGGACGGCGCCGGCAGGTTGGGTGGGACCTGGAGGCAGAGACGGCAGGTGTGCTCGTCTCCCTGTCCGGTACGGGCCTTGACCCCGGATTTTGAACACGTCTATGCGGCTTGGGCCAGGGTAGTTGGTGTTTGTTGGATGGCGTTCTCGTAGGCGATCGGTGATCGTTGTCCGAGGCGGGAGTGCCGGCGGCGGGTGTTGTATCGGGTCAGCCAGCGGAAGGCGTCGAGCCTGGCCTCGCGCTCGCTCGGCCAGGCCTTGCGGCCTTTGAGTGTTTCTCTTTTGAAGGCGGCGTTGAAGCTTTCCGCGGCGGCGTTGTCCGCGCTGGACCCGACCGCTCCCATACTCTGCCGGACCCCTGCTGACCTGCAGATTTCGGCGAAGGCTCGACTCGTATATTGAGACCCGTGGTCCGTGTGCATGATCGCTCCATCGAGACTGCCGCGGGTTCGCCCGGCGGCCGCCAGGGCGTCGATAACGAGCTCGGTTCGCATGTGATCTGCGATCGCCCACCCGGCCAGCCGGCGGGAGGCGAGGTCGATTACGGTCGCGAGATAGAGCAGCCTCGCGCCGCTGACCGGCAGGTATGTGATGTCGCCGACGTACTTCGTGTTCACCGCGACCGCGGTGAAGTCACGTCCGATCAGGTCCGGTGCCTTCGCCGTGGCCGGGTCTGCGAGGGTGGTGCGGTGCCGGCGGCGCAGACGGACTCCCTCGAGCCCGATGGTCCGCATGATCCTCGCGACGCGTTTGTGGTTGATCCGTTCGCCCTCGTCGCGGAGTTCGGCGGTGATCCTGGGGGCTCCGTAGGTGCCGTCGGAGTCCTGATGGACTTTGCGTATCCGGGCAGCGAGCCCGGCTTCGACGATCTGCCGGGCCGCCCTGGCTGCTGCGGTGCGGCGCCAGTAGTAGAAGCTCGAGCGAGAGATGCCCAGCATCGAACACAGCCGCGTGACGCCGAACCGGCGCTGGTGGTCTTCAACGAACTGGCAGCGGTTCACCAGCGCGTCTCCCCTGTGAAATACCGGGCCGCCTTGCGGAGAATGTCGCGTTCTTCCTCCAGCTCGCGGATCCTCTTCCGCGCTGCGGCCAACTCCGTCTGAACATCATCACCGTCGGCTCGCGGGGCGACCGTCTGCGTCGAGTGAGAGCCGGGGCGGCGCCCGTCGGCGGCCCGGATCCAGTTCCGCAGTGTCTCGGTGTTCACCCCGAGATCACCGGCGACCGACCTGATCGTCGCTCCCGGCCTCGACCGGTACAACGCAACCGCGTCCGCCTTGAACTCGGCAGGGTAATGCTTCATCCCCACGGGGACTCCGTTCTCCTGGACCATCAAGATCCAAGTCTCTCCGGTGTCCAAAACCCGGGGTCAAGGCCCATCACCAAACCGGAACGAGGGTGCACACACATCGAGTCCTCCCAAGGTCGGAGGCATCACCGTCCCACCGGGAGTCCCTGCGTAAGGGTTGGTTCCCGCGGGAGCAACCACGAACGAGTGAGCCACGCGGTCCCGCCAGCCACGCTTACCGCACTGGCCACAATCACCACGAACGATCCGTTCGCAGAACGGTCACAGACCACGGGCACAGTCGCCAGACTCTCTGCACGGGGCACCATCAAGCCGCTGACGTGAGGAAACACCTATACGGCCAGCGCCGTCTGACCACCTCGCGACCACGCCATTTCCAAGATTCCCGACAGCGTCAGGTCGTTCCGGCCGAGGTCGAAGCGGAACCGGGCGCGGCGCCGCAGTGCGGCGGTGGTGCCGCGCTGAGCGGAGCCCCAATCCGGACCGTCCGAACGGTGGCGACTTGTTAGGACCGTTCCCATGTACTGGCGTTGACGCGAGTGAAGGCCAACCCTTTTGTCCTTTTCGCACGCACTACGGTGGCAGAATTCAGCCTAATCGACACCCTTTCATCAACATTCCTTTATTAATATTATAAGTTGGTTTGTCTGATTTTAGCTTCCCGCAATGACCACACTTGACACGTTTCATCCACGCCAGGCCAATCAGCCACCACTTCCCCCTCGTGCCGATTTGAACTGATTTATTGCAGGTTTACATAAACTTTGAATTGAAATACGGTCTATGGCCAACTGAAGTCACCCAACGATGGGGTCAAATTGAGCCGATACTTTCAGGCCGCCGGGGCTGTTGTCCTTATTGGAGTGCTCGCGGCATGCGGAACGGGGGCTCAGGCTGAGCCTGCGGAGCCAGCTCCTGTGGGAGCTCCACGCCTCGCTCTCGAGTCCATACCGGCGGCGCCAACCAAGGGGTTGGCACAAGGCATGACCCTTCCCCTTGATGGATACTCCAGCACGCCGAGTGAGCAATATGCTTGGCAGGTTGCGACGCAGAATCAGTGGCGTTCCTGCATGGCTCGCTACGGTTTCAAGACATTCAATCCCCCGGCGCCGTCGCGCCAGGTAGCCGTCGGTGCAGCAGATTCTGACATGGGCCGCCGATATGGTGTTTCCGACCTGGAAACTGTCAGGAAGCGCGGGTACCACCTGCCGGAAACTCCTGAGCCCCCGCGCTGGGAGCCGGCGAAAGGTGCGGAGGAATCAGTCTTCACCGGAACCGGAGCTGAAGTAACCGACGGGGCCTATAAGGGCAAGGAAATTCCGCCCGGTGGATGCCGCGGTGAAGCTAAGCGTATGTTCCCGGTGCCACAGACTCCTGAAGTTGCAAACGCAGAAGGTCGTGCCTTCGCGGCTGCGAAGGAGGATGTATCGGTAAAGCAGGTGGTAGCACAATGGTCGGAATGCATGAAAAAGCGTGGGTTCGAGATCAAAACACCCCTCGACGACTTCTCCTCCCTGGGAGTCGCAGTAGGTTCCCCCTCTCCGAGTGCCCGTGAAATTGAAATCGCTACAGCTGACGTCGAATGTAAGGGAGAGACGAAGCTCGTCGACTTCTGGCACAAGAATGAAGAATCTAAGCAGCGGGAGGAAATAGCGAAGGTTGCACCCAAGCTTGAAAATGAGCGGAGCGAGAAGAACTACGTAGCAAACAAGGCCGTCCAGGCCTACAGGATGCAGGACTGACAGATGATATCGAAAATATCCCGTATAGCGTTCGCGGCTTTGTTGGCGCTAATTTCCGCATTCTTCACGGCGCCTGCAGCAGAGGCTGCAACGTCGTACGAGTCCGACGAATGCACCTCCGCGAACAACAGCTACTGCTTCGCCATGTACTACGACAGCCGAGGCGAGCAGACATGGTATTCGACAAGCTCATGCTTCGTCACAAATAGAAGCATATATGACCATCTTGGATATTCTCCTAATGGTGCAGTTCTGGTTCGATTCGTCTTCAATTCTGGATTGATGTCCAACCTCTACAACACATGCCGGGGCGGTTCAGGATCGGGCCGCGAACTGAAGAATGCCGCCGCGTCGGCGTCGAATGCAGAATGCTCGGCACACTATCGAATTTATTTCAGCTCTGGCTATAACGGCCTGAGTCAGGAGTTCCTCCCGAACTGTGGCGACTACTGGCCGGCAGACAACCTTCTCACGGAGTTGAAAAACGATAACGCTTCAAACGCGAGGTACTGAAATCGGTTCATTCATGGACTCCTGACTCTGCATGCCGAAGCCAGGCCTTGGTCCAGAACAGCTGCGTTGAGCTGATCTAGCGGATGTTCGAGCGCACTAATCAGTGTGCACGTGCTCGAACATCCGCTTCGGCGTCGAGGCGTAGCGGCAGCGCAATCCCCTAAAGGGCGAGCCTTCGCCAACACACGATTTTTCTGCCTGAAGAATCAAATAGATGCCGCCAGATAGGATAAACCTTACCGCCCTGTAGTGAGCAGTCAAGGCAAGCTCCAAACGTTAGCGAATCCAGCCATTCCCTGTGTGACCAATCTCTAGGGTTTGTTCTAGTGAAAATAAAAAAACGCGTCCCAAAACTAGTAATAGGGCTGTCGATCTCTGCTCTCAGTACAAGCCTCTTACAGGCACCCGCAGCAGCGCAATCTGATCCGAGCGCCGAGGCCGCCAATAGGCCTCACCTCACTTCCGTGCCGAATTCGAATCGCGACGCGGTTCTTGGAAGCGACTGGCGCATTTCCAAAGACCGGGCCTGGGCCACAAGTGGAGATGCCACGGGATTCCATATCCTGGTTGCTGATCGCAAGGACGGGTACTCCTGGCGGACTGTCGCCATCCTGTCCGAGTCTGGTCTCGACGACACGGACATGTGGATCGGCAACGCTTGCGTCACGGGATCCGGTAAGCGTGCCGTCGTCGCGTACGCTCCTCGCACGTTCACCAACAAAGCCGAGCTGATGGCCCGCGGGGCGTTTACTGCAGTGGTCGACCTCGACTCAGGGAAGGTGACCAAGCTTGACCGGCAAGCCTCCCTCGCCTACTTCAACCCCGGCTGTGGGAAGGACGAGACGGTTGTCCTGACTCAAGCCGGCGGCGAAACCCACAACGCGACCCGATTGCTCAAGGTCGATGCTTCGGCAGGTCGGATCGGGAAGGTTATCGAGCTGCCTGGGCAGGTCACCTCCGCGATTCCTGTGGGCAAGGACATCGTCGCCGCTGATGGTGCCCGGCTCGCTCGGATCGATGATGAGGGCCACACCGCTGCCATCGCGCATACCAACAAGGTGCCGTTCGGGCTGGCCGCGGATGCTGACGGTGGCGTGGTCTTCATGGACCGGTCCGCCGGATCGGCCGAGCAGGGCGAGGTCAAGCGGGTCAACGCTCAGGACATCTCCCACACCGATACGGCGAAGGCCAAGCCGTCGCTCTTGGCTAAAGGCAAGCTGGCACGGATGGATCTCTCGGCCAGCGCCGGGGGCAAGGTCTTCATCACTGGGGAAACCAAAACTGCGGGACAACTGCCTCCTACGGTCACCCACCGAGCGGACGTCCCCAAAGGCTCGATAGCCACCACCCGGGGTGAGGCGCTCGTTACAAGAGTTACGTCAGATGCCGGGGCAGACCCTCGCACGCCGCGGACTTCCCACTTGCAGCCGACGGAAATCGACGTGAAGGTGCTGAATTCTGGTAAAACGGCCACCTTCACCGTTCCCCCACCATCGCCGGCCGCTCCCGCAGCCCCAGAAGCCAAGGCGGCTCTGACCACGGTTCCTGCGAACGAAGCCACCGACGAGCCCGAGCGCTACTGCGCGGTGCCCCGAAACAACCCTGCCAAGCAGGCCATACAGCCCAAACCACGTCAGGTGGAGTGGGCCGTCGACCAGATAGTCAACGGAACCCTGGACAAGAACATCTCCCGGCCGGCGAACTGGAAGAACCTGGGGATGTCCGCCTACCAGCCCCAGACTCTGTTCCCACGGCTCGGGCTCAACGGCGGCGGCCGGATTCCGGCACAGGTGCTGTTGGGGATCACTGCCCAGGAATCCAATATGTGGCAGGCCTCTCGTGTGGTTGTGCCCGGCGTAACCGGCAACCCACTGGTCGGCAACTACTACGGCATCAAGTACGCCGCCAGCGGCCAACAGACCGACCCATGGGCAATCAACTGGGCTGAAGCCGACTGCGGATACGGGGTCACGCAGATCACCGACGGCATGCGCATGCACGGCAAGGAAAAGCCCGGTGAGTCGCAGCTGACCACACTGCAGCAGGAAGCCGCAGCACTCGACTATGCCGCGAACATCGCTGCCGGCCAGCGAATCCTCGCGGATAAGTGGAATGTGACGAATGCCGACGGCTTGAAGGTCAACAATGGCGACCCGAAGTATCTGGAGAATTGGTTCTATGCTTTATGGGCCTACAACTCCGGCTACTACCCAAAGGCTGCAGCTGCGAGCAACAACGGCCTTTGGGGTGTTGGATTCACCAACAACCCCGCGAACCCGCTCTGGAAAGCAAATCGCACTCCCTTCCTTGAAGGGGCGATATCCGGCGGAAACGACTACACGGACGCCAGGCACCCGCAAGATTGGCCATATCAAGAAAAGGTACTTGGCTGGGCAGCCCGGCCCCTGCAAGCCTTGGAATCCCCAGGGAACATGGTGGTCGGCTTCCGTCCCGCTGCATGGAACAGCAATGCCATGCGCACTACGGTCAAACCGCCAGAGGGTCTATTCTGCACTGCCGCCAACAGCTGCGATCCCAGCAAGATCGGCCCCGACGACAAGAACGATCCCGGCCTGGGCGCCTGCAATCGCTCAGACCTAAAGTGCTGGTGGAATCAGCCGGTGACTTGGAAGAACTGCACAACTAAAGCAGAGTGCGGCTCAGAAGTCATGCGTTTCAATGACACTTACACGGAAGAGGCGGACGGCACGGCCTATCCGCCCAACTGCACCACTCAAGGTCTACCCGCCAACGCGCTTATCGTGGACGACGTCGCAGATGGGACACCAATATCCCGCCCCGGCTGTTCGCTTCCTAAGGCCACGAGCGGGACTTTCTCCCTGGACTTCGCCACACCCAGCGCTAAGATCGATTTTCAGCAGCTTGGTGCGGGATACGGCGGTCACTTCTGGTTCGCCCACACCCGGCAGGCCGGGACCGAAGGCGATCGTATGAAGGTCACTGGGACCTGGAAGCTCAACCAGACCCTGAACAGCGACGCAAAAATTTACGTCCACATTCCCGACCACGGGGCGCATGCAAAAAAGGCACGCTATGAAATCAACACCAAGAATGGCTGGAGGGAGAGGGTAATTGAACAGCCTGGTTCTGGTAATCGTTGGATAAGTCTGGGGGCATTCAGATTCAAGGGTTCCGTTCCCGAGGTTCGGTTGACGACCATCACCTCAGACGGGACGGGGGATGAAGATATAGCGTTCGACGCTGTCGCATTCGAACCCGGCACATGGAACATGCTGCCTGATATCGTTATCCCCGCCGAAAACCTCAGCGCTCCTGAACCAGATTTTGTCGACAACGACAAGCAGAAGCAGCCGATCCCCCAAGGGCCGACGGCAGCAAGGAAGGATTCCCCGAATCTTTCAGCCGGGCAGAATCCCGCTGAAGACTGCCGAGATACCACTAACAAAAAAGTGCGGCAGTGTGTCACTCTCGACTACGATCTGGGCAAGTACAAGACGTCGCCAGCTAAATCACCCAGCGCAAGTTCCACGGCCGGCAGCGATGACCCACTCGTCTCCTGGTGTAACGATCCTAGTGTCACCGGCTACACCATAACGCGGCGTGAGGGCTGCCATAAACTGGCGGTTCTCACCCGCTGGGAGAAGGATGGAAAGACAGTAGGAACGGCTGCTTTCATGGTTCGTGAAGAAACCGTGGTGAGCAACTCGGCCGAGTTCTATCAGAGAACCTTCATTAGCCCCATGTCCATTTCGCCAACTCTCGGGGCTGTAACGCTTGATTACTGGGATGCTCTCTGCATAACAAACTGCAGTAGCTCCCTCGATGGGGCATGGAACGGCTCTACCACCTGGACTGGCTCGTCCGATACTCACTGGGCCAGCGCAACTCGGAAATTCGCCTGGACCAAGCCAGTGTCAGGGACATTCGAAGACCTGGATAGAGGAACTGTACTGAAATTCAGTGCGGCATCCCCTGACGCGGCTGGAGCCGTAGAAACCAAAGCTCCAAGCTGGACATTCTGGGATGAAATTCAGTGCGATAATGGGGTCGCAGTGGCAAATTCGACCGGGTGTGTCTTCGGAAAACATATTCCCACTTGGCAGGCAGACACCAACAGGTATCCGCCAGCCGCGGCCTATTACTGGGTGATGCGCGAAAAGCTACCCACGCATCCAGGCAGTAAGGCGCATGGAACCCCGATGCATCGCCTGAAGGACGCCCGAATGGCGAGGCAGAACAGAGAGACGATCTGCAACAGAACTGGCGATTACGCCTGGACTCCTCATAACGACGCGACCCCAGACGCGCGAAACCGAATCCAGTGTGACGAGTTCCCCTTCGCTGCCAGCCAGGAAAGCGGCGGCAGCTGGCTTCCCTTGATAAATGGGGGGTCGTGTGTGCAACTTTACGCCCAGGTACAAAGCGACAACACGTGGCGACTGATTACGGATGACAGGACAGATCCTCCGACTTGGCAGGAGATATGCGGCAGGGCCGCCATGCCTGGCCAGGACAATATGGATGCGGGCCGTGGACCCGGCCTCTCGGGCTTTTACACGAAGGCACGAGTCCTGGACACGCGAGCCTTCTACCTGGAAGTCCCGGGATATGAAGGCTGCAACGTAGATAGTGTCTGTATCCCCCACCCGTAGGAGTTAGAATTGATTAGGGTGAGATTCGCATTGGATCTCACCCTAATCAATCTTCTACCGCCATTCGATATGTCGAGATCCCTGCCGACCCTCAACTATCTCTGCGATCAAAGGTTGTCCGGTCGCATCTTGGATGGGAGTGCCGTCGGTGAGAGAGCGGAGGGTGGATTCTAGCATTTGCGAAACGCTATCCCATCGCCGCACCCCCCATAGCTCCAAGTCCGGATCTACTTCGAGAATGGATCCGAAAGAATCTCCGTTTCGGTGGTCTACAACCAACTGTGTGCCGACATGGGTTATGGCAATCGGAATCCACCTCACATGTGCCACAGATCCGACCACGAAATCGATATTGTCGTCCTCAATGCTCCACGCGACTTCCTTCTCCATGTCTCGCTGACCGAACTTCATCCCCTCCGCGTCGAGAAGGAAGTATCCGCCAGGAATAAATCCGCCTGGGCCTGTGAACCCTCGGTCTGCATGCACTCCGTTATGGGTGGTCAGCCAGGACGCCAGTTCCGGGTGAAGTTGGAACCTGTTTTCTGAGATGGATGCGATGTCGAACGAAGAGGCGGGCGGATTGAGTCGCTCTAAATCCCCTGGAGCGTTGGCTGCAAGCCAACGCTCAAGAGAACTCGCAAGATCTAGCATAGTCATTGAAGTCTCGCTTTCCCGTCGGGAGTCTTTCTTGAAGGTCTAGTCATATCTAGAAAATTCGTAAAGGTTAGCACCTGTGTCGTATGTAGCGACCTCCCATCGACTCGGCAGGTGTCTCTCGCGCGTGGCATCAGTAAGTGGCATCCAGCTTGATTGCCTCCGGAATGTCGGTGGCTCTTCCGAGCCGACATCGCCCAGAACCATAGTTGGAGCCCGCAGCCACGCGGAAGAGTGTGCCCCGGCGGCCACGGCCGCTGCGGCGCGCTGCGACACCCCGTGTCGCGCAGATCAATCCTGGCGCGTACAACCGCCGGGATCTCCGGCCTGGTGGCGGTCGTCGCGCACGACCGCGGCGAAGGCCGCCCGCGAATCCGGAGACCGGCGGATGACCGCCTGGGTCCTCGGCCGGCACGCCATGGTCAGCCTGAACTACGGCGCCCCCGGGCAGGCCGCCCGCATCGCCACGCAGGCCCGCCAGGAGGCCGGCGCCCGCCGTCGGGCGCGGCCGCCGTCAACGCCTGCGCCTTGGCCGCCACCGGCGACTCCCCGGCGCCCGCCGCGCGGTGGACGACGTCCGCACTTTGGCCGAGCAGCTGGAAGGCGCCGAGTCGGCAGACACCTGGTTCGGGTACCGGCCCAGAAGCACGCGGTCCACCCCTCACAGGCGTACACGCTGCTCGGCCACACCCGCGCCGCGTACCGGGCGCAGGACGACGCCCTGACCCTGTCGTCCTCGCCGTCGGTGATGCCCCGCGCGCTGATCGCCATGGACACCGCCGCGTGCCTGCGCGTCGACGGGCCCGACGACCTTCGTCTGGACCGATGGACCCAGGACATCGCCGACGCCTGCGAGAGGCTCCGCTACCACGCTCCGGAGGGGCTGCTGTGGGCTGCGGAGGAGGCCATGGAGTCGCATGCGGACCCCGAGCCGGCGGCAGAGGCGTATTGGATCAAGACGGCCATGAGGGCGGCCGACACCCGGCAGCCGAGTCACCGTCCTGTACGTCCCCTGCAGGAAAAGCCCTTCACCGACTCGGACAGCGAAGCGGCCTGGCTGGCAAGGGTGAGCGAGGTCTACTCGAGCATTCCTGTGGACCGGGCGGATCAGCTCCTGGAGGATGCCGAGGCGTGGGCGGCCTGAGGGCCGGGTCCCGTCCGCCCGACCACTCCCGAGACCTCTCCGGGCGCCGGCCGGCGCGGAGTCACGGACACTTGTGCGAAGGCACTGCTCGGGCGGTGATACGTTTCCAAAAAAGATCAACTCAGGGAGTGCGTCCCCCCTTCGGTGCACTGGTCACCGTAGATGGCCCGCGTGCCGCGGCGTCTCCCGATGCACATGTGACCACCCAGACGAGACCGATCAGGAGCACCACCATGACCTCGTCCAGCCTCGGCCCCGTCAAATTCCCTCCCGGTTTCAGGTGGGGAACGGCTAGCTCGGCCACCCAGAGCCAGGGCGCGACCCCGGCCGACAACTGGTGGGCGTGGGAAGAGGCCGGCAAGGCTCCGCGCAGCGGTTCCGGTAACGGCTTCGACGAGCTGTATGCCTCCGACTTCCGCCTCCTGGCCGACTGGGGATTCGGCGACCACCGGATGTCGCTCGACTGGGCCCGGCTCGAGCCGTCGCCCGGCCACCGCGACCAGCGGGCCGTCGAGCACTACCGGGAGATCCTCCAGGCGGGCGGCCAGGCCGGACTGAGGATGTGGGGGTGTCTCCTGCACACCGCCCTGCCCGTCTGGTTCGCGGCCGACGGAGGCTTCCTCGCCCCGAAGGCCGCGGCCGCCTGGGCGCGGCACGTCGACTTCGTCGCCGAGACCTTCGGCGACCTCGTCGACGGCTGGATGCCGGTCAACAATCCCGCAGGCTACGCGGAAAAGGCCTACCTGCGCGGTACCTTCCCTCCCGGCCACACCTCCCAGGAGGAGTTCCTCACCGTCCTGCAGGCCGTCCACCAGGCGGAATTCGAGGCCGCGCTGCGTCTGCGTCAGACCGGGAAGCCCACCTCCACCAACGAAGCCCTGGTCTCCCTGCACCCGGCGGACACGAGCGCCGACGCCGCCGGAGTCACCGCCCTCATCGACGCCGTCCTCTGGGGCACCTGGCTGAACCTGGCCCGGACCCCGCGCTACGAGGACGCCTTCGACCAGTACGGCTTCAGCTACTACTTCGCCGCCGCGGTCGACTCGTCCGCGAACCTCCTGCCCCACCCCGCCGGGCACCCCGTGGGCCCCCAGGGCTACGCCCGCTGGGCGCCGGGCCTGGGCGAGGTCCTCTCCCGCCTGCACGCCGAACTGCCCGGCAAGAAGTTCCTTGTCGCCGAGATCGGCCTCGGCGACAAGGATGACGCGCAGCGGGCGGCGTACCTTCCGGCCGCCCTGGAACAGGTCCGTGCCGCCATGGCGGGAGGCATGGACATCACCGGCGTGCACCTGTGGACCGGCGTGGACAACTACGAATGGCTGGACGGCCACACCGTCCCCTTCGGCTTGTTCGACCGCGACCGGACCCCGAAGCCGAGCGCACGCGTGGTCCAGTCCTTCATCCGCGCCTGACAGCTCCCGCGCAGCGTAGGCGCAACACCTTTCTTCCCGGACCCACAGCCCCACACAGCTGCCGGCGCCCACGACCCAGTTGCCGGCCCATCGTAGGGGTGTGTGCCCAACGCCCCGGGCGCGCGCCCCAAACCTCATTTCTCAGGAGTTTCACATGTCTCACCGCAGCGGCCTCGTCCTCGATTTCGGCGGGGTGCTCACCACACCGCTGCTGCCGGCCGTGCTGGCCTTCGAGCAGCGCGAGGGGCTGGCGAGGGGCGCGTGCCTCAAGGCGCTGTACATGGATCCCGAAGGGGTTCGACTCACCCACGAGCTGGAACGCGGCACGCTCACCCAGACCGACTGGAACGAAGCCGCCGCCCCCAAGCTTGGGGTCTCGCCGGACAACCTGATGGGCCGGATATTCGCCGACCTGCGGCCCGAACAGACTCTGATCGACGCGGCCGCCGCAGCCGTGCGGGCCGGGATCAAGGTCGGCATATTGTCGAATTCGGTGGGGCTCACCCCGTGGAACCTCTACGACGGCTACGAGCTGGAGACTCTTTACCACGGTGTGGTCATCTCCGAGTGCCACGGAATGCGCAAGCCCGACCCGGAGATCTTCGAGGTCATGCTGAAGCTCCTGGACATGGCGGCCGAAGAGTGCGTGTTCGTCGACGACACCGAGGAGTACGTACGGGCGGCGGAGAAGCTCGGCTTCTCGGGAGTGCACGCTCTCCAGCCTGAGCAGACCGTCTCCCGGCTCGAAGACCTGCTGGGCGTGCCCCTGACCGACGCCTGCTGACCCGGTCCCACGGCCGGCTCGCAGATTCCGAGGAACGCAGAGGAGCAACACTCAGCCGGACCTCGCGGTGGCTCCCCCGGGTGCCGACGCCGCCGGCCGGGCGCACTGGAAGTGCGGGGAAGCCGGGAGGGGCTGGACAGAACCTCCCGGCTTTTCGATGTGGCAGGCGGTGTCGTCCGGCCCTCCGATTTACTTCGGCCCCAGCACGTCCGGCAGTCTGTGCTTGAGCTCCCCCACAATCTCGTTGATCTTGGCCATGGTTTCGGCCGACAGCCCACCGGCGTTGCCTCGGGCGGACAGGGCGAGGATCTGCCCCTGCCGGATCGAGGCCAGGAACCGCACGGCGTCGAGGAACTCGCCGGCCCTCGGGCTGAACTCCGCGTCGTCCTTGAAAAGCTCGACGTCGACCTGGAGGGCATGGGCCAGGCCTTCGCGCACCGCAGGCGAGACATCGGTGATGTGTCCGGCGCGCAGGCCGGCGATGACGTCCGCGGTGATGGTAGCGCCGACATGTTTGCTGACCGTCGAAGCGATCTCCGCGTCGGACGGGGCCGCCTGCTCCCCATAGCCGTGCCGCACCAGGAAGTCGATCTTCTCCCCAACCGTCCGGGGGGCGCTCGGTCCGCTCCCGGCAGGTGCGGCGGGAACCGGTGCGGCGTCCATCCCGAACGAACGGTCCTGGGCAGCGAGCAACTCGTCCGAGGTCACCTTGTGCATGGGCCGGATGCTAGTGGTGCGACCAGGGGGTATCACTGAGAGGATCCGAGCGCTCGATCCCGGTACTCCTGGAATTCCTCCCAGCCTGACGTCTGCCCAGGGGCTATCAGGTCCCCATTTGCACAGTCGAGCACTTCGCACCGCAGAGCCTCGGCAAGACGGAAGACGTCCGTCACCACGTCGCCGCCGGAGCCCCGGATGTGGAGCATGATCGAGTCCACCGGATCTTGCGAGCCGATGTTGAGTTCGACGGACCAAGTCGGGCCGGAAAGCTCGCCCCAGGCTGGGTCCGAGAGGTCAGCTTCGGGGCAAGCCTGAGTAGCAGCTGCGAGTACGTCGTCACGCCGGCCGAGCGGCTCCGGGGTGTAGTCAGCGGGGATCTCGTGCACAGAGGTGACATCGGCGGGTAGACGCATGAGAAGGACATCCAGCTCATAGTGACCTTCCGGTAGGACGGGTGCGGGTCGGAGTGGGTCAAACCAGGCTGAGCTGTTCTCCCGATGGTTTTGGCAGGAGCACGTTCTGCAGGCGACGGATGTTCGCGCGCCAAGGCCCGCCATCAGACTCGGCCCATAGGTCCATCAGTTCCGACGGTTCGGTCATGATGCGGTCGAGGGCCTGAAGAGCGAGGTCGCGCAGGCCAGTGAGATCCGGGAGGGGCTCTTCCGGCCCATAGATTGGATCGGCCGGCTCACCCCCGGGGCACTGCGCCCCGACGAGCACGGCCGCGGCTACGGCTACCTCGGATTCGGGTGCTTCGAGGTAAGCCGCGGTGTCGATCACACGTGTGAGAGCACTCCGGACGATGCCCTCACGTTCGCCTGCAGCTACCTCATCAAGGTCACCGCCAAAGTCCGCTGCGGTGTCGTTGTCGAAGGGGCCGACGTCCCAAGTACCCATGGTCTCTCCTGATCACGATGCTGACCGAGGCATCCTGACAGAGGCCACTAACAGAAGCCGTGCAGTCCATCCGCGATGGCTTCTCTGCCCGAGTCGAGTCGGGGTGCCGGCAAGGTCAGTCGTGCCGGGCGAGCTGGGCGGCGGCGAGCAGAATTTGCGGCGGGGGCGGGAATGAGGGCGGCATCGGGAAAGGCGCCGGGAAGGAATCTGCCCGGTGGTGAGCCGACCATGGGGCCTGTGGCCAGTGTGCTCAGCAGCGGTCGAGTCGTCGGTCCTGACCAGCTGCTCGCATTCCAGCTACCAGCGGGGGGTAACTCGTGGGCGCCGAGTCGGGGGCCGCCGCTTCAGTGATGTGGTCAGCGGCGTCACCGAGACCGGCGAGCTCGAATGCGGTGAGGACGGCTCCCAGGCTGTCGGCCGGCCAGGCGCGGACGATCGTCTCGTCCGGGACTGACCAGCCGGCCATGTGGATCTGGAGCGGCAGCCACTCCGCTGGGAAGACGCGCGTCCGCTTCAACTCCTCCATCCAGTCGCGCAAGCCGAAGCCCCGCCGAACTTCGCGAGTACGGCGGCCACAGCGGCCTCGGTCGCCTGGTGGACGTGCGGCTCCGGGCGCGACGGCGCAGCAGGTACTGCCGGAATTCGGCCCGGCGGGGGGCGGCCGCCTCGTCCGCGGAGGGAGTCGGAGGGACGGCCGTAGGGCGGTCGGGGCGCTCAGGGTGGGAGGAGTCGAGGGGGCCGCCGGGTCGAGCAGAATCGGCGCCAATGGAACCGGCACGGTCGCGGGGAACACGGGGAAATCCCCTGCGCCGATCGCGCGCAGCCGTACCCCGACCTCGCCCGCCGAACCGGGCCGGTCGTCGGGCTCTTCGGCGAGCCGGTCGAGGAGCAGGAGGTCGAGTTCCGCCAGGACCGCGGCGGTGGCCTCCGGGCCGGCCGGCCGCGCAGGTTCGGTGAGATGCCGCAGCATCAGCGGCGCCGGGTTCCCCACCTCATCGCCTGTCGCCGAGTCGAGTGGTCGCCGCCGACCCCGTTCATGTGAGGTTCGTGCCGGCCTCGGTGCCGGGGTCCGAGTCGTTCGGCGGTACATGAGGCCTGTTAGCACGGGGGACCTCCGCCGCATGGACGCGGTCGAGGTCGGCTGGCGGAACGGTGAGATCCACGAGCGCAGATTCGGTCAAAGGACGGTCTCGGAGCCTCGGGCGTGGCCATATATGCGATCTTCGCTTGCGCAACTCGAATGGCCGTGCGAGGTTCGTTGGCGGTCATGCCCCGCCCGACAACGGGCTGGGGGTGGCTGTTCACCGCACCTGCCCTTTTGTTCGTTCGTGCCCAGCACCTTCAGAAGGAGTCAAAGATGCGAAAGCGCGCCGGCCTCCTAGCCGCGCTCATGGCGAGCACTGCCCTGCTCGCTGTTGCCGCCCCCGCTGCCCAGGCCAAGGTCTGCGCGTACAACAGCTGCTCCAGCGCCTACTCGGACTGGCAGGGCGTCGTTGCCTGTGACGGCGACGCCGACGGCAATGCCGTCGCGAGCAACTTCTACCGGGACAACGGTGAACACGGCGAGGTTGTCGCGTACGGGGGCAAGGGCAACTGCGCGGAATCCGGCGCAGTCGCCTGGAACCGTGTCTACCGCCACCAGGCACACCAAATACGTGACTTCGCCCCTGACGCCTGGTCCAGCTGGGAGTACCGGTACTAGCCCCCAGCCGGCGGGACGGATGGTGATGCGCTGTCCTGGGGAGTCGTCATGCCCGGATCATGGGAATCTCCCATCGCCGATCGTCCCGGATGCACCGGCAGCGGCCACGTGATCTGTGCTTCCGCAATCCGTAATCGACATGTCGTACAGACTTGTCGGCGACACCGCCGCCGCCCACGCAGCACACGGCAGCGAGCAGGTATCCGCATGCCCTCTCTGCTCCCTACCTCCCCATCTCAGCACCTTCAGAACCAGAAGGAGAACGATGCGAAAGCGTGCCGGCATCCTGGCCGCACTCATGGCCAGTACGGCCCTTCTCGCCGTGGCCGCACCTTCGGCCCAGGCGAGGGTCTGTGCGTACAACAGCTGCTCCACCGCCATCTCCGGCTGGGCGGGCGTCATGGCGTGCGACGGTGACGCCGACGGCAACGCCGTCGCCAGCAACTACTACCGCGACCAGGGACAGCACGGAAACGTCATTGTCTACAGCGGGAAGGGCAACTGCGAGACCTCGGCCACCTTCCCCACCGACCTGATTTACCGCCACCAGGCCCACCAGATACGCGACTTCGCTCCCGACGCCTGGTCCGCCTGGGAGTACCGCTACTAGGACAGACTCGACCGGTGGCGGCGGTGCCCGGGCCGCCGCCGGTCGTGCTGAAGCCCGCAAGGAGAAGCCGTGTCCTCACCCCGCCCCGCCGCCGTCACCTCCACCGCAGCCCTGTCCGCACGGGGCCTGCGCTACCAGGTGGACGGCCGGACCATCCTCGACGCACTGGACCTCGACGTGCCGCCGGGCACGAGCGTGGCCGTCACGGGACCCAGTGGATGCGGCAAGTCCAGCCTGCTCAACTGCCTCGCCGGAATCACCCTCCCGGCTGCCGGGAGGATCACCGTCGCAGGCCACGACATCACCGCCGCCTCCCCCTCCCGCCGTGCCGCCCTGCGGCTGGCCCACGTCGGGATGGTCTACCAGTTCGGCGAGCTGTTACCCGAGCTGACGGCGCTGGAGAACGTGGCCCTGCCCGCGCTCATGTCCTCGGCGCACCCCCGAGAGGTGTACCGGCGGGCCGAGGAGCTGCTCGGGGAACTCGGACTCGCGGATCGGCGTACGTCTGCCAGCGCCACCCTGTCCGGTGGCGAGCGGCAGCGCCTCGCCGTGGCCAGAGCGCTCATCGGCTCCCCGGACGTGATCCTGGCCGACGAGCCCACCGGAGCCCTGGACGGCAAGGCGGCCAAGGCCGTGGCGGAACTGCTCTTCGCCCTGCCCGCACAGCGGCAGTGCGCGCTGGTCGTCGTCACGCACGCTCCGGCGGTGGCCGAGCGGGCGGACGCCGTGCTGACCCTTGCCGACGGGAAGCTGGAGGGCGCCCGGTGACGTCCGCAAGCGGCACCGGCACGCGTCTCCTGTGGACTCTGGGATCGCGCATAGCCCGTACCCGGGGCGGGTCGGCGCACCGTGCGGCTCTCACGCTCGCCGCGCTGCTCGCCCTGGTCACCGTATGGGGCGTGGTGGCCGCGCACACCGTCCACGACCGGCGGGATGCCCGCATGACCGCCCGCAACCCGGTCCCGGTGGCCGCGGACGCGGCCCGGGCCCGTTGGTGGGAACGTCCCGACGCGGTGGGCGAGCGCGCGGTCTCCGTGGTCTACGTAAGGCCCCTGGCCCCCGCCGTTCACCCGCCTCCCGGTCTCCCGCGCTGGCCCGAGCCCGGCGAGGCCTTCCTGTCCCCCGCCCTCGCGGAGGCCGCCCCGGCCCGGTACGGGCGCCCGGCAGGCAGGATCTCCCCTGCGGGCCTGGCCGACGGCACCGAGCTGGTGGCGTACGTCAACCCGGCCGTGGACGGGTTCTTCGACGAGGTCGACGAACCCACCTCCTTCATCTCCGGATTCGGCAACCGGCAGCATCACATGTTCTTCGTGAGCTCCCACCAGTTCGACCGGGGTCTCGCCGAGCTCTACCTGATCGTGGCGCTGATCGCGGGAGTGCCCGTGGTGGCCCTCGTGCTCGTGGCGGCCCGCAGCCGCTCGGAGGTGCGCGAACGGCGCCTGCTGCTCCTCGACGCGCTCGGGATCCCGGTGCGGGGCCGGGCTGTCGTGGTGGCCGCGGAGGCCGCACGGCCACTCGGGTGGGGGATCCTCGGCGGGTGCGTGCCGGCGCTGACGGTCTCGGTGACCTCGTTGGTGCTGCCGTTCACCGGCTACCGGGTGTGGGCCGAGGACCTGCGGGCCGCACTGGTGTGGCTTCCCTTGTGCGCGGCCGGGACGTTCGCCGTGCTGCTGGGGGTGAGCGTGGCCGGCTGCCTCGTCCGCCGCCGGCGCGAGGGGGCGGCCCCGGCCCGCCCGGGCGCGGCCGGAGGTGGCCGGTGGCCGGGGGTGGTGTTCGTCTGCGCCGTCGTGGTGGCGGGGTGGGGGTCGGAGCACCGGCACACCGAGGGGAAGGTCGCCTTCGCGGTCGGAGCCATGGCCGCGCTGATCGTCCTCCCCTACGCCACCGCCCGGCTGGCCCGCCTCATCGGCGGGCGCCTCGCCCGCAGCGGCGGCAGGAGCGGGGACGCCGCGCGGATCGTGGCGGGGCGATGGCTCGCGGCCCGGCCGCAGGCGCTGGCCCGGCTCAGCGCGGCTCTGGTCGTCGGCCTCGGCATCATCGTCATCGGTCAGGTCGTCACCACCCAGTTCGCCGGACCCGCCGAGGCCGCCCGAGCCCGCCACGACGCCGCGGGCGGGGCGCTGATCCAGGTCAGGTCCCGCAACATCCCCGCCACCGCCGACGGGTTCGTCGCGGCCCTCGGCGCCGACCGAGTGGTGCGGTACTCCCCCGACCCGGGCGGGGCCGGGCTGCGACTGACCGGCACCTGCCGGAGCCTGGCCGCGCTCGGCGCCGTCACCGCCTGTCCGACGGAGCCCGTCGGCGTGGAGCGGTCGTTCGCCGGGCTGTCGCCGCTGGGCCGGGACGTGCTCGCATCGCGGGAGATGCTGCCCGCCCCGCCGGTCGCGGTGTGCGCGTGCGGCGCTCCCGTGGAAGGGGACAAGGCCCTGTTCGGGTTCATCGTCGTCAACCGCGACGGTGCGGCGGGCGTGGACGCGGTCGAACAGGCGGCGTACCGGCACCTGATCGGCCCCATGACCGCGCAGCCGGGCCAGTCCTGGTACCTGGGATCGGCAGCCCAGGCGGCCCAGGTGCGCTGGCTGCTGGACGTCGGGCTCCTCGGCATCGCGGCGCTGGCGGCCGCGGGCGCCCTCGGAGCTGCGGGCGTGTTCATCGAACAGTCGCAGGCGCTAGGCCCCTTGGCCTCGTACCAGACCGGACGGGGCTTCTACCGGCGAATCGCCCTGTACAACCTCGCCCTGCCCCTGATGGCGGTCGGAGTCGTCGGAGTGGGAGCGGCGGCCCTGCTGGGCGGCTTGATGATCAATCTGGGCAAGGGCGGCTGGATGTCCGTGGGCCTGCTCGGCGCCGGGCTCACCGCAGTGGCCGTCTCGGGCCTGGCCGTGGCCTGGACATGCGGGCGCACAGCTGCGATCCATGCCTCCTCCTGGGCACCGCGGGCCGACTGAGACGATGCCCGGCCGATTCCGCCTTCCCTTCCCGGGCGGTCTTCGGCTTCCGGGGCCGCCTCCACATCGACTCCAGGCTGGCGGTGGCCCATCCCCGGCGGCGCGCGTCTGGGCGACATCACTCAGCCGGCGGCGGCTTCGAGCCCCGGGGTCGGCGACGGGTGGTGGTCAGGCGATTCCGCCGGTGGATGCGGTCCTGCCCCGCGCGGGCTGGACAGGCTGCTGTATGCGCGGCGGTGGGGCGGCTCGCAACGTGGGTCGACAACCAACGCCGCGGGGCCGCCACACTTGCACCGGAGCGGGTCGAGTTGCTCTCCGAGGTCGGGATGTGGCGGGCGTGACGGGCGTCGTGATCGTCGCTGCAGTGGCCGTGCTCGCCGAGGAGTTGCTCAGGCCTCGCGGCCCTGCTGGTGGGTGGTGACGTCTTCCATCGCGCGGCCAGTACGGCGAGCCGCGCGCAGCCGGGCGGCGAGCATGGTGGACGCGATGACCGCGCGGTCGTGGTGCGACGGGATGCGGGCATGTCCCCCCTCCACACACACATCCCGCGGCAGGTGGAATGTGTGTGTGGTGTTGGGGCTGGCCGGGGGGCGGGTGATGTTCGGGTCAGGTACGGTCGCAGGCCGGCGTCAGCGGCTGGGTGGCGGGGTGGGCAGGACCAGGCAGGCGGTGTGGAGGCGGCAATCCGGCATGAAACCACGTACGGTCTTGGGTTCGCGGATATCCATGCAGTGCGCGGCGAGGGCTGCGTCCATGGCCTGGTCGTCCGGGCCGGGGTCGCGGCGGCGACCGCGGAGTACGAGGGCGAGGTGACGGCGGGCTTCGGCGAGCGGGTACCGGCGGCGGAAGCACCCGCCGCCGTTCATCACGAGCACGGCCACGTGACGTCGACGGCCGTGGCGCGTGCGTGCTCGAAGAGCGAAGTGATGACGTAGGAGGCAACGCCAGAGCTCAGGATGGCGTTCGATTTCCACCATTGTCACAGCTGCGCGTATGGCCGGATCTTGCGAGCGGCGATCTGGTTCATCTTCGTACGGGCCTGCTCCGGGACCGCCGACGCGAACGTCGGCTCGCCGTTGTCGTCGGCGGCGGTGATGTACTCGCGCTCCGGTCCCTTGCGGCACGCCTCGATCTGCTGCCCGCGCCGCCTGTAGTCCAGGCGATCAGCTCCTGCGCGATCCCCCGTGATCTCCTTCAACGGTCGGCGCCGACATTTACGGTGCTCGGCTCAGTAGCCAGACCGAGCCACTGGCAGGCCTCGGCGGCCAGCAGCTCGTTGTAGAGCGCGGCGGCAGCGACTGTCTTCCCCAAGAGGAACTCGGAGTGGGCCGAGCCCCACTTCCCGCCCGGGCGCTGTCCCTTGATCGACAGCAAAAGGTCGTCGTGGAGCAAGGGCATCCCGGCCCGCGATTCGTAGTGGCGGAAGCGGGCGGCGGCCTGCCCGCCGGACGGCCTCAACCGGTAAACGCCGTCCTTGGCGAACCGGCTCACCGTGACGTGGTCCTCGATCCACTCCAGCACCCGCTCGATCTCGGGCGGGCGCCGCCTCATTCGCCGGGCGGCTCTCCTCGTCCCCGGCTCCCGCGGGAGGTTGATCGTCGGATGCGGCCGGAAGAGGATGTCGACGCCGGTAACGGTCAGCCGGCGCTCCACTGCCCCGGCCCGCCGTGCCACCCTGAGGGAATCCCCTGCTGCGATCCGGTCAGCCCACAAGTCGCTCGGCGTCCGGGGGCGGGCCTCCCTCACGGAAAGGCCGGCGCGGTTGCTCCTCGGTGGCCTCCACTCCCGCCACCAGCCCGAGGTCCCGTAGGGCTCCCGCCGGTCGGTGGCGGCAGGCCGCGCCGGGGAGGGCCGGCCACCAAGCGGAGGGTGAGATCCCGGCATCGTGTGTGGCGGTCACCCATTCATGGAGGTCGGCGTGCCGGACGCCCTACCGGTCATACGCCGCCCCGCGGCCGGCAGCTCCGTGGGCCACGCGCTCTCAGCCGGCTGGCAGGCCTGATGAGGGCGCAGCCGGGTGTGCCGAAGGAGCACACGCTCCGTCGTCACGGATCGTCCTGAGGGTCGTCTGAGGCCCCAGAGGCAGGCTCAGCACGAAGGACCAGCACTCCTGTTCGAGGTTGGCATCCACGAAATGTGCCGACGCTCGTACCTCTTGCGCGTCACGCCGCACGGTCCAGTGGCCGCCCTTGTTCGCTGCCTGGATCTCCTCGTCCGTCAGGGTGCCGTCTCCAGCCGCTGTCAGCAGTGCCTGACCGGTCGCCGTCTTGTCGTGTTCCAGTTGCCACTGTGTGCGGCTGCGCTGGGCCTCGGGGAGAGTCCTCCCCAGCCACCAGAGCAGGCTTCCGATCACGGCAAGTGCCGCGACGACCAGGAAGAGGAGAACGGCGACCCCCATCCGCACGGCCAGACGGCCGGTGGACGAGGGTCGCCGCGAAGGTGGTGTCTGAGGGAAGGTCACGAAGACCAGACTGCACGGCGCTTTACTATCCTGTATAGCCGATCTCTTGCAGTCGCTTGGCCATCACTGACGCGTATCCGGTCGTGCCCGCCGACTTGGGGTGGAACGATTCGCGACTCAGGCAGGCCTCCGGCAGCCAGTCGTGTGTGCACTGGCCACCAGCCTTTGTCACGGGATCTCCCTGGTGGAAGTCGCCGTCTCCGTTGGGCCCGACAACGATCTTGTTGATCCACTCGGGTTCGTCGCAGCCACTGTGGCCGCCGAAGGCGGCCACTGGGTTGGCGTAGGCGATGTTCCAGCCAGCGGCCACCTTCTGGCTGACGAGATCGTTCTGCTTCCCGTTGGCGTAGTTGACCAACTCGGCCAGGGCTCGCGCCTCAGGCATTTCGAAATACAGAGAGCCCGCACACTTGACCGAAGTACTGAGGAGCTCCGGGTACCCCATGAGAACGATCTTCGCGTGAGGCGCCTTGCTCCTGATGTCCTGGAGGGTGGTCGTCACGTTGGGGATCATGTCGTCGTCGATGATCCCCTTGTATTTGGGCATGAAGCCGGAATCCTCGTTGCAGTTCTTTCCCATCCCGGCGCAGTCCGTCATCGCCCCCGCGAAGCCTCCGCGGTCATTTCCCCCGAGCGTGAGCATGACGAGCGTCGTGTCCTCCGACAGCACTCCGGAATCAACCTGGTTGATCTCTCGGAATTGCCCTTCCTCGAATGCTTGTGATTGGGGTGTGTACCCGGTGCTCCAGACGTTCCTGGTCATCGCTCCGGAGCATGCGACAAAGCCGAGCTCCGCGGATGGGCTCCAACTGTCCGCTTGAGCACCCAGCGTTGCCGACTGCCCGGGAAGCGTGAGCTTCCTTGCCCAGGCGTTGTCGCTGCGCCTGCAGGCGCTCCAGTTCGGCTTGCCGTGGTTGGCGTCCGACTCGGGGGAGTACGAGCCCGCGCCTTCGCCCGAGGTATACGAGTCCCCCAGGACCGCGACCATGTGCTGGGGCTTGGCGGCGAGCGGCTGGAACGCCACGGCGTCCCATGCGACGTCCTGGTCGGCGGTTCCGTCGGCGGTCTCATTGCCGAGGCTGACCCTCGGGGTGCCCTTGAACTGGTACGTGCCCAGTGAAACCCAGCGGTTGGACCGGAAGTTCTGGTTCAGGTACCGGGTGCGTGTGGTGCCGTCCCCGAGACCGATCGTATATCTGGCCTGGTGGGTCTCAGCACCGGTGTCGGGCAGGTGGACCAGGACGCGGGCCCACTGGTTGAGGTCCCGGTTGAGGCTCCAGGTACCGGTGACGCGCATCTGGGTGATGCGGCTGTCCCCGCCACGGGTGTGGGCGAACCAGAAGTGGGAGCCAAGGCCGCCTCCCACCTGGTGCAGGTCTTCCTTGCCCTCGTACGTCGTGGTGGATCCAGAGCTGGGCGCGAAATCCCAGGTCAGCGATCCTGCACTCGTCCACGGCTTGCCACAGCCCGCCCTCATGGTGGGTACGCCCGGCGCCACGTCATCGATGACCAGCGCGCCTGCGGGAATCCCGGAGAGCGAGCAGTTGGGCTGGCCGCTGCTGCCGCGCCCGAGTTCGGCGCGGAGCGTCTTGTACGTCAGGGTCTCGTTCCCGCAGGAAGCCGGGCAGTCCTTCCACCTGACATCGGAGTGGTACCAGTACTGCTTGTAGCAGTACTCGGTGCCGCACTGTGGAGGGCTGCCGGCACTGCAGCCGTTGGTGGCGTTGCAGAAGGTGTCCAGTGGAGGCTTGATGGCCCCGGTACGGGAGGCGACGTCGGCCCACCACGCAGCCTGGTACCCGTGAGTGTTCCCGCTGTTCTGCTGACCCGCGTCGCTGTAGGAACGGCCTGTGTCAATGGGAAAGGCGGCCCAGCCCATCACCTTCTCCGGGTAGGGCCACTTCTGGGGTGTGGCGGCGTCCGCGTAGTGATTGTTGTCAAGGAAGGCGTTCCGGTCGGCCGGATACTTCGGGTTGGCCGGGTTGTTGAGCCACCCCAGCCCCCACTTGCCCTGCGCGTCCGGTTTGTTGAAGCCGAGATTATAGTTCCACACCGCGGCGAACCAGTTCTCGATGTACTTCGGATCGTCGTTGTTGACCTTGATCGTCTGGCCAGGGATGTGGAGTTCGCTCCACTTGTCGGACAGGGTCTGCGCTGCCACGGCGATGTTCGCCGCATAGTCCAGCGCCACCGCGCGCTGCTTGTCCGCAGACATCGCCGGCGGCTTGCCGGGCTCCTGGACACGGCCCGGAACGCTCATGCCGTCGGTCTGCTGACCGATGCCGTAGCCGCAGTCGGCCTTGGCCCAGTTGACCGTCCAAACCTTCTCGGGGTCGTATCCGGTCGTGCCAGGGTAGATGTTGGTGCCGTAGAAGTTGCCGACCACCGGATTGCCCGTCTGACCGGGCAGAGCGTGGTACGACGCCTGCCAGAGGTTGGATTCCTGGGCGAGTACGCCGAGCAGTACCTGCGCGGGGATGCGGCTGCCGGCGGGGCCGCCTATAAGAGCGGACTGGGGGAACATCGCCGACGGCGCGACTGCGGTACCGAGCCCGTCCTCCGCCCGCCAGCCGCCCTGGGCCACGTAGTTGCTGGTCAGGTTTCCCCGGATGGCCATGTCGGCAGCCCATTCGACCTGATTGGGCGTAGGCTGCAGGGCCTGCTGGGCCGGGTCGTTGCGAGGGACCGCGCATGTGCGTTCCGGGTCGTACGTCGTGTTCGAGGAGTCTGTCGCCTGAGCCCGTACCGCTGCCGACGGGGAAGTCGAGGCCGATGTCTTCGGCCCATTGGCCAGCGCCGGCGATCGGACGCCCACCGTGGCGGCGGGCGACTGCGGGACCGTGAAAGCCAGCTGCTTGTCAGTGCCCGGCACATGGGCGTCGATCCGGAACGGAGCCCCCTCGGCAGGATCGACGGGAGCCAGCGGTTGTGCCACGTGAGTACGCAGGCTCGAGGACACCGCGGTGTCCAGGACGAGGCGGCCGTGCGACGAGGTGGTGGCTCCGACCTCGGCCTTGAGGGGTTTGACGACGGCGGGCAGCGTGGCGAGCGTCTGGGGCGTGCCGGTCAGGAAGAGACGCCCCTGCGTGCCGGCCGTCAGGCTCAGCTTGCCGAGCCCGCCCTTGGCGAGCTCGGTCGTCCTTCCGGCGACCGCCCGCTTGACGCTGACCTCGTCGCCCCGGCGGTCGAGGAATCCGACTCCTCCCTCGGCATCCGGGTGAATGTGAAAGGCAGGTCCCGAGGTCTTGGCGATGAGTTCGGCGTGACCGTCGCGGCCGACGCGGGTCAGCCGGTCACCGATGGCTGTGACGACGCCTTCCTGGACCGGGACGGCGGAAGTCGCCTGCCCGGCCACTGTGAAATCGCCTGTGACGGTTCCCGTGCCGGTGTCCACACTGAGGAACCGGGTCTTTCCGACTTCCTCGTCTGCGGCTTGAGTGAGAACAGCGGTCTCCCCCGTGCCACAGCCGGGGTTGAAGTAGGCGAGTGAGGACTGTTGGGCCAGCTTGGTGACCGTACGTTTCTCCAGATCTACGACGGCGGTGAAGGCTCCCCGGTCGAAGAGCATCGGCTTGTTGGTGAATGTCCGGGGGGCGTAGGCGACGACAGCGCGTCTGCCGGATCCGGTGACGCAGATGTTGCCGATCCAGGCATCAGAGTCGAATCCGTCCTCCCGCAAGGTCGCGACCTCGCCCCATTGGTAGGCCGTCGTGCTGTCCGCTGCCAGTACGTGGAGGCCCTCTGCGTCACCGAGGACCGTTACGACCCGGTCGGGCGAGGTCCGCCAGTCCTTCGGTAAGACGCTGTCGGGGTCCGCGACCCTCGATGTGTCCTCCTGCCCCGGCTCAGGCTGACCGGTCCGCACGAGGCGGCCTGCGTCCGCGGCTGTGGAAGGACTCGGTTGGGGTCCTGCCCAGGCCACTCCAGGTGGCAGCGCTCCGGCCGTCAGAGCCGCTACTGCGAAGGCTGTCCAGATTCGGCTGGATATGTGTGTCCGAATTTCGATCCCCCCATTTCTTGGCCTGCCTCTGAAGATGAGCCACGCCAGGTAAATCCGTCCCGGTAGATCAGGGCAACTGGTTACTTTCGTGCCGCGCTGCGGTGTGGCCGATACGTTCGGGCCCGCAAGCGCCCCGGATGGGCCTGCAGAACCCACGGACCAGGGCTGTCGGTCACCACTGGGAGGAATTCTGGAACGAGGTCTCCCAGAAGGACCGGCGGACGGGAGTGCCGACACAGCGGGGGGCCACCGGCTTCATCGACGCCGCCATCCGGGACACCAGGCTGAACCCAGCCGGACACCGTGCCACGAGGACACCTTCGACCAGAACAACTTCAACTACCGCTTCACCACCCCGGTCGACTCCTCCGCGGAACTCCTGCCCTTACCCTCGCAGGCTCTCCAGGGCCCCCGAAGCAGAGCACACACCTCATCGAGCCCTCACTGAGGAGCAGGTGATCCTGTAGGCATGCCGCTGAGAGAAGGGTGGCCCCCCATCTACGGGCAGTTAGACACCTGCCGGGGCAGACCGGAGTAAATCCCGATGGATCAACCCCGACCAAACCCACGCCTCAGTTTCGACTCCCGGCATCCGAAAGCACCGAGGATGATTTATCTATGGACGCCTGATTGGTTTTCTTCAGGCTCTCGAACGAAATCTGATCCTTCTTGATCGCCTGCTGTTGCATCCGCGTCTCGACGTCGAACCAAATTTTCTCGACTTTATGCTCCCTCCGGCAACCCACGTCAGCGGTTGCCGTCTTTATTTCAAGATCGGTGACGACATTCTTGTCGATGAACCGTGGGTCGTCGCGCGCATCTGCCGGAGTCGCGTAATCATACCCCTTGGATTTCATGCATGCCGACCATCTGGAAAAGACGTCGACCACTGCCGGATCCTTGAGTGACTGCCGGAAAGAGTCGGCGTCGACTTGGGTCGCCGCGGTCGATTTCTTGAGCTGGGGCGCCTTGGCGTCGGCTTCGCCGGCACATTTCATCAGGACCTTCTGATCTGCGCCCGACGAGTCAACCGCACCGACACTGACCGCAGCATCGTATTCCCTCTGAATCGCCTCGTCCGGATGATATCCGCGCTTTGCAGCCAGCTCAGCCTTGTGTATCCCATAGCGAGAGTCCATCGCGGAGGCACCGTCGAGCTGCGGCAAGTCCGGGGCGGGCGTCCAGTCGGGGTAGCCCGCGGAAGCCATGCAAGCATCGATCAGAATGTCCCGTGCGGCCCCGACCTTCTTCATGTCTCCGGCCCCGGGGGTGTAGGCCTCCAGCGGGAGGCGCCACGTCGCCACGTCGTCCGGCTTCCCCACGACAGCTGCCGCCACGCGCCCCAGCTTTGGGCTGTCGGATCCTCTCCGGTGTGGGTCCTGACCCTGCAGTGCCTGCCAGCCGCCAACCCCTAATCCCGCTACGAGGAGGGCCACGCTTGCAGGCACGACAAAACCCTTGATTCCGGTCCGGCATTTCATTCTTTGTCTCCTCAGAATCCGAGTCAGGTCCGCTACCCCCAAGAGAAGGATGCGTTCTCGTTGTAGACGTAGTTGAACCGGTATTGAGTGTCGTTCAGTGGCGGCAGTTCATCCCGGGGGCCGCTGTAGCCTCGACTGAAATGAATTCTGGCCCAGTACTTGTAGTGCCAGTTGTCACCCGAGGCCGCATTGTTCTTGATTCCCTCACCGTAACCACGCGGAGGCGTTCCGGCTCCGGTACCACAGAACCAGAGTGGGTAGTACCTGAGGTCCCAGCTCGCCTGGACCGAAGCAAAGTCGTACACGTTGTAACCGATGGTCCGCCACGAGCCTGTTTGCCCGGAACCGTAATATATGGCGAACTTGAACTCTGAATCGTTGATTATCTTGCAGGCGCGCTGCGGATCGGAGTTTGCGAAATCCATCTGCTGCGGCGACTCTCCGTCGGCGCTAGCCGACGTTGCGCACGCCGCCACAAGTGCGATAGCGGCGGCCAGCGTTCCGAACTTTCTCATACGCCCCCCAAATCGGATATGAATTTGTTCGGATCGCACATCCTGCACTCAATCCGGCCACCGGGAACCTTATCCTTTCTCCCAAGGCAGTCCGAAGTGCGATCAAGGCGAAGCCTGGCTGGACGTTAGGACCTTCAGCTGTTGACAGCCACCGGATTTTCGGCATCCGGAACCGACTCGACGAGGGTTGGCCAATTCAGGCCCATGCCTCCACCTGCGGTTGGGAAGCTGGCTGGGCCTGTGAACAGGGCATTTGATATCCCATGCAACGGACTCAAAGTGACCACTGATTGGCGAGACCATGCCTCATGAAAGCCGCTGCCATCGAGACACGGACCGCGGTCGCTGCCGCGATCGGCGCAGTGGCCCACACGTGAGAAACCGTCATGCCCGACACCGCCCTGGCTCACGCCCCGATAACCCCGGGCGCGGCAATCAGTGCGTTCAGCTACCCGGCCCCGGCCGGCAGCACTTCTGGTTCGGAGCCGACGAGCTCGTAACAGGATCTTGGTGAGATGTCCTGGTCAGCCGTGACCGGTGTGACGATTCGCCCGTTTGAGACGGTGTGAGTACTCGGCCGTGGATCGTGGACGACGACTTGTGGGCTTTGATCGAGCCGCTGCTGCCACCGTGGCCGGAGAGGTCGCCGGGGCCGCGGCCAGTGGCGGACCGGCTGTGTCTGCAGGGCACCCTCTACGTCCTGCACAACGACGTCGCCTGGCAACTCCTCCCGCTGAAGCTGGGGTTCGGCTCAGGGAAGACTTGCTGGCGAAGGCTGGAGCGGTGGCAGCAGGCAGGGGTCTTCGACCAGTTGCACCGCATCCTCCTTGCCAAGTTGAACGCGGCCGGCCGCCTCGACTGGTCCAGGGCGTGCGTGGACGGCTCCCACATCCGTGCGAAAAATGGGGCTCCGACACCGGTCCGTCGCCGGTCGACCGGCGGAAGACAGGCAGCAAACACCACCTGATCTGCGACGGACGCGGCACCCCCGCTGAAAGTCATCACGACCGCGGCCAACGTCAACGACGTCACCCAGACCCTCGCCCTGGTCGACGGCATCCCACCTGTCGCCGGCCGCCCCGGCCGACCCCGAAGGCGTCCGGAAGCCCTGCTCGGAGACAAGGGCTACGACTCCAACCCCAACCGCGATGAGCTGCGTAAACGCCGGATCCTGCCGGTCATCTCCCGCAGGGGAGCCCCGAACATCAAGGGCATGGGCAAACTCCGCTACGTGGTCGAGCAGACCTTCGCCGTGCTCCACCAGTTCAAACGCCTCGCCGTCCGATGGGAACGCCGCACCGAACTCCACGACGCCTTCGTCTCCCTCGCCTGCGCCCTCATCTGCTGGCGACGCCTCAACAGGCCCGATTCATGATTGCGTTACGAGCTCTATGGACATGGCCAACAGCGGATGGGTGTCCACCACCTTCAGCCGCTACTGCCCCGACTGCCTCGCCGACACCGCAGACATTCCGGCCGGCCCGGTCTGGCAGGGCTCCTGGCGGCTCCCGCACATCTTCATCTGCTCGCGCCACACGATGCCGGCGTACCCAGTTGACGGCCATGCGCCGCAGGCTGCAGAACCGTTCGGCCGCCGGCCCTACCGGTGGAACTGAAAAGCACGGAGCTACGTCCTTGAACATGTTCAATCAACAGAGCCCCGGAGGTATCCCTATGACACTCACCCGACACCAGCGCATCGGCTTAACCCTCGCCGTCGCCAGCGTGACTCTGTTCGGAGCCGGTGGCTGGTACCTCTGGTACTGGACGGCCGGGAGCATCACCAGCAGTCTCGGCACACCCTGCGCCGAGGCCGCCCACTTCCTCCGCGCCTCCCGACTGCCCGACGGAACCTATGACCGCCGATGCACCATGGGCAGCTTCATGGGCCTGGACTACCAACTGGACCTGCGCGCGCCACGCGAAGCCACGCAGAGGTGGCTGCGGGACGCGTACCCGGACATGGAGCTCCGTCGGCACTGCGTGGACTCCCAGCTGTGCGCGGAGCCGGGGGTGTACCCGGTGCCGTTCAAGGACCGGCACGGCCACGAGCTCGCGGATATCATACGCGTCAAAGTCGACTATGAGGACGGCGGCACTGCGCACCTACGCATATACGGGATCACGATGTGACGCCGACAGCGCCGCCAGGCAATGTCACCTGGCGATCCGGTGTCTGAGCGGGCGTTTAATCTAGGCGGATTGCCATTTATCTCCTAGTAGCCCCCTCGCCAGGTTGGTGCGGTTTCGTCCGTTATGCGCTTGCTGAGGTTGTCGATGGAGGCGATATGGATCATGGCTTCGGAGCTGGTTGTGAGGGTCTCGTAGTCGCGGGCGAGGAGGCAGTGCATCATGATCCAGCCAATACTCCGCTCTACTACCCAGCATCTTTCACGACATGGAAGCCGCGCTTTTCCGGGTTGCGGTTGACGACTTCGACGTCGATTCCCAGGTGGGCGTCGTGTCCGGCGACGGCGTTCTTGAAGCCGGTGTCGACCCAGCTTTTCGAAAGGGTCGGGTAGGTCGCTTTCGCCTGGTCGAGGAGACGTATTCCCATGGCGTTCTCGGAGAGGCCGGCGCCTGCGACGGTCACGGCGA
Organism: Streptomyces sp. NPDC002032; assembly: GCF_042890765.1. Taxonomy (NCBI): domain Bacteria; kingdom Bacillati; phylum Actinomycetota; class Actinomycetes; order Kitasatosporales; family Streptomycetaceae; genus Streptomyces; species Streptomyces sp. NPDC002032. The sequence continues at coordinate 51,426 of NZ_JBIASM010000025.1, read as the reverse complement.
GGATCAGGCCGATCGTGTCGAGGATGCCCCGCCTCCGTCCGGCGATCTCCTTCGCGGCGTCGGTTCCCTGGCTGTTCACAGGCAGGTTGGTGGAGGTCTTGACGCTCTGGGTATCGATGACCGAGGCGGTCGGCTCAGGCATGCGGCCCTCCTTGACGCGGGCCAGTCAGCGCGATCCGCAGCACGTTGCGGGCGAAGTCGACGAGTTGGCCGGTGTAGCCGCCGTCGGCCCAGACCAGCGTGATGCGCCAGTACCGCTCGCGCGGCCGGGCCAGCAGGGTTTGTCCCGCGTCCCGGTCGGTGACGGACGCCGCCGTAACCGTGACGGCCAGGAGCAGCCGAGGGTGTCCACCACGATGCGGCGCTTGCGGCCGTTGACCCTTTTTGCCGCCGTCGAAGCCCCTGGTCGCGGCCGGCACCGACGCAGCCGCCTTGACCGACCGGGCGTCGATGATGCCCGCGGTCGGTTCCCGGTCGAGTCCGGCCGCTGCACGGATCCGGTCCCGCAGCCGGGTCGTGGAACTCGGCCGTCCAGCCCTTGTCGCGCCAGCGTCGGAAGAAGGCATAAACGCGATCCCACGTGGGGAAGTCCGCGGGCGCCGACCGCCAGGAGATACCGCCCGCGACCAGGTAGCGGACCGCGTCGACCATCTGCCGGTGGCAATACCCCTCCGGCTGCCCGCCCCTGCCCTCCAGCCAGGCCTGCACCGGAAGCGCGGCACGGACCGCGGCCCATTCCGCGTCCGTCATGTCCGACGCATACCGAGGCTCCCGGCCCGGACGATCGCCCGCGTTCGCGTACACGTGGGCGAGGCGGTCACACGACCGGGAAGACGAGTTGGACGAAGCGGTGGACAGCACGAAAGTCTGCGGTGCCAGGGTCTCCTGACGCTCGGATGGATTCGACACCCACGAGCTGTTCGGGAGGCCCTGCCTTCATGCCCGGACCCTCAGAAGATCACCCGGCCGGGCAACCACACTCGAACTCACGCCCACCATGATCGATAGGACAACGGCCACTCGGTGATCGGCAGCGTCAGCATTACCCGTCAGGCTTGGCTGTGGTCCTGGGCGACATGGAGTGGGTGCGGCAGTTCGGCGAGGAGAACGATGATCCCGTCCTTCCATGGCCAGGCTTCAACTACCACCCCGAACTTGTCGCTGAGGCACGGATGGTCGCAGCCGCAGTGCGGGACGCCGAAGGACTGGGGGCGGAGTCGATGAACGACGTGCAACTCCACTTCATGATCCGTACCTGGTACTCGCTGCCGAGCGGCAGTGATGGGTGCACGGAGGACTCCCAGGCTGCTGATGCCGGCCGCCGGACGTCAAGACGTCGCTTCACTTGGCTGAAGTCCGCACTGTCGACCGGCGCAGATGCGTGTCAGTGCCATGTGAAAGAGCCTCCGAGCATGAGCTACGACTTGGCTGTGTGGGAAGGCGAGAGGCCGACGGATGACAAGACCGCCGGCCGGGTCTTCAGCGACCTGCACGACCGCTATGTCGACAGCGAGGTCGAGGAGCCTCCATCCGAACGTGTAGCGGCCTACGTCGCGGCGCTGCTTGAGTGGTGGTGCGACCTCACCGAGGGCGAGGAGGACACTTCGCCCTGGTCGAGCAGCCCGTTGATCGGCGAGGCCAGTGGCCCGCTGATCCACTTCCCGATGCGGTGGAGCATCGCCGAGAGGCCTCTGCCTACGCGACAGCCGTGGCGAAATCCATGGGGCTGGTCTGCTTCGACGTACAGCAGGACCGGCTCAGGCCTTGAACAGGGCCGCCAATCGGCGACAGGCGATGAGGATGCGGCTATGCCGACCAAGGCAAGGGCACGCGCGGGGATGCCCCCTCCGGATTGTCGTGCGCCCCGTCTTCCGGGCTTCGGCAGCATGGAGGTGTGTGGGGTGCTCTCGCCGGGGCAGGACATTCAGGGCGGGCGGAGGCCCACAGACCGTTGTCCGTGCGTGGTTGCGGCACAGGTGCCACGAGGGCTTATCGTGCGCGTTCGCCCCGACCGCCGCAGGGTTGATCAACCAGCTTGCGCGGGCCGTTCGGAGCGGTTGGTTTTGCGGCCGCGGCTTCCGGCGGACAGGGTGGTCGGGTCGACGGCTTCGGCTGGGGCGCCGGTGGCGTAGAGGCCGTCGGGAACGGTGTCGCGGTCGTGGGGCAGGAGCCAGAACACGCGGCGGCGGAAGGTGCCGCTGGAGCGGGACGACCTTGCCTGTGGGCCGAGGCGGGCGTAGCCGACGAGGCGGCCGTCGCGGTGGTAGGGGGGTTTGCCCCGGCGGTTGAGGAGCCTGTCGAGGGACTGGCGTACGTAGTCGAGTTCGGTGACGTCCTCAAGCCAGACGAGGTCGATTTCGTGGTGGATCTCGTCGTCGGAGAGGAGGGAGCTCACGCGTTCTCCGCTTCTGCGAGCAGTCCGATGCCGGGGTAGTACTTCTTCGAGTTGGACAGGAGCATTTCCTTGGGCGAGGCGATGCCCGCCAGTTCCCGTGAGCGGGCCGCGAAGGCTCGGGAGGAGACGGCGGGCGTGCCTTCATTCTGGCACCAGGTGCGGTAGGCGGTGTAGAGGAGGGCCTGTTCGGTGCGCAGGCCCGGCCGGAAGGTGCAGGATTCCTCGAAGAAGCGGCCGGTGTGGTCTTCGGTTTCCGCGTAGGCGGTGGTGGCGATGCGGACGGGGGCGGGGCCGGTGAGGTCGCGGTCGCCGGCGAGGTAGCGGCGGGCTCCGTCGATGAGCCAGGCGAGGATGCCGGGGCCTTCTTCGGTGACGAGGATGTCGGCGAGGTTGTCGATTTTCCTCTCGTCGGGGACGACGTTCTCGAACGGGACCAGGCGCATGCGGCGCCAGAACGCGAAGCCTCCGGTGCCGACCTCGGGGCGGTGGTTTCCGATGAGCCACAGTTTGTGGGTGGGGGCGAAGGAGAAGAAGTCCTGTCGCATCCGGCGGGCTTTGATCCGGTCGCCGCCGGTGAGGAGCTTGACGCGGGCCTCGTCGAACTTGTCGCCGGGTTTGACCTCGGAGCAGACGATGACCCGACGGCCGTGGAGTTCGGCGAGCTCGGTGGGATGGCCGTCGAAGGCGCGGGCCATCAGGAAGCCGGGCGGGGCGGCATCCGCGTAGTCGCCGAGAAGTTTCATCAGGACGTCCAGGAGTACGGACTTGCCGTTGCGGCCCGTGCCGAAGAGGAAGGGCATGACCTGGGCGCCGACGTCGCCGGTGAGGGAGTAGCCGAGCAGCAGGTGCAGGAAGTCGATCATCTCCCGGCCTTCGGCGTCGTCACCGAAGGTGTCGGCGAGGAACCGGTCCCAGCGCGGCGTGGGCTGCGACTTCGGGCCGCTGGATGTCGATCGGGAGTGGAAGTCCTTGTCCGACCGCGGAGTGCGGACGAGTCCGGTGTGGAGGTCGACGATCCCGGCCGGGGTGCACAGGGCATAGGGATCGGCATCGAGGAGTTCCGCGCGCAGAACCATGCCCGGGGCGGCCTTCGCCTGGGTGAGCATCGCGTTCATACCGGAAGTACTGAGGGCTCGGCGGCGGTGCTTTTGCAGGGCCTGGTCGCTGTGGACACCTCGCGGGTCGGTGGTCGCAATGGCTTCGGCGAGGTCACCGGCCGCCCAGACAACGGTGTCGTCCTCATCGGCCTGCCACCGGGTGGTGTCCCACCGGTACCAGCCCAGCCCGGGCACGTACTGGTAGTCGCGCGCGTAGAGGCGCACGAAGAGCTTGGCGTTGCCGCGGTCGGTGAGGGTGTCGGGGAGGAGGCCGACGGGAGTGGCGTGCGCCGGTGTGGTGCTGGGGGCGGGGACGGGTGCCGGCCTGCTCTGGGCAAGGATCTGCGCGGCGACGGCCTCGGGGTCGAATGCGTAGCGGGAGCCGTGCGTACCGGTGGTCAGGTTCATCGACGGTCTCCAAGGTGCAGGGGGCGCTGGGCGCCGGCGGCCATGCCGCTGCGGATGATCTGACCGGTACGGCGGTCCTGGCCGGGGCGGGCCGCTTCCGCCGTCTCGCGCAGGGCGTGCTCTGCGGCGGATCCGGTGAGGTGGCCCGCGGCGGCGAGTCCGCCGAGGGTGTAGGCCGCCCGGTTCAGCTTCTCCGTGAACCCGGCCCCCTCCGGGAGTTGGGAGCAGGCCGCGACGTCGGAAAGGAGCGCGGCGAGGAGACGAGAGGTGCGGTCCTGGCCTCCGCCGGCGGCGAGGACGGCCTGACGGGCCCGGGGCGGTACCCGCCGGGGGGTCGCGGCGGCGGGTACCGCCAGGTGGCCGGTGCGCCGCAGCTCCTCGGCGAGCCAGGCGGGCAGCGGGGCGGGCCGTAGTGCGGTGCCGACGGGCCGGTAGGTGCCGGCGGTGGTCGTCGTACCGGGGGCGATGATGTAGCCGCCGTGGGCGCGTACGTCGACCTGCCAGGCCAGGGCGCGCCTGCCTGAGCCGGTGGAGCACTGCCAGCGGCGGCCGTCCGTGACCTCGTACCAGATGTGCATGCCGCCGGAGGGAGTACGGACGCGCAGGGTGGAGGCGTCCTCGGCCGGGGATGTGTGGCCACGCAGCGCCGCGAGTACAGCGAGGGAGTGGTATCCGGTGGTCAGGCCGGACAGGTCGATGTGCTCGCCGACGGGGATGCCGGGCAGGATCCTGTCGCGCGGGGGAAGTTCGCCGAAGTGGGCGTCGATGTCGATGACGACCAGGCCGGCCGGCCCGCAGGCGACGCCGACTCCCGGGGACGGGGTACGTCCCCACCATCGTTCGATACGGCGGCCGTCGAGGGTCGCGGCGTGGAAGCCGTGGCACCAGCGGCCGCCGGGCAGGCAGGGGCAGCCGCTGTGGGTATGGCCCGGGGTGGCGCAGTCGCGGCAGTTCGCGGCAGGGGTCTTGCGACCGGGGGTGAGGGGGAGCACGGGCCAGCCGCCTGCGACGCACCAGCGGGCCAGCCGGAGACCGGCGACTGGGCGCTCAGGCATCGGTTGTCCTGAGTCGCTGCGGGAAGACCGCAGTTCGGCGGGCATCTCATCCCCCTCGGAGCGACTGAAGCGACTGAAGTTTCACCTATGTCCCGCACTCACGCGCCTGGCGTTCCCTCTCACTTCGGGTCGGCGGTCCGTACGGACGCCAGCTCCTGGGCCGTCAGGGGCGGTCCGCTCAGCGGCGGCCGCAGGGGGCCGCGCAGGGCGCCGAGGAGGACGCGCGGCTTGACCAGGGTGGTCAGCGGGGCCTGGAGGGAGGTGACGTCGAAGAAGTCCTTGGTCATGGTGAAGCTGCCGCAGCATGTGTTCAGCAGGCGGTAGGTGTAGCCGGACAGGACCTTGTCCTTGCGCGTCGGGGTGCTCTGGGCGCTTCCCTGGACTCCCGGATAGAACACGTCGTGTCCCAGTGCCAGGTCCCAGGCTGCCGCGACCGGTTTGGCCATGGCCCTCTGGACTCGTCGTGCGAGATGGGGCGCGTCGACTCCGTCGGCTGACGCAAGGTCGCGGAGCGCGAGCGCGGCCTGGGCGGCCACGGACATGGCGTGCCCGTAGATGGGGTTGAACGCCGCCAGGGCGTCGCCGATGACGACGAACCGTTCCGGCCAGTTCCTGACGTGTTCGAAGTAGCGGCGGGTGTTGCGGGTGCTGCGGTTGACCGTGACGTCGGTCAACGGCTCCAATCCGGAGATGATCTCGCCGATGATGGGGTGGCGCAGCCCGCGGGCGAACGGCTCGAAGTCCTCGCTGTTGGCCGTGGGCTCGCCTCCTCTGGTTCCGGCTGTGGTGACGATCCACTGGCCGTGCTCGATGGGGAGGATGCTGGCGCTCTGGCCGGGGCGTGCCGTCCGGGGGTCGGACTGCACGACGACCAAGGGAAACCCGGCCGTTCCTTCCGGTGCGCGGAAGACACGGGTGGCGTACGTCAGGCCCAGGTCCAGTGAGCGCTCGGGTGCGGGTTTGACCCCCAGCTCCGCCAGGTGACGTGGGGCCCGCGAGCCCCGCCCGCTCGCGTCGACGACGAAGTCGGCTTCCAGGGCGGCTTCCCGGCCGTCCGCCCCCCTGATGCGAACGCCGGTGACGCGGGCGGCCGTGCCGGTGAGGCCCTCGACGCGGGTGCGCTGAAGGACGGTCACCCTCGTGTCGGCCAGTACGAGGTCGCGTACAACGTGGTCCAGCAGGTTGCGGCTGCAAGCGATCAGGAAGGCGGTCTCGGCTCTCCAGCGGCGGAGCCAGCCCTCGGGAGTGAATCCGACCATGCCGGTGGGTATCGGGATGCGGTTGGCACCGGCGGCCATCCATCGGTCGGTGACGCCGGGGAGAAGGGCTTCGGCAGCGTGTACTCCGCTGCTCCAGAACATGTGTGCGTGGCTTGCCTGGGGAAGTCCCTTACGGGGGCCGGGGCCGGGCGGCAGTTCGTCGTTCTCGACGATGAGGACCTCGTCCACCACCTCGCGCAACGCGGCGGCTGCCAGAGTTCCGGCCAGACCGCCGCCGATGACGATGGCCCGGCGCCGTACCGCCACCGTGGGGGTGTTGCTGGGGTGGGTCATGTGGCTGCTCTCTCGCGGGCCGCCGAGGGCGTGCGGCATCGTTGTCGGAAGAAGGGGGCCAATCCGGACCCGGACAGGACGGATGGCGTGTGAAGGGTGTGGTGTCAGGTCGGGTCAGTCAGCCATCCGCGCTGCCCAGGCGTGTCGGCGGAGTTTCGGTGAGTGGTCCGGCGAGGTCGGCGGTCCCCTGGAGGGGCGATGGCCGCCCCGATTCCCGGCCGGAGGTCTTCTCGAGAACAGCCAGGACGCGCAGGGCGTCCGAGAGTCGCAGGAGTTGTTCGTCGTCGCCCGAGAGCATGTCCTCGATGCTGCATTCCCCTGGGTCGGCCTGGGTACCGCGCAAGGCGTCGAGCGCCGCGCCCACCAGGGCGACGTGGTGTGCCGCATCCGGTTTCAGTGCGCTGGGGAGCGCGTCCGCCTGTCTCTCTCCATCCGTGTGGCGGCCGAGACGGGGCACGATCAGCCGGAGGCCGTCGCGGATATCGCAGGTGCGGCGCAGCTGGCGCTTGCTGAGCGAGGAGCTCCAGGGAATGCGCACCAGTTCGTACGGGGTCACCGCGCGCGCGGTCAGCCACAGCGGGCGCAGGCGCCGGTACTGGGACCACCGACGCCACAGACCCATCACGCCCTGGCTCGCGGAGGGCAGGACGAGGCCGATGCACTGGAGGAGCGAGGCCAGTGAGGACACCGTCGGGGCGACGGTGGTGCTGACGCCGTCCCAGTCGTGGCCGGTCCATCGCGCGCCGATGGCCAGGAGCTTGCACGCGACGTAGCCCATGCTCAGGACCGAGCCGGTCACGATGAGGAGCAGCCCGTTCCGTAGGAGGCCCGAGATCTCACGGGACCAGCGCCAGCACAGGCGGGCCAGAACCAGGTTCGCCAGCCCATAGGCCAGTACGTAGAGGATGACCATCTCCCGGAGGTACGGGGTGGTGGCGTAGTAGGTGTCGAAATCCCGGAGGCGTTCCTCGGACGGGTCTCCGAGGGCGAACAGGGTGAACTGTGTCGCGATCAGCGCTCCGTAGATGCAGACACACCAGCGTGTGGCGGCCCGGCGGCGGTCCTCCGCGCCTCCGCGCCAGGTGATGGTGAGGTTGATGAGCGCTGCGCTGCCAGCGGTGACGATGCCGTAGACCAGCGGAACCGAGAAGTTGGGGATGCCCGTGAGGGTATTCACCTGGGAGATCGTCGGCGGCGCCGCGAAGAAGAAGATGGCGGCGCCCAGCGGCAGGAGCAGGGCCACGGAACGCACGAGGGGATCGCGCCAGTGTCTGACGAGTTCGGGCGCCCTCAGGGCGAAGGCGGCGCAGAGGACACCGACGAGAAGGTAGAAGTAGACGGTGGTCATGCGTGCTCCCTCTCAGGGATCGACCTGCCCTGATCCCCGGAAAGGAGGATCCGGGCCAGCGCGTACGAGATCCGCACGAGATCGCGCTTTTCACCGGGTTCCGGCTGAAGTTCCCGGGAGGACGCGATCACGCGGCGCTCGGGGTCGGCACGCAGCGCGTCGACCGCCGCGATGACCATGACCGCGTCCGCCTCCGCGGCGGCGTTCTCGTCGGCGGCACCATGGGCCAGCGCGTCGGCGAGTGCGCGGGCACGCAGGGCGAGGTCGAAGTAGGGGTTGAGGGTGAGCAGTCCATCGTGGATGCCCGATTCTCGATGCAGCCGGCGTACGCCCATCGTGGAGAGCAGGGGGATCTTGACCACTGCCGTGGTTGGCGTCAGCCCGTGGAGCAGGCGTGACAGAGTTTCCAGCCGGCGGTACCGGGTCCAGTCCCGCCAGGGCTCCTTGAAGCGCTGCACGATGAGGGGGACGCCGAAACCGAGGAGGATGAAGCAGAAGGAAACCGTGACGAAGGGCCGCGCCGTTTTGGTGCTGAGGACGTCCCAGTCGACTCCGGCCCATCGAGCGCCTATGGCCGCGAACTTGCACACGTCGAAGCCGAGGGTGATGGTGTAGCCCGCGATCATGAGGCCCAGGCCCACACGAAGCTCCCGAGGCACACCGCTCAGCCAGCGCCGGCACAGGGACGCCATGATCACCGCCGCGGCGGAGTGGCCCATCAGGTAGAGCACGATCATTTCGCGGATGTACGGCGTGGTGGCGTAGTAGGTGTCCAGGTCCTCCAGTCGTTCGACGGGCGCCTCGCCGAGGGCGAAGAGCGCGAACATCGCAACGGCCAGGGCTGCGTAGGTTCCCGCGCACCAGCGTGTAGCCCGGCGGATCCGGGCCGGCGGGCCTCCTCGCCAGTTGATGATCAAGATGATGCCGGATCCACAGCAGGCCATCAGGATCGAGTAGAGGAGGGGCGCGGCGAAGTTCGGCACGCCCGTTACCTCGTTGACCTTGACGATCATCGAGGTCGCGCTGAAGTAGAAGACGCCCGTGGACGTCAGCAGGAACACCACCACGGCCCGCAGAAGGGGATCGCGGGCGTTTCTGCGCAGGCTGGGAAGCCGGACGAGAACGGCCACGGTCCCCAGCGCGGCGGGAATGAAGAAGGCTAGATCGGACACGGGTCAGCCCCGTATACCGTGCTGGCCGAGCGCGGCCGCGATGCGGCCGGACGTCGTGCCACGGTCGAGTACGGGCGCGTCGGGCGCAGCCAACAGGTGCCGTACGGCGTGTGCCAGTTCGAGGCCATAGCGCTCCGCGGCCTGTTCCTCTCCCTCGTGCTTCCTGGCGGCAGCCGCGTCCTGCTGCAGGAGGGCGGGGCTGTGGCGTCCGGCAACGGCCAGAGCGAACTCGACCGCCGCTTGTAAATCGGCGTCGTGGCGCAGAAGACGGGCGGCTGCCGAGCCCTCCGTCACATGATGGTGGCAGTGGCCCAGCTCCAGGTGGCGTAACTCGTGCCCGGTGATGATGATCTGGTGTTCGGCCACGGTCTTCCGTTCCACGATGATGAGGTCCTGCTCCCCGAGGTTCAGTGCGAGACCGCTGGCGGTGCCCGGAGGGAAGGGCGTGGTGCGGAACTCGATCCTGCGCCCCCGGCGCCGCCCCATGGCATCGCAGAGCGCGCGACAGACCTGCTCGGCCGGAACCGGAGATTTCAGATGGCCGATCCCGTCCACGAGGGCGCCGACGGACTGTCGAATCTCCCGCTGCTTGAACACGTATCTCTCCCATGCCCCTGTTCCGCGAAGGGCAGGAGTTCGCGCCCTGGCGGATTCCACCCGACCAGCCCGCACCGCCCCCGCACAGCAGCCGACCGTTTCACAAACCCTCCGCGTCACGACCGGCGAAGGGGCACAGCCCGACCAGTCCCCTGGCGCGTACCGGACAGCACGCCTCAGGACGCATCGCCGGGCGGGTCCTCATTGCCTTCCGCCGCGCGCTCGTCCATGTAGTTGTCGAGCCATTCGAGCAACTTGGTGCGCCCCTGATCGGGAAGCAGGGCGGCGCGCAGCGCGATGCCGTCGACGCCGTGCCGCTCGTAGAGACTCGACCGCCCGGCGCCGGCCGACTGCTCCGCCAGGACGCCGCGTTCACTGTGCTCCTGGTACTCCTGGAGCAGCGTTTTCTCGATGACGGCCAGGGCGCAGCTCAGCGCCTCGGCGTCCTCCGACTGGAGGGCGCCTGCGGGCCGCTCGAAGAACCGCTCCAGCCGTGCGCAGTGGTCCATCGTCGGGCGCCGGTCTCCGCCGAACAGTGCCTGTACCTGCTGCCGGGAGATGCCGCTCTGCCGGGCGATCTCCCCGTGCGAGAACCTGCGGCCGTTCTCCTTGAGGTACGTCCCGTGGAGCAGGTCGAGCCGCTGCCGGAACCGCTTGTGGATGTCCGGCTCGCCTGCGGGCCGCCCGTGGAGGAGCGCTCGTACGACGTCGAGCGGGACTCCTGAGGCGAGGCGTAGCTTGTCCGGATCCAGGACCTCGTCGCGGCTGCGGCCCAGCTTGGCTCCCAGGTCGACGACCCGTTCGACGGCTGCGGCCAACTGCGAGGCGACCACGGTCGGTAGAGGGAAGGCTTCTGTCACCGGCTGGTCCCCCGAAGTCGCGCTGGACGAATCACCCCGGCACCCGCAGGGGCGCCGACGCAGAGGCTGTTGCAAAACCGATGCTGCCACAGTCGTGGCAGCTGATCCATGGATCTCTGGCCAAACTGCCACGATGGTGGCAGAAAGTCGATGGTCCGCCTACGGCTGCACAGCCACGCCGACAGGCGGCTGCTTCGGCTGACGACACCCTGCGCCGCTTCGTGCAGGGCCACCGGGCTGGACTCCTGCCTGAGGTGAGTTGTCGTCAGCTCCACCACACCCCGCCGCTGAGCGTGCAGCCCTGACCGGCCTCGGGCCCGACCTCCGCTCCGCGATCCGCTCCTTGGAGCAGTCCCGGCAGATCGTCGAGGCTGTGCGGACGGCGCGCGATCGCCTCCTGGTCAAGTTCTCCTCGCGGTTGGTCTGCGGCTCGACCAGCAACCGCTGGTCCACCCACCGCGTTCGTAGCTGGTACCGATCAGGGGCGTGTTGCTCCGTCGCGCAGCGACTGAAGCGACCCCGAAGTTCGACATGAATGTGTGCGGCATCGAAGCTGTGGATGCCGGATGCCGGATGCCGGCGATCAGGCCTCGGCGGCCTGCGCGGGCCGTTCGGAGCGGTTGGTTTTGCGGCCGCGGCTTCCGGCGGACAGGGTGGTCGGGTCGACGGCTTCGGCTGGGGCGCCGGTGGCGTAGAGGCCGTCGGGAACGGTGTCGCGGTCGTGGGGCAGGAGCCAGAACACGCGGCGGCGGAAGGTGCCGCTGGAGCGGGACGACCTTGCCTGTGGGCCGAGGCGGGCGTAGCCGACGAGGCGGCCGTCGCGGTGGTAGGGGGGTTTGCCCCGGCGGTTGAGGAGCCTGTCGAGGGACTGGCGTACGTAGTCGAGTTCGGTGACGTCCTCAAGCCAGACGAGGTCGACTTCGTGGTGGATCTCGTCGTCGGAGAGGAGGGAGCTCACGCGTTCTCCGCTTCTGCGAGCAGTCCGATGCCGGGGTAGTACTTCTTCGAGTTGGACAGGAGCATTTCCTTGGGCGAGGCGATGCCCGCCAGTTCCCGTGAGCGGGCCGCGAAGGCTCGGGAGGAGACGGCGGGCGCGCCCTCATTCTGGCACCAGGTGCGGTAGGCGGTGTAGAGGAGGGCCTGTTCGGTGCGCAGGCCCGGCCGGAAGGTGCAGGATTCCTCGAAGAAGCGGCCGGTGTGGTCTTCGGTTTCCGCGTAGGCGGTGGTGGCGATACGGACGGGGGCGGGGCCGGTGAGGTCGCGGTCGCCGGCGAGGTAGCGGCGGGCTCCGTCGATGAGCCAGGCGAGGATGCCGGGGCCTTCTTCGGTGACGAGGATGTCGGCGAGGTTGTCGATTTTCCTCTCGTCGGGAACGACGTTCTCGAACGGGACCAGGCGCATGCGGCGCCAGAACGCGAAGCCTCCGGTGCCGACCTCGGGGCGGTGGTTTCCGATGGGTGCGGTTCTTCTGAAGGGAAGGTGCGGATTGGGTGGTGAACCCGCATCGGGTCTGTTCCAGTCAGGAGAGCCGCAAGTCGATCCAGGGGATCGTGTCTCCAGGTAGCAGGTATCGCTCACTTTCGACGAAGCCGTGCTTCAGCGCGAACCGGAGTCCGTCCTCATTGGAGGACAGAACGACCGTCTCGATCACCTCGGCCCCCAGTTCCCGGGCCCTGTTGAGCCCGCGGGCATAGAGTTCCTCGCCGAACCCCTGCCGGCGGTGACCGGCGAGCACACGGGCGATGACTGTGGCCGTCGGCGTTTCGTCCGTCGGCGGGCGCACCGTGCTGCAGCCCACGAGATCGCCATCGAGATACGCGATCTCCAGATGGTTGCGCTGGGCACGTTCCCGTACCTCAACCAGGGACAGGGCATGGGTAGGAATGATCACGTTGTGGGCGTACTGCCAGTCTTTGAGCGTGGCTTCGCCGTCCGGTCGCTGGATACGAAGATCAGACATCTCAGCAGGAGACCCGAGGACACCTTTGACGTCAACTCTGCCGGGTATTTCCGGGTCCTCGGGCAAGTCCTGGATCAAGCCATGAGGTCGTATTCCTGCTGGCCGGTCGAGGGGTAGAGGCGCTCGTGTTCGCGGGCGGCGTGGAATTGCCAGTAGGAGTCGAGGTCGCCGTTGGCGACGAGGGTGCGGAGCCGTAGGACAGCTTCGGCTCCGTGAAGGCCCCAGCGGGCTCCGGTGATATCGAGGCGGTCAGCGATCAGGTGACGGCAGGCGCCTTCGACCGCGCCAGTGGCGATCGGCCAGCCGCTGTCGAGCGCGGTGTCGTAGCGGAGCTGGTCGAGATGGCCGGTCAGGTAGCGGTGGCAGGCTTCGACGGTCTCGCGACGGGTGGCCGGCAGGTGTTCCCGGTCGGCTTGGGCGGTGGCCCGGCCGCAGGTAGGTGATGAGCTTGTTGGTCAGGCGGAGACCAGCGACCGAACACTCAGGGGTGGGTCGCCCTGAGTCGCTGTGAGGAACCGCAGCTCAGCGGGCATGCACTTCCCCTCACATCCCCTCACAGCGACCGAAGCCTCCTATATATGACGCACACACGCACACAGGAATGTAGTCATATACCTGAAGTTCGGTCGCTTCAGTCGCTGCTTTGCTCAGAGAAGCCATCTGACCTGCAAGTTTACCAGCGGCTCAAGTAGGGCGACTGAACTTCGCCTCAGTCGCCCTACTCAAGGCCGCTGAACGTCCGCACCCCGATCACTGTCGGTGACGGGTGAAAAGTGGACCGTTGGCGGCGGATGAAAGTTGACCCCCATCGAGAGCCTGACTCGTTGAGTCAGGTCGGGAGGATGGGTGATCAGCGTGGAGGACTGGGCGGAGATCCGTCGGCTGCATTGGGCCGAGGAAATGCCGATCCGGGCGATCGCGAGGAAGTTGGGGATCTCGCGGAACACGGTCCGTAGGGCGGTGGCCGATGACGAGCCGCCGAAGTATCAGCGGGCGCCGAAGGGCTCGGTCGTCGATACGGTCGAGCCGCAGATCCGTGAACTGCTCAAACAGTGGCCAGACGGGCCTTGACCCCGGGTTTTGGACACCGGAGAGACTTGGATCTTGATGGTCCAGGAGAACGGAGTCCCTGTGGGGATGAAGCATTACCCCGCCGGGTTCAAGGCGGACGCGGTCGTGTTGTACCGCTCGAGGCCGGGAGCGGCGATCAGGTCGGTCGCCGGTGATCTCGGGGTGAACACCGAGACACTGCGGATCTGGATCCGGGCTGCCGACGGGCGCCGTCCCGGCTCCCACTCGACAGCCGGCCGCCTCGCAGGCCAGCGGTGACGACGTTCAGGCGGAGCTGGCCGCGGCCGGCTAGAGGATCCGCGAGCTGGAGGAAGAGCGCGACATCCTCCGCAAGGCAGCCCGGTATTTCGCGACGGAGACGCGCTGATGAACCGCTGCCAGTTCGTGGAAGATCACCAGCGTCGTCACGGCGTGAAGCGGCTCTGCGACATCCTCGGGCTCTAGGCTCGAGCTTCTGCTACTGGCGCCGCACCGCGGCCGCGCGCACGGCCCGGCAGGCCGTCGAAGCCGGCATCGCGGCCCGGATACGCAGGGTCCACCAGGACTCCGACGGCACCTACGGAGCCCCCAGGATCACCCGAGCTCCGCGACGAGCGCGGCCCGGCGGTCAACCACAAGCGCGTCGCCAGGATCATGCGGAACCTCGGGCTCGAGGGACTCCGTCTGCGCCGTCGGCACCGCACCACGCTCGCGGACCAGGCCGCGGCGAAGGCACCGGACCTGATCGGACGTGACTTCACCGCATCCGAGGTGAACACGAAGTACGTCGGCGACATCACATACCTGCCGGTCAGCGGCGCGAAGCCGCTCTATCTCGCGACCGTAATCGACCTCGCCTCCCGCCGGCTGGCCGGGTGGGCGATCGGCGACCACATGCGAACCGAGCTCGTCATCCACACCCTGGCGGCCGCTGAGCGAACCCGCGGGAGCCTGGCCGGATCGATCATGCACACCGACCACGGATCTCAATACACGAGCAGGGCCTTCGCTGAGATCTGCAGGTCCGCAGGGGTCCGGCAGAGCATGGGCGCGGTCGGCTCCAGCGCGGACAACGCCGCCGCGGAAAACTTCAACGCCGCCTTCAAGAGAGAGACACTCAAAGGCCGGAAGGCCTGGTCGAGCGAGGGTGAGGCCAGACTCGACGCCTTCCGCTGGCTGACCCGATACAACACCCAACGCAGGCACTCCCGCCTCGGCCACCGGTCCCCGATCGCCTACGAAAACGCCCTCCGACCAGCAGCAACTACCCTGACCCAAGCCGCATAGACGTGTTCAACATCCGGGGTCAAGGCCCGAGGTCGTTTTACCCCCCTGTTTTTCCCGGGATCAGCTTTTTGGTCTGGTGTGTCGGATCGCGCCAGGAGATGGTGTTCTCGCCGGTGAGCCGACGGGCCATGAGGTCGGTCATCGCGATGTGGACGATGGCTTCGGAGCGGGTGGGAAGGATTTCGTAGTCGCGGGTCAGGCGGCGGTGGAGCATGAGCCAGCCGTAGGTCCTCTCGGCTGCCCAGCGTTTCGGGAAAAGCCAGACCGCTTCTCGTACTCCCGCCGGGTATTGCGTGGACGAAGCCAACGGCTGGGCCCATGCGGGACCCGGAGGGTGCCGGGGCCCTCCTCTCGTGGCTGGTTCGCGCTGTACTTCGCCCGGCCTGGCGACGTATGGTGGAGCCAATCTGTTGTTCAGGCAGAAGGGCCCCCACCGTTCGCGGTGGGGGCCCTTCTTTGTCTGCGCCGGTCAGGCGACGGCGGTCGTTGCCAAGCTCAGCCTGGGCGTTCCCTCCGCGGGAGGGGCCGTGCGGTACATGGGCAGGTTCAGTGGCGGAAGCACACCGGACTGCATGTCGGCCAGGGCCTGGGCAAAGGCGTCGTCCATGGCGTCGGCACTCGGGTAACGGGCAGCCAGGGGATGCAGGTGGTAGCTGTTGGCGCGCCGGCCGCGTTCGCTGGGTGTGCGCAGGACGATGCGCAGATCGAACAGGGGGTCGAGGAGTTTGCTGACGGTCGCCGGGGAGACCTTGTACTCAAGGGCCATGGCCTGCTGGGAGGGAAGGACGCCGGTGCCGATCTCGCTCCTGTACACGAGGTAGGAGAGGAACTTCACCGCGGCCGCCCCGATGGGCAGGGCCCAGACACGTTCGGTCACGAGTGGGGACATCACGGGCTTGGGCATCGAGTGGGGTCTCCTTGATCGTGTCGTGACGGTTTGTGCGCGGTTATCACCCGGCCACCCCTCTGGCGTGGGGCGGTTCCTCGAAGTCCAGCACCTGCTGGCCCGGAATGGCCGTCGGCCCGACCTTGTGCGGGAAGGCCCTGGGGTCGTGGCCGTGGCCCTCGGCGATCTCCTGGAGGACCGTCTGCTGCTCTCCGCTGTTTCCGGAGAACCACAGGGTCACGTTGAGGCGGATACGGCCGTATCCGGCACTCTCCAACCAGCCCCACTCGCACAGCGATTTGACGGCCTTGTTCACTGTCGGCCGGGTAGTGCGCTTCGCACCCGGGATCGCCGCGAAGAACTCGTTCAGGCCGTCAGTGATCTGCTGCTGGGTGTACGACGTGATCCCGGTGCCCTTCTCCTGGCCGCCGGCCACGAACAGGAAGACCGCAGCCTGGCTCTTGGAGACGAGCCCGGCGATGAGGAGCTTGGCCATGTACTGGGCGAACCAGTTGCTGGTGAGGCTGTAGCCGATGCCGCCGGCCATGTTGTGGATGGTCCGGGGTTCATTCCCCGAGTAGTCGATGCTGATGTCGACCTTGGGCCCGCGGGCGGACCTCCTCCCGGAAGGCAAGGTTGCCGTCTTGCTCTCCGAGCCGCCGCCGATGTGGCCGGTCAGGAGTTCCAGGATGTTGTGGAGGACCTCGTCGCCGGTCTCGGATCCAGCGGGTGCGGTATCGCGAAGCCGGCGCTGGGCTCGCGTCGGCGGTTCAGATGTCACTAGGCCTCCTCTGCTGTTCAGGCAGGAGGAGCCTATCTCAAGAACTTTCCCTGAAGGCAAGTTCTGACGGCGAGTCGCGCAGGTACCTGAGGCACCGTCACCAATGGAGCTGGCACCGGAACCGGTCATAACTTTCGCTCAGGGCAAGTCATGAGGCTGCCGAGTACCCCATAACTTGCACTGAGCGAAAGTTATGGGCTGCGCTGTCGACCCATCCCGACACCATGTCGGCGTCGAGCTCCCGAACTTTCCCTCAGTGCAACTTTCGAAGCGTCAAAGCCCCACATCTTGCCTTGAGCGAAAGTTTCGCGAGTCCAGCCGACACACATGCCCCTACGGACAGCCTTCCGCGACGCTTCGAACCTCGGACAACGCACCTCTCTGAGCTGGGGTGTTGCCCTGACACATCCCGGCATCCAGGACTTTCCCTGAAGGCAAGTTCTGCGTCCAAGTGTCGGCTCCGCGTTAACACTTTCACCCCCCAAGTGTGTCGGCCAGAGCTGCTTGCCGCCAGGAAACCGCAGGTCAGAGGCGTGCGGCAGCCGCGCTCTCTTAACAAAGAGGCGAACGGGGCGTTGCCGTCTTGCTTAAGCCCAGGAAGTCTTTCTTCGAACGGCTGGTCCAAGGTATGACTCGTCCCGACACTGGGTCTTGAGTCCCCTCAGTAGCCCGAACTCTCATCACTTCTGTCTCAACCCCATTCGGCGGCCAGTGATCACCAGCCCGAAACTACCGGTGCTGACATGCTTCCGAGGCTGCCCTCCTCAGCCACGTAGCACAGCAACCCCCCCTTTTCGGTAGGCATGGTCCACTGAGGGCGCCCAGCGCCCGAAGGGTGCGCGGAGCGCAGGACCATGACTTGGAGCGAAGGGGAGGTCTGGAGGGGGCGCCGCTAATGCGGCCCCTCCAGGGATGGTCCAGCGCATCCAGGCGCTGGCGGGGGGTCCAGGGGGGCAGCGCCCCCTTGGCCACGGTCCGCAGAAAAGTGACGTACAAGAACGAGGAAGCTACTTGGGGTCAGCCCCCGAATGCCGTCGCTCGGTGGCGGTGGTGTGCTGCCAGGTTGGTACCGACACTCTCTCCAGCTGGCGCAGAAGGACGTCAAGCGCCACGGTCTGGTGGGGGTAAGCGAAGCACCAGGACCTCAGCGGTGTCAGGAGACCAAGGCGTCCGTCCGTGCGAAATGCTCATGCGCTTCGCACCAAAGGAGTAGCCGTGTGCGTCCCGGTCGAGGGGATCAGGCACTTGCATCATGCCGTTGCGGGGTTTCTGGCATATGTGGGTCATGCCCCTTTTAGGGCCTGTCTTCCCAGGGGCGAACCCGACCCACCACGTGCAGTCCGCCGTCCTGAGGGGACCGTAGCGCGGCCAGCACTCCCTCACTGATCTCCTCATGGTTGAGCCACCGGGTGTCCGATCCGTGCCCGGTGAATCCGAGGATGACGCTGCGGTGGCGCGGGCCGCTGAGGCCTGTGGGTGGTCGGGGCGGGGGTCCCGTGGGCGCTGCGGCCCTGCTCCCGAGTACCTCGACCACCAGCGCGTCGTCCGTGAGCGTGTCGGCGACGGCGGCGTACGCGTGCGGCCGTCCTCCGGCATGTATCCACAGGATGGCCTGCCGGAATGGGCCTGTGCGTGCGGCGGCATCACGCAACGCCGCGGCAAACAGGATGGGCTCGGTGTAGTCCGCGCGCACCGGCACCAGCAGCTCATGGGCGAGGCCCTGCTCCCCGAAGGCGGCTGGCCCGGGCGGCCGACGTGAGACGACCACCGCGGTCAGGCCCTCCCGCACTAACGCGCTCACGACTCCAGCCAGCATCCCCGTACCGCCGACCACCAACACCGGACTTCGTGCCGTCGATTCAGTAAAAATGGTCCACCCCGACTACCGCCGTCTCCTTGAGGAGCACCCGCGTACGGCCTTTGCCCGCATTAGGGCCGACTACGGGCAGTAGCAGGAGATGGTCGAGGCGTACGTTCAGCCCGGAGCCGTAGGCGACGCCGCGCCGGGCGATCATCGGCTTGATGCCTCGCTTCCACAGCAGGCGGCGATACTCGTCGCAGTCGTAGCCCCGGTCCGCATACAGGCGCCGGGGCTTGCGGCGCGGGCGTCCCCGAAGTCCCCGGATCGACGAGACGGCATCCAACATCGGCAGGAACTGGGTGACATCGTGCCAGTCTCCCCCGGCCCGAGAAAGGCCTCAGCACATGCGCAATGGGAAGTGCAAGAAGAAGTGACTGCGATCGAACGACTCTGGGAGGACTTCGAGCTTCCCATCGAGAACGCGCTCCACTACGCCGACCCGACGGGCACTCGTACGAAGTCGCCCTCGCCCCCGACACGCCCACGGGCTTCGCGGTTCTTGCTTCCTTCGACCTCGACGAAGTGCTGGAAAGCGATCCGTCCTGGGTGTCTTCCGTCGATGGACTCGCTGCTGTGGACCTGGGCGAGAAAAGACTGTTCTGGGGCGCCGAGGGCTCGTACGGAACAGAGGGGTTCATCGCCCGTCAGACCGCGGAGCGGGCCCTGATGCGGGCGATGTTCTTCGCGGAATCCAATCCATTCGACCGGAACCGGCTGTCGGGAACCGTCGCTACCTTCACATCGACCTCGGGGCTCGAGATGTCGGTCGACATCGACGACCCACGCTCACCGGCCCCGGGACCTGCATCGGGCCGAGCGGCACAAAGGCCGGATGCCCCGGGTGTAGGGGCGTGGCGGGAACGCCAACGCGGGGTGTTCGGCGTGGGCTGGAGGAGGTCGTCGGGGAAGCCGCAGGGGATCGAGGGTCTGTTGCAGCCAGGGTTTGGTGTTGACCGATTGACCAAGATGTTGCCCGTCTGCAGCTCGACCTGTCACTACCGCCTCTGTCCCAGAGCCCTGCGCAGGTCACGCCTAATCCTGTAGCAACGCCTGTGTTCGGTCTCTACAGTCGCCGCATGGCCACCGAGGACGAGAATCCAAGCCAGCGTGACATCACTGCGATGCTCAAAGACCAGACCAGTGCCTGCAAGGCAGCGCGCGACGCCATTGCTGCCGGCGGCAATGTAATGCTCTACGACGGCCAGGCCCCGCATTGGATGGTCTTTGGCATCACTGCGACAAGGCTGAGGAGGTCGTTGAAGATCGGCCTGATGACCCTCGGCCTTGACGAGACCGTCGAGATCCTCCGTGCTCGAGACCGCGATGAGCAACTGCGTACCGGCAACATCGTCGCAGCAGACCGGTCTTGGTTCTTCACCCTGTACTTCGACGCCACCGGGACCGAGCTCCTGGCGTGCAGCGGCGTCAAGAACGAGCGGCCCTCGCGGGGGGACGGTCAGAAGCTCCAGCTGTAGAGGCCGCCACCCGTGTTCGCCGCAGACGCTGCGAGGCGGGCAACCCCTTGCAGTACTGCCAACAGGTCATCGTCAGTCATGTCGTCTCCGTCTTCGGACCGGAGGCGCGTGGTCCAGATGCCTGCGAGTTCTCCGAG
The DNA here is from genome assembly GCF_042890765.1 of Streptomyces sp. NPDC002032. Classification (NCBI taxonomy): domain Bacteria; kingdom Bacillati; phylum Actinomycetota; class Actinomycetes; order Kitasatosporales; family Streptomycetaceae; genus Streptomyces; species Streptomyces sp. NPDC002032. The sequence goes on along the minus strand of NZ_JBIASM010000025.1, from coordinate 31,504 downwards.
TTCGGCGGAGCTCGCGTTGGCCAGTGCCCGGGTCAAACGCTGCGGCAGAGCGAACACCTCAACGCCATCGTTCAAGGGGGCGGCGACCCACTTCGGCCACGGGGCCTTGACCCCGAATTTCCTGCGATCTGCATCGTACGACTCCGGTGCCATCCGTGATGTCCCCGGAGGATAGGGCTCCGCACTGACAGCGCCATGGGGCGGCAGGTGACCGGGCAGGTATCAGGCTGGCCTTTGCTCACCAGTCTCTGCCGGCGATCAGCTCCTCTGTGTCCGCGTCCGCAAACCCGTATGCCGCCGCCACAAGCCAGAACTCCTCAGCGATCCACTCACGCGCAACTGTCTCGATCTCACTGCCGGCTGCATCGAAGGGCTGACGTCTGCGTACGCCGACGAACCCCCGCCATTGATGGCGGATACAGCTTGGAGGACTTCGTGACCATTCAGATCGCGCCGCTGGCGGCCCTGCTCATCGTCGTGGGCCTCGCCGTCGGCTTCTCGGTCTTCAAGTACACCGCCCGCGCACACGGCGCCGCCGGCCGCGGGGACCTGGTGGCGTCAATCGCATCGGGGGCCGCGGTGGCGACGCTCCTCGTGTTGCTGCTCGCTCCGGGCTTTGGCCAGCCCCTGACGAACCCGGCGACCCCGTCGGTCGGTCCGGGTTCAGTGGCGGCCGCCCGGTAGCTGGTCCAGGCGATCTGGTGACCGGCTGCGAGGCTGAGGGATGAACCGAAGCCCTTGATCAATCGTGACGGAAAGGGTCCCCGGTCGCTGACCGGGGACCCTTTCCCTGCGTTTTCGAACGCTCACTGCTGATGGCTCGGCTGCTCAGCCGGGCCGTGACGCGCTACATGTCCAGGGCGTCGGCCTTGTCGTTCCACGTGCCGCCCGTTACGTACCCGAGCGTCGTGAGGTCGTAGCAGCTGCCGGCAGGGATGGACATCGACGGATCCGGCATGAAGTCCCGGAAGTCGACCAGGGTTCCGCCGAACTGGGGGCGGTTGACACAGATGGAGCTGGCCTGGTCACGGAAGTTCCAATTGCTGAGGTTCTTGGTTCCACCTGCGCTCCACTGGAGACGGCGGCCGGTGTAGTTGGAGTGCTCCCACAGGCAGACCCAACCGCTGGCGCAGTCGCCCGCGGCGAACGTCGAGACAGGCGCCTGCGCGCCGAGCGCCTTGCGCTTGGCGGCCGTCTCCTTGGCGAGGGCGGCGTTCTCCTTGGTGAGCGAGGTGTCCGCCTCAGCCTGGCTGTCGAAACACCGGACTTCACCGTTCGGCACCTCGGCACAGACCTGGGCTCCCTGCCAGCCGTTGGCGAGGTTGATCTGCTTGCCCTTGTACGTAGCGATCACGGGCTTGGAGGCGTCGATGCCGGAGCGGATCTCCTTCTCGGCCGCCGGACTGAGGCTCCCCGAGACAGGTGCGGCCGGCGAAGGTGTCGCGGCACCCGCGGAGGGTGCCATGAGCAGAACAGCGCCGACAGCGGCGGCTGTAGCGACGACGACTCGAAGTGAACGCATCTGATTTTCCCCCTGGTTGTCCGTCTGATGGCGGAGATTGCTCGCCCGCGGCGTGGGTCTAGTGCCGGGGCAGGCCAGGAGAATAGGCAGCATCACGAGAGATCGAGGTGAGCGAAATCACACAAAAATTCGAAGCGCTGGCGATCCGGACTCCTTCTCGAATCTTTGTCCAGATCGCACTCCTCACTGCCTCGGAAGTTGGCCAGCCCGGTCCGTGACTCCTCGGGCGACGATGGACACCGATGTCACCGGCGTGCCTGCCTTGCCCCAAGCGCTGTCTTTGACAAGCAACGTGCGCTCGCCCAGGAGCCGGAGGCTCGACTTGTCGAAGATCCATTCCGTCCGCTCGCCCTTGTGAATGCGAGCGACGGCTACACCGGCCCGCCCGACGGAGTCCGTGGAATCGGGCACCATCACGACTCCCGGGATGCGGGCCGCTGCCCGGTAGAGGGCCGCGCTTACTCCGGGGGGAGCCTCCATCGTGCGAAGGAGGTCCCCGATCGCGACGAAAGCCTCCTGGTCGGGTCCGGTGGTCGAGCCGGAGTCCTTGCCGTGGTTGAGGCGGGTGTCCGCGTAGATGAGCTCCAGCAGCTTGTCGGGGTCGGTCGGGAGCGATTCGAGGAAGCGGTACGTGGGCCCGTTGATACTTGGCTTGCCCTGCCCCGGGTCCGTCTGCGGATCCACCTCCGTGCCCTTCGCAGTCCGCGTCATTGTCTTGGCCGAGCCGTCGACTGATACCCACTGCTCTGCGGACTCATCAGTCCGAGCCGGCTCCATCTCTCCGCCTGCCACCTCGGACAGGGATGTGGAGTGGCCGCTGGTCTTCGTGTACAGGAACTGCCCGTCGCGGACCGCCGGGGCTGACGACTCCGCGGCGGCCAGGGCAATCCTGTCCAGGAGCTGTACGGCGGCGGGATCGGGCTTCGCGGCTTCAGCGTGATCCCCAGGGCCGTTCCCGCCCAGGGTGAAGGCGACAGCCACAGCGCACGCTGCCGCCACCACTCCCAAGGAGATGAACAACGGGCGCTTGGACCGTCGTGACGGGGCCGTCCGCTCACTTCGAGCTGCTTCTCGCATCAGGTACTCCTTTGTCAGGCGGTGGCCACGGAAGGGCATTTCCGCGTCGGAAACGCCGGGCAGGCGCCGGAGGATCTCTTCACGCTCGGACAATTCGATTTGCGCGTCGTCATCGGCGGCGTTCACAGGTGTCCCTCCCGTGCGGTTCGGGACGCGGGTCCGCGTCCGTTGGCCGGCTCAGAAGCCAGATGGGCGATGGTGAGTTTGCGTAGGCGGCTGCGTGCCCGGAAGAGCCGGGAGCGCGCGGTTCCCTCCGTTACACCGCAGGCCGCCGCCACCTCCGCGTGGGAGAGGCCCGACCAGACGGACAGCACGATCACCTCGCGGTCGGCACGACGCAGCCGATTCAGCGCAGCTAGCGCGGCGGCCGCCCTGGCCCTGTCGCCGATGCGTGAAACCACCGCGTCCGCTAGATCCGGAACGACATCCGGACGCGGGAGACGCGTCATCGCCTCGCGATGGCGGCGAGCGGTCCTGCGCGTGTTGCGAAGGACGTTGGTGGCGACTCCGAGCAGCCAGGCTCGGTGGCTGGCGACACCGTCGAGGGTTTCGCGGAGCCGCCATGCCTCAAGAAAGGTGAGGGAGACGATGTCCTCCGCACCGGTGGGGTCGGAGGTCATGCGGACGGCGTGCGCGTATACCGCCTGGGCATGCGCATCATAGATTTCCGCGAACAGTTGCTGGTCCACGTTGGTTAGTGTCCGCTCGAAGCGGGTCGTTGCATGTGACGTGCGTCACGGTGGATTGCGCGGTCTCTGGGGGCTGCCCTGACGATGACGGGGGCCGAGGCCTGGAGGGCGAGTTGGCGGATCGCGGAGGTCCTGCCGCGCTGTGGCGGGACGCCGATCTTCCGCAGGTGGACTTGGAGGTTGACCGTGTTTCCTGTGCATTGACCTCGCCTCCACTGCGCAAATCGGGCAAGGGCGCCATCGCCGACCAGGGAGCCTCCTGCTCCGTGTACGGGCGTTCTCGCTCGGCGTCCAATGCCCCCACCGCGCGCCTGTCGCCGACCTCCGAACGGAACAGCGCGGTGCCGTCCCGGCGCATGACCGTGACCGCGGAAACGGCGGGGTGACTCGCGGCGGTGGCGACGACCTCGGGAAGGGCGTCGAAGCAGGTGTCGTGGCCGGCTGCGGAGGTGAAACGGGCCGGGGTGCCGATCTGCTGGGCCCTGGCGTAGCGCAGGGCGGTCGCTTGCCGGCTGTCGGCTGCCCGAACCGCGACGACAACCACCTCGATCGGGTACCCGGCCTCGTGAAAGGGGAGGGCGCTGGCCAGGAACTCCTCCCCGGAGGCTGGGGCGGCCTCGATGAGGACATCACCACGTCGGGCCCGGACGTACGCCTCAGCCTGGTTCATCCAGGCCCGGTAGTCTGCCCGGACGGCCGCTCCGGCGTGCCGGGGCTCCCGGTCAAGAGCTGAAGGTAGTCCGGGTGGGACACCTTGAAGTCGTCACCCGCCAGGTGCGTCGCCCCCGCCGTATGGCCCGGAGCACCATCTGCGACACGGTCGATTTACCCGCCCCGGGCTGCCCCGTCAGGTAGATGGCCCGAGGGGTCTGACGCGAGACGATCCCGGAGAGGGGTAGGAAGGAACGATCAGCTTCTCGAAAATCCACTGGTGCTTGGCGGCGGACAGCCGGTGGTAGTTGACCGCGGGCAGCCGTTCGGAGGTCTGGGCGATCCGCCGGACCGGACCGGTTCAGCCAGCGCGGCCGCCCGCTCGCCGTACCGCTGCACGGCAAGGCGCTGCTTGTCCTCCAGCGGCGCCAGCTGCAGCTACCGCTCGGTCCGGATCAGGTCCCGCCGGAAGACGGCGGCCTCCTGGGCACTCCACGGCCGAGCCCACTCGTACGCCACCACCCTTCCGGCGGCCGGGTGGCGCCGCCAGGCCCCGTCAATGAGCTCGTTGTCGTACAGCACCGTGTGGTCGGCGCGCAGCACTGTGACGCGGTCGACCAGTTGGTCGGCCTCCAGGAGGGCCAGTACCTCCAGCAAGCTCTGCGCGCAGGCGTCGTGGTCCGCCCACGACATGGGCTCATCGTGCTCGCCCGCGCTCGTCAGGAAGTCCGTAAGGGCGGCCAGGTGGCTCAGCGCCTCGGACGTGGCGAGCGCAGCGACTTCGACGCGGTATCCGGTCTCTCGGTACGCGGATGCTGCTGCCCGTGCCTCGGCCGGATCCGCGAGCGGGGTCTCGACCACCAGGTCCGGATGCCGGTCCTGGGCGTCTGTCCCACAGGGGCGGACCGGGAGCATCCCGCGACTGGAGCGGATCCGCTCGGCGGCGCCTCGGGACTTGAGAGCCGCCTGAACCAGGTCCGCCAGGCCTGCGGTCATGCTCACGGGTTGGCCGGCGATGAAGACGACGACGGGCTGCGAGGTCCCGTCGCGAGCTGGTCTCTGGCCCGGTAAGGAACTGGCGTCTGCCTGAGGATGCTGGCCGACGGTGATGGGGAGCGTGGCCACGATGGCACCCCGCTGTGTCACTGATCCTCCTGGACATGGCGAGGGCCCCGTCGGCGGACGGGGCCCTGGGTGGTTGGCTGCTACTCGGGCGTGTTGAACTCGTTGGCGGCCAGAGGGCGGGGGCGCTCGTCCTGGTCGTCGGTCCAGGTGTAGAGCCACTGCCTGCGCACCGTCGCGGTGGCCGCCCAGGGGAACAGGCCCTCGGCGAGCCCGAGGACTCGTTCGGTCATGGCGTCCAGAGCCCTGTCGAACTCAGTGCTCCGGATGGAAGGGAAGCCCAGCGGGACCTTGAACTCGAAGCCGATCCGCAACGCCCGCGGTGTGCCGGGTCCCTCGTCCTCGTCCTCGTTTCCGGGCTCGGCCACGAGCCGGGGCTCACCGTCACCCAGGGCGTATTCGCGGCGCCAGTTGGTCCAGTCGTAGATCCACTCCCCGGAGACAACGGCTCGGTCTGCCGCGGGAAAGACGTCACCTGCCAGTAACAGGACCCGTTCGGTCATGGTGTTCAGCGCCTTGTCGATCTTGGCGCCGTGGATGTTGCGCCGTACCGCCCTCAGGACACGGAACTCGAAGCTGATGCGCAGGGCACGCGGTGTGCCCTCGGTCTTCTCCACCATGGAGGCCCCCTTCGTCACTCTGATCAAAGTACCTGTGTTTCACGAATGTGGAGCACTTTCACGAAAAATAGTCACTCTCGTAAGAACTTGCCGCCTGGGGCTCTCATCGAGAACGGCTGCCGCTGACGCCGCCCCGCGCAGGCACAAAGGCCGCCGCACGACCGGCACCGGGCAGAAGAGAAAACGGTCAAGGAGCCCCCTGGAGCAGCTGCTCGCCGCCGGGTTCGCCTCCCTCCAGCCGACGCCGGAGCCGCAGTTCGAGCGGTGGGGCGACCGCCCGTACGGGCACCTCTCGGCGCAGCGGCTCACCTCGCTGATCTCCGACCGGACCGCCGAGAGCCGCCGCGCCGAGCGCCTGGCCGCCGACTTCACACGTCAGGCCGAGGCCAAGCGGGCGGAGCTCGCCGCGCCCGTCACCCCCGGTCAGGCGCGGGTCCGGCAGGTCACCACGGTGCTGGACCGGGCCGACGAGCTCGCCGCCCTCTCCGCGACGGAACGCCGCAACGAGCACCAGGCGCGCGAGTCCGTACGGCACGCCCAGGAGGTCCTGCGCCGGGTTGCCGAGGCCAAGGGCAAGTCCCGCCTGGCGCTGCGGCTGGCCGGCACCAGCCGTAAGGAGACGCTGGAGATCGCCGCCGAGTACGACAAGAAGGAGACCGAGGGGTACCGGGAGCTCTACCGTGCCGGGCGGGCCGCCGAGGACGCCGGACGCCAGGCGTGGGCCACGATCCGCAGCCCGGAGACGGTCACCCTGTTCGAGGAGCAGGGCTCCCGCCGGCAGGGCCCCTCCGACGTCGCAGAGCTGCAGACTCGGCTCGCCGCGATGCGCGAACGGCTCCCAGAGATCGAACGGATCGCCAACAGCGTCGTCGAGAGGAAGGCCAACCTCGCCGAGCGCCAGGCCGCAGAGTTCCGTGGCACTGCCCAGAAGCACACCACGGCGGTGGGCAAGCTGCAGGAGGAGAAGGCGCTGCGCTCGCGCATGGCGACCGAGGCCCCCACCCAGCACGCCACCGAGGCGCAGCAGCGAGCCGCGTACATCAAGCAGGCACGGCAGCAGGCCGCCGTGCAGGCCCGCGAGAACGCCCGGCGCGCACAGAGCGAGTACCGGTACCAGCCGCCGAAGGCGAGGTGGTCCTGGACATCACAGGGACTTGGGATGCTTATCCGTCCCTTGGGAAGATGTACCACCCGGACGGCGTCACGGTGACCAACGCCGGTAACAGCGTCTCGCTGAAACTGATGAAGGTGAAGGGCCACACCGGCGAGGGGCGCGGTGGATTCGCCATCATGACCGCCTTCCCGACGGGAACTCCATGACCCAGGAACGTCCGACGTACTACGAACTCGGCTACGGAGAGGATTTCGGCCTGACCGCCCTGACCGAACGTTTGAGTCGCCGAGGCTCCGGCACTGGCCCGGCCGGCGCCCTGGGGTACGCGGAAGAGATCGCCGACGGATCCGAGGGTGAGGAGGCCGTCGAACTGGGTGAGGACGCTCGCCGCCTGCTGGCTTCCGAGCTGCCGGAACGAATCCTCCGCACGGTGTGGCTGGCCTCCACCGGCAACGCCTTCGACCCGGCCGACCACGGTATGACCTGCCGTGGATTGCTGGAGCGGATCTCGGAGGTGTCCACAGCACGGCTCCGGCAGAACAAGCGCTCCTACAATCCGCCACCGGTGCGGCCAGCGCGGGACGTGGGACTGTGCCAGGCGGTCGTGGCGGAACTGCGGTCCACGGCCCCGGCCCTTGCCGGCGCGTCGGCGCTGCCGGACCTCGTCGACGCTCTGGAACGGGTGGTGACCGGTGCCGACGGTGACCTCGGCATGCGGCTGTTCCTCCGCGCGCTCAAAGCCCACGCCGTGCCCGTCCCGTATGAGCAATACCGCCGTCTGTTGGCACTTGGCCGACAGTTCGGCTTCCCCGCAGGCACCGTCCACGACGGCCTGTACATCGTCTGGCCGCAGGTCAGCACCACCAGGCAGGGCGTCTCCGGGGATTTCGGACTCTCCCAACTCGCCAGACAGTTCACGGCAGGGTGGCACTACCGGACTCCCCGCGCGGCCGTCGAGACCGCCGTGACATATGACGGGTACGAGCGGCCTCCGGGCTCCGAGGCGGCCATCTTGTGGGAGGACACGCGCCGGATGCTCGACTCCGGGCTGTCCGACGACACCATCACCGTGCTGTGGCTGGCGGCGACGAACCGGGGCTACAACATCGACGAGTGCGGTGTCGGCGGCCGGGAGTGGCTGGAGCAGGTCGTGGAAGTGTGCGAGGAGCACCTGACCGCGGTCGCTCCCGCCTACCTCCCGGTGGCCTCGGCCATTCACACCGATACCGGTGACGCGGTCCTCCGTGAAATCCGGGAGATGGCACCCCTCGCCTCAGGCAAGGCGATCAGCCCTGCATTCCGTCCTCTGGAGGGCACTGCGGTGATGGGAGCACTGGAACAGGTCGTCACCCAGGTCGACCCCGACCTCGGGTTCCGCCTGTTCCTGCGGACACTGGAAGTCCTGCAACTGCCACTCAACGAGGCGCGGTACGCCCGGTACGAGACCCTCAGCAGCCGTTTCCAGTACGGCGAGGATCATCTCCTCTTCTCGATCGACCACCTGGTACAGCGCAGCTGACCCACCTGCCTGCACCCGTACGTCAATCAGAGCGCCCCTCCTACCGGAGGGGCGCTCGCCTTACAACCCACGATGTGGGCCCGCGCACACCCGTACAGACACCCAGCCCACAGGCCCACCCATCGCAGGAGACCTGTGCTCGTCCCCCAACGCTGGGGCCGAAACGGCAGACGAGCACCCTTGCCGGGGCACCTCTCACGGCCGCGCAGGGCGGGTGAACGCAGGTTCGATTCTGGACTGCAATGGGAACAGGCGGCTGGTCCACGACAGGTGCGATGGAATCCGCCTGTCGTGGCCGAGAAACGGTAGTCCCTCAGCCGCGGCGCGGTTCCCGGGTCAGCGCTCCACCGGCCCGGTGGGGACGGCCGAATGCCGGACCGGGTCGGTAGCCGCTGCCAGGACGGTCGGCCTTCATGGGCGCGGGCGCCCCGATGATCATGGGCTTCCCCCGGAAGGCGCGCTCGCCTACCCAGAACCGCCGGCCTCTCCCCTGTGGCACCGCCACGGCGCCTCGAAAGCCCGGCCCCTCACGCCTGCGGAGCAGAAGCGCAACTGCGAGCTCCTGGTGCTCGCGCAGCGCACCCACCGACCCCGCTCCCCTCGCCCCACCAAGGCCTTGGCGGAGGCCAGCTGATGGACACCAAGCACTGCGCCGTCGACGGCTGGGTCGACGCGATCCCCGCCCCCGGCCGTCGCTCGGACACGGCCACCTTCGACCTGATCGTCCGGCCCGCCGACATCGACACCCTCGCCGACGACGCGCCCGGCACGGTCGTCTCCTGCACCAGCGGCGACCCCAGGATCACCCACGCGCTGCTGACCGGCATACAGCCCGGCGACCTGTTGCGTGTCACCGGCACCCTGGTCCGGCCGCAGGCGCCGGACGGGGAAGCCCACCTCACCGTCGATCCCCTGGAGGTCCTGGACACCGCGCTCATCCCGGTCCTGAGCGACATGCTCCTCGACCGGTACGCCGACTACGTCGTCGTCTTTGACGGAGAGAGCGACCGGGTCCCCGTCTTCACCGTCCGCGGCCGGTGGGTCGGCCTGGCCGACAACCCGGACGCCATCGCCACCCTCATCGACATCGACGAGCGCGTGAACGGCCGCGACGCCTGATGGCCACCGCCGCGCAGCCACGCACCGTCCTGGAGCGCTTCCCCGCCGGCCACCCCTGCGGCTCCTGGCCCGCCGACGAATACGCCGCCGCCCAGCGCGCCCAGGGCACCAACGCCTGCGTCGTCATGGACCTCGCCAGCGACCAGTTCCTCGTCGTCACCGACACCACCCACCCCTAACCGAGAGGCGAACATGACCGAGCCCGAGACCGTCCAGTACACCGCGGACGTGGTCGCCGTCACCCCTAGCGGCCACGTCCTGCTGATCGAGCGCGGCTGGCCCCCCTTCGAAGGCGCCTGGGCGCTGCCGGGCGGTCACGTCGACGCCGGCGAAGCGCCGTACGTGGCCGCAGCCCGCGAACTTGCCGAAGAGACCGGCGTCCACGTCCCCGTCGGCGCCCTGCACCAGATCGGCGTCTGGGACCAGCTCGACCGGGACCCGCGCGGCCACTACGTCACTTTCGCCTACATGGCCGTCGTCCCTGACGGCACGCAGGCCACCGCCGGTGACGACGCCCGCACCGCCCGCTGGTGGCCCCTGGACGAGCTGCCCGACGAGCTGGCGTTCGACCACGCCGGATCATCAGTGTGGCCGAGGCCCCCAACTCCTGACGAGCCCCCCCCGGAGCGCCGCCCCGGCCTTCCTGGCCCGGGGCGGCGCTCCGCCGCTCCGCTCCTCACCAGCAATCTGGAGGCCCCCTTCATGCGCCCGATCCGTCTGACCTCGTTCGGCTACCTCCACCTGTCCACCGGCCCGGACGGCTCGCCCGTTCCGCCCGCCGCCGACCGGATCGAAGACGTCCGTGCCCGGCTCCGCGACCCGGCCGCTGCCCGCGACATCCTCGACCTCGACGGCCTCAACCCCTGTGTCCAGGACGTCGTCCTGAAGACCCCCGGCGCCCGCGAGTTGCTCGCCAACCTCGCCGACTACGCCGACCTCCCCGCCGGCCCCAGCCACATCGCCATCGGCTGTGCAGGAGGTAGGCACAGGGCTTCCGGACTCACCGAACTCCGCGCCCGCGAACTCCGCGCCCGCGAACTCCGCGCCCGCGGCCGCGAGGTCGTCATCGAGCACCTGCACGTCCATCTGCCCCGAGTCCTCAAGACGCCCGCCACCCACGCCGGACAGGAGACCGCCCGATGATTCGACGCTTCCGCCGCTGCGGCCCCACCCCCGGCGCCCGCACCCCCGAGGACCAGGCCGTCGTCGACGAGTTCCGCGCGATGCTCGCCGCCGTACGCTCCCCCGGAACCGTGGACGCCGGACAGCGGCCGAGACATCGCCGTGCGGGTCGGCCCCTTCATCGAGCGTGCGCATCCCCGCCCTGGCGACGACCACGGCACCGAGACGATCGCCGTTGCTCTGGTCCACCCCGACGCCCCGATCGCCGCGGCCTGCCGCCACGGCCACGACATCGGCTACACCGACCGGGGCTGGCTGCGCTGCGAGACCCACGCCGCCGCGAACCTGCCGCTCCCCGACGACGTCGGCATGGCCCCCGCCCACTACGGCGTCTACGTCGAAGCCCGCCGCCCCGACGGGCCCGGCTACACCCTGCTGCGCCTCGGCCCTTACAGCCAGACCTGGCTGGCCTCCCGCGACGCCGACCGCCTCAACACCGAACTGACAGGCCGCGCCGCCCTCGTCCGCCCCGGCTTCACCGTCACCGTGGAGGAAGCCACGTTCGACGTCAGCGACCACGACAGCTACATCAACCCTCATGGCAACGACGTCACCGTGCTGCTCGCCATGGCCGTCGCGGGGGGCGGGAGCGCGACCGCCACGGCTCCCGCGCCGCGGGCGCCCTGACACATAAGGCCCCGGCTCCCCCACGCTCGTCGGCGAGGAGAGCCGGGCCTCTCGCGTTCGGCGAGTGGCGGCGAACCTGTCGCAGGAGCTAGGAGTCGAGCTCGACCTCTATCTCGTTGATCTTGCCGCTGGTGCTCACGACGGCGCTGACGTTGCTGTCGCCGGGCGCCTCGGCAGCGCGGGCTGCCTTCACGAACAGCTCGAGCTCGTCGAGTGTCATGTTCTTCTCTTCACCAGTGAACTTCAGGGTTTTTGGCATGAGTTCATGCTGACGCGGGGGCCGCGCCTTGCGTAGCCGTTCCGCGAAGCGTCGGGCGGATTGAGGGGGTGCTAACGGCGTTAGCACCCCAGCGAGTGCTAACGCCGTTAGCACTCCTGGAGGAACTACCGTAGAAAATCGGCAAAACGCGCCTATTGGATCATCGAGATTGGCGCAGACGGCAGTATGCTGCCGTGCATGTCATCTCCGAATCCAGGAGAGGAGCGGGAGAAGCTCGTCTCCAAAATGCCCGCTCATCTCCAGCAGGCTCTCAAGGTCCGCGCAGCGCAGCTCCAGACCGACATGCAGGACGCCGTAGCCGCAGGCATCGAAGCCTGGCGTGCCTGCACCGACGAGCTTCCCACCGTCAACACCGCCAGGGCCGACTCCTTCGGGACCTATCTGCCCGAAGGCCTCTACGAGGACTTCAAGGCCGACTGCCGCGAGCGAGGCGTCTCCTACATCCAGGGCCTGGCGCAAGCCGTAGCCCTCTGGCTGGACAACAACCCGGCCGAAGCCCAGCACGCCACCCGCCGCTTCATCGTCTGCAACCAGAAGGGCGGCGTCGGCAAAACGGCCGTATCCGCCGGCCTCGCCCAGGCCCTCGCCGAAGACGGCCTGCGGGTCCTCCTGGTCGACTACGACCCCCAGGGACACCTCACCCACCAGCTCGGCCTCACCGCCACCCCGGCCGGTGAGGAAAGCCTGATCACACACATGCTCCACCGCGCACAGGCAGAGCAGCCCCTGCTGGACCTGACCGTCGCCATAGACGGAGACCGCTTCGGTGGCCGGCTGCGCATCCTGCCGGCCGCGTTCGAGGCTTTTCTCCTCGACTCCGGCCTCACCGTCTTCCGTGGACCCCGAGAGGCCGCTCTCGAGCGCGCTCTGGCTCCCCTCGAAGACCACTTCGACGTCATCGTCGTGGACTCCCCGCCCAGCCTCGGACTCGCCATGGACGCAGCCCTCACCTACGGGCGCCAGCGCGACGACGAGAAGCCCGGCGCATCCGGACTCGTCATCCCCGTGGAGGCTGAAGACACCTCCGCGCAGGCCTACGGAATGCTGATCCAGCAGATCGACTCCCTCTCCAGGGACTTCGACCTCGTCATCAACCAGCTCGGCCTCGTCGTCAACAAGTTCGACAGCCGCCGTGGCTACATCGCCACCTCCTCCCTGGAAAAGTGGAAGAGCCTCGGCACACCCCCCGTCCTCGCCGTCATCCCCGACGTCAAGGAACAGCGCGAAGCCGTCCGCAAGCAGCGCGGTCTGCTGGATTACGCACCCGACTGCGAGCAGGCGCACCAGATGCGGCAGATCGCCCGAGGGGTGAAGCTCTCGTGAGCAAGGCAGACATGCTGGGAGACTCCCCCACGTTCAACGCGGTCGCCCAGCCTATGAGCAGCCGGGCCGCCAGCTTCGCCCGGTTCTCGGGCCAGGAGCAGGAGCAGCCAGTCGCACGGCAGGACACCCTCCGGGTCGCTTTGGAGGCGCTGGCCCACAATCCGTACAACCCGCGGGTGGAACTCCGCTCCGTCGAAGATCTCGCGGACAGTCTCGCCTCGCGGGGGGTGATCCAACCCCTCACCATCGTCACCAGGATGGCGTTCCTCGAGGCCCACCCGGGCCAGGCCGACCTCGGCCGTGCCGCGTTCGTCGTCGTGGACGGCAACAGGCGCCTGGCGGCCGCACGCCTCGCGGGGCTGGACGACGTACCGGTTCACGTGGACGACTCCCTCGCGGAGAGCGCGGACACTCTGCTTGAGACGGCCCTCACCGCAGCCGTCCAGCACGAGAACCTGGACCCGCTCGACGAGGCGAAGGCCCTTGAGCGCCTCGTGGCCGTCCACGGCTCCCAGCGTGCCGTCGCGCGCGCCCTGGGAAAGTCCAGCCCATGGGTGACGCAGAGGATCGCCCTGCTGAAGCTGACGCCCGAGCTCCAGGCCGCAGTCGAGGACCGCAGCCTCCCGGTGGAGATCGCACGGAACGTCGGGCAGCTACCTGCTCAGCAGCAGCAGGAGGCGGTCGAAGAAGCCTTCGAAAAGCGCGCTCGGGCGAAGCAGCGCAAGCAGAGCCCGGCCGACGCGGGTGCTAACGCCGTTAGCACCCCGCCCACGGCGTCTGGTGCCGACCCCGCACTCACCTCGCGGACCGCTGAAGACGTATCGGCGTCGACGGATCCCGAAATCGTCGATGCCGACGCAGTGCGCATCCCACAGCCGGCCAGTCCTCAGGCGCAGGCGCCTTGGGACGACGGGCACAAGGTTGCCGACCTCGTCTTCGAAAGGATGGACGCCGCCCAGCGGGAAGTCCTCCTGGAGCGCCTTCTGGCTGCGCACGGCAACGAGTAGCCCGGGGACCCAGTCTGAGCCCGCGCAGCGATTAGCCTGCGCGGGCTCAAGATCGTCCGGGGTGCTAACGCCGTTAGCACCCCGCTGCGAGGTTCGGCGCGTGACCGCGCGTCAGGAGCCGGATCCGCCGACAAGCTGTGGGTCGGTCAGGCTGCCATGCTGCTCCTCGCCCTGGCCGGCTAGCGCGCCTTCCAGTTGGAGGCCCACTTCAATGGCCATGGCCCACTACACGGGCAGGATCAAGCGGGCTGGCCTCTCGCGTGATGGTGCGGTCGCACCAGTCGCAAAGCACTGTCGCGTGGGCACCTGCGGCCTCAAGGACACCGGCCGCGTCCTGGGCGGCTTCAAGCCAGTCGGGTTCTGTGACCGCGACGGGCGCACTGTCCAGCGGGAGCTTGCTGTTTCAAAGGCTGAGGCCGGTGATCGTTCGGGTCGCACGGATCGCCTCCGCCGTCCGGTCTCCTGACTGGGCCATGCAATCGCCCAGTCAGCGGGTGTGCGGTCCACCGCCTCCGATCGCCTACGTTCGTGTCAGGTCACGGACGAGACGGGTTAGCTGAGGCGACGGGGCAACCTTCAACTCCATCTGCAGCAAACGCCGGTAGTCCTGGTACCGCTTGACCGCGGAAGCCACGTTGCCCTCGGCCAGGTGGACCTCGACGGCAATCCGGTGGGGGGTCTCGCGGAACGGATCGATGGAGACGGCGGCGAGTGATGTCTGCAACGCGGACAGATGGCGGCCCTCGGTCTGGAAATGCTTTGCCAGTGCCTCCAGGGCGTACAGCCTGAGCTGATCCCAGCGTTCGCGTGGGAGGAGCAGCCATTCATCGTCCCAGCCAGGGAGCAGGTCCTGGCTCAGGTCTGCCACCAATCGGTCCCCGTCGGGGAGCTGGCCGTCGCCCGACACGAGCCGACAGGCCGCGCCCCACGCCTCGTGAAAGTCGACTGAGCAGGAGGGTGCGAGCGCGAGGCTGCGATCGACGCTCTCGATGACGGGGCCTGGACCCAGCCTTCTGCCCTGGCAAAGCGCGGATCGCAGATTGGCGGCGGCCCGGCAAGTGGTGCAGTCGGGCCACAACTGCTCTGCGATCGAACGTCGGTCCATGCCCTCGCGGTGAAGGGCGAGGAAGGCCAGCAACCGCTGAGCTGCATGGGAGACGGCGACGCGCCGCCCTCCACAGGTGACTTGGAAGGGCCGCAGGATTTCGAGATGGGCTCCTTGCGACACGCCTCTCACTCTGCGCGACGGCACATTTGGCTGCAACCGGGCGAGACGTACCAGCCGGTTACCCGTCATGCCAAATCTGTGCAGTCCCCACGCTGCCCACATGCAGTCAACCACGACGCAGGAACGTTTCTGCAACGGGGGGCGGGACACCTCCGAAACGCCTGTGCAACGAACATCAAACGCTTTCCTTCGGACGAGGGAACGACGCAGAAACGCGCCCGTGGGACACCTGCCTCATGGCCTGGCGCGTCATACGCGACGGCCGGGCCGCTTCGGACCGCTTCGGAGCGAATCAGTGCGCGTCGAGATACTGCGGTACGCGGAGGTTCAGCATGGACATCCGGTCGGTGTTGCGCGGGACAGTAGGGGAGCAGAAGCTCCTCGGCAGCCCCGAGGTGCGCGTGGCGGTCCTCGACGGCCCGGTAGACCTGGCACATCCCTGTTTCGCGGGATCGAACCTCACCCGAATGCCCACCCTGGTGTCGGGCCCCGCCGGCCCCGGACCCATGTCGCTGCACGGCACACATGTCACGAGCCTGCTCTTCGGGCAGCCCGGTTCATCGGTGTTCGGTCTCGTGCCCCGCTGCACGGGACTACTGCTTCCGGTGTTCCGGGAGTCTCCGGACGGCCGGATAACGCGCGTACCGCAGCTGGACCTGGCGCGAGCCGTTGAACAGGCCGTGGAGGCAGGAGCCCACGTCATCAACATCAGCGGTGGGGAGCGGACCCCCGAGGGTGCGACGGACAGCATGCTGGAGCGGGCGCTCCGGCTGTGCGAGCAGAACGGCGTGCTGGTGGTCGCAGCCGTGGGGAACGATGGGTGCGACTGCCTGCAAGCCCCCGCTGCCACGCCGTCCGTGCTCGCCGTCGGGGCAGCCGACGCGGCCGGAGCGCCGCTCGACATCAACAACTGGGGCGCCGCGTACCGCCTGAACGGAGTTCTGGCCCCCGGACACGCCATCCAAGGCGCCGCGCCCGGCGGCTCGCTCGCCTCGCTGACCGGCAGCAGCTTCGCCGCCCCGGCGGTGACCGGTGTCGTTGCGCTCCTGGTGGCGCGGCAGCTGGCCGAGGGCCGCAAAGCCGACCCACTTGCCGCGGGCCGCGCCATACGCGAGTCCGCGATCCGTCCGCCCTGCAGCCCGGCCGACTCACCCGAGTGCCGCAGGCTGCTCGGCGGCAGGCTGCACGCCGCCGGCGCCATCGCGTTGGTCAGCGGGATGGGCAGCACACCATCCGGCGCTCACGGCGCGACGCACACCGAAGAGAAAGAGAGAGCCATCGTCATGGACATGCACGCCGTAAACGCGCAGGTTGAGGAACCCTCCGAGGCCGCACCCGCAGCCATGTCCCAGGCGCCCGCGGGCGCCGGAACCCCGGTGCCGGCAGCGCAGACCGCCTCGTCACAGGGCGCACCGGCCCAGGCGCCGGCTCCCGGTGACGCGCCGGTCCCCGCAGCCCCCTCCCCGGACCCGTGGCCCGCGCCGCCGCCCCTGCCGCCCGCCCCTCCGGCGATGCAGCCCGGGATGCAGGCTGGAGTCCAACCCAGCGCCGCACCTGCCGCCTACGCCACACCCGCCGCGTCCCCGGTCTACGCGGCCCCCGCCGCGCCCCACGCCTATGCCGCGCCCGCGGCCTATACGGCACCTGCCGCCTACCCCGCGAGCATCGGCGTCTGCCCGTCCTGCGCCGGATGCGGCGGTACCTGCGGGCATCCCGGTGCAGGCGGTGCCACCCCGCCCGTCCCGACTCCCCTCCCCGGGAAGCAGTTGATCTACGCGATCGGCACCATCGGGTTCGACTTCCAGACCGAGGCCCGCCGGGACAGCTTCCGTCAGCAGATGCCGAACATCGTCGTTCCGGCGACGTCGGGCCACCCAGAACAGGAGGTCCAACCGAACGTCTACGACCCCCAGCAGCTGCACGCCTACCTGAGCAAGAACCCATGGGCCTCGGACAAACTGACCTGGACGCTCAACGCGGACGCAACCCCGCTCTACGCCCTTGAGGCGGAGACACCGGTAGGCATGGACTGGACCCGGCCGATCATCGAGAACCCCAAGGCGTCCGCAGAGCAGGTGCACGGTCTCGCAGCCGGCGCTGCAGGCGATTCCAAACAGCTCACCAAACTCCTCGAGACCCTCTCCTACCCGCCGGTCTCCTTCGTCTACCGAACCTTCCGGGACGCCCTCCTCGGACAGGCCAAGGATAAGGAGGACCTCGACTTCGTCTCCCGGGTATCGATACCCGGAGTCCTCACCGACCGTACCGTCCGGCTGTTCTCGGGACAGGTTGTCCCCGTGGTCGAGGTAAAGAGCCGCGGCCTGTTCACCTGGAACGAGACACTGCTGGTCGACTCCGTCTTTGAGGCAGTGGTCAACATCAAGGTGAGGGAGGCGCGCAAGGAGGCCGGGGAGAACGCGGCGGCACAGGCCGCTGCCGAGGCGAAGGTCCGCAATGAGTTCGCCGGAGAGAAGGGAACGTTCCTCAGGCACACCGTGCGCGCCCTGCTGGACAAGATCTACTGGAAGTTCCGCAACCTTGGCCAGAGCTCCGGCGACCGAGCGCTGAACGCGGCGGGCACCAATGCGTTCCTGGTCGGTGCCGAGATCCAGGACGGCATCCTCTCCGCAGAGCACGTCCCTGGCAAGAACAACAACTTCTACTCGCTGGACACCGTCAGCGTCTCCAAGAGTCCCTTCTGCCGCCCCGGCTCGGACTGCCAGGACGTCACCTTGACCTTCTTCGACCCGGAGAACGACCAGCGGGCGCCGGTGTCGTACCTGTTCACCTTCGACGTGAGCGACGACCTGCCCGTCAGCCTCGCTCCGGTCCACACGTTCATCGGCAGGGTCTGACTGCCGGCTCGAACCAAGGAGCCCCCATGAACCAGACCAGAACCCCAGCATCCTCCTCACTCCCCCTTCAGGCACCGCCGGTCTCGCGCGAACCGTCACAAGAGCCGCAGGAGCGGCACGACGGCCACGGTGTCGAGGCGGCCCGCTCCGGCTGCGCGGAGCTCTGGGGACCTGCGCGGCAGATGTGTTATGCGCAGCGAGCCCAAGCGCTCTGAGCACCCCGCACAGGAAGCAGGACAACGAGGGAAGCCTCCGGCGGGAACCGCCCGTCGGCCAGTCACCAGGTGAAAGGTGAGAAAGATGAACGAGCCATTTGCGCGGCGTGAGGAGAGGCCGGCTCCATACGGCACTCCGCGGACGCCGTTCCAGACCCCCGCCATCGACCGCGACCCGGCCGGGCCCAAGGGCTCCGGCGAAGGAGTCGACGGAGTCGAGGCCAACTTCGGCCTGGGCGACATCTGGAACATCGCGAAGAAGGTCCTCTTCTAGAGACCGTCATGCAGCATCCGTCGCAGCGGTGGCGGGCGTCTGGGTCCCCTGCCACCGCTGCACCGTCCTGAGAGGACGCCGGGATGAACAGTGAGATCCCCCAGAGTGCGGCGTCGTCCGCCACCCTGCGGACGCCGTTCCAGGTGCCTGGGGTCGACCGGAGCCACGCCGCCCCGGCGCGCGCCGACAGCGACACACCGGGCGCGGAGGCCAACTGGGAAATGCCCTGGACACTCATCGGCCATGGAGCTAAGGGCATCTTGGACGCCTGGCTCTCCGGTCGGACTTAGTTCATCGGAACCGTAGGAAAGGACGCGGACATGAATGAAGACTTCTCAACCCGGGCGGCCCCGTCGGGCGTCCTGCAGACGCCCGTCCAGGCGCCGGCGGTCGACCGCACCCCCGCCGCTCCGGCACGCGTTGGTGCCGATTCGCCGGGCGCCGAGGCGAATTTCAAGATCGACTGGCAACGGTTGGTCCCCAGGGAAGGAGTCCTGCCCTGGGGCATGTACTAGCCCCTGGCACCGAAAGGGAAGGACAACACGGACATGAATGAAGACTTCACAACCCGGGCGGCCCCGTCGGGCGTCCTGCAGACGCCCCTCCAGGCGCCGGCGGTCAACCGCACCCCGGCGGCCCCGCAGGCCGCGGGCACCGTGAGCGGCGGCGTCGAGGCGGACTTCGCCTGGCTGATCCCTCTGGCCGCGAAGGCCATTGGCGCCCTGTTCAGGTGAGGGCCTCATGTCAGCGGCGGGTCCTTCCGCCGCGGTCGGCGAGGGAAAGGAGGCAGCATGTACAACACATCCGAAGCGGGCGCTGCGGATCGCGGGGCCCGGCTCAACCTACCCGTGCTGGGGACGGTGGAGCGCCGATGGGACACGTACCAGCCCTTCCTGAAGGCAGTGGGTGTCTACCACCTTGAGGAGGACCCCAGCAAAGTTGGCTACCTGATGGAGGAACCCCCGCCTAAATCCACCTTCGGCTCCGCCGTTGCGGACCCGTCCGCCTCGGACGGTCTGGACGACCGGGGGTGGAGCTGCCCGCCGGGTGAACCCTGTACCTGGTTCGGCCCGGTCTAGGGGTTCCGCTCCCCGGCCGCCGCCTACACGGCAGCGGCCGGGGAGACCTGTGAGGAGACCATGTGGTCACCGCCTTTCGGGTGTGCCGCCGGCCATGGCGGTGCCGATGGTGACGACGTCGTTCACGATCGTCTCCGAGCTCTGCGCCGCGCCCACCACATGATCACGGCTCGATAACGGGCGTCACACGATCGGCTTCGGCGGCACCTGTAGCAGGTGAATGCGGGACTCTGCCCGGAGTCCCGCGCCACCCGCGAGGAGCCTGAACGATGGCGTACGCCAGCAGCGCCCGGCAGCCAGAGCCGGAGCCGGGCCCGACCTGGTCAAGGGGTGCTGAGAGCCCCGCAGACGGTCCGGAAGCCGGTGCCGCGTCCAGTGCCGTGAACGATTTCAACGTCGTGCCGACAACCGCAGCTCACACCGCCCGTCAGGGGGCCGCTCGGCGCGCTGACACCTCTCTCCCTAACCCTGAGACAGCAGCGAAGGGGAAGAAGTCCACTCCCACGGCCGGGAAGGTACGGGCCGATGCTCTGAGGATGCTGGGGTGTGTAGGGATAGCCGCGGTTCGGCAGATGGCTCAGGTGATCACGGGGGAGGAGTCGGACGGACGGTCGTACGTGCGCAGGGCGATGGTGGAACTGGAGAAACTCGGGCTGGCGGAGACGAACGGCAAGGACGGCAAGCACCGGATCTGGAACCTCACCCCGGCAGGGCAGAAGGCTCTCGCCGACGGCAACGAGCTGCCTCCCCGACCGAAGGCCGGCACCGGAGCGAAGGCTGTCGGCGCCGGGTTCGGCCCGCACGGTCTCGCGGTGACCGACACGATCCTCGCCTACGCCGACACCGTCCTGCGCGGTCGCCGGGAGTTCCTGTCCGACTGGCAGGTGGAGGTCAACCACGCCATCAAGCAGACCGGCCTGTCCTTCAACACCGACGCCGTCCTCGCCGTGCCGACCAAGACCAGCGAGGTCCGCCTCTTCGAACTCGACAATGGAACCATGTCCCAGGCCCGCCTCGCGAACGAAGTCTGGGACTACGAGCGCTACGCCGGGCACCGCGTCTGGGAGGGAGCCCGCGGCACCACCGGCGGGACGTACCCGTTCTGGCAGCGCCACCGCTACACCCGCTCCACCACCTTCCCGCGGCTGCACGTCGTCCTGGCGGGCAAGGCCGAACACCTCCTCGACAACCGCCTCCAGGCGCTCACCGCCGCCGTGAAGGGCATCACCATCGCGGCGTGGGCCAACACCCTGCCCAGCCTCCAGGGCGGCGAGCCCTGGTACGAGATCGGCGTCGACGACCCGCACGAGCGCCGCGCCCGCTACCCCGAAGCGGTCGGCCGCTGACTGGTGCTGGGCAAGCCCAAGGGGAGCCTAGGCAGCCACCCGCGAGTGCGGCTTGCCCACCCTGCCCCGGAGGCACTCCGGGGCAGGCGGCATCGGTCACAGCCACCGCGGTCTTCCCGGCGAGGGGCTGGCTGACCGATGACCGGTCACCGTCTCGGCTGGGAGTTGCGTGGACCGGTCACGGCGCCGTCGTGCTGTTTGACCGATGGCGGGCGTCGGATCGGTCACGCTCGGCCGCGTTGACCGGTCACGTTCCCTGCTGGGTAAGCCCTCGCCGCGGAGGGCTTGCCCAGCGTCCGGGCCGCAGGACGGGACGCCTCCCAAGGTCGTGGCAGCACCGTCTGGGACGCGGCGGCCCGGAGCCGGCCGAGGCCGCCGCGCCGGCCATACACCGGAGCCATGAGACGCAACACGCAGTCCTACGCCGGGCTCGTGCCGAGCCTCCCGGGAGACATGTGGCATGCCCTTGCCTCTTTCAACGGGGCCCACGGCGAGCCCGTCGGCCGACTCGTACCCTTCGACCACCCCGACGCGTTCCTCTCCCTCACCCAGCCCGACGACATCGCCTTCACCGCGCGAGTGGAGCTGTCCGGCGGGGAGACGACGAGCCGGCTCCACAAACTGATCACGACGATCACCCGCGACATCACCTACGAACTGGGCAATGCCACGCCCGGGACCGCGCTGGAGATCATGGTCGGCAAGCGCCACCAGATCGACCTCCACGCCGGTCACGTCGACGGCCTCGCCCGGCTCCTGCGCGATGCCGTCGACAACATCAACGCGCATGGCTCCTGCGGAGGCGACGGATCGTGCCGCCACTGCCATGGCACCGGGCGGGCGTATCCCGTGTGGGGGGTGAAGGACGAAGAAGCCTGAGCGTCAGGGCAAGCCTTAGGCGACCCTGGGCAAGCCCTTCACGAAGGGCTTGCCCAGGCTCCACTCACGGGCTGTGCCGTCCCGGGCGCAGGACGTCGGCGTAGATCCGGGCCCGGACGCCGGGCTCCCCGGGATCCCGTCGCACCGGGCCGACACCCGATGTGGCCCAGTGCTCGTCCAGCGCGGCCATGACGGCCCGGACGGTGTCCTCGTCCCCGCCGGTGATGTCCAGGACCACCAGGCCGGGCTCCGCGATGTGCTGCTCGTCGATCGGCTTCATGAGCCCTGCGACGGCGTTGGGACCGGACCGGTTCGCCGGCGGCCCCCGTCCACTCGCACGAGGGATCCCAGGCCGGGGGGTGTCGCATGGTCGGCAAGCTCTGTCGGGGTGCGGCCCCCGTCGCGGCCCTGGTGGCCAGGGCCGCACCCCGTGCGTCCGAACGTACTCCGGGGCCGAAGCCGCCGGTGGGGCTTTTCGCTGGTGGCCGTGAACTGCCGCCTCACCCGTTCGCGCGCGGCCGGGCGCTAGTGGGGTGCGACGGGAACAGGCTGGGCGCATGTCCGCGAAGCTGATCGTCTACCCGCCCGACGAGCAGGGTTCTCCAGACGTCGAGGAATGTCTCATCTGGGGGAGATTCCGTGTGCCCCGTAGCCTTCGGCGGCGATCCTCCGCTCGACCGCTGCCAACCCTCCCGATGCGCCAACAGCATCATCGGGCCAGAACACCTACCGATCTGGACGGCCGAACGCACCTCCCTGAACCGGCTGCGAGCCGATCCCCAGCTCCCCACCAACCGCCGGGTTCTGCTCGACACCCAGCTGGGCGAGATCAACCTGATGCTCAAGAAGGCCGGACAATGACCTCCGCCAAGACCCAGCAGGCCCTGCGGGATGCCATGGAGCGGCTCCTCTCCGGCCAACCTGAGCGCACCGACGGCAAACTCACGAAGAACAACCTCTGCCGCGAGGCCGGCGTCAGCGGGGCCACCATGAACCGGGCGACCGAGATCCTCACCGAGTGGGACGGCCGCATCGCCAGCAGTCCGGCTGGCACCCTGCGGCACCAGCACACATCGGAGCTCGCCGCACTGCGCAGAAAACTGCGCAAGAGCCGCGAGGAGTGTCACACCTTCCAGGACCAGGTCGACGCCGCGGCCGCCGTCATCATGACGCTTCTCGCGGAGAATGCATCGTTGCGTGAGCACGCCATCGGCCGTTCAGCCACGGTGATCCCCATCCCGCTGAGCCGCGGACACGCTACGAGTGAGTGAGATCGTTCCATCCTGATTCCGCAGGTCACAGGGATGGTGTGGGCCGGGAGTGACGGGCTCGCACCGGTCAGGAGCGTGATCGTTGCGGGGAGATCATCGGTCACCTCTGGACTTCGGTGTTGGCGAGGAAGAGGAGGGCTCGCAGGAGGGCGGTCGCGTGGCGGGAGTTCATGCGGACCTTGGCGAGGATGCGCCAGGACTTGAGGTTGGCGAAGCCGCGCTCGACGGCGGCGCGTTCGCGGTTGAGCAGGCGGTTCGCTTCCTTCTCCGCGTGAGTGACTTTGTGGTTGTTGGTGGCCTTGCGGCCGGTGATGATCACCGGGTCGGTCTCTGGTTGGTCGTCCAGGCCGATGAAACCGAGGTCGGCCAGGGAACCGAGGCCGGCTTCGCGGAGATGGGCGGTGATCTTGTCGTGGCGGGCGCCTGTGATCTCGCTCGACCGTCCGGGCCGGGCCCGAGACCTCAGCCCCGGATGGCTTACCGCTGCCGCGTAAGGATGTACCGCTCACCCGCATCCGGCTCGCCGATCCAGGTGAAGACCGTCGGGTGTTCCTTCGTACCGCCGATGTCCCAGCCGAAGGACAGGCTCTCGCAGTTCGAGATGCTGAGCTCGAACGGCCGGTCACCCTCGTTCTCGGTTAGCTGCCATGTCCCGGTGCAATTGGAGGCACCGGACTGCTCACCTGTGGCCTCGTACTTGATGACGCCCTTTGCCGTCACCGTGCCGTCCGCCTCGAAGCGGAGGCTTCCGCCGCCGCCGTCCGTCCAGGTGCCGACCATGTCGGCCTCAGTGAGCTGGGGCGGTTCGTAGATCTTGAGGATCCCCGAGCTGTACGCCGCGACCCCGACCGCAAGCGTCACCACGAGCAGCCCCAGACCGCCCAGCGCCACGCCCCCGAGCACCCGCCAGCGGGCCCCGGGCTTTCCGGGGTTCCCCGCCGCCCGGGCGCACAGGGTCGCGGGTGCCAGCCCGACGATGAGGCTGAGGGCAAGGACGGGATAAACGAGCAGTCCGCCGAAGCCGGCCAGGAGCGTGCAGGAGCCGATGACCAGCGCCAGGGCGACGGCAACGACCGCCACAGTGGCCAGGGTGAGCTGCCAGCTGTCGCGCCGGCCCGTACGACGGGCCACCGCACGCCCGAGGAGGACGAGGGGAAGCACCGCCATCGCCGAACCGGCCAGCCCTGCGATCACCGACATGACTGCCAGCAGTACGAGCGCGAATATGGTGCCGAACAGCCATCCGAGGCCGCCTTCACCTCCGTGAAACTCGGACTGCAAGACGATCAGGACGGCGACCAGCGCGGCGATCACGGCCTCAGCCCCGACTGCCACAGCCCCGACGGTGAACACCGCACCGTTCCCGCCGTCCGGGGGCCGCACGGGCATGAACCCCTGCGGCGGCACACCCGGATCCCCAGGAGCCCCCGGCGATGTCAGCCCCCATCTCGGCGGCGTGGTCTGCGTCATGCGTCCCCCCTATGTCCAGGCACATCATGCACCTAGCCACACCGGAATGATCAAGGGGGGAGGCAAAGCGCTCACGCCCCCGCCAGCTCCGACTCCGCTCCCAGGCCGCATGCTCATGGAACTGCACTCAAATCCTCCTGCGAGCCCTCCTCATCCTCGCCAACACCGAAGTCCAGAGATGACTGATGATCTCCCCGCAACGATCACGCTCCTGAACGGCGCGAGCCCGTCACTCCCGGCCCACACCAGCCCTGCGACCTGCGGAATCAGGATGGAACGATCTCAGTGACCGTGTGTCTCATGAGACACATCAAAGTCTGGAGAAACAGGGCTGGCGCCGGGTGCGCTACGACGGCGTCGCCATCGGGGTCGCGCACCGGCCTGCCGACATCCGGGTCTTCCTCGCGGCCGCCGGGCTGGAGAACGCTGACGATGTGGACCTCACCGACCCCGACTTCGTGGAGTGGCGAGGCGCCGGCCCAGAAGCCTGGGAGCCCTCCCGCTGATCCTCCGCGGGATGGTTGCACCGGAAGGGGGCTGGAGGGTTGTCTGCACGGTTGTACTAGGCGGGGGACCGTAGGTGTGACCGTGAGTGGGACCCCCCGAATCTGGTGATCTTGCATTCGTGCAGGTCAGATGCCGTGGGCAAGCCCCTTTCAGAAAACGACACCTCTTACCTCGCGATAGCCGAGGGGAGAGGTCTATCCGTATCCCGGGGGGGGCCGGCGGCGCGGAGGGGTACATGTACCGGTATGGCGCGTGAACGGATCCGGTGGCCCCTCGTCGTGGACCGCGCTCGGGAGATCGTGGACGGGTACGCGCCGCTGAAGGTCACTCTCAGGCAGGTGATCTCTCCATAGCTTGCGGATGTCTGATTGCAACGAGTGACGGATAGCTGATGAAGGAGAGAGCCTCCACAAGGAGGCCGGGGGTCAGCCGAGCCACGATGAACGGGGCCTACGCCACAACGCGGCCCTCCATGAGGAACCTGCCGGCCACGGTGCGGTGGTCGCCTTCAGCGAGCACCGCACCGTACCGGCCGAGATCATCGGAGGTTGAGCACCGGTGCCTGCCCTGACGGCAGGGGGTCAATCCCGAAGGAGAGCCCCTCCGGGGGCTCAGCGAGTTCGACTTCGTCGGGAACCTCGGAGAACAGGACCAGCAGCACGTCATCGCCAACGGTGCCCTGACGAAGAACACGCGTCATCGACCCGTCCGGCGTCGCTGCGTCGGTAACCCGAGGAAGCCGATCAGCCAGATACGCCGCAGCCTCCGCGGGACCCTTCCCGAGCGCGCCCGCGACCCGGCCCAGGCCCTCCTCCCCGAGCGCGTCGGTGATCTCAGCAGCGGTCACCGGCTCATTGGCGCCCGTTCCGATCCACGACGCCACCTGATGCAGCGTCAACACGACCGGCTCAGCGGCCGGTACCTCGTCGGCTTGCGATTCACTCATGACCCTCATCCCCTCTTGATCGTCACGCGAGCGATCGCCCGCCCAACCCCCTGATCCCTGCACCGTCTCAGCGGCGTTCACACCCGAACCTCTCAGCCTCGCGCCGACGCATGCGGGAACCCCTAGATCGGCATTCCAGACGCGTCTCACGAGACATCGCAACGGTGGAGAACAGTCGATGTACCGGTTGGCGACCGTCCCCTGGAGGCGAAGACGATCCGCGCGCCCTTGGACCAGGCCAGCTCCTGCCGGCCCGGTCCGCCCCGGCGGATGCGGTTAGGCTTGGGCCGGTCGCGTGATGCCGTCCGCCTGCGCGATCGCGGTCCGTGGCACGGTTCTGCTCACCGCATAACGTGGCGATCATGTGCGCTGACATCAGGCCTTTCCAGATCCAGATCCCGCAGGCCGATCTCGATGACCTCCATGATCGCCTCGCTCGTACCCGTTCGCCTTACCCGGTGCCGGGGGCCGATACGGAGTGGGACCACGGCATCCCGTCCGGGTACCTGCGCGAGCTGGCCGAGTACTGGGCCGACGGGTTCGACTGGCGCACCCATGAGGCCCGGTTGAACAGCTTTCCGCAGTTCACGACCGAGATCGACGGGCAGACCATCCACTTCCTGCACCTGCGCTCCCCGGAGCCGGACGCCACACCCCTGCTGCTCAACCACAGCTACCCGACGTCGTTCGTGGAGTTCCTCGAGGCCAGCGGCCCGCTCACCGACCCCCGTGCCCACGGCCACGACCCGGCCGATGCGTTCCACGTCGTCATCCCCTCGCTGCCCGGCTTCGCGTTCTCCAGCCCCCTGTCGGCGCGCGGCTGGAACCTGGAGCGCACCGCGCTGGCCTTCGGCGAGCTGATGACCCGCCTGGGTTACGAGCGCTTCGGTGTGGAGGGCGGCGACATCGGGGCCGGCGTGACCGGGCGGGTGACGACGCTGATGCCCGAGCGGGTGATCGGCGCGCACACCCACGGCGACCGGCTCCAGCTCGGCATGGCCGGCGAGGACCTTCCGGTACCCGACGGCCTGACCCCGCAGGAGCTCGCCGGCCTGGAAGCAGCGCAGCGCAGTTGGGGGCAGCTCAAGGGCTACAAGGTGCTGCAGCAGACCCTGCCCAACGCCCTGGCCGCGGGTCTGACGGACTCGCCGGTCCTGCAGCTGGCCTGGATCGCGGAGAAGTTCGTGCAGTGGGCGAACCCCGCCACCCCGATCAGCCGCGACAACGTCCTGATCACGGCGAGCCTGTACTGGTTCACCCGGACGGGGCCGGCGGCGGGCGACTTCTACTGGGAGCTCGCCCACGCCGACAACCCCGGCTGGGGCAGCACCAGCGGGGTGCCCATGGCCTCCTCGCTGTTCTACAGCGACCCCCTGGTCCGCAAGGTCCTCGGACCCCCAGAGGGCAGTAGTGTCTTCTTCCGCGAACACGCCGAAGGCGGACACTTCCCCGCCTTCGAGGTCCCCGACCTCTTCGCAGACGACATCCGTGCCTTCTTCCGCACCCTCCGCGGCTGACACAGCGCGCTTCGCGCCCGGACCGGCGTTGGCGTGTCAGGCCCAGTCCACGCCCAGTTCCTTGAGGGCGGCGTGTTGGTCGGTGGTGAGTTTGTCGCGCCGGGTTTTGGTGTTGGAGACCCACACGCCCAGCTTCACGACGACCGGTTCGGCCTCACCTTCGACCGCGATCTCCTCCCCGTGGGCCCTCGGGACGGGCCGGTGGGCGCCTTCCCGCTCCACCCACTGCGTGAGGGCCGCCAGGCCCCGCTGGAACGCCTGCTGCGCCTTGCTCGGCCCCTTCGCCCCGCGACCGGCCGAAGGGGCGGGAAGCGGCGTCTGGTCGGGTTGCACGCCCAGCGCGGTCAGTCGTTCCTGCTGTTCGGGCAGCAGCCGCGCCCAGGTGGCCGGTTGCTTCTGCTGTTGGAGCCACCGTCCGATGTCGTCGCCGTCCCACAGGACGCCCGGCGCGATGTGGGGCAGGACGCCGTCGGCGTCGACCAGGTCCGCGAGCACGCGGTAGTACCGCTGCCAGTCCAGTGGCCACGGGCAGTCCCAGTCCTTGTCGATCGCGGTCAGCTGCGCCGCGCGCTCCGCCGCCCGGTCCGGGTTCTTGCCCAGGCCGTTCTTCGCACCCTTGCGGCGGAGGTTGGCCATGTGCTGTCCGATGGGCGCCATCGTGTCGTCCTCGCCCCACATGGCGTCCTGTCGGGGCGCGAGGTGCCCGGTGGCCCGCCGGTACGAGCGGAGTACGGCGAGCTTGTTCTCCCAGGCTTCCTCGCCGGGCTCCCAGACCATCCCGGCCTCCGGCGCGTCCAGCAGGGTCTTGCGCCGGTCTTCCAGCTCCCCGGCGCGCAGGGCCTTGCGCTGCTGGTGCACCCACCGCCCCAGAGGGAAGTTCTTGGTGACGCCGACCTCGGTCTCTGTGTCGTACGGGACGGCGTAGAGGCCGGTGATCTCGTTCTCCTTCCGCCAGCGGATCAGGGCCTGGTAGCCCTCCAGCCACACCAAGGACTCGGGCCGGTAGACGCGTGTGCGCAGGAACGCGGCGATGGTGGCGGCGTCGCGCGGGCTGGAGAAGTGGAGCAGCGCCGACTCGGCTGCTGCGTCGGCGCCGTCCTCCTGGTCCTCGTCCTCGCCGCTGGCGCCGATGATCTGCCCGTCCTCGTCGCGCCGCAGGTGGGTCTTGCGCTTGCCGCTGGTGAGGGCGCGGGAGGCGAGCTGCTCGACGAGGCGGTCGTCATGACTGCGCAGGCCCTGGAGGACGGCTACAAGGGGGCGGAAGCTGGCACTGGCGACCATGTCGGTCGGGTCCTCGCCGGGCTCAAGGAAGACGGGCACGATGATCCGGGCGATCTTCGTGGATCCGTCCTTGTTGAGGCGGAGCGCGCGGCCGATGTTCTGGACGATTTCGACCTGGGAGCCGCGGGTGTCGGCGAAGCAGATCGCCTCGACACCGCGTTCGCCGGTGATGTCGACGCCTTCGCCCAGGACGCGTACGGAGGCGAGGAACGCCCGGTGTACGCGCCGGTTGTCGGCGTCGATGCCGTTGGCGAACTGTCGCAGGACCTCGCGTCGCTCGGTGACGAGGTGGTCCCCGCACAGCCACGCCGACCAGACCCGGTCCGGCGGGACGTGGCGGCCGGCCTCCAGTTCGTAGAACTCCGCGTCGATCGACGACTTCGGCAGCTTCTCCGCGGCCGCCAGATCGGCATCGGAGGCATCGGTGACGTACAGCTCGGCCGCCGTCTCCGGCAGCTTCTCCGCGAACGCGGCCGCCTCCTCGACCTTCTGGTGGAAGGTCATGACCGTACGCAGGTTGTACGCCGCGGCGTGCTCCAGGAGCGCGGCCTGCAGCAGCGCCAGCCGCCGGCCCCGCTGCGCCTCCTCGGACTCCCCGAGGACGGGGGAGGGGTCGCGGATCTCCAGGACGTCGATCTCGAAGCCCGCAAGGATGCCGCGCTCGATCGCCTCGGACAGCCCGAGCTCGGCCAGCCACGCGCCGTAGGTTCCGTCCGGGTCGTCGGCCATGCTCGCGATCTCCGGTTCCTGGCCGTCGGCGCCCTTCTGTGGCCGGGCCGCGGCCAGGATGCGCGGGGTCGCGGTGAGGTAGAGCCGGAAGTCCGCCGGGATCCGGGTGTTGTCGTGGATCGCGGCCCAGGGTCGTCCGAGGTCGCCGGCGGTGCCGTGCGCTTCGTCGACGATGGCGAGGTCGAAGCCTGCCATCCGCTGCCCGTAGAGGCGCTCCCCGCCCGCCAGAGCGGCCTCCAGCGGCCCGCGAACCTTGCGCTGGCTCTCGGGTGCGTCGATGGCCTCACGGTCCACCAGGGAGGCGTACGTGGCGAACACGACGACCGGCCCCGAGGCAGCCCACAGCGCGAGCTGGATCGGGTTCGTGGTGGTCCGCACCCCCAGCTCACCCAGCACCGGGTCGTTCTCCAGCGAGCACACGGCGATCATCGGGGCCCGGTGGCCGACCAGCCGCCATGCCTGGGCGGTCTGCGCGAGCAGGTCCAGCGTGGGGACCGTGATGAGGATCCGACCGTCGGCGAACGACTCCAGCCCGCACGCAGCGGCTGTGATCGTCTTGCCCGAGCCAGTCGCGGAGACGATCGTGCCCCGAGCACCCTGAGCCGGTACAGATGACCTTGCAGGGAATCCAACCCATTTCCGAAACGCCGACTTCTGATCGACCTGGTGCTCCCGGAGCTGAATCATCGAGATTGAACCTCACATCTATCTCTCGACGGGCACGAATACGGACGGGCTCAGGTCACGGTTCCAGGCGCCACGTCAAGGATCGAATCAGGGGCGGGAGGTGACCTATAAGAGATGGCCATGACGGCATCGGCTTGAGAAAATGGGACCATGGACGAAGACTTCTGCGAAGTGATGTTCCTGCCCAGCTCCCAGTGCGACCACTGCCGAACAGTGCGATCGGAGCTTCCCCGAAGGGTGTACGTCACCAAAGGCGGGAGCGTCTACCACAGGACGCCTAACTGTGAAGGAATCAAAGACGGCCAGCGCTACGCCCGCTGGAGAGGAGACGAGACCCATGATGCTCAGTCCGTACCTCGCAGCGATGTGCAGGCCCAGCGAGGACCCTGTGAAATCTGCCGTCCTGACCTGATCCATAGACGCCCCTAGGCAGTCCCTCATTTCCATCAAGGGTACATGCTGCATCAGATTGATGCAGCATGTACCCTGGACCTCGAAACGAACGGGTGACCTGTACGGCCGATCTCGACTCGGCTCACCCCCCCCGGCCGGATCCCCGCCCCCTGTGGAGGATTGCCCAGTGGACCCCACGCCTCATGAACTTCTGGCTGATCTCTACGGATACGACCAGGACGCCCATTTCGACGCCACCCAGCTCCGGCAGGGCCTGGCTCATCAGATGACCCCGGCCCAGCTCGACAAGCTCATAGCCGCTGTCGAGGCGACAGCGGATCCAGCAGTCGATCTTGAAACGGCCACGGCACTCCTCGACTGACTGACGACCAGAAGGAAGCGAAGAGGAGTCGGATGGTCGAAAACTCTTGGACGCCCGCCCATCAGGCGGTCGAGTCCAGCGACCCTGCCGAACTTACCCGCCTCCTCGACAAAGGCCCGGACGTCAACGAGGTTTGCCAGAGTGGCCCCGGGCTGAAGAGCGAAGCGGACCGGCCTCTGGAGCCGGTCTTCGAGTATCAGCGTGGTGACGGGGTCGGTGCTGGCAAGCGTCTGCATGGCCCTTGTGCCCCGGTCGCCGGTTAGGCCGTAGCCGCCCCCGTGCAGGCTGGGAGGTTTCCGCCGTTGGGTTTCCAGTGCTGGATGCTTCGCTGCCGACCCCGTCAAGGGGAGACGCTAACCGGCACCACTGACACTGCTGCTGGCGCCCGCGGAGCGGGCTGGTCCTGGAGGCGGAGCCGGAAGGGCCCGGGAGGGGGAGCGGAGCGGACCCACCCAACGGGCCGAAGGCCCGGACCCCGTGAAACGGGGTCACACAGGCCCGCGGAGCGGGCCGTTCGGGACCGAGCGAAGCGAGGCCCCGAACCTGTCCGGAGCGAAGCGTAGGACTCCGGCCCGAAGGGCCGGCCCCGGCTC
>NZ_JBIASM010000024.1:38828-89789 GCF_042890765.1 Streptomyces sp. NPDC002032 | reverse complement strand
GAGCCCACCTCGCTGCGCTCGGTGGCGGTCCGCTTCGCGGACCATAGCCAGCCCTTCGGGCTGGGTGTCCTCCGCTTCGCTGCGGACGGAGCCACCTCGCTGCGGACGGAGCCACCTCGCTGCGCTCGGTGGCGGTCCGCTCCGCGGACCAGAGCCGGGCCTTCGGCCCGGATGTCCTCCGCTTCGCTTCGGATGGTCCTGCGAAGCAGGACCATGGTCGGCCTTCGGCTGAGGACCTCAGGCGCTGCGCGCCTGGGAAGGGAGCCCGCCTCGCTGCGCTCGGCGGCGGTCCGCTCTGCGGACCAGAGCCAGCCCTTCGGGCTGTTGGTCCTCTGCTTCGCTCCGGACAGACCCGCCTCGCTTCGCTCGGCCCTGGTCGGCTTCGCCTTCGGCGGGGGCCCTTCGGGCCCGGCTCTCCGCTTCGCTCCGAGCCATAGCCGGCCTTCGGCCGGGGTCCTTCGCTTCGCTCCGGACTGGTTCTGCTGGAGCGCAGCGGAACCAGAACCGGCTTGCTCTGCAAGCCCCAGACCTCCCGCGCTCCGCGCGGGAGGTGACCCCGTTTCACGGGGTCCAGGCCTACGGCCCGTCGGGCGGGTCCGCTCCGCTCCCCCACCCCAAGGCCCTTACGGCTCCGCCTCCAGGACCCCAGGCCTGCTCCGCAGGCCAAACTGGCAGCAAGGACTACCCTCGTCTGGGTTCCCTGACCACTTTGCCGTCTTGCACGAAGAGCCTCACCCGCTGCTCATTGAAGTCCATCGTCACCATGTTGCCCTCCGGCACCACATGGACCGTGATCTCCGGAAACTCCGCCCCGATCTGCCGGCTGGCCTCCTCCACCGACTTGCCCATCAGCTCCGGCCACTCGCTCTTCGCCTCCATAAGCCCCTCCAAAGGTGATGATCGCTTCGGATCCCGCTCGACGCTACAAGCCACCGCTGCATGGAACTTGGGGCTCCCGCTTCGCACAGAGGTGGCCCCGTTTCACAGGGTCCGGGCCTGGGGCGTGTTGGGCGGGTCCGCTTCGCTCCCCCCGCCCTGAGGCCTTCCTTGGCTCCGTTTCCACAACCAAGCCCACTCCGCGGACCGGCTCCCAGAGATGAAAACATGGTCACGAAGCCCTGAGGAAACCTCGTCGAAGCAGCCTTCCAACAAGAGTGCTTCAATTTTTCTTATAGCTAGACTCTAGAATGATCACCTCGTACCAGATCCACTGACCCGCGACAGCTCTGTCACCAGCCCATGTCGAGCGCGTCGGCGCAGTTGGCGAAGCTCACGTAGGCCGTAGTCCGGTGGCAGCCACCCCTTCTTCCGCCGCACGATGGTCTTCCGCGTGTGCGGAGGTGGGTACGGTCGGCCCTGCATCAGATCGGGTTCATCCCTGGCCCACGCAAGCACGTAATGCGCGGTACACACAGACCAGATGGTCTTCGCAGGCTCCTTCGGAATCGGCGTTGTCCCTCGTCGGCTCCGGGGCGGCTTGGGGCGCCGGTCTTGAGGGCGGCGTCCGCCGCCGTCACCGCGATCTTCGCTGACTTGAAGATCGCGCCCGCGACGAACCAGGAGGCCGCCCAGGCGCAGTCGCCCCATGTGCCGCCTGACAGACCCGGCGTGATCAGCTTGGCGCAGCCGATGAAGTCGCCGAGCAGGATGTCGACCGGATCGATGCCCGAGTTGAACTCAAGCATCGTCAGCGTGACGCTGAGCCTCTTGGTCGTCGCCTCGGACACCTCGGACTTGAGGTAGACCGTCTCAGCGACGGGGCAGTTGCCCGTGGTCGTCGCGTACGTCTCCCACGACACCATGCACATGTACACGTCGACGTGCGACTTGTACGTGATGTCGGCCGTGACCGTGCAGTTTCCGACGTGGTAGATCGGGTTGCAGTTGTTCTTGACGACGTTCTTCGGTTGGCCGATGTACTCCATGTGGTCCGGAACCGCCCACATGTCGGTGATCCCGGTGGTGACGCCCTGCGAGATCTACTTGTCAGCATCCTTCGCCGCCTGCCACCGGCGCCGCCAGTGTGGTGGGAGGCCGGGGGTGCGAGTGGGGCGGGTCAGAGGCGGACGATGATCAGGGCGATGTCGTCCCGGCCTCCGCTTGTGAGGCCGAGGCGCGTGAGGACGGTGTCGGCGACCTGTTCGGTGCCGAGGGGGGCACAGTCGCTGAGCGCGTCGGTCAGGCGGCGCAGGCCGACGTCGATGTCCTCGTCGCGTCGTTCGATCAGTCCGTCGGTGTACAGCACGAGGGTGTCGTCGGGTTTGTAGGGCAGGCTGGCCTGTGGGCGGGGGACGTGCAGGGGGCGGGCGCCGAGCGGCGGGTCGGTGGCCTGATCGAGGAATTCGTAGCTGCCGTCGGGGTGGCAGAGTACGGGTGGCGGGTGGCCGGCGTTGCTGTACGTGATCAGGCGGCTGCGGGTGTCGGCGACCGCTTTGAAGGCGGTGGTGCCCAGGGCGCCGTCCACGGACCTGGCGTACAGGCCGAGGACCTCCAGGGCCTGGGCGGGGCGTTGCACGGCACGGATGGTGGCGGACAGGGCGCTGCGGAGCATGCCCATGACGGCGGCGGCCTGGAGACCGTGGCCGATGACGTCGCCGACGGCGAAGGCGAGCAGGTCGGGCGGGATGTCGACCACGTCGTACCAGTCGCCGCACACGTTGAGGGAGCCGACCGCGGGCAGGTAGCGCACCGCGACATCGCGGTGATGCTCCAGGTCGGGGGCGTAGAGCATGGCTTCCTGCAAGGTGACGGCGACCTCGCGTTCACGGGTGTGGGCCTGGCGCAGTTCCTCGTTGAGGCGTTGCAGCTCCCGGGCCCGGGCGTACAGCTCGGCTTCCAGGCTCTGGGTGTTTTCCAGGCGCTCGCCCGCTCGGATGCTGGTGGGGTGGGCGGCCTGGTGGGCTTTGACGTAGGCGGTGACGTCCTCGACCCGGTGGATGATGTAGGCCACCCGTCCGTCCGGGCCCGGGACGGGGGTGTTCACCGGGGACCACCAGCGTTCCTCGAACACGCCTGGCCGGCCCATGACGGGGATGTCGTACTTCTGCAGAGCCATCGAGTCCGGCTTGCCGCCGGCCAGCACCCGGTTGAGGGAAGCCTCCAGGTTGCGGACCCCGTCCGCGGCCGGGTCGTCGGGGTTGTCGGGGAACGCGGCGAAGACGTGCCGGCCGACCAGGTCGTCACGGGTGCGCCCGGTGGCCACCAGGTACGCCCTGTTCACGTCGACGATCACCAGGTCCGGGCCCAGTACCAGGTAGGGGCTCGGAGTGGCGGCGAACAGCGCCGCGTGATCGACCTCCGATACCACCGGTGACCACTTCCTTCCGCCCCCCGGCGGCTCTACCTTCAGCCTATGGTCCGTCCCCCGGCTGCGCCCGCCAGCACGACAGCACGACAGCAAGGAGTCGCGTGTCACGGTGGCCCTCGTTCGGCCGGCAGGGCGCGCAGCACCTGGCTCGTTGAACCGGGTGTGGAGGGCAAGCGGAGGGGCCGTACCTCCCACCGAGAGTGACTCGGGCGTCGTCCACCAGCCGCAGCAGAGTGCTGCGGCCGACCGGCGCACCGAGGATGCAGGCCAGCCGGGATCCGGCCCGGCCCGCCAGGGCGAGACCGATCGCAGCCAGGGTCGGGCGGAGCCGCTCGGTCCGCCGGCCGTGCCTCCGGGGCAGGCCGGGTATCCGCTCGACGAACGGCGGTAGCCGTTCGTCGGACGTGGTGGCGGATCGGCTGGGGGCGGGGAACCGGGTGACTTCGCCGGTGTGTCCGCGAGCCTGGCGGCCAGGACGGTTGCCTGCCCGGCATCGAGCGGTAGCGTGCCGGTGGGCCGGCAGGGACTGCGTCGTGATCCGGCTGGTGGAGCGATCGGGAGGCCCTGGTGGGCCGTCTCGGGGCAGACTTTCATTTGGGTGAGGGGCGATGATCGTATCGGTGGTGTCGATGCCGGAAGGTGTCGTCGCCCGGGCAGCGTTGTCCGAGGTCAGGGAGCGTCTGGCCGGTCCCGGCTTCGTGATCGTGGACATTGACGCAGGGGAAGACGCCCCGCCGGACGAGCAGCCCCTGGCCGGCTTGCTGGGCCTGGACGACAAGGCGTGGGAGTGGCTCGGCAGACGCAATGAACCCGTACGGGCCGACTACCGCGCGGGAGCGGTCGCAGGTGTCGTGCCGGTGATCGACGGCAGCCGCGTCAAGCACGTCCACGTCTTCGTCAGTGACCGTCATCTCGTCACGATGCACCATGGGCCCGTGGGATTGATCAAGACTTTCATCGCACGGGTACCGGAGGACATGCCCTCCGACGGAGCGACGGCGGCCTTCCTCCTCCTGCACGGTGTACTGCAAGTGTTTCGCAGGGCCGCCGCCCAAACGCTTCTGGAGGTGGCGGAGGTCGAGGAGGCCATGCTTGAGGGAATGGCGCCGCAGGACGCTCACCGGCTGGCCCACCTGCGACGGCGCGCGGCCCAGCTGCACCGTGCGTTTCTTCCTTACGCCGCGATCGCACAGGACTTCCTCGCCCATCGCAGGATGGCGGACCCCGGCCTCTCGGAGGAGCGGCGAGCGCTGAACCGCATGCACGAACGCACCGTCCAGTTGGTGATGATGGAGATCGATGCGCTGCGGGACGAAACCCGGCGAGCCGCCGATGCCTACGCCTCCCTCGTCGCCGACCAGCAGAACCTCGTGATCAACAAACTCGCCATCGCCTCGGTCATCTTCTTGCCGCTGTCCTTCCTGACGGGCTTCTTCGGCATGAACTTCAGCTTCCTCACCAACAATTTGACCAGCGAGAAGACCTTCCTGTGGTTTGGCATCGGCATGCAGGTGTGCGCTCTCCTCGTGGCCATGTACGTCGTGCTGTACCGGACGCACTGGCGCCAGCTCCGCAGCGACCGGCCCCGCGACGCAGCCAGCAGCCACCCGACGGGCCCGTCTCGGCCTTGACCCCCAGGAAGATGCGCCGTCCGGCCAGCGCGTCGTCGCTGAACGGGCGTAGCGGATCGGCATGCTGGCGTCGTGCACGCGGCCCTGCCCGGCAGACGGATCGGCGCCGATCCGTGGGACGGGCCGATGGGGCCGGCCTGCCCCGGGTCTGTTCTTCACCGTGTCCGGAGGGCGGCGACGACCGTGGAAGTCACCAGCATGATGCGACACGACCGCACCATGCCCTCGCCAGATGCCGCCGGCCGTACACGGCGGGCGTCGTGACCGGCGCCGCGGAACCGGCTGCCCCCGACCGGCCTCAGGCCCGGCCCCCGTGGGGCCGGCTGGTCTGGAGCGCGCTGCGTGTGGTCGGCTCGGTCGCCGTACTCCTGACCGTTTACTACATGTGTCCCCTGGACCATTCCTCGATGGGCGCCGCCGTCGCGATGCTCCTCGGTGGTCTGGTGGTGTTCGCCGTCCTGGTAGCCGTTCAGGCCGGCTTGATCCTGCGCTCCCGGTATCCGGAGCTGCGGGCCGTCGAAGCGCTGGCCGTGAGCATCCCGTTCTTCCTGCTGCTGTTCGCGGCCGCCTACCTCGCCCTGTCAGCGCAGTCTCCCGGCAGCTTTGACAGGCACCTCTCCCACACCAGCGGGCTCTACTTCACCGTCACCGTGTTCTCCAGCGTCGGGTTCGGCGACATCACGGCTACGTCCGAGCCAGCCCAGCTCGCGGTCACCGCGCAGATGCTCGCCGACCTGGTCGTCTTCGGCCTGGGCATCAAAGTCATCGTGGACGCCGCCCGCCGCGGCCGTCGGCGCCAGACCACCGAGAAGGCCGCCCCGCCCGGGGGGTAGCACGCCGGCGACGGTCAGTATCCGCCTGGCCGTAGTTCGCCGCGGCTGGCCATGGCCTCGGTCCGTAACCTCGACGACAACCTGGACCGCGCCGAAACCGTCCTGGCCGTCCAGTTCCTCCTTGCCGCCTGCACCATTGCCGAGTTCAGACCGATCCGCGCGCCGTCCCGACGTCGACGCGTTCGCTTCACGGCCGATGATCGTCTCGGCTTCGGCGAGGGTCTGCCGGGCGGTGGCCACGATGTGCGGCGCCGCGCGCACCGAGAGGCGTCCTGGACCCGGGGCGGCTTCTCCCCGAACTTCTCGCGTCCCTTGTCGGTCATCCACGCGCTGCCCGCGGTCAGGGCCCGCAGCCCTTCCGCTTCCTCTTCCTCGGCCGGGAAACGGCGCGCGGCGTGGGTGCGCCCGTCCAGCGAACTCGCCTCGGCGCGCGTCGCTTCCAGGAGCAGGCCGAACGCGCCGTCGAACTCGTCCAAGAGCATTTCGGCGCGGCTGGCGGAGGCGGTGTGGCGGGCGGTCAGCACCCCGCTTGTCCCCGGGCCATCGCGTTCGCCCGGGGCACCAAGGCCAGCCGGGCCACCACGCCTTCAGCGCGCCCGACCGGACATCACGCATCCGCTCGGCGGCATCCGGATCCAGGCGCACCGGACCGCTCACCCCCCGCAGCACCGCCCGCATCTGAGCGACGCTCAGGTGATCGCCGTCGAGAACGACCGCCGCAAAGGAGCACGACCGTGGCGGCCGTGGCGACGGCCACGCGCGTCCTACGTGCCATGCGGTGACGGCGGTGGCTGCCCGGTCCGCCCCATGCGGATGGTTTCCTTAGCTCTCCTACGTGTCGAAGGTCGCTCCGCGCGCCTTCGGCCCCTGGCCGCCGAGGGGGCACCGGGAGGTGGAGCGGCGGGGTCACGGGCGTCGGCTCTGCGCGACCATGGTGCCGGCGTGATCGGTTGATCCCGGTATGCACGGCGCACCGCAGTGAGGGGGAGCACCCCGGACAACCCTGTGCGCCCTACCGGTGTCCACGGGTGCCGGAAATGATGAGCGCACCGCACATGAACCAGGCGATCCGCACCCCTGTGCCCCGGCCAGGTGGACATGTGGCAGAAGGAGCTCAGTGGTGTTGCTTCTCATCTCCCCGGACAGCGTCGAGGAAGCCCGCGATTGTGCGAAGGCGGCGGAGCACCTCGACATCGTCGACGTGAAGAAGCCGGACGAGGGCTCGCTCGGTGCCAACTTCCCGTGGGTCATCAGGGAGATCCGTGACGTGGTACCGGCGGACAAGCCGGTGTCCGCCACCGTGGGTGACGTCCCGTACAAGCCCGGCACGGTGGCGCAGGCCGCGCTCGGTGCGGTCGTCTCCGGCGCCACGTACATCAAGGTCGGCCTCTACGGGTGCACGACGCCCGATCAGGGTATCGAGGTCATGCGCGCGGTGGTCCGGGCGGTGAAGGACCACCGCCCCGACGCGCTCGTCGTCGCCTCCGGCTACGCCGACGCCCACCGCATCGGCTGCGTCAACCCGCTCGCCGTGCCCGACATCGCCGCCCGCTCGGGTGCCGACGCGGCCATGCTCGACACCGCCATCAAGGACGGGACCCGGCTGTTCGACCACGTTCCCGCGGAGGTCTGTGCCGAGTTCGTCCGGCGGGCCCACGCCCGCGGTGTGCTCGCGGCCCTCGCGGGCAGTGTCACGCAGGCCGACCTGGGTCCGCTGACCCGCATGGGCACGGACATCGTGGGCGTGCGGGGAGCGGTCTGCGAGGGCGGTGACCGCAACGCCGGACGGATCCAGCCGCATCTGGTGGCCGCCTTCCGGGCGGAGATGGACCGGCGGGCCCGGGAGCACGTCGTCAGCGTCCCCGCCGTGAACTGACCGCGGGCATGGCGACGCCTGAGGCCGGCAGCCTCCCCGGGGGCCGGGCCGTACGTTTCCCCGTCGTCGACCCGGCCACCGGGGAGACCTTCGACGAGGCCCCCGACCAGCAGCCGGGCGAGCTGGACGGGGTGGTCGCCCGCGCCGAGCAAGCCTGGTACGGCTGGCGCGCCGACCCCGCAGCCCGCACCGTGGCGTTGCGCGGCGCGGCCGGCGCCGTGGAGACGGCCGGCGACGAGCTCGCCCGGTTGCTCACCCGGGAGCAGGGCAAGCCCCTGGCCGAGTCGTACGCGGAGGTGGCCCGTACCGCGGCCCGCCTGCGCTATTTCGCCGACCTGGCCCCCCGGAACCGCAGGATCGACGACGGCCGGCCCGTGCGCAGCGAGATCAGCTGGCGCTCGCTCGGGCCCGTCGCCGCGATCGTGCCGTGGAACTTTCCCCTCCAGCTCGCGGCGGCGAAGTTCGCACCCGCGCTCGCGGCAGGCAACAGCGTGGTCCTCAAGCCGTCGCCGCTCACGCCGCTCGCCACCCGGCTGCTCGGCTCCGTCCTCGCCACCGCCCTGCCCGAGGACGTGCTGACCGTCGTCACCGGCCGCGAACCCCTCGGTGCCCGCCTCGCGTCGCACCCGGGCATCCGCCACGTCACCTTCACCGGTTCGGTGCCCACCGGGCGGGCCGTGACCGCGGCGGCGGCGGCCTCGCTCGCCCGGGTCACCCTGGAGCTGGGCGGCAACGACGCCGCCGTCCTGCTGGACGACGTCGACGTGGACCGGATCGCGGACCGGCTGTTCTGGGCGGCGTTTCGCAACTGCGGGCAGGTCTGCATGGCGGTCAAGCGCGTCTACGTCCCCGCCCGGCTCCACGCCGAGGTCGTCGAAGCTCTCGCCCAGTGCGCGAAGAGCGTCGCCGTCGGGCCCGGCCTCGACCCCGGAACCCGGCTGGGGCCGGTCAACAACGCCCCGCAGCTGGCCCGTGTCGAACAGCTCACACAGGGGGCCCTGGCGGACGGCGCCCGGGCGGCGTCCGGCGGCCACCGGCTGAACGGACCGGGATACTTCTTCGCCCCCACCATCCTCACCGACGTCCCGCCCTGTAGTGCGGTGGTGACCGAGGAACAGTTCGGACCGGTGCTGCCGGTGCTGCCCTACCGGAGCCTCGACGAAGCCGTGGACGCGGCCAACGGCACCGGCTTCGGACTGGGAGGCTCCGTGTGGGGCACCGATCTCGACCGGGCCGAGGCGGTGGCCGACCGGCTCGAATGCGGCACGGCCTGGATCAACCACCATGCCGAACTGTCCCTCGCCCAGCCCTTCGCAGGCGTCAAGGACAGCGGCGTCGGCGTCGCGGGCGGACCGTGGGGGCTCTACGGCAACCTCCGGCCGTTCGTCGTCCACCGTCCGCGGGAGGCGTGACGATGAGGTTCCGGGCGGCCGTCCTGCGTTCGTACGAGGACCCGTTCACGGTCGAGGAGGTGACCCTGCGGACGGAACCCGCCGTCGGCGAGATCCTGGTCGAGATCGCGGGCGCGGGGATGTGCCGGACGGATCTCGCGGTCCGGCGGTCCGGCGGCCGCAGCCCGCTGCCGGCCGTCCTCGGCCACGAGGGCGCCGGGGTCGTGGTCCGGACGGGCGGCGGCCCCGACACCACGCTCGACGTGGGTGATCACGTCGTGTTGAGCTTCGACTCCTGCGGACACTGCCGGAACTGCCTCGGCGCGGCCCCCGCCTACTGCGACTCCTTCGCCTCCCTCAACCTCTTCGCAGGACGCGCGGAGGAACCGCCGCGCCTCACCGATTCGACCGGCAAGGCGCTGGCTCCCCGTTGGTTCGGCCAGTCCTCGTTCGCCGAGTACGCGCTCGTCCCGGCCCGCAACGCCGTCCGGGTCGACCCCGCACTGCCGCTCGAACTGCTCGGGCCCCTCGGCTGCGGCTTCCTCACCGGCGCCGGAGCCGTACTGAACACCTTCGGCGCGGGTCCCGGCGACACCCTGACGGTCCTCGGCGCCGGAGCCGTGGGCCTGGCCGCGGTGATGGCGGCCACCGCCACCGGCGTACTGACCGTGGCCGTCGACCGGCATCCCGGGCGGCTGGCCCTGGCCGAACGCTTCGGTGCGATCCCCCTGCCCGCCGCAACGGCCGAACTGCCCGAACGGATCCGGCGGCTGACCGACGGCGGCGCGCAGTACGCGCTGGACACCACGGCCTCGGCCCCGCTCATCAACCACGCCCTCCAGGCACTGCGCCCCACTGGGAGCCTGGGCCTGGTGGCACGCCTCCACACCGCGCTGTCGCTCGAACCGGGCACGCTCGACCGAGGCCGCAGCATCCGCCACATCTGCGAGGGGGACGCTGTCCCCGGGCTGCTGATACCCCGGCTGACCGGGCTGTGGCAGGCCGGCCGCTTCCCCTTCGACCAACTGATCCGCACTTACCCGCTGGCCGACGTCAACGAGGCCGAACGCGACTGCGACGCGGGCCGCGTGGTCAAACCCGTCCTGCTCCCCGAGCGGACGAGCCGATGAGCACGGCATCGCACGCCGCGGACCCACCCCGTCCGACGAGCGGACACCCCGCACTCCCCACTCCCGCCCACGGAGGACACATGACCGGCCCGGCGCCGCAGCAGACAGACCCGGACGGCGTGGACGGAGGTGTGGGCCTGACCGCCCTCCTGGTCGCCGCGGCACGGGCGATCGAGACCCACCGCCACGACAGCCTGGCCCAGGACGCCTACGCGGAACACTTCGTGCGCGCCGCCCCGGCATGCAACCGCTGGCCGGTACGCATCGAGCAGGTCCCGGACGGGGACGACAACCCGCTGTGGGGGCGGTTCGCCCGCTACTTCGGCCTGCGGACCAGGGTTCTCGACGACTTCCTCCTCCGGTCGGCTTCGGCGAACGTCCGCCAGGCAGTCCTGCTGGGAGCGGGTCTGGACACGCGTGCCTTCCGGCTGGACTGGCCGTCCGACCTGGTGGTCTTCGAGATCGACCGGGCGGGCGTGCTGGCCTTCAAGCAGCAGGTGCTCACCGGCCTGTCGGCCGCCCCGAAGGTGAAGCGCGTCCCCGTACCGGTCGACCTGCGCGAGGACTGGGTGACAGCGCTGACCACCGCCGGCTTCGACCCGGCCGTGCCGAGCGTCTGGCTGGCCGAGGGACTCCTCTTCTACCTGCCGGGCCCCGCCGAGACGTACCTCATCGACACGGTGGACAGGCTGACCACCGCGGGCAGCGCTCTGGCCTTCGAAGCCAAGCTGGAGGCGGACCTGCTGGCGTACCGCGACAGCCCGATCTACACGGCGACGCGAGAACAGATCGGCATCGACCTGCTCCGCCTCTTCGA
This sequence comes from Streptomyces sp. NPDC002032, assembly GCF_042890765.1. Lineage (NCBI taxonomy): Bacteria > Bacillati > Actinomycetota > Actinomycetes > Kitasatosporales > Streptomycetaceae > Streptomyces > Streptomyces sp. NPDC002032. The sequence goes on along the minus strand of NZ_JBIASM010000024.1, from coordinate 78,804 downwards.
GACGGGACCACGACCCGACTCCGCGGGCGACCTGACGGCCAAGGGCTGGTCCACCTCGATGCACACGCCCTTCGACTTCACCCACCGGCACGGACGAGGCCCCGTCCCCGAGGCGAACGACGCGCTCGAGGGAAACCGGTGGGTGTTCGCGCACAAGCCCCGGCCATGACGCCCGCAGCGCTCACGTCGCGGGCGGTCTCAGGCCCGGGCGGCCACCAGCTCGTCGCCGGGGATCCCGGCCATGTCCGGAGCGTAGTAGTCCTCGATGCCGGCGGCCCACGTGGCCACGGTGATGCGGTCCTCGGCGTCCGGGCCGAAGGCGTCGAAGAGGGCGTGGATGTTCGCCTTCCCGAAGCCGATCGCCGTCATCAGCGATTCGAAGAGCGGGCGCTCGATCAGGCCGTCCTTGTCGGGGTCACCGAGTGCGGCGAGCGCCTCGGCGAACTCGGCGATCGTGGGACCGAAGCGCTCGGGATCCAGCACGAACGGACGGAACTCCTCGACGGTGATCACGCCGTCGCCGTTGGCGTCCAGTTCCGTGGCCAGCACCGTCCAGTAGCGGCGGAACGCGGCCCTGATGGCGGCCTTGGCGCCGTCGTCCGACGCGGCCGCCGCCTCCAGAACACGGCCCGTCATGAGGTCGAAGTCGTTGGAGTCGATGACTCCGTTGCCATTGGCGTCGAAGAGGGAGAAGACCAGTTCGACTCGCTTGGCGGCCTCGGTTCGCATGTGTGTCACCTGTCTTCTGCGGCCCGGCGATCCGGGCCTGTCTCAAGGAGTGCTCCCACGTAACCGTGCCGCGGGACAGGCGTGACGGTGAGACGGTCTCCGTTACCGGAAGGAGTGAGTCCGTCGTTGATCAGTTCGGGCGGTCGGGCAGGACACGTGCCGTCCGGGCGGGGCCGGACCGGAGCCTGGCCGCCGCGACGACGGGGAGTTCTGGCCGCGTTGCGGGCGGGGCGCGTCAGGGGGTCGGGGCGGTGGCGAAGACCGTGGTGAGGAGGGATTGGGTGGCCTGCTGGAAGGCGGCGGCCAGGGACATCGTCGCGTCGTCCACGTAGGTCAGCGAGGCGGTCAGCGTCTTGCTGCCGTCGGGGGTGCTGTACATGAGGGCGGCGTTGCCCGCGATGCCGCCGTTGTGGGTGATGACGGTGGCACCGTCCGGGCCGACGGGCTGTACGAACACCCCGAGCCCGTATCCGGCCTTGGGGTGCGGGGTGCACATCTCGGCGAGCAGCGGGGCGGGCAGCAGTTGCCCGCTCAGCAGGGTGGAGATGAACGTGTGGAGGTCCTGGGTGGTGGAGATCATGTCGCCGCCGCTGGAGATCCAGGAGGGGTTCTGGAGGGTGACGTCGACGGTCTTCTGACGGCCCGCCTCCTCGTAGCGGTAGTAGGTGTGGGCGTGCGGTTCGGCGATCTCCGTCTCGGTGGTCGGCACCACGGTGTCCGCCAGTCCGAGCGGGTCCAGGACGAGCCGGCGCATCTCCTCGGCGAGCGGGCGGCCGGTGACCTCCTCGACCAGCAGCCTGGCGAGGACGTAGTTGGTGTTGGAGTAGCTCCAGTCCGTCCCCGGCTCGAACCGCGCCGGCTTGGACAGGGCCAGCCGGACCAGGTCCTGCGGCCGGTAGGTCTTGAAGCGGTTGTCCACCCATTCCTGGCCGGCCCAGACGACCCCGGGCACGAACGTGCCGTCCGGGTAGTACTCGCCGGTGAAGTTGAAGACGCCGCTGGTGTGCTGGAGCAGCATGCGCACCGTGATCCTCGGGTCCAGCTCGAAGCCGGGCAGGTAGCCGGTCACGGGATGGTCCAGGGCTAAGGTCCCCTCGGCCACCAGGCGCAGGACGAGGGCGGCGACGAAGGTCTTGGTGTTGCTGCCGATCCGGAACCGGCCGTCCGTCGGCGGCTTCTCGTCCTCGCCCAGCCGGCACGCCCCGGCGTTGCCGACCCATACCTCCCCCCGGTCGTGGACGCGCAGCTGCGCTCCGATGAATCCGGAATCGACGATCCGCTGGATGGCTTCCTGGAGTTCGGGGCGGTCCTGGGCGGTGGGGGTGACGGACATGGTGGTGTGCTCCTTCGTGTCGGGCGGGAGGGGGAGGGGTGGATCTCAGATGCTGCGGGCGGTGATGTCGCCGTAGGAGGTGGTCGCGCGGATGGTCAGGCCGGCGGCGGCGCCGTCGGTGTTGAGGAGGGCGTTGTGGATGCGGCCGTAGGAGGTGCCGGCGTCCAGCGAGGCGGAGACGCCGCGGGCGGCGCCGATGGTGAGGTCGCCGGCCTGGGTGGTGAGGACGACCTTGCCGCGGCGGGCCTCGGCGACGCTGATGTCGCCCTTCTGGGTGCTGATCTCGGCGGAGCCGCCGAGGCGGCCGACCGACACGTCGCCGGCCTGGAGGGTGAGGCGGGCGTCGGCGGTCTCGTCGAGCTTGACGGAGCCCTGCGCGCCCTCGAAGGCGACGTCACCGAGGCGTCCCACGCCGCGCAGTTCGGCGGCGGCCGTCTTCGCCTCGATGCGGGAGCCGGCGGGCAGCTGGACGGTGACCTCGATGGATCCGGTGAGGCCGAGGAACTGGTTCTTGGGCTCCGGGACGCGGATCCGCAGGACTCCGTCGCCGTAGGTGACCTCGGTCTGCTTCGCGGCCTTCACGTCGCGGCTCTTGGAGGCGTTCGCGGGGAGGACCTCGACCGCGGTGTCCGGGCGGTCGGCGGCGATGAAGCGGATGCGGCCGGCGGGGACGTCCAGGACGACGGAGACGGGGGCGGGGGTGTCGAACTTCTGCATCGTGCTCTCCTGTGGCTCGTGGGGCGGCCCGCTGGGACGACCTCTAGTTTCCGATGAGAGAAACGCTACGTTGCGTTCTCGGTTTCCACAATGAACTCATTGCTTGGATCGCTTTACCGTGCAGGTCAGCGGTGGGAAATCGTTGCGACGGGCTCGTGGCGAATGCAACGATCATGCCGTCGACTGTTGCAATCGCATGAGCGTGAACGCTATGGCGGCGATCGATCGGGAATCGACGGGCGCTCAAGCGGGCCGCGTCACGCTGTTCGGCGTGCCGGTTCCCCGGTCGGGTCGGGCGCGCGCCGCGCGTTCGGCGCTCCGGGCCGGGGGTCCGCATGCGGCCCGGTTGAGTGGTGCCTGGTTCGTGCCCAGCAAACCGTACGTGCGGTTTGTTACTCTCCCCGGGTCTCGGTGGCATTTGAACCTGACGGGAGTCCCCCCACCATGGCAACGTTCCTCCACAAACTGGGCCGCTTAGCGTTCCGACGGCGTGGCACGACAGCACTGCTGTGGCTGCTGGTCCTCGTGGGGGCCGTGGTGGCCGCCTCCTCGGCCCCCGCGCCTCCGGCCGACACCTTCTCGATGCCGGGTACCGAATCGCAGAAGGCCTTCGACCTGCTGAAGGACAAGTTCCCGGCCGCGAGCGCCGACGGAGCCAGTGCCAGGGTGGTCATCCGGGTGCCCCGCGGTCAGGACATCGCCGGTCCCGAGCGCAAGCCCGCGGTCTCCGGGCTGGTCGCCGAGCTGGCGAAGGCGCCGGGGGTGGTCGCGGTCAGCGATCCGTACCTGCCCGGGGCCGTCAGCAAGGACGCCACCACCGCGTACGCCGTCGTCACGTACAAGGCCGCCGCCACCCAGCTGACGGACGCGGAACACGACGCGCTGACGGGGGCGTTCGACAAGGCCCGCGCGACGGGCCTGACCGTCGAGGCCGGCGGTGACGCCATCAAGATCGACGTGTCGGTGGGCGGCGCCGAGGGGATCGGCGTCCTCGTCTCCGCGGTGGTCCTGCTGCTCACCTTCGGCTCTATGATCGCCGCCGGCATGCCCCTGCTCACCGCCCTCATCGGGGTCGGCATCGGCATCAGCGGCATCACCGCGCTCGGCAGCACCCTCGGGCTGTCCTCGAACACCTCCACCCTGGCCATGATGATCGGCCTCGCGGTGGGCATCGACTACGCCCTGTTCATCATCTCCCGCTACCGCTCCGAGATCGCCGAGGGCCACGAGCGGCGGGAGGCCGCCGGGCGCGCCGTCGGCACCGCCGGGTCGGCGGTCGTCTTCGCGGGGCTCACCGTCATCATCGCGCTCTCCGGACTCGCCGTGGCGAACATCCCGATGCTCACCAAGATGGGCATGACCGCCGCGGGCACCGTCGCCGTGGCCGTCCTGATCGCGATCACCCTCGTGCCCGCCCTGCTCGGCTTCGCCCCCGTCAAGGTGCTGCGCCGCCTCGACCGCAAGGCCGTCACGGGCAAGCCGCTCTCCGCGCGCCAGCAGCGCAAGGCCGCCAGGGAGGCGGCCCGGACCAAGCCCAACCTGGGCACGCGCTGGGCCGGTTACGTCCTGCGCCACCCGGTGGCCGTGCTGCTCGTCGGCGTGCTCGGGCTGGGCGCGATCGCCCTGCCGGCCGCCAGCCTGGAGCTGGGTCTGCCCGGTGAGGGCACCATGGCCACCGACACCACGCAGCGCAAGGCGTACGACATGCTGTCGGAGTCCTTCGGCCCCGGCTTCAACGGGCCGCTGATGATCACCGTCAGCGCCAAGGACGCCGCGGCCGCCGCCGCCGGTGTCGGCAAGGCGCTGGCCGGCATGGACGGGGTCGCCTCCGTCTCGCCGGCCGCGCCCAACGCCGCGAACGACACCGCGATCCTGAACCTGGTGCCGAGCACCGGGCCCACCGAGCACGCCACCGAGGAACTGGTCCGTGCCATCCGCGACGGCGTGCCCGCCGTCGCGGCCGGGGCGGGTGCGGACGAGATCCTGGTGACCGGTCAGACCGCGATGTTCATCGACTTCTCCAAGACCCTCGACGACGCCCTGGTGCCGTACCTGGCGCTGGTGGTGGGCCTGGCGTTCCTGCTGCTGGTCCTCGTCTTCCGGTCGGTGCTGGTCCCGCTCAAGGCGGCGCTCGGCTTCCTGCTGTCGGTCAGCGCGTCCCTGGGGGCCGTGGTCGCCGTCTTCCAGTGGGGCTGGCTCGCCGACGTGTTCGGCGTCAAGGAGGCCGGGCCCGTCATGAGCACGATGCCGATCTTCATGATCGGTGTGGTGTTCGGCCTGGCGATGGACTACGAGGTGTTCCTGGTCAGCCGGATGCGCGAGGCCTACGTGCACGGGGCGCGGCCGCAGGAGGCCGTCGTCACCGGCTTCCGTCACGGCGGGCGCGTGGTCAGCGCGGCCGCGATCATCATGATCAGCGTCTTCTCCGGTTTCATCACCGAGCAGAACGACCTGATCAAGATGATCGGTTTCGCCCTCGCGAGCGCCGTGCTCTTCGACGCCTTCGTCGTCCGCATGGCTCTCGTCCCGGCCCTGTTCGCCCTGTTGGGCCGCTCGGCCTGGTGGCTGCCGCGGTGGCTCGACCGGCTGCTGCCGAACCTGGACGTCGAGGGCGAGAAGCTGAACCGCGCCCCGGCCTCCGCGCACGGCGCGGCCCCGTACCCGGAGCGCGAGCACGAACTGATCCGCTGAGCCGGGAGCGGTGCGCCCCGGGACCGGGTTCCCGGGGCGCGCCCTCAGCCGGTGGGGTCCTCGGCCGGCGCCGGGGGCTTCGCGTAGAGGATGTCGCGGGCCTGTTCCGCGGCGCGGGCGATGGCTTCGCTGACGAAGTCGAGGAAGCGGGCGATGTTCTCCAGGCGGACGGCGGCCGGGGTGTCGGGACCGAGGACGGAGACGCCTTGACGCGTGGTCTCGACGAGCTGGGCGGTGGAGCGGGCGCTGGCCATCATCGACCGGTACCAGATGTCGTCGTCGACGGCGTAGCGCTCGCGGCGGCGTTCGTCGCGTTCCCGGCGGATGAGGCCCTGCTCGTCCAGGAAGGCGACGGCCTTGGAGATCGAGGCCGGGCTGACCTGGAGGCGCTGGACGAGTTCGGCCGCGGTGAGGCTGCCGCTGTCGGTGATGGTCAGACAGGCGAGCACCCGGGACATCATCTTGGGCATGCCCGAGGCCATGAGGACGGTGGTGAACGTCTCCTCGTACTCGCGCACGGCCTCGGCGTCGCGTCCGTGGGGCTGTTCGGGGGCCACCGGACCCGGCGGCGCCGTCTTGCGCCGGTGGGTGCGGCGTTCGGTGGCGCGGTGGGCGAGGTCGGCGCGGTAGCCGGCGGGGCCGCCGTTGCGCATCACCTCGCGCGTGATCGTCGAGGTCGGGCGGTCCAGGCGCCGGGCGACCTCGGCGTAGGCCAGGCCGTCGGCCAGTCCCAGCGCGATCTGCTGACGTTCCTGCTGGGTGAGTCTGCCTCCCGGCATCGCGGTCTCCTTCGTGGTCCGTGGTGGCACGACTATAGCGTTCACTTCCAATCTATTGCAACGAACAGGGTGTGGGTTGTTGCGTTAGACGCGAAACCATTGCAATGAAATTCTCGCTTTCACCTGCGAGAACGGTGATTTGACGCAACGAACTCATTGCGGAGACTGCGAACGCAACGTAGCGTTTCACTCATCGGAAACAGCGAGTCACAGGAGAGCACGATGCAGAAGTTCGACAGCCCCGCCCCCGTCTCCCTCGTCCTGGACGTCCCCGCCGGGCGCGTCCACCTGATCGCCGCGGACCGCGCCGACACCGAGGTCCGGGTCCTGCCCGCGGACGCCTCGAAGAGCCGCGACGTCAAGGCCGCGGAGCAGACCTCGGTCGAGTACGGCGACGGCGTCCTGCGGATCAACGCGGCCCCGCCGAAGAACCAGTTGCTCGGCGCTTCCGGCGCCGTCGACGTCACGGTCCTGCTGCCCGCCGGTTCCCGCGTCGAGGCCAGGACGGCCGCCGCCGAGTTCCGCGGCGAGGGACGCCTCGGCGAGGTGGCCTTCGAGGGGGCGCAGGGTTCGGTCCGGCTGGAGGAGACCGCCGGCGGCCGCCTGACACTGCTCGCCGGTGACATCGCCGTCGGCCGCCTGGGCGGCTCCGCCGAGATCAGCACCCAGAAGGGCGACATCAGCGTCGCCGAGGCCCTGGGCGGCAAGGTCCTGCTCACCACCCAGGCCGGAAACCTCACCATCGCCGCCGCCCCCGGCGTCTCCGCCTCGCTGGACGCCGGCACCACCGCCGGGCGCATCCACAACAGCCTCACCAACGACGCCGGCGCCGGCGCCGCCCTCACCGTCCACGCCACCACCGCCTACGGCGACATCACCGCCCGCAGCCTCTAAGCAAGAAGGAGCTCCCCCTCATGACCGACCTGGCCATCGCGGCGACCGGGCTGCGCAAGTCCTACGGCGACAAAACCATCCTCGACGGCGTCGACCTGGCGGTTCCCACGGGCACCGTGTTCGCGCTGCTCGGTCCCAACGGCGCGGGCAAGACCACCGCGGTCAAGATCCTCTCCACCCTCATCGGCGCCGACGCGGGCGAGATCCGCATCGGCGGCCACGACCTCGCCGCCGACCCGCAGGCCGTCCGCGCCGCGATCGGCGTCACCGGGCAGTTCTCCGCCGTCGACGGCCTGATCACCGGCGAGGAGAACATGCTCCTCATGGCCGACCTGCACCACCTCACCAAGGCCGAGGGCCGGCGGGTCACCGCCGAACTCCTGGAGCGCTTCGACCTGGTGGAGGCGGCCAAGAAGCCCGCCTCCACCTACTCCGGCGGCATGAAGCGCCGCCTCGACATCGCGATGACCCTGGTCGGCAACCCGCGGATCATCTTCCTCGACGAGCCGACGACCGGCCTGGACCCCCGCTCCCGGCACAACATGTGGCAGATCATCCGCCAGTTGGTCACCGGCGGCGTCACCGTCTTCCTCACCACCCAGTACCTGGAGGAGGCCGATGAACTCGCCGACCGCATCGCCGTACTGAACGACGGCAAGATCGCCGCCGAGGGCACCGCCGACGAACTCAAGCGCCTGGTCCCCGGCGGCCACGTCCGCCTGCGCTTCACCGACCCGGTCGCCCACCGGTCCGCCGCCCTCGCCCTGGGCGAGGTGACCCGGGACGACGAGGCGCTGGCGATTCAGATCCCCAGCGACGGCAGCCAGCGCGACCTGCGCTCCATCCTGGAGCGGCTCGACTCCGCCGGCATCGAGGCCGACGAGCTCACCGTGCACACCCCCGACCTCGACGACGTCTTCTTCGCCCTCACCGGCGACACCCACGTGCCCAGCCAGACCTCCCAGTCCAAGGAGACCGTCCGATGAGCTCCCTCTCCCTCGCCGTGCGCGACTCGTCCACGATGCTGCGGCGCAACCTCCTGCACGCCCGGCGCTACCCCTCCCTCACCCTGAACCTGCTGCTCACCCCGATCATGCTGCTCCTGCTCTTCGTGTACATCTTCGGAGACACCATGAGCGCGGGCATCACGGGCGGCGCCCCCGACCGCTCCGCGTACATCGCCTACCTCGTCCCGGGTCTGCTGCTGATGACCATCGGCAGCACCACGATCGGCACGGCGGTCTCGGTCTCGAACGACATGAGCGAAGGCATCATCGCCCGCTTCCGCACGATGGCCATCCACCGGCCGTCGGTGCTCGTCGGGCACGTCGTCGGCAGCGTCCTGCAGTCGGTGATCAGCGTGGTCCTGGTCGGCGTCGTCGCCGTGGCCATCGGCTTCCGCTCCACGGACGCCACCGCCCTGGAGTGGCTGGCGGCCCTCGGCCTGCTCGTCCTGTTCTCCCTGGCGCTCACCTGGATCGCCGTGGGCATGGGCCTGGTCAGCCCGACCGCCGAGGCGGCCAGCAACAACGCCATGCCGCTCATCCTGCTGCCGCTCCTGTCCAGCGCCTTCACGCCGACCGAGTCCATGCCCGGCTGGTTCCAGCCGATCGCCGAGTACCAGCCCTTCACTCCGGCGATCGAGACCCTGCGCGGCCTGCTCCTGGGCAGCGAGATCGGCAACAACGGCTGGCTCGCCATCGCCTGGTGCGTGGGTCTGGCGGTGCTCGGCTACTTCTGGTCGGCCTCCAAGTTCAACGGCGACCCGCGGTGAGCGAGGGCCCCGCGTTCCTTCCCAGGCCGATCACGAGGCGGCCTTGAGCGGTCCACCAGCGGGGGAGCCCATGCTCCCCAGCAAGGACCGAACGATGTTCGAGCAGGCGCCGCACGGACGGTCCCCCCACGTCAGTGATCCTGCCCACCGAGCCCCGGGTGTCGCCTTCATGATCGAGAACATCCCCACCACGCCGCGGCGAGGCCACCACATCCTCGACCCGCACCTCGACCGGTACGCCGCCCGCACGGCCGGCATGACGGCCTCGGAGATCCGCGCCCTGTTCTCCGTCGCCAGCCGGCCGGAGGTCGTCTCGCTGGCCGGCGGCATGCCGAACCTGGCGGCCCTGCCGCTGGAGACCCTCGCGGAGCAGGTCGCGCGGATCATCTCCGAGGACGGTCTGACGGCCCTGCAGTACGCGTCGGCGCACGGTCTGCCGCTGCTGCGGGAGCAGATCTGCGAGGTGATGGCGCTGGAGGGCATCACGGCCCGCGCGGACGACGTCGTGGTGACGGTCGGCTCGCAGATGGGACTCGACCTGGTGGCGCGGCTGTTCTGCGACCCGGGTGACGTGGTGGTGGCCGAGGGCCCGTCGTACGTCGGCGCGCTGGGCTCCTTCGCCGCGTACCAGGCGCAGGTCGTGCACGTGGCGATGGACGAGCACGGTCTGGTGCCCGAGGGGCTGCGGGCGGCGCTGCAACGGGCCCGGGAGGCCGGGCAGCGGGTGAAGCTGCTGTACACGATCCCGAACTTCCACAACCCGGCCGGCGTGACGCTGGCGGTGGAGCGGCGGGCGCAGATCCTGGAGATCTGCCGCACCTACGACGTGCTGGTGGTCGAGGACAATCCGTACGGTCTGCTCGGGTTCGACGGGCAGATCCGTCCGGCGCTGCACTCGCTGGACCCGGACAACGTGGTGTACCTGGGCTCGTTCTCGAAGACGTTCGCCTCCGGGCTGCGGGTCGGCTGGGTGCTGGCCCCGCAGGGGGTGCGGGAGAAGCTGGTGCTGGCCACGGAGTCGGCGACGCTGTGCCCGCCCACGCTGAACCAGATGATCGTGTCGCGCTACCTGGCCACCCAGGACTGGCAGGGCCAGATCGAGACCTTCCGCGACATCTACCGCGAGCGCCGCGACGCGATGCTGTCCGCGCTGGAGGAGTACCTGCCGCCGGGCTGTACCTGGACGAAGCCGGACGGCGGTTTCTACGTGTGGGTGACGGTGCCGGAGGGCGTGGACACGAAGGCGATGCTGCCGCGCGCGGTGGACGCGAGGGTCGCGTACGCGTCGGGCACCGGCTTCCACACCGACGGGCTCGGCCGCCGCCAGATGCGGCTGTCCTACTGCTACCCGACGCCGGAGCGGATCCGTGAGGGCGTGCGCCGGCTGGCGGGGGTGCTGGAGGCCGAACTGGAGCTCGCGCGGGTCTTCGAGAGCGGGGGCCCGGTGCTCATACCGGGGCCGCAGCCGCTCGTCGCGGCGCAGCGGGTGTGATCCGGCTCCGGCCGGGGCGCAGGGCGCGATCCGCGGGGTTTCGAGGGCCGGGCGCACCGCCCGGCCGCCACCGCTCGACGGACGAAGGGACACACCACCAGTGAACAGCACATGGTTCCGGCGCTTCACCACGGTCGCGGGGAACGGGCCGCGGCTCGTGTGCTTCCCGCACGCGGGGGGCTCCGCGACGGCGTACACCCAGCTGGCGCGCGCGCTGCCCGCGGACTTCGACGTGCTGGCGGTGCAGTACCCGGGGCGTCAGGACCGGTACCTGGAGGAGCCGTTCACGGCCCTGGAGGCGCTGGTCGGGGCGGTGGCCGGGGAGCTGGCCGGTGAACTGGCCGCGGATCCGGGGCGGCCGTACGCGCTGTTCGGTCACAGCATGGGGGCGCTGGTGGCGTTCGAGACGGCCCGGCTGCTGGCCGGGCGCGGACTGCCCGCCCCCCAGCGGCTGTTCCTCTCCGGCCGGGACGCGCCGGGCGCCCGGTCCGGCGCCCACTACCGGGACTACGACGACGACGCGGTGCTGGCCGAGGTGCGCGGGCTGGGCGGCACCGACCGGGCGACGCTGGAGAACCCCGAGATCCTGGAGATGGTGCTGCCGGCGCTGCGGGCGGACTACCGGGCGCTGGGCGGCTACGAGTGGCGGCCCGGCGAGCCGCTCGCCACGCCGGTGACCGTGCTGGTCGGGGACGGCGACCCGGTGGTGACGGTCGAGGAGGCGGGCCGGTGGCGGGAGCACACCAGCGGCGCGTTCGACCTGCGGGTCTTCTCCGGCGGGCACTTCTACCTGAACGACCACCTGGACGCGGTGGCCGCGGCCGTGACCGGGGGGCTGCTCGCGGGCACCGGCGTGTCCTGAGCCCCCCGGGGTGCTGCCCGGGAGCCGTGTGCGGCTCCCGGGCGTTCACGCGTACGGGTAGAAGCCGCGGCCGGACTTCTTGCCGAGCAGGCCGCCCTCGACCATGCGCAGCAGCAGCGGCGGGGGCGCGTACAGCGGCTCCTTGAACTCCTCGTACAGGGCGCGGGCGATGGACACGGTGGTGTCCAGGCCGATCAGGTCGGCGAGGCGCAGCGGTCCCATGGGGTGCGCGCAGCCCTGCGCCATGGCCTGGTCGACGGCTTCGGCGGTGGCCAGGCCGGATTCGACCATGCGCACGGCGGACAGCAGGTAGGGGAAGAGCAGGGCGTTGACGATGAAGCCGGCCCGGTCGGGGGCGGCCACGGGGTTCTTGCCGAGGACGTCGCGGACGAAGGCCAGGGCGCGCTCGGTCACCGCCCCGTCCGTCAGGACCGAGGGGACGAGTTCGACGAGGGGCAGGGCGGGCACCGGGTTGAAGAAGTGGATGCCGAGCACCCGGTGGGGGTGTGCGGTCGCGGCGGCGAGCCGGACGACGGGGAGGGAGGAGGTGTTGGTCGCGAGGATCGCCTCCGGGTCCTCGACGATCTTGTCGAGGGTGGCGAAGAGGTCCACCTTGACCCGCTCGTCCTCCGTGACGGCCTCGATGACCAGCCGGCGGTCCGCCAGGTCGCCGAGGTCGCGGGTGAACGCGACCCGGGCCAGCGCCGCGTCGCGCTCGGGCCCGGTCAGTCTGCCCTTGGTCACGCCCCGGTCGAGGGAGGCGGCCAGCCGCCTCGGGGCCGTCGTCAGCGAGGACTCGGAGTGCACCGCGACCCGTACGTCCAGGCCGGCCTTCGCGCACAGTTCGGCGATGCCGGTGCCCATGATGCCGCTGCCGACGACACCCACCCGGTCGATGGTGTTCACGCGTGGACTCCCCCGGTCGCGAGCGGTGCTCCGGCCGGCGCCGCGCCGGCGCGCAGCGGGTTGAGCCGGGCGGCCCCGATCTTCTCCCGCAGGGCGGGATCGGTGACGCCGAGCCCTTCCCCGGGGGCGAGGCACAGGACGCCGACCTTTCCGGTGTGCCGGTTGCGCTGGACCAGCCGGGCGGCCTCGCCGACCTCCTTCAGCGGGAACACCTCGGAGAGGATCGGGGAGAGCTGTCCCAGCCGGAAGAGCCGGTTGCACTCGGCCTGTTCCTGGAGGTTGGCCGCGTGGCTGCCGATGACCCGCTTGAGGTTCATCCAGAGGTAGCGGTTGTCGAAGTGGTGGTCGTAGCCGGTGCTCGACCCGCAGGTGACGACCACGCCGCCCTTGCGCACGACGAACACGGAGATCCCGAACGTCGCCCGTCCCACGTAGTCGAACACGACGTGCGGGTCCTCGCCGACCAGGCGGCGGATCTCCCGGCCGAGGCGCTTGCCGAGTTCGATCGTCCGCTCCGGGGTGAGCGCGTCGTCGCCGCCCATGCCGATCTCGTTGCGGTCGATCACCACGTCGCAGCCGAGCCGGCGCAGCGCCTCGGCCTTGCGCGCGGAGCTGACCACGCCGACGGGGATGCCGCCCGCGTTCTTGACCATCTGCACCGCGAACGCGCCCAGTCCGCCGGTCGCGCCCCAGACGAGCACGATGTCGCCCTGTTTGATGCGCGCGCCGTTGTCGCCGACGAGCATCCGGTACGAGGTGGCCGCGGTCAGCAGGACGCCCGCCGCCTCCTCCCAGGTCAGGTGGGGCGGTTTGGGCAGCAGCTGGCTGGCGCGCACGACACTGTAGTGGGCGAGGCCGCCGAAGTTGGTCTCGTAGCCCCAGATGCGCTGGCCCGCTCCGAGCATGGCGTCGGCGTGGGTCGCCGGTTCCTGTTCGTCGACCTGGACGCAGCTGGCGACGACGTGGTCGCCCGCCTTCCAGTGCCGCACCCCGGCGCCGACGCGCACGACGACGCCGGCCGCGTCGGAGCCGACCACCTGGTACGGCAGGTCGTGCCGGGCGGCGTGGGCTCCCTCGCGTGCGTAGCGCTTGAGGAAGGCGAAGGTGGGCACCGGCTCGAAGGTCGCCGACCAGACGGTGTTGTAGTTGATGGAACTCGCCATGACGGCGACGACCACCTCGTCCGGGGCGATCTCGGGCATCGGGACGGGCCCGACGTGCAGGGACTTGCGGACGTCCTTGTCCGCCACGCCGTCGAACATGCCGACGTCGCGGGCCAGGAGGTGCGCCGCCTCGTAGTGGGAGGGCAGCGGCTGTCTTTCGATCTCGTCGCGGGAGGCCCCGCCCAGCAGGGCCTCGGTCATCGCGTCCATGGGTGACTCATTCCTTCGCAGGGGTCTTCGCAGGAGCCGGATTCCGCGGTCGGGGGACCGGGCGTCGCTCAGATGACCGCGCCGTCCTTGGTCCTGCGGCGCAGGCTCGGCCTGCTGGACTGGGCGAGGTCCTTCCACATGTCGGAGAGGCCGATGACGGTGCGGGCGGCGAACAGTTTGCGGATCGACACCTCCTGCTTCAGCTCGGTCCGGATCAGGCCGACCAGCCGGATGGCGCGCAGCGAGTTGCCGCCGAGGTCGAAGAAGTCCTCGTCGATGCCGACCCGGTCCAGCTCCAGCACGTCGGCGAACAGGCCGGTCAGGATCCGCTCGGTGTCGTTGCGGGGGGCCCGGTGCGTGCCGTCGTCGAAGGCGGGCTCCGGCAGCGCCGTGCGGTCCACCCGGCCGTTGGCCGTGACGGGCAGGCTCTCCAGCACGGTGAACACCGACGGCACCAGGGACTCGGGCAGCCAGCCCGCGGCGAAGCGGCGCAGTTCGTCGGCCGGGACGCTGCGGCCGGGCACGGGCACCACGTAGGCGACCAGGCGCTGCTGTCCGGAGCCGTCCTTGCGGACGGCGACGACGGACCGGGCGAGGCCGGTGTGCTCGCTGAGCATCTCCTCGACCTCGGCCAGCTCGACGCGCACGCCGCGCACCTCGGCCCGGGAGTCGTGGCGGCCCACGTGGACGAGCCGGCCGTCGCCGCCCCAGCGCACGCGGTCACCGGTGCGGTACATGCGCGCGCCGGCCGGACCGAAGGGGCAGGGTACGAAGCGTGCGGCGGTCGGCGCGGGGCGGCCGGCGTAGCCGCGTACCAGGGCGGGGCCGGCCACGTACAGTTCGCCGGTCACGCCGGCGGGGACCGGGGCCAGGCCGGGGCCCAGGACGTAGAGGGCGGTGCCGTCCAGGGGGTGGCCGAGGGTGCCCGCGTGGTGGACGGGTTCTCCGGCGGGCAGGCGGTGGCAGGCGGCGAAGACGGTCGATTCGGGCAGGCCGTGGCCGTGGACGACGGTCACGTCGGGGCAGGCCTCGCGGACGCGCCGCAGTGCGGTGGCGGGCACCCGGTCGCCGCCGGTCCACACCTCGCGCAGTCCGGCGAGGCGTTCGGGGCGGTCGGCGGCGATCTCCGCGAACCGGCCGGCGGGCAGCCACAGGGTGGAGATGCCGTGCGCCGCGCCCAGCCCGGCCAGCGCGTCGGCGTCCAGGTCCCCGGCGGGGGCCACGACGATCCGGCCGCCGTTGAGCAGGGGCGCCCAGACTTCGACGGCGAGCGCGTCCGAGGTGTGCGGCGCGTGCCACAGCACGGTGGCGTCGCCGGCGTCCTTCCACTGGCGGTCCGTGACGAACCGCGTCAGGTTGCGGTGGGTCACGGCGAGCGCGGCGTCCGCGTCGCCCGGGCCGGTTCCGTACAGCACGGCCAGCAGGCCGTCCGGGTGCGCGGGGGGCGGGGTCTGGCGCGGGCCGCCTTCGGGGGTGGCGGTGGTGGTGTCGTCGAGGACGATCACATGGAGGTCCGGGTCACCGGAGAGGGTCGCGGCCGTCGCGGCGTCGGTGAGCAGGGTGCGGGCCGGGGAGGCGGCGAGGAGCGCCTCGATCCGCCCGGCGGGCAGGGCCGGGTCGACCGGGAGGTAGGCTCCGCCGGTCTTCACGACGCCCAGCAGGGCGATGACCAGGTCCGCCGAGCGGGGCAGCGCGACCGCGACGACCGTTTCGGGGCCGGCGCCGTGCCCGCGCAGGAGGCGGGCCAGGCGGTGGGAGCGCTCGTCGAGGACCCGGTAGGAGACGGCCGAGTCGCCGTGGACCACGGCGACGTCGTCGGGGGTGCGCGCCACCTGGCGGGCGAACAGGTCCGTGACCGTCGCGGGTTCCTGCGCCTGCTGCTGTGCGTGCGGCTCCGGGGCGGCGGGGGCGGGCAGGACGCGGGCGCGTTCGCCGCCGCCGAGCACGTCGAGCGCGCCGACCGGCCGCTCGCCGCCCGCGACCACGGCGCGCAGGTGGGCGATGAGCTCCTCGCCGATGAAGCGGAGCTCGGCGCGGTGGTACAGGTTCGCGGGGGCGTCGAGCCGGATGTAGAGGTCGCTGCCGGGGCTGCCGTCGGTGTAGACGCCGATGGAGAGTTCCTCGAAGGTGCCGGTCGTCGCGCCGGAGTAGCGTGCCGGGCTGTCGCCGAAGTGGAGCTGCTCGGCGAACTCGACGACGTTGATGACGGTGCCGAAGCTGCCGCGGCCGCTCAGGGCGGTGCCGCTCGCGCGCTGGATGTCCGAGTAGTGGCAGGCGGCGTGGCCGAGGATCTCGTACGTCTCGTCGACGATCGCGTCGGCGACCTCGGGGAAGGTCGCGCCGAGCGGTACGGCCACCTTGACGGGCACCACGTTCACGGCCAGGCCGGGGGTCCTGCTGGCCACGCCGACGCGGTTGCTGACGGCCAGGGAGAGGAGGAACTCCGGACGGTCGCAGCGGTGCCGGAAGTAGACGGCGGCGGCGGCGGTCAGCAGCTGCGACATCCACAGGCCCATGGAGGTCGCGGCCTGCGTCCACGCGTCGGCCTCGGCGCGCGGGACGGTCAGGGTCCGGCTGACCATGCCGATGGTCTCGGCCACCGCGGACCAGCGGTCGGCGCCGCTCAGCGGCTCGGCAAGGGCGGCGCGCTGGGCGTCGGACAGGGCGACGCGCGGCACCTGGGCGGGCGCCGGGGCGTCCTTGAGGTAGTCGCGCCAGAACTCCGTGTCCTCGGTGAACTTCTCGGAGGCGAGGTAGTCCACCGCTTCGGCCGCGAACGAGGCGAGGTCCCAGGGGTGCTCCAGCGGCGCGACCGGCTCGCCCCGGACGAGCGCCGTGTAGACCTCGGCGAGCCGTCGCGACAGCAGGCCGCCGGCGCCGAACCCGTCCGAAATGAGGTGGTGGTAGGCGATCACCAGGAGGGAACGGTCGGGTCCGAGCCGGACGACGCCGAGCCGGAACAGCAGGTCCCGTGCCAGGTCGAACGGCCGGCGCACCATCTCGGCGAGGGCGTCGCGGGCTGCCTGCTCGGGGTCGTCCGCACCGCTGAGGTCGAGGAGGAACGGCCGCCAGTCGCCCAGTTCCCGGGGGACCAGGCGCAGTGCGTCGCCGTCGCCGACGAAGTTGACGCGCAGCACCTCCGCCTCGTCCATGACGTGCAGGAACGCGGCCTCCATGACCGACGCGTCCAGGTCACCGGCCACGTCCCACATGGTCAGCGCGTGGTTCGGCGTGTCGGAAGCCATCTCCTGCGCCCGCCACATTCCCTTGTGCGCAGACGACGCGCCGAACGAAGGCATACGGATCAACCTCTCAGCAAGCGGGACCGGATCGGAGCAGTTCGCAGATCGCCCCCCACCTTCGGGGAAGCGACGGGGCCGTTCAATGCACCTGGGTGCCCGGCGGGACGGGCCGCCGCCGCTCTTGCGGTGTCCCGCCGGCGGGACACCGTTCCGCGCCCGCCGCCCCTAGGCCATCGAGGACACGATGTGTCCGGCGATGCGGCGCGGCGAGGGGTGCTTGAGGACCACGTTCGCCCGCAGGGTGAGGCCGGTCGAGGCGGTCAGGCGCTTGCTCAGTTCGGCCGACAGCAGCGAGTCGAAGCCCAGTTCCCGGAATTCCTGGTCGGGGTGGATCGACGCGGCGGAGGGGCGTCCGAGCACGACGGCTACCCGTTCCAGGACGTGGTCGAGGACGAGGGCGTCCGCTTCGTCGCCGGGCAGGGCGGCGAGCCGGTCCGACAGCGGCAGGAGGCGGTCCTCGGCCTCGGGGGGCTCGGTCGGGGTGACCTCCGCCGCCGCCTCCGTCCGCGCGGCGGACAGCCAGTACCGCCGGCGCTGGAACGCGTACGTCGGCAGATCAACCCGGCGGCGCGTCCCGATCAGGGCGTCCCAGTCGACGGAGCCGCCCCGGACGTGGAGCTGGGCCAGTGAGGCGACCACGTCCGCCACCTCGTCGCGCTCGCGCCGGGTGGACGACAGGACCAGCGCGTCGGGCAGGTCCTCGACCGTCTCCTGGACCGGCACGGTCAGGACGGGGTGCGGGCTCATCTCGACGAACACCCGGAACCCGTCCTGCGCCAGGCGCCGGACGGACGTCTCGAAGCGGACCTGCTCGCGCAGGTTGTCGTACCAGTAGTCGCCGTCGAGCCGGGCCGTGTCGATGACCTCGCCGTACAGCGTCGAGTAGAAGGGCAGCGCCGACGTCCGCGGGCTCACGTCGGGCAGCGCGCCGAGGACCTGGTCGCGGACCCGCGTCACGTGGTGCGAGTGGGAGGCGTAGTCGACCGAGATCCGCCGGGCCTGGGCGCCGTCGGCCCGCATCTTCGCGACGAACTCGTCGAGGGCGTCCGGCTCGCCGGACACCACCACCGAGCGGGGTCCGTTGACGACGGCGATGCTCACGCGGCCGCCCCACGGGGCCAGGCCGCGTTCCACGGCCTCCGCGGACTCGGCGACCGAGGCCATCCCGCCGTGCCCGATCAGGTCCACCAGGGCCTTGCTGCGCAGTGCGACGACCTTGGTGGCGTCCCGCAGCGACAGGGCGCCGCACACGTGGGCGGCGGCGATCTCGCCCTGGCTGTGTCCCACCACGGCGGCCGGCTCCACGCCCCAGGAGCGCCACAGGGCGGCCATGGACACCATCACGGAGAACAGCGCGGGCTGGACGACGTCCACCCGGTCCAGGCCGGCGGCGCCCGGCGCGCCGCGCACCACGTCGAGGAGCGACCAGTCGACCCATTCGTCCAGGGCGGCCGCGCACGCGTCCATGCTCCGGGCGAAGACGGGGAAGGTGTCGTACAGCTGCCGCCCCATGCCGGCCCACTGGGAGCCCTGTCCGGGGAAGACGAAGGCGACGCCGCCGCGGGCGGCCGCGGCGCCGCGCACCACCGCGGGGGATTCGGCCCCGCCGGCCAGCGCCGCGAGGGCGCCGAGCAGTTCTTCGCGACCGCGTCCCAGCACCACCGCGCGGTGCTCGAACCGCGAGCGGTCCGACACCAGCGAGGCGGCGATGGCGGGGAGGTCCGCGCCGGGGTCGGCGGCGACGAAGGCGCGCAGCCGGGCCGCCTGCTGTTCGACGGCGGCCGCGCTCTTGGCGGACAGCACCCACGGCACCAGGGCGTCGGCGCCGCCCGGGGCGGGGGCCTCCCCGGGCGCCCGCTCCGGGGCCGGGGCCTCTTCCAGGATGACGTGGGCGTTGGTGCCGCTGACGCCGAACGAGGAGACCGCGGCCCGGCGCGGACCGTCCGCCCGGGGCCACTCGCGGCCCCGCGCGAGCAGTTCGACGCCGCCGCGGGACCAGTCCACATGGCGTGAGGGCGCGTCCACGTGCAGGGTCTTGGGCAGGTATCCGTGGCGCATGGCCAGCACGGCCTTGATGACCCCGCCGACGCCGGCGGCGGCCTGGGCGTGGCCCATGTTCGACTTGAGGGAGCCCAGCCACAGCGGCCTGCCCTCGGGCCGGTCCTTGCCGTAGGTGGCGAGCAGGGCGTCGGCTTCGATGGGGTCCCCGAGGGTGGTTCCGGTGCCGTGGGCCTCCAGGAGGTCCACGTCGCGGGCCGCGACGCCGGCGTTGGCCAGGGCCCGCCGGATCACCTCTTCCTGGGCGCGGCCGTTGGGGGCGGTCAGGCCGTTGCTGGCGCCGTCCTGGTTGACGGCGGAGCCGCGGACGACGGCGAGTACGGGGTGGCCGTTGCGGCGGGCGTCGGAGAGCCGCTCCAGCAGCAGTACGCCCACCCCCTCGGCCCAGCCGGTGCCGTCGGCCGCGTCCGCGAAGGCCTTGCAGCGGCCGTCGGCGGACAGGGCGCCCTGCCGGGCGAACTCGACGAAGGCGGCGGGCGTCGACATGACGAGGGCGCCGCCCGCCAGGGCGAGGGAGCACTCCCCCGCGCGCAGCGACTGCACGGCCAGGTGCAGGGCGACCAGCGACGAGGAGCAGGCGGTGTCGAGGGACACCGCCGGGCCGGTCAGCCCGAGCTCGTAGGAGACCCGGCCGGAGGCGACGCTGAGCGAGCTGCCGTAGAGCAGGTAGCCCTCCAGTTCGCTCTGCCGCGCCTCCAGGAACCGCCATCCGTACTCGGTCGAGCTGACTCCGGAGAAGACGCCGACGTCGCTGCCGCGTACGTCGGCGGGGACGATGCCGGCCCGTTCGAAGGCCTCCCAGGACGTCTCCAGCAGCAGGCGCTGCTGCGGGTCGGTGGCCAGTGCCTCGCGCGGGCTGATGCCGAAGAAGTCCGCGTCGAAGCCGGCCGGGTCGCCGAGGAAGCCGCCGTGGCGCACGTACGCCGTACCGACGGTGTCGGGGTCGGGGTCGTACACGTCCCGCCAGCCGCGGTCGGTGGGGAACTCGCCCACCACGTCGCGGCCTTCGCGGATCACCTCCCACAGTTCCTCGGGCGAGTTCGCGCCTCCCGGGTAGCGGCAGGCCATGGCCACGACGGCGATGGGCTCGCCGCGGCCGGCCTTCAGGGCCTCGTTCTCCTGGCGCAGGCGGTCGCGTTCCTCCAGCAGTGTGCGCAGGGCCCGCTGGACCCGGTCCGCGCCCTCCGCCGTCTGATCCGGGGAGTTGGTCATGTCACTACCTCTTCTCATCCAGAGCCAGGTCGAGCAGCGCGTCCAGGTCCATGGCCGACAGTCCGTCCGCGGCGGGGTCCGCCGGGGCGGTGTCCGTCCCGGTGTCCTCGGTCCCGGCGGTCCCGTCGGTGCCGGCGGTCCCGGCGGTCCCGGCGCAGGCCAGGATCAGTTCGAGGACGCCCGCGCCGCGCAGGGCTTCGATCGGGACGGTGCGCAGCAGCTCGCGGATCCGGGCGTCCTCCCGGGCGTCCGGGTCCGGGGCGGGGCGCAGCAGGCCGAGCAGGTGCCGGCCCAGTTCGCGCGGGGTGGGGTAGCTGAAGACGAGGGTGGAGGCCAGGCGCAGTCCGGTGGAGGCGGCCAGCCGGTTGCAGAGTTCGACGGCGGTCAGCGAGTCGAAGCCGAGCTGGGTGAACGGCTGGTCGGCGTCGACGGCCGCGCCGGACGGGTGGCCCAGTACGACGGCGGCCTGGTCGCGGACCCAGTCCAGGACGGCGGCCTCGGCCTCGTCCTCGGCCAGGGCGGGGAGCCTGGTGGCCAGGTCGGGCGAGCCGGCGCCCTCGGCGGGGCCCGGCCGGGCGCGCCGGGGGCGGCCGGTGGCGGCGAGGCCGCGCAGCAGGGGCGGCAGTTCACCGGCGTCCCGGTGGCGCAGCGCGGCGAGGTCGATCCGGGCCGGGATGAGGACCGGCTCGCCGTAGGTGTGCGCCGCGTCGAAGAGGGCGAGCGCCTCGGCCGTGGGCATCGCGTCGATGCCCATCCGGCGCAGCCGGGCGAGGTCGGCCCGCTCCAGGTCGCCGGTCATGCCGCTGCTCTGCTCCCACCAGCCCCAGCACAGCGAGGTGCCGGGCAGGCCGGCTGCCGTGCGGCGGGCGGCCAGACCGTCCAGGAAGCCGTTGGCGGCGGCGTAGTTGGCCTGTCCGGCGGTGCCGAGGGTGCCGGCGAGGGCGGAGAACTGGATGAACGCCGACAGGTGGTGCCCGCGGGTCAGCTCGTGCAGGTTGAGCGCTCCGCCGGCCTTGGCGCGCAGGACGCGGTCGACGCTTTCGGCGGTGAGCGATTCGACGGTGCCGTCGGCCAGCACGCCCGCCGCGTGCACGACCGCCGTCAGCGGGTAGCGGCCGGGCAGGTCCGCGAGTACGCCGGCCAGTGCGGCCCGGTCGGCGACGTCGCAGGCCGCGACGCGTACGGTGGCGCCCGCGCCCTCCAGCTCCGCGACCAGTGCGGGCACCCCCTCGGCGGCCGCTCCGCGCCTGCTCGCCAGCAGCAGGCTGCGTACGCCGTGTTCGGTGACGAGGTGGCGGGCGATGAGGGAGCCCACTCCCCCGGTGCCGCCGGTGACCAGTACGGTGCCGCCGCCGAAGCCGCCGCCCAGGTCGAAGACCAGCTTGCCGGTGTGGCGGCCCTGGCCCATCTCGCGGAAGGTCCGGCGGGCGTCGCGGATGTCGCGGACCGAGAGCGGGCCCGGCCGCAGCGCTCCGTCGGCGAACAGGGCCATGACGTCCCGGAACATCTCCCGGATCCGCTCCGTGCCCGCCGATCCGTACAGGTCGAAGGCCTCGTAGGTGACGCCGGGGTGGTCGGCGGCGACCTGCCGGGGCTCGCGGATGTCCGTCTTGCCCATCTCGATGAAGTTCCCGCCCCGGGGCAGCAGTTTCAGCGAGGCGTCGACGAAGGTGTGCGCGAGGGAGTTGAGGACGACGTCCATGCCGCGGCCGCCGGTGGCGCCCAGGAACCTGTCCACGAATTCCAGGTCGCGCGAGGACGCCAGGTGCGCGTCGTCCAGGCCCATGGCGCGCAGGGCGGGCCACTTGGCCGGGCTCGCGGTCGCGTAGACCTCGGCGCCCACGTGCCGGGCGAGCTGGACGGCGGCGGTGCCGACGCCGCCCGCTGCGGCGTGGATGAGGATGCGCTGTCCCTTCGCGAGCCGCATCACGTGGAAGAGCGCGTAGTAGGCGGTGAGGAAGGTGCTCGGGACGGACGCCGCCTCGGCGAAGCTCCAGCCGTCGGGGACGGGGGTCAGCAGGCGGTGGTCCGCCACGGCGACGGGGGCGAAGGCGCCGTTGAAGATGCCGGTGACGCGGTCGCCCGGGGACAGGCCGGTGACGTCGTCCGCCGTCTCCAGGACCACGCCGGCGCCCTCGCTGCCGAGCCCGGCGTCGAAGGCCGTGCGGTCGATGAGGCCGAGGGCGATCGTGACGTCGCGGAAGTTGAGGCCCGCGGCCTGGACGGCGATGCGGACCTGGCCGGCGGCCAGCGGCGCCTCCACCTCGGGGCAGGGCACCCAGGTCAGGTTCTCCAGCGTGCCCTTCGTCGGGATGCCCAGCCGGTGGGCGCCCCGCGCCGGGGGTTCGAGCCGGTGGCCGGCGGGCGCGGCCGGCGCCATGCGCGGCATGAGGAGGGCGCCGGCGCGCAGCGCGAGCTGCTCCTCGTCGAGGGCGAGAGCGGCGGGGACGGCCGCCCAGGAGGCGTCCTCGTCGTCGATGTCGATCAGGCGGAACCGGCCCGGGTGCTCCGTCTGCGCGGACCGGACCAGGCCCCATACGGAGGCGCCGGGCAGGCTTTCGACGCCCTCGCCCGCGCCGGTGGTCTGCGCCCGGCGGGTGAGGACGACGAGGGTGGATCCGGCGAGGCGTTCCTCGGCGAGGAACCGCTGGATCCGCTCCAGTACGCCCTTGGCGGCGTCGGCGGCCGCGGTGAGCGGATCGGCGCCGGCGCCGGTGCTGAGGAGGTCGTCCGGGCACAGCAGGAGGTGGCGGGGCGCCTGCGCGCGCAGGACCGCGTCCAGGGACGGGTGGAAGGCGGGGCCGGGTGCGCCCGCCCCGGCGAGCCGGGAGGCCGGGCCGTCGGGCGCGCCGAGCACGGCCCAGGGCCGCGGGCCGGATTCCGGCGCGTTCCCGGGGACCGGCAGCCAGTGCAGTGCGTAGAGCGGCGGTTCGCCGTCGCCGCGCGCCGCTCGCAGCTGTGCGGCCGTGGCCGGGCGGAACGTCAGCGCGTCCACGCGGGCGCGCTCGTGGCCGTGCCCGTCGGCGATGGCCAGGGAGACGACGCCGTCGCCGCGGGGGGTGAGGCGGACCCGCACGGTGGGCCCGCACGCGCCGGTGGGGTGGACGCCGGACCAGGAGAAGGGCATCCAGCCCTGCTCCCGCGTCACGGTCAGGGCGCCGCCGGCCACGACCGCGTGGAGCGCCGTGTCGAGCAGCGCCGGGTGCAGGACGAATCCGGCCCCGGCGGGGTCCTCGGCCGCTTCGGGCAGGGTGGCGAGGGCGAAGAGGTCCTCGCCACGCCGCCAGACCTCGCGCAGTCCGCGGAAGGCCGGGCCGTAGTCGAAGCCCCGGTCCGCGAGGGAGTCGTAGAGGCCGTCGAAGCCGATGCGCTCGGCCCCGGGGGGCGGCCAGGCGGCGAGGGCGCGGGCGTCGTGGACGTCGGCGCCGGGGACGTCGGCGCCGGGGCCGGTGTCCGGGCCGGGGCCGGCGCCGGTCCGGGGGGTGTCCGGGGCCAGGGCGCCCATCGCGTGGCGGGTCCAGCCGCCCGGCTCGGCGCCGTCCTCGGCGGGGCGCGCGTACACGTCGAGGGAGCGGCGTCCCGTTTCGTCCGGGGCGCCGCCGACGATCCGTACCCGTACGTCGCCCGAGTCGGGCAGGACCAGCGGGACTTCCAGGGAGAGTTCCTCGACGGCGGCGCACCCGAGGTGGGCGCCCACCGACAGCGCCAGGTCCAGGTAGGCCGTCGCCGGGACGACGGCCGAGTCGAACACGGCGTGGTCGGCGAGCCAGGGGTGGGTCCGCAGGGACCACCGGTCGGTGAAGACCACCTCGTCGGTGCCGGGGTGCTCCACGACGGCGCCCAGCAGCGGGTGCTCCGGGGCCGACAGGCCGGCGGAGGCGACGTCCGCGGACTCCGGCCCGCTCAGGAAGTCCATCCAGTACCGCCGGTGCTGGAAGGCGTACGTGGGGAGGTCGACCCGTTCGCGCGGGCCGAACAGGGCGTCCCAGTCCACGGAGCCGCCGCGCACGTGCAGTTCGGCCAGGGCGGCGGTGAGGGCCTCGGCCGGTCCGCGGCCGCGCCGCGAGGCCGAGACGACGAGCGCGTCGTCCACGCCCGCCTCGGCGAAGGCGTCCTTGACCAGGCCCGCGAGCGTCGAGCCGGGTCCGACCTCGACGAAGACGCCCGCTCCGGCCGCGCGGGCGCGCTCCACCGCCTCGTGGAAGCGGACGGGTGCGCGGACGTGCTCCACCCAGTGGCCGGGGGAGGTCAGTTCGCCGGGCGTGGCCTCGCGGCCCAGCAGCGTGGAGATGACGGGCACGGACAGCCCACCCGCCGGGGGGAGCGGCGGGAGCGACTGCGCGAAGTCCTCCAGGACGGGGTCCATGAGCGGGGAGTGGAAGGCGTGGTCGACGGGGAGCAGCTTCGCCGAGCGGCCGTCGGCGACGAGCCGGTCCCGCAGGTCGTGGACCTCCTCGCGCAGGCCCGAGACCACCACCGATCCGGGGCCGTTGACGGCGGCGATGCCGACCCGGGGGTAGCCGCCGAGCAGCGCGGCGACCTCCTCCTGGGAGGCCCGTACGGCCAGCATGGCGCCGGGCTCGGTGACGGTCTGCATGACCCTGCCGCGGGCGGCCACGATGCGGACCGCGGTGTCCAGGTCCAGGGCTCCGCAGACGTGGGCGGCGGCGATCTCGCCGACCGAGTGGCCGATCAGGTGGGTGGGCCGGGGGAGGTGGCGCTCCAGCAGCCGGTACAGGGCGATCTGGAGGGCGAACAGCGCGGGCTGCATGACGTCGGTGCGCTCGTGTCCCCCGGGCTCGTCGGCGAGGAGCAGGGGCCGCAGGGCGAAGGGGAGGTGGGCGTCGAAGCGGGCGCAGACGTCGTCGAGGGTGCGGGCGAAGAGCGGGTGGGTCTCGTACAGCTCGCGTGCGACGCCGGTCCACCGGGAGCCCTGGCCGGGGAACATGAACACGGTGCCGCCGTACGCGCCGGTGACGCCGCGCACCACGGCCGGGGATCCGGAGCCGTCGGCGAGCGCGCTGAGGGCGCCGAGCAGTTCGTCCCGGGTGTGCCCGAGCGCCACCGCGCGGTGCTCCAACTGGGCCCGGGCTGACACCAGCGAGGCGCCGACGGCGGCGGGGTCCGCGTCCGGAGCGGCGGCGAGGAACGCGTGCAGTCGGGCCGCCTGCGCCCGCAGGGCCGGCTCGGACCGGGCGGACAGCGCCCACGGCACGGGGCCGGCGACTGCCTCGGCGGGTACGCGGCCGGGGGCGTCGGGGGCGTCGCCGGCGGCGGGCGCCGGCTCGTCCTCGGGCGCCTCTTCGAGGATGAGGTGCGCATTGGTGCCGCTGGCGCCGAAGCTGGAGACGCCGGCCCGCCGGGGGCGGCCCGGGGTGCCGGGCCACGCGCGGGCCTCGGTGAGCAGTTCGACCGCGCCGGCCGTCCAGTCCACGTGGGTGGTGGGGCGGTCCACGTGCAGGGTCTTGGGCAGGACGCCGTGCCGCATCGCCATGATCATCTTGATGATGCCGCCGACGCCGCCGGCCGCCTGCGTGTGGCCGATGTTCGACTTGAGGGAGCCCAGCCACAGGGGGCCGGCCGGGTCCCGGTCCTGCCCGTAGGTGGCCAGCAGGGCCTGGGCCTCGATGGGGTCGCCGAGCGTGGTGCCGGTCCCGTGCGCCTCCACCACGTCGACGTCGGCCGGCTGGACGCGGGCGTTGGCCAGCGCCGCGCGGATCACCCGCTGCTGGGCCGGTCCGCTGGGCGCGGTCAGGCCGTTGGAGGCGCCGTCCTGGTTGATCGCGGAGCCGCGGATCACCGCCCAGATCCGGCGCCCGTTGCGCCGGGCGTCGGAGAGCCGCTCCAGGACGAGCATGCCGACGCCCTCGGAGAAGCCGGTGCCGTCCGCCGCGTCGGCGAACGCCTTGCACCGGCCGTCCGCCGCCAGGCCGCGCTGGCGCGCGAACTCCCGGAACACCTGCGGCATCGCCATGACGGTGACGCCGCCGGCCAGGGCCAGGCCGCACTCGTCCTGGCGCAGCGACTGCACCGCCTGGTGCACGGTCACCAGCGACGAGGAGCAGGCGGTGTCGACGGACACCGCCGGGCCCTCCAGGCCCAGCGCGTACGAGACGCGCCCGGAGGCCACGCTGAGCAGCGAGCCGGTCTGCGCGTAGCCGGAGATGGCCTCGGGGGTGCGGTAGTGGTTGCCGTACCCGAAGTACGCGATCCCCGCGAACACACCGGTCCGGCTGCCGCGCAGGCTGTGCGGGTCGATGCCGGCCCGCTCCAGGGACTCCCACGAGGTCTCCAGGAGCAGGCGGTGCTGCGGGTCGGCGGCGAGCGCCTCGCGCGGGTTGATCTCGAAGAACTCGGCGTCGAAGTCGCCCGCGCCGGACAGGAACCCGCCGGAGCGCGTGTAGCAGGTACCGGGCCGGTCCGGATCCGGGTCGTAGAGGCCCTCCAGGTCCCAGTTGCGGTCCTCGGGGAAGTCCGAGACGACGTCGGCGCCCGTGCGGACGAGGTCCCACAGCGCCTCCGGGGAGGTGGCCCCGCCCGGGAAGCGGCAGGCGACGCCCACCACCGCGATGGGCTCGGCGGCGGCCTCCGTCAGCTCCTTCAGCCGCTTGCGCGTCTCCAGCAGCTCGATCGACGTCCGCTTGAGGTACTCAAGAACATCGGCGTTGTTGTCGTTGGTCATCGCTCTCCCCTAGCCGAGCTCTCTGTCCAGTAGCGCGAGAAGGTCTCCCGCCGAGGCCGAACTGATCTGGTCGGCGAGGGCCGCCGGTGCGCCCGCGCCCGGTCCCGCGCCCGCGCCCGGTCCCGATCCCGCGCCGGCGCCGGCGCCGGCGCCGGCCAGCGAACGGACCCGGCCCTGAAGGTCGCCGAGCAGCGTGGAGAGGGTGGTCCGTTCCTCCTGCGCGAGCCGCAGGAAGGCCTCCTCCAGCCGGGCGCCCAGTCCTTCGATCTCCCGGGCCAGGTGGCCGGCCGGGGACTGCGGGGACTCGGGGGCGGGGGCGGGGGCGAGGCCCTCGTACAGGAAGCGGGCGAGGGCGCTCGGGTTGGGGTGGTCGTAGACGAGCGTGGCGGGCAGCTTCAGGCCGGTCACCGCGGCCAGCCTGTTGCGCACCTCCAGCGCCGTGAGCGAGTCGATCCCCAGCTTCTTGAACGTCGTGGCGGGACCGATCCGCCTGCTGTCCGGGTGGCCCAGGACGAGCGCGGTCTGGGTCCGCACGGCGTCGAGCAGCGCCGCCTGCGCCTCGGCGGGTGCCAGCGTGCCCAGCCGCCGCGCGAGGCCGCCGCCGGCCGGCTCCCCCGGCGCCGGGGCGCCGGATCCGGCGGAACCGGCGGGCGCGGCGGCCCCTGCGGTCCCCGAGGTCAGTGCGCGCAGGAGCGGTGAGGCGGCGCCCGGCGCGGTGGGGTCCAGCCGGGCGGGCACCAGGACCGGCGCGTCCAGCGAGAGGGCCAGGTCGAAGAGGTCGAGCCCCTCCCGCGAGGCGAGCGGCAGCACGCCCTGCCGTTGCAGGCGTGCGACGTCGGCGTCGCCGATCCCGGCGACCATCTCGCTGCGTTCGGCCCAAAAACCCCAGCACAGCGAGGTGGCCGGCAGTCCCGAGGCCCGGCGGGCCTCGGCCAGGCCGTTGAGGAAGCCGTTGGCCGCCGCGTAGTTGGCCTGTCCCGCCGTCCCGAGCACGCTCGCGATCGAGGAGAACAGCACGAACGCGGACAGGTCCAGGTGCCGGGTGAGCTCGTGCAGGTGCCAGGCGCCGTGCACCTTCGGCGCGAGGACCGGGTGCAGCCGGTCCTCGGTGAGCGTCTCGACGATCCCGTCGGCGAGCACGCCCGCGCAGTGGACCACCGCGCTCAGCGGGTGCTCGGACGGCGCCGCGGCGATGAGCGCGGCGACGGACTCGCGGCTGGTGACGTCGCAGGCCACGATCTCGACCCGGGCTCCCGCCGCGGTCAGCTCCTCCCGCAGCCGCGCCGCCTCCGGGGCCGCCGGACCCCGCCTGCTGCCCAGCAGCAGGCCGCGTACGCCGTGCCGCTTCACGAGGTGGCGGGCCAGCATCGCGCCCAGGCCGCTGGTGCCGCCCGTGATCAGCACCGTCCCGGACCCGAGGGCCGGAAGGCCGGGCCCCGGGGCCGGGGCCGGATCGGCGCGGACCAGCTCGGGGGTGCTGACCTCGCCGGCCCGGATCTTCAGCTGGGCTTCGCCGGTGGCGGCCGCCGCCGGGAGGCGGGCCCACGAGGCGGCCTGCCCGTCGGTGTCCACGAGCGTGAACCGGCCGGGGTTCTCGGTCTGCGCGGTGCGCAGGAACCCCCAGACGGCGGCGGCCGCGGGGTCGGGGTGGACGACCCGGTCGTCGGTGAACGCGTCCCGCGTCACGACGACCAGGCGGGAGCCGGCGTACCGGTCGTCGGCGAGCCAGTCCCGCGCCCAGCGCAGCACCCGGTGCAGGCCCTCCTCGACGGCGGCGGGCGTGTCGGCGCCGTCCGCTCCGGGCCGGCCGGCGGCGACGATGACGAGGGGGGGTACCGGGCCGTCGGCGGCGGCGAGTTCGCCGAGTCCCGCGAAGACTTCCGCTCCCCCTGCCAGGGCGGCGGGGAGCGTGCCGGGGGTCCCCAGCACCGCGTACCGGGCCGGGGCGGGGGCCTCGGGGACGGCGAGGGGGGTCCAGTCCACCCGGTGGAGCGCGTCGCGCCGGTCGAAGCCCAGCGCGGTCAGCTCCTGGACGTCCGCGGGCCGCAGGCCCAGCTCGGCGACGCCGCCGACGGGGGCGCCGGTGTGGTCGGCGAGGGTCAGCGACAGGGCGTTGTCGCCCGCCGGTGCCAGCCGCACGCGCAGCGCGGCCGGTCCGGCGCGGTCCACGCGCAGGCCCGTGCAGCGGTACGGGAGCCAGCCCCCGGGGCCGGAGCCGTCGACGAAGCGCCCGAGGCCGACGGGGAGCAGCGCGGCGTGGAGCAGCGCCGGGTGGATGCGGTACCGGCCGCCCGCGCCGTCGGCGTCGGGCAGTTCCACCTCCGCGAAGAGGGCGTCGTCGCGGCGCCAGACCCTGCGCAGGCCGCGCAGGAGGGGGCCGTGGCCGAAGCCGAGGGCGGCCAGCCGGGCGTACTCCTCCTCGAAGGGCACCTCGGCCGCGCCCGCCGGGGGCCAGTCGGTGAGGCTGGTGAGGCCTTCCCCGGCGGGGGCCGCGGTGCCGGAGCCGGCGACGCCGACGGCGTGGCGGGTCCAGGCCAAGGCGCCCTCGCCCCGGGAGTGGACGGTGATGGTGTTCTCGCCGTCGACGCGGACGCGGATCTCGCGCTCGGCCGTCCGCGCCAGCACCAGCGGTGCCTCCAGGGTGAGTTCCCCGACGACCGCGTGGCCGGCCTTGTCCGCCGCCCAGGCCGCCAGTTCCAGCAGGACGGCGGCCGGGACCAGGGCGGCGCCGTGGACCACGTGCCCGGCGAGCCACGGCCGGCTCCGCGGGGACAGGCGGCCGCTGCCGACCACGCCGCCGCTCTTCCCGTCGCCGGGCAGTTCGGTCACGGCGTCGAGCAGCGGGTGGTCCGAGGTGCTCGCGGCGGCGCCCTCGCGGGGGGTGTCCAGCCAGTAGCGCCGGCGCTGGAAGGCGTACGTGGGCAGTTCGGCCCAGGGGCCGGTGTCGTCGGCGAGGGCCGCCCCCCAGTTCACCTCGGCGCCCGCGACGAAGGCCTGGGCGGCGGACCGGTGGAAGCGGGCGAGGCCGCCCTCGCCCCGGCGCAGGGTGCCCACGACGGTGGTCTCGGCGTCCGCGCCGTCCAGGGTCTGTTCCACCGCGGTCGTCAGGCCCGGGTGGGGGGAGGCCTCGACGAAGCAGCGGAAGCCCTGGGCGGCCAGCGCCCGGGTCGCCTCCTCGAAGCGGACGGGCCGGCGCAGGTTGGTGTACCAGTACGCGCCGTCCATCGTGGTGGTGTCCAGCCAGTCGGCCGTCACGGTCGAGAAGAACGGCACCTCGGCCGGGCGCGGCCGCAGGCCGGTCAGCAGGCGGCCCAGTTCCTCGCGGACCGGCTCCACGTGGGCGCAGTGCGAGGCGTAGTCGACGGGGACGCGGCGCACCCGTACCTCTTCGGCCTCCAGGGCGGCGAGGAGCGCGTCCAGTTCGGCGACGTCGCCCGACACCACGACGGAGGAGGGGCCGTTGACCACGGCGACCGACAGTCCGTCCGTCAGCCGGGCGCGCATCTCCCGCTCCGGCAGGGCGACCGAGGCCATGGCGCCCTGTCCCGACAGGGCCAGGATGGCCTTCGCGCGCAGCGCGACGACCTTCGCGGCGTCCTCGATGCTCAGGGCGCCCGCGACGCACGCGGCGGCGATCTCGCCCTGCGAGTGGCCCACCACGGCCGCGGGCAGCACCCCGTGGGAGCGCCACACCTCGGCCAGCGAGACCATCACGGCCCACAGCACGGGCTGGACGACGTCCACCCGCTCCAGGGCGTCGGCGTCCCCCAGCACCTCGTACAGGGACCAGTCGACGTACGGGGACAGCGCGTCGGCGCACTCGGCCATCCGGCGGGCGAACACCGGTGAGGCCGCCCACAGTTCGCGGCCCATCCCGGTCCACTGCGAGCCCTGGCCGGGGAAGACGAACACCGTCTTGCCGACGGGCTTCGCGGTGCCGGTGACCACGCCGGGGGCGCTCGCGTCACCGGTGGCGGCGTCGGTCAGGGCGGCGAGGAGTTCGTCCCGGCCGCCGCCGATGACCACCTGGCGGTGCTCGAACAGCGAGCGCGTCGTCACCAGCGCGCGGGCCACGCCGTCGGCCGGCAGGTCCGGGTCGGCGGCGACGGCGTCGCGCAGGCGCCGGGCCTGTTCGCGCAGGGCCTCGGGCGAGCGGGCGGAGAGCACCCACGGCGCGGCGGCGGGGGGCTGCGCCGTCTCGGCGGCCCCGGGGGCCTCTGCCGTATCAGGGGCGCCGGGGGCCTGCGGCGTCTCGGGGGCCTGTTCGAGGATCAGGTGCGCGTTGGTGCCGCTGATCCCGAAGGCGGAGACGCCGGCCCGCCGGGGGCGGCCGGGCGCCGTGGTCCATTCCCGGGCCTCGGTGAGCAGCTCCACGGACCCGGTGGACCAGTCCACGTGCGTCGTGGGGCGGTCCACGTGCAGGGTCCTGGGCAGGATCCCGTGCCGCATCGCCATGATCATCTTGATGGTGGCGCCGACTCCGGCGGCCGCCTGCGTGTGGCCGATGTTCGACTTGAGCGAGCCCAGCCAGAGCGGGCCGGCCGCCTCCCGGTCCTGCCCGTAGGTGGCCAGCAGCGCCTCGGCCTCCATGGGGTCGCCGAGCCGGGTGCCGGTGCCGTGCGCCTCCACCGCGTCCACGTCGGCCGTGCCGAGGCCGGCATCGGCCAGGGCGGCCCTGATGACCCGGCGCTGGGCCAGTTCGTTCGGTGCGGTCAGGCCGTTGGAGGCGCCGTCCTGGTTGGTGGCCGTACCGCGGATGACCGCCCAGATCCGGCGTCCGTTGCGGAGGGCGTCGGAGAGCCGTTCCAGGACAAGCACCCCCGCGCCCTCGGAGAAGCCCGTGCCGTCCGCCGTGTCCGAGAACGCCTTGCACCGTGCGTCGTCCGACAGGCCCCGCTGCCGGGCGAGCTCGACGAGCAGGCCCGGGGTGGGCATGGCCGAGACGCCGCCGGCCAGCGCCAGGGTGCACTCCCCGGAGCGCAGGGAGCGCACGGCCTGGTGGACGGCGACGAGCGAGGAGGAGCAGGCGGTGTCGGTGGACACGGCCGGGCCCTCCAGCCCGAGGACGTACGCCACCCGGCCCGAGGCCACGCTGGCGTTCGACCCGGTGAGCGCGAAGCCCTCCACCTCGGCGGCGGCCCCGCCGCCCATCCGCGGGCCGTAGTCGACGGCGTAGATCCCGGTGAACACGCCGGTCGGCGAACCGCGCAGCGCGGCCGGGTCGATGCCCGCCCGTTCCAGCGCCTCCCAGGACGTCTCCAGCATCAGCCGCTGCTGCGGGTCCATGGCGAGGGCCTCGCGCGGGCTGATGCCGAAGAACGGCGCGTCGAACTCCGCGAGGTCGGGCAGGAACCCGCCCGAGCGGGTGTACGTCGTGCCGGGCGTCCCGGCGTCCGGCGCGTACAGCGCCTCCAGGTCCCAGCCCCGGTCGCGCGGGAAGTCGCCGATGGCGTCCACGCCACCGGACACGACGTCCCACAGCCCTTCGGGGGACGTGACCCCACCCGGGAAACGGCACCCCGCACCCACGACCGCGATCGGCTCGCGGGCTGACTCCTCCAGCTCGCGCACGCGCTCGCGCAGCTCTTGCGCGTCGCCGACGGCGCGTCGCAAGTAGGACCGGAGCTTGTCGACTTCCTCCACCGGGACCTCCCCCTACGGATACTCGGAAAACGGGCGCGGTTATACGTATCCGCGGTCGATCAACGCGTACAGATCGTCATCACTGGTGCTTTCCGGGACCGCCTCCGCCTCCGCCTTCACCTCCACCTCCGCCCTCACCGGCGGCGCGGCCTCGGGCTCCCGCGGTTCCAGGAGGGAGAAGAGGTGGCGGGCGAGGTCCCGCGCGGTGGGGTAGGTGAAGGCGACGGTCGCCGGGAGCCGTACGCCGGCCGCCGCGGCGAGCCGGTTGCGCAGCCCCACCGCCAGCGAGGAGTCGAAGCCCAGGTACTTGAAGGTGTCCGCCGGCCTCGCCTCCAGGGCGGCGCCCGTCACCTGCGTGCCCTTCGCGCGCAGCAGCGCGGCCGTCTCGGCGCACACGAGGGCGAGGACCGCCTCCTGCGAGCCCAGGTCCGCCTCGGCGGGCCCGCCCGGCGCGGGGCCGTCGTCGGGGGCCGTCAGCCAGTACCGCTGCCGCTGGAACGGGTAGGTCGGCAGGGCGATCCGGCGCGGCCGGTCCGCGGCGAGGGCCGCCTCCCAGTCCACCGGCAGACCGCGTACGTACAGTTCGGCGAGCGACGCCAGGACCCGGCCGGTGCCCCCGTCGTGCTTGGAGAGGGTGCCGACGACCGCCGGGGCGGCGGCCAGGGCGTCGGCGGTCTCCTCGACCGCCACCAGCAGCACCGGGTGCGGGCTGATCTCGATGACCGTGCCGTGTCCGTCCTCGATGACGCGCCGCATGGCGGCTTCGAAGCGGACCGTCCGGCGCAGGTTGCGGAACCAGTAGGACGCGTCCATCTCCTCGGGGCCGATCAGGTCGCCGGTCACCGTCGAGTAGAGCGCCACCGTCGAGGGCCGGGGGGTGATCTCGCCCAGCCCGTCCGTCATCGGCCCTTCGAACCGGTCCAGCAGCGGCGAGTGCCCGGGGACGGTCGACTTGATGAGCCGCGCCCGGACGCCCCGGGAGGCGCAGGACGCGACCAGTTCCTCGACGGCGGCGCCCTCGCCCGAGACGGTGGTCGAGT
This sequence comes from Streptomyces sp. NPDC002032, assembly GCF_042890765.1. Classification (NCBI taxonomy): domain Bacteria; kingdom Bacillati; phylum Actinomycetota; class Actinomycetes; order Kitasatosporales; family Streptomycetaceae; genus Streptomyces; species Streptomyces sp. NPDC002032. The sequence continues at coordinate 45,317 of NZ_JBIASM010000024.1, read as the reverse complement.
TCGGTCCGTTGACGGCGGCGATCCCGATCCGCTCGCCCCACGGGCCCAGCAGTTCCCGGACCCGGGCCTCGGGCAGCAGGATCCCGGCCATGGCGCCCTGTCCGGCGACCGTGGCGAGCAGCCGGGAGCGCAGGGCCACGATCCGGGCCGCGTCGGACAGGCCGAGGACGCCCGCGGTGTGGGCGGCGGCGATCTCGCCCTGGGAGTGGCCGATCACCGCGTCGGGGGTGACGCCGAGCGAACGCCACACCCGGGCGAGGGAGACCAGCATCGCGAACAGCGCCGGCTGGACGACGTCGATGCGCTCCAGCGGGGCGGCCGCCCCGGCGCCGGTCACCACGTCCACCAGCGACCAGTCCACCCACGGGGCCAGGGCCTCGGCGCAGTCGTCGATCCCGCGCCGGAAGACCTCCGACTCGGCGTACAGCCGCCGGCCCATGCCGGTCCACTGCGAGCCCTGGCCGGGGAAGACGAAGACGACCGGGGCCGCCGGGCCGGTGGTGACCCCGCGGACCGCGTGCGGCGCGTCGCCGCCCGCCGCCAGCAGGTCGAGGCCGGCCAGCGCTTCCCGGCGGCCGGCGCCGAGGACGACCGCCCGGTGCCCGAACCGCGACCGCGTCGCCAGCAGGGAGTGGGCGACGTCGGCCGGCGCGAGCGAGGCGTCCGCGGCCACGAGGTCCCGCAGCCGGGCGGCCTGCTCCCGCAGGGCCGGCTCCGAGCGGGCCGACAGCACCCACGGCAGGACGCGGGCATCGCCGGCGGGGCTCGCCTCCGCCGGCCCGGGGCGGGGCTCCTCGGGCCGTACGGGGGCCTGTTCGAGGATCACGTGGGCGTTGGTGCCGCCCATGCCGAACGCCGACACGCCCGCGCGGCGCGGCCGCCGCGGGGTGCCGGGCCAGGGCCGCGCCGTGCGCGGGACGTCGAAGTCCCGGTGGAAGTCGGGGATGTGGGGGTTGGGGGCGCGGAAGTTCAGGCTCGGCACCAGCAGGCCGCGGTCCACGCAGAGGGCCGCCTTGACGAGGCCGACCATGCCGGCGGCCGGCTCCAGGTGGCCGACGTTGGTCTTGGCCGAGCCGACCACCAGGGGGCGGTCGCGTCCGGTCGCCCGGAACACCTCGCGCAGGCCGGCGATCTCGGCGGGGTCGCCCATGCGGGTGCCGGTGCCGTGGGCCTCGACGTAGTCGACGCTGTCGAAGGGGACGTCCGCCCGCTCCAGGGCGGCCAGGACGGCGGCCGCCTGCCCCTCGGGGCTGGGGTCGGGCATCCGGGTGGAGGCGCCGCCGCTGCCGACGCCCCAGCCGCGCACCACCGCGTACACGTGGTCGCCGTCGGCCTCGGCGAGGTCGAGCCGCTTCAGGACGACGAACGCCCCGCCCTCGCCCCGGGCGAAGCCGCCGGCCCGCTCGTCGAAGGTGAAGCAGCGGCCGTCGGGCGAGAGGGCGCCCAGGTTCGCCAGGGCGAGTCCGGCCTCCGGGTCGGTGATCAGGTGCACGCCGCCCGCGATGGCCGCGTCGACGGCGCCGGCGCGTATCCGTTCGCAGGCCAGCGCCAGGGAGACGAGCGAGGAGGACTGTCCGGAGTCCGCGCAGAAGCTCATGCCGCGGACGTCGAACAGGCTGGAGATGCGGTTGGCGATCAGCGCGCCGCTCGATCCGAGCGCGGCGTAGTGGTCGTCGCGGTCGCTGCCGGCGCGCTTGCGCAGCAGGTCGTAGCCGGAGGGCGCGGTGGCGACCACCACGTCGATCTCGCGGCCCGCGAGCGTGCCCGCGGACAGCCGGGCGTCCTCGACGGCCTCCCAGGCGAGCTCCAGCCCCAGCCGCTGCACGGGGTCCATGGCGGCGGCCTCGGCCGCGCCCGTGCCGAAGAACTCCGCGTCGAACCCGTCGATGGAGTCGAAGTACGAGCCCCTCTTCAGGGTGGCCCCGTCCGGATGGGACGCGTACGTCGAATCGGGCGCCCGGTGGTCGGGGAACTGTCCCACGGTCGACTCGCCGTCGGCCAGCAGGCGCCAGAACCCCTCCAGGCTGTCCACTCCGGGAAAGCGGCACGACATGCCGATGACGGCGATGTCGGCGGCTGCGCCACTCATACGAATTCCTTCCGGTTCCCTGGCGATGCGGCTCGTGCGGGCGGTACGGGTCTCAGCGGTGGCGGGTCAGCAGCTCCAGCAGCTCGTCCGGCGCGTCCATGAAGTCGTAGTGGCCGCCGTCGACCACCCGGAACTCGACCGAGTCCGCGTAGCGGCGCCAGCCCCGGAGCTCGTCGAGGCTCACGTCGGGGTCGTCGCGCCAGTGCACGACGGTGACGGGGCAGTCCACCGCGGCCGGTTCGCCGCGGCGGTAGGCCGCGGCGGCGGCGTGGTCGTCCAGCAGGACGGACATGCCCATGTCGATCATGTCGGGGCGCGGCTCGATCCCGCGGCCGCGCAGGAACGACCGCAGCTCTTCGCGCAGTTCGGGCTCGGTCATGGTGAGCATCCGGTCGCGCGAGGCGTCGTGCGGGGCCGGCTGGCCCGAGACGAAGAGGCGCTCGGGGGTGGGCAGGCCGAGGGCGGCGAGGCGCAGCACGGCCTCGTACGCCGGCAGCGCGCCCGCGCAGTGGCCGAAGAGGGCGAAGGGCCGGTCCAGCAGGGGTTCCAGCGCTTCGACGAGGCCCTCGGCGAGGTTCTCGTAGGTGCCGTAGTGCGGGTGGCCCAGGCGGTTCTCGCGGCCGGGGAACTGCACCGGGCAGACCTCGGCGTCGCCGATGGCGGCCGGCCAGGCGCTGAAGGCCGAGGCTCCGGATCCGGAGAAGGGAAGGCAGAAGAGCCGGGCCGGGTGGCCGTCGGACCGGGGCCGGACGAACCAGGGCGAGGGGGCGGTGGTGGAGCCGGTGGTCATGGCGTCCGTCGTTTCTGGCCGACGATGGGGAGGTGGGTCATTCCGGCGATGAAGTACGACCGCAGGTGCTGCGGTTCGCCGGCGAGTTCGAGGGACTCGAACCGCAGCAGCAGTTCCTCGAAGAAGACGCGCAGCGTCATCCGGGCCAGCGGCGCCCCGATGCAGAAGTGCGCCCCGAACCCGAAGGCGGCCTGGCGCTTGGCCCCGGCCCGGGTGATGTCGAAGGTGTGCGGGTCGGGGAAGAGGGTCTCGTCCCGGTTGGCCGAGCCGATCCACGCGACGACCGCGCCGCCGGCCGGGATCGTGCCGCCGGCGATCTCGACGTCGTCCACCGCGTACCGCATGAAGTTGCAGGCGGCCGAGGTCCAGCGCAGCCCTTCCTCGACCAGGTTCGGGACGAGCGAGAGGTCGGCCGCCGCCTTGGCGTACTGGGCGGGGTGCTCGATGAGCGCCTGGACGGTGCCCGAGACGGTGTGCGGCGTGGTCACGTTGGCGCCCAGCAGGATGCTGTAGCCGTCGAGGGCGATCTCCTCGTCGTCCAGCGGCGCGCCCGTGGGACGCAGGACGCCCATGAGGTGGTGGAGCAGGCTGTCACCCTCCTCGCCGGCCGTCCGCCGCGTCCGGACCCAGTCCTTGACGTAGGAGACGAGCTCGTGGTGGGCGATGGCCAGGGTCGCGGCCTCGCTGCCGAGCCGGAAGTGCGGGTCCGAGGGGGCCGTCACCATCGCGGTCAGCCGCACGAGTTCCTCCCAGTCCTTCTCCGGGATGCCCAGCAGCGGTCCCGTGACCATGGCCGGCAGGAGCAGGGCCTGCTCGGCGAGGTCGAAGACCGCGCCGTCGAGCGCCGGTTCGAGGAAGCGGGCGACGGTCCGGCGGATCGACTCCTCCCAGGAGGCGACCGCCCGCGCGGTGAGCTTGGAGCCGAGCGGGCGGCGGACCTCGGTGTGCCGGGGCGGGTCGGTGGAGGTCATCAGCACGCCGGCCGCGACGTCGTCCGTGCCGAGGTGGGTGGGGACCGTACCGCGCTCCGAGGTGAACTCGCGGTGGTCGGCGAGCACCCGGCGGACGTCCTCGTAGCGGGTGACGGACCAGAACTCGCGGCCGTCCGGCAGGACCTGGTGGTGCAGGGGCGCCTCGGCGCGCATCAGGTCCCAGACCGGATGCGGATCGCCCGAGGAGTAGAGGTCGAGGTCGAACAGGTCGACGCCGTCGAGGTCGACGGCGCGCCCGGGGCCGGGCGTCAGTCTCACGCCGCGGCCCTCCCCGCTTCGATCAGCGCGGCGACGCGGGCGGGGGTCTGCGCCAGGTAGAAGTCGCGGACGGACAGCTGGACGCCGTACTCCTGCGCCACCTGCTCGATGATCTTGATGCCGATCAGCGAGTTCCCGCCGCGCGTGAAGAAGTCGTCGTCCACGCCGATCCCGCCGGAGCCGAGGTGGCGCTCCCACAGCTGTGCGATCTGCCGGGCGAGCGACGGCTGCATGTCCGTGGGAGTCGTGGGGGTCGTGGGGGGCGTGGGCGTCGTGGGGGTCGTGGGCTTCGTGGGCGCCTGCTGCCCCCGGGCCGTCGTCTCGTCCTGTCCACCTCGCGGGTGGAGCGCCTGCGGCGACGATTCCATTTCCAGTCTTCCCTTCCTCCGCCGACCGGGAAATGCCCGCTCGCGTCCATTTCGGCCCGTGGGGCCCTTTCGCGCCGTCCCGCCGGCGAGACGCATTTCCTCGAAGAGCCGAATGGAGGGTCGCGTGAATTCACGTCCGCGCACACCGTGCCGGCGGCGGCCGGTCCGCGCCGGCCGGTGGGGTTGAGCGCGGGCCGGCGGGCTGCCTGCGGCGGACGGGGCGTGCGCCTGTCCCGCCGGCGGGACAGCAAGTTCGGCCGCGCTTCGGCCCGCCGCGGCCCGGCGTTCCTTGACCGGCTGATCCGCGTTCAGTGAACGTGGGGGTGATTCAACGACGTTAGAGGCTCAGTGGAGTGAGGGGGAACGACGTGGGACACACCGGTGTGGATGCGGACGTGGTGATCGCGGGGGCCGGGCCGACCGGCCTGATGCTCGCCTGCGAGCTGCGGCTGGCGGGCGTCGAGGTGGTGGTCGTCGAGCGGCTCGCGGAGCCCACGGGCGAGTCGCGGGCCGGCGGAATGCATTCGCGCACCCTGGAGGTGCTGGACCAGCGCGGAATCCTGGAGCGTTTCCTGGAGGCCGGCGAACTCCAGCCGGTGGGGCATTTCTCGGGCCTTTATCTGGAATTCGACGAGTCCGAGTCGAGGCACCCCTATCCGCTGATGATCCTGCAGTCCACGATCGAGCGGCTGCTGGAGGAGCGGGCCGCCGAGCTCGGCGTGCGGGTGCGCAGGTCCGCCGAGGTGTGCGGGATCGACCAGGACGAGACCGGCGTCAGCGTCGGGCTGAACACCGGGCGGCCGGGAGCCGAAACGCTGCGCGCCCGCTACCTCGTGGGCTGCGACGGCGGCCGCAGCGCGGTGCGCAAGCTCGCGGGCATCGACTTCCCCGGCACCCCGGCGACGATGACCGCGCTGATCGGCGACGTCGAGCTGCCCGAGCTGACCGAGGACTACGTGTGGGTGCGGCGCTGCGCGGGCGGTGACTTCTCGGCGATCGCCTTCGAGCCGGGCTGGTTCCGGGTGATCACCTCCGAGTACGACCGGGTGGTGGACCGCGACGAGCCGACCACCTTCGAGCAACTGCGGGAATCGCTGGTCCGGCTGGCGGGCACCGACTACGGCATGCACAGCCCGCGCTGGGTGTCCCGGTTCAACGACGCCGCCCGGCAGGCCGCCCGGTACCGGCAGGGCCGGGTGCTGCTGGCGGGCGACGCGGCGCACATCCACTTCCCGGCCGGCGGGCAGGGTCTGAACATGGGGGTGCAGGACGCCTTCAACCTCGGCTGGAAGCTCGCCTCGGTGGTGCGCGGCCGGGCGCCGGAGAGCCTGCTCGACAGCTACCACGCCGAGCGCCACCCCGTGGGGGCGCGCGTGCTGCACAACACCCGGGCGCAGTCGGCGCTGGCCCGCCCCGGCCCGCAGGCCGACGCGCTGCGCGAGGTGTTCGGCTCGCTCATGGTCTTCGACGAGGTCAACGCCCATCTGCGCGGCATGCTGACCGCACTGGACATCCGCTATCCGGTCGACGGCGACCACCGGCTGGCGGGCCGCCGGGTCCCCGACGCGGACCTCAAGACGCCCGGCGGGGACACCCGCGTCCACGAGCTGCTGCACGCCGGCCGTGCCGTCCTGCTGGACCTGGGGGGCGGCGGCGCCGGGGTGGCGGACGCCGTCCGGGGCTGGGCCGACCGCGTCGACCTCGTCGGGGCGCGCAGCGAGGACGACTTCTGGCCGGTCCCGGCCGTCGGCGAGGTGCCCGCCCCGGCCGCGCTGCTGATCCGCCCCGACGGCCACGTGGCCTGGGCGGCCGACGGCCCCGGTGACCTCTCCGGGCTGCGCGCCGCCCTCACCACCTGGTGCGGTCCGGCCCTGCGGGACTGAGGCCCGGCCCCCGTACGGGGACGGGGGGCGGCCCCCCCGGGGGGGGGGGGGGGGCCCCCCCCCCCCCCCGGCCCGGGGGGGGGGCGGGGGGGGGGGCGCCGCGGGGGGC
>NZ_JBIASM010000024.1:0-38818 GCF_042890765.1 Streptomyces sp. NPDC002032 | reverse complement strand
GAGCGCCCCCGGGCCGGCCGCGCCCCCACCGCCGTGGGGGGGGCGCGGCCCGCGGGCTGTGCCGCCGTCCCCCCCGGGGGGGGTGGGGGGGGGGCGGCGGGGGGGGGGGGCCCCGCCCCCCGTCCCCGTACGGGCCGTGGGCGGGCCGGGGTCAGGGCCGCCGGGCGGAGCCGAGGACCGCCCCCGCGCAGCCGGCGAGGGCGAGCCCGGCGCACCAGGCGACGGCCGCGAACGCGTCGGCGCCGCACGGGCTGCCGGCCAGGAGCCCGCGCAGCGTCTCGGTGACCGGGGTGAGGGGCTGGTACCCGGCGAACTGCCGCACCCCGGCCCCCATCGTCGCCACGGGGACGAAGGCGCTGCTCAGGAACGGCAGCACGGCCGGCGCGAGGGCGGCCAGGCCCGCGGCGCGGGCGGAGCGCGCGGCGAGCCCGGCGGCGACGGCCAGCCAGCCGCCCGCGCAGCCGAGCAGCGCGAGGACGCCGAGGACCCCGAGCCAGTCGAGGGCGCCCGCCCCGGGGGCGAACCCCAGGGCGAAGGCCAGGGCGAGGAGGGCCGCGCAGGACACCAGGCAGCGCAGCACGGCGACGATGACGTGCCCCGCCGGCGCGCAGCCCCGGGGGACGTCCATGACCGTGAGCCGGTCGAGGACGCCCGTGGACACGTCGGCGCGCACCGCCGAGACGGTGGGCGCGAGCGCGCAGCCGGCGGCCAGGACGAGCAGGCCCGGCGTCACGTAGTCGACGTAGGCCCCGCCGGAGCCGAGCGCGCCGCCGAAGACGGTGACGGACACGAGCGCGATCACGGCCGGGACCAGGATCGCGGTGAGCGCCGGGGCCGGGTCGCGCACCGCGTGCCGCAGGGTGCGGCGCAGCAGGACGGCCGTGCCGGCCAGGGCCGTGGGCGAGGCGGTCACCGTACGACCGCCTCCTCGTCGGGGTGTCCGTCGCCGGGGTGGCCGGTCAGGGCGAGGCAGACGTCGTCGAGGCCGGGCCGGTGCACCGAGAACTCCTGGGCCTCGATGGAGTGGACGTCGAGCCGGTCCAGCAGGGCCCGCAGCGATCCGGTCTCGCCGTCGCCGGGCACCCGCAGGGTCAGTTCCTCGTCGTCGCGCGCCGCCCCGGCCAGCACCCGCGCCGCCGAGTCGAGTTCGTACAGGTCGGCGAAGCGGAACCGGACGTGGGTGCCGGGGACCCGGCGCCTCAGCTCCTCGGGGGTGCCCCGGGCGGCGAGCCGGCCCCGGTGGAGCACCGCGATCTGGTCGGCGAGCTGGTCGGCTTCCTCCAGGTGGCGGGTGGTGAGGAAGACGGTGGTGCCCTCGCAGACCAGTTCGCGGACGATGCCCCACACCGTGCGGCGGCTGCGCGGGTCGAGTCCGCTCGTCGGCTCGTCCAGGAAGAGCACCTGCGGGTCGCCGACGAGCGTCATCGCCAGGTCCAGCCTGCGGCGCATGCCGGCGGAGTAGGCCGAGGCCCGCTCGTCGGCGGCGTCCACCAGGTCGAAGCGCTCCAGCAGCCGGGCGACGGGGTGGCCGCCGGAGCGCACGCGCCGGAGGTCCGCCATCAGCCGCAGGTTCTCCCGGCCGGAGAGCAGGCCGTCCACGGCGGCGGTCCGGCCGCTCACCCCGATGGCCGCGCGCACCCGCCGGGTCTCGGTCGCCACGTCGTGCCCGGCGATCCGCACCGTCCCGGCGTCCGCCTTCGTCAGCGTCGTCAGGACGTCGTGGGTGGTCGTCTTGCCCGCCCCGGCCGGGCCGAGCAGGGAGAAGACCGATCCCGTGGCGACGGCGAAGTCGACGCCGTCGAGGACGACGTGGTCGCCGTACGCCTTGCGCAGCCCGCGGACCGAGATCGCGGAGCTCCTCATGCCCGCGCTGCCTTCGCTGCCTCCTCCGGGCCGCCGGCGGACTGCGCCTCGATGACGTCCAGCACCGCGCTCCCGGCGTCGACCAGGTACATGTGGTCGCCCGGGAACTCGGCGTAGGTGAAGCCGGCCGTGGTCGCGGCCCGCCACTGGCGGGCCTCCTCCGCGGTGACCAGGCCGTCGACGCTGCCGCGCAGCGAGCAGACCGGCACCGACACCGGTACGTCGGTGCTCGGTACGTAGCTCTCGTGCATCTCGCAGTCCGCCTGGAGGACGGGCAGGATCAGCTCGCGCATCTCCGGGTGGTCCAGGGCCTCGTGGCGGAACCCCGCGAACTCCTCGACCCGGGCGAGGAACTCCTCGTCCGGCAGGCCCGCCGCCCGCCGCTCGCGCTGGGTCCAGGGGCCCGGGGACCCGCTGACGACCAGCCGCTCGACGTGCACGCCGCGTGCGGTCAGCAGGTGCACCAGCTCGTAGGCGAGCACCGCGCCCAGGCTGTGCCCGAACAGGATGGTCCGGGCCCCCTCGCCGAGGTCGGCGACGATGTCGTCGACCGAGCCCTTGGCCGCTTCGTAGACGTCGCGGTACGGCTCCTCCATGATCCGCCGCTCGCGTCCGGGCAGCTCGACGGAGGCCACCCGCCACCGGCCGGCGGCCAGCTCGCGCCACGGGTGGAAGAAGGAGGGACCCGCTCCCGCGAAGGGCACGCACAGCAGCGTGGTCCGGTCCCCGTGTTCCGTGGACGTGCCGGGTTCTGACACCCCGACCAACCCCAATCATCCGTTCGGTGGTTCGTTGACATGGATGCGGCCCGCCGGGCCCGCTCAGGCCAGGTCCGCCAGCTTGCGGTTCAGGACCTCGAAGACCTCGGCCACGGGCCCGGGCAGGTTCATCTCGTGGTGGGTGGCGGCCACGTCGTGCTCCTCGATGGTGCCGAGGACGTACGGCTTCCACAGGTGGGCGTACATCTCGTCCTTGAGCGTGGCGTGGAAGAAGACCACGTCGCCGCGGTAGACCGGGGACTCCCAATCCATCATGAGGTTCGTGTTGTTGGCGAGGACCTTGGCCATGGCGTCCAGGAAGTCCTGCTGGTTGCCGGTGCCGATGTACTGGCCGAAGAACTCCTCCAGCTCGCCCCGGTAGTCCGCCACGGTCTTGTTGCGGTGGATCTCGCTCCAGCCCTGGCCGCCCGGCTGGGAGTCCAGGATGGCGGTGAGGGCGATCTCGTGCCCGCGCCGGTCCAGGCCCTCGGCGATGGCCTGGACGAGGGTGCCGCCGTAGGACCAGCCGATGAGGTTGAAGGGGCCTTCCGGCTGCACCTTCAGGATCTCCCCGATGAAGTGGTCGACCATCTCCTCGACCGACTCCACCAGCGGCTGCGCGCCGTCGGCGCCGCGGGACTGCAGGGCGTAGGCCGGCCGGTCCTTCACGTGCGTCACGAAGCTGAAGTAGGCCCAGCCTAGGCCGCCGCCGCCGTGGAAGAACCACAGGGGCTTCTTGCCGGTGCCCGGGTCGCTGTTGAGCGGGAGCACGACCCCGAACGGGTCGGCCACCTCGTCGGGGACGGCGCCGGCGAGGAGCAGCGCGGCCAGTTCGGCCACCGTGGGGAACTTGATGATCGTCCGCAGCGGCAGGTCGACGTCGAACTCCTTGCGGATGCGGACGCTGAGCCGGGTGGCGAGGAGCGAGTGGCCGCCGAGCGCGAAGAAGTCGTCGTCGACGGCGACGTGCTCCCTGCCGAGCAGTTCGCCGAAGACGGCGCACAGCTTCTCCTCGAAGGAGTTGCGCGGCGCCTGCCCGCTCACGGCGGGGGTGTGCTCCGACGGCAGCGCCTGGCGGTCGAGCTTCCCGTTCGGGGTCAGCGGGATCCGGTCGAGGGGGATCAGCGCGGCGGGCACCATGTACTCGGGCAGCAGGCCGCGCAGGTGCTCGTCCAGTGCGGCGAGCAGCCCGTCCACCTCGGCGGCGGAGCCGGCGCCGCCTCCGGCACCGGTACCGGCGCCGGAGGCGGGCACCACGTAGCCGACGACGCGCTTGTCGCCCTGCGCGCCCTCGCGCACCACGACCGCGGCCCGGGCCACGCCGGGGTGCCCGGCCAGCACGTGCTCGATCTCGCCCAGTTCGATCCGGAAGCCGCGGACCTTGACCTGGTGGTCGGTGCGCGCGAGGTACTCCAGCCGGCCGTCCCGGTTCCACCGCACCAGGTCCCCGGTGCGGTACATGCGCGCGCCGGCCGGGCCGAAGGGGTTCGCCACGAACCGTTCGGCGGTCAGCTCGGGCCGGTCCTGGTAGCCGCGGGCCACGCCGGCGCCCGCGATGTACAGCTCGCCCGGGACGCCGCGCGGGACGGGGTGCAGCCGCGCGTCGAGCACGTACACCCGGGTGTTCCCGACGGGCAGGCCGATCGCCACGCCGGCCCCGGCCTTCACGGGTGCCATGGTCGACCAGGTCGTCGTCTCGGACGGCCCGTACCAGTTGCCCACTTCGGCGGCCTGCTCGGCCAGCGTCTCGGCCAGCCGCGCCGGCACGGCCTCGGCGCCGGTGATGATCCGCAGGCCCTTCGCGGCCTGCGGCTCGTGCGTCAGCAGCATCTGCCAGAAGCCGGGCGTGGCCTGGACGACGCCGACCCCGTGGCGGCGCAGCAGCGCGGTGACGGCGGACGGGTCGGTGACGGCGTCCTTCTTCGCCAGGACCATGGTGGCGCCGCAGACGAACGGGAGGTACAGCTCGGTGTTGGCCATGTCGAAGGACACGGTGGTGCCGAACAGCATCCGCTCCCCCGCCGCCAGCGGGAACCGGCGCCGGGTCGCGGCCAGGAAGTTGGCGACCGCGCCGCGCGGGACCGTCACGCCCTTGGGGGTGCCCGTCGAGCCGGAGGTGTAGATCACGTACTGGGTGTTGTCGGGCCGCACGCTCACCTCGGGCGGCGAGTCCGGGTGGTGGGCGTAGTCCGCGGCGGCCAGGGCGTCGGCGTCGAGCACCAGCGCCGGCCCCGCCTGCCCGAGGACGAAGTCGATCCGGGAGCGGGGGTGGTCCGGGTCGATCGGCACGTACGCGCCGCCGGCCTTCAGCACGGCCAGCAGCGCCACCGGCAGGTTCGCGGTGCGGGGCAGGACGACGGCGACCAGCGACTCGGCGCGCACCCCGCGCTCGACCAGCCAGTGCGCCAGCCGGTTGGAGCGCGCCTCCAGTTCCCGGTAGGTGAGCGTCTCCTCCTCGGCGATCAGGGCGATGGCCTCCGGGTCGGCCTGCGCCCACCGGCGCAGGGCCCCGGCGATCCCGTCCTCCAGCGTCGGCTCGTCGGTGTCGTTCACCTCCTCCAGCAGCCGCTCCCGCTCGCCCGCGATGAGCACGTCGACGTCGCCGACGGACACCTCGGGGTCGGCGGCCAGCTGCTCCAGGACCCGCGCGTAGCGGGCGGCCATGTCCTCGACCGTGTCCCGGTCGAAGAGCTGGGTGGAGTACGAGATGTCCCCGCGCAGCGCCCCGGTCTCGTCGGTGGTCATGCTGAAGAACACGTCGACCTGGGTGGTCGCCAGGAGCGCCTGGCGGTACTCCACTTCGAGCCCGGCGAGCTCCAGGGACCACTTCTCGGTGTTCTGCCAGCCGCACATCACCTGGAAGAAGGGCCGGTAGGCGGCGGAGCGGTCGGGGTTGAGCTGTTCGACGAGCACCTCGAACGGCACGTCCTGGTGCTCGTAGGCGGTGAGGGCCTTGTCGCGCACCTGGGCGAGCAGGGCGGCGAAGGTCGGGGAGCCGGACAGGTCCATGCGGATGACGAGGTTGTTGACGAAGCAGCCGATCAGGTCGTTCAGCGCTTCGTCGGTCCGGCCGGCGATCGGGGTGCCGATGGGGATGTCCTCGCCCGCGCCGAGCTTGCTCAGCAGGACGCCGAGCGCGGCCTGCATGACCATCGACATGGTCAGTCCGCGTCCGTCGGCGAGCTTCTGCAGGCCGGTCATCACCTCCGCGGCGACCGGGATGGGGACCGCGTCGCCGTCCGTGCCCGCCTCCGCGGACCTCGGGCGGTCCAGCGGGAGGTCGAGCGGCTGCGGCACCCCGGCCAGTTCCTCGCGCCAGTACGCGATCTGGCGGGCGCCGAGGCTGTCCGGGTCGGCCAGGTCGCCGAGCACCTCGCGCTGCCACATCGTGTAGTCCTTGTACTGCACGGGCAGCGGCTCCCACTGCGGGGCCCGCCCGGCGCGGCGCGCGTTGTAGGCCGCGGCGAGGTCGCGGGCCAGCGGGGCGCCGGAGCTGCCGTCCGAGGCGATGTGGTGGATGACCAGCACCAGGACGTGCTCCTCGGGCCCGGAGCGCAGCAGGCGGGCCCGCAGGGGGATTTCGGCCGTCAGGTCGAACCAGTGCGCGACGGTCTCGTCGACCGCGGCGGAGACGCCCTCGGGGGTGACGTCGACCACCGGCACGCGCACCTGCTCGGCCGCCCGCTCCGTCGGAAGGATCAGCTGGTAGGGCTCGCCGTCGTCGTCGGTCAGGTAGGTGGTGCGCAGCACCTCGTGCCGGTCGACGATGTCGCGGAGCGCGGCGAGCAGGGCGTCCTCGTCCAGGGGCCCGGTCAGCCGGAACGCCGCCGACACGTTCCAGGTCTCCGCACCCTCCAGCTGGTGCAGGAACCAGGTGCGGCGTTGCACAAATGACAGCGGAATCATTGCTTCACTCCTCAGGCGAACATCTGGCGGAGACTGGGGCGACGGGGAGCGGCGGATTCCTCGTGCCACGCGGCGAGCGCGGCCACCGTCGGCAGGTCGAAGACCTTGCGGATGGGGATCTCGGTGCCCATCGCGGTGCGGGCCCGGCTGATGAGCCGGGTGGCGAGCAGGGAGTGCCCCCCGAGCTCGAAGAAGCTGTCGTCGATGCCGACCCGGTCCAGGCCGAGCACCTCGGCGAACAGCGCGGCCAGGCTCTCCTCGCGGGCGTTGCGGGGCGCCCGGTAGGGGGCGCCGGTGAACTCCGGCTCGGGCAGGGCGGCCCGGTCCAGCTTGCCGTTGGGCATCAGCGGGAAGCGGTCCAGGGCCACGAAGGCGGACGGCACCATGTACTCGGGCAGCCGCTCGGCGGCGAACCGGCGCAGCTCCTCGGGGCCGGTCCCGGCCGCCGCCACCACGTACGCGACGAGCTGCTTGCCGGTGCCGGACGCCTGCCGGGCGATGACGGCGGCCTGGGCGACGCCGGGGTGCGCGGTGAGCGCGGCCTCGACCTCGCCGGGCTCGACGCGGAAGCCGCGCACCTTGACCTGCGCGTCCCCGCGGCCCACGTACTCCAGCCGGCCCTCGTCGTTCCAGCGGGCCAGGTCACCGGTGCGGTACATGCGTGCGCCGGCCGGGCCGAAGGGGTCGGCGACGAAGCGTTCGGCGGTCGGGCCGGGGCGGCCGTGGTAGCCGCGGCCCACGCTGCCGCCGACGTAGAGCTCGCCGACGGCGCCCGGCGGTACGGGGTCCAGGGCGGGGCCCAGGACGTAGGTCCGCATGGTGGCGAGCGGGGTGCCGACGGGCTCGCCGCCGGCCCGGCCCGGGGCGCTGCCCGAGACGGTGTGGGTGGTGGCGTAGAACGACTCGCTCTGCCCGTAGGCGTTGACGACGCGCACGCCCGGGAAGGCGCCGCGCACCTTCTCGGCGAGTGCGGAGGGCAGGGCCTCGCCCGCGAAGACGAGCGTCTCGACCGTGGTGCGGCCGGCGATGTCGTCGACGAGCTCGGCGAACGCCGAGGGCACGGTGGAGATGACGGAGCCGCTCCAGCCGTCGCGTTCGCCGAGGACGAGGACGTCCCGGACCAGTTCGACGACGCCGCCGTGGGCGAGGGTGGTGAAGATCTCGAACACCGAGACGTCGAAGTTGACGGAGGTGCCGGCGAGGAGCCGCTTGCCCGGTGCCATGCCCACGCGCGGGGCGAGCTCCAGCACGCCGCCCACCACGTTCGCGTGGGTGATGGCGACGCCCTTCGGCGTGCCGGTGGAGCCGGAGGTGTACATCACGTACGCCAGCTGCCCGGCGTGGACGGCCGGCGCGGGGCCGGTGGCGCCGCCCGGCGCGCCGAGCGTGTCGAGCGTGTCGAGGAGGACGTCCGGGGCCGGGTGCGGCGGCAGGATGCCGGCGGTGGCGGAGTCGGTCAGGACCAGGTGCGGCCGGGCCTGCCCGAAGATGGCCGCGAGGCGGTGGCCGGGGTACTTGGGGTCGAGCGGAAGGTAGGCGCCGCCCGCCTTCAGCACCGCGAGGAGGGCGACGACCAGCTGCGCGGAGCGCGGCAGCGACAGGGCGACCACCGACTCCGGGCCCACCCCGCGCGCGGTGAGTTCGCGCGCCAGGCGGTCGGCGCGGTCGTTCAGTTCGCGGTAGGTGAGGGACGCGTCGTCGGCGGCCACGGCGACCTCGTCCGGGGTCCGCGCCGCCTGGGCCTCGACGAGGGCGTGGACGGTGACGTCCGGGGCGGGGACGGCGCCGGCGTGGACCTCGACGAGGAGGCGTTCGCGTTCGGCCGGGTCCAGCACGTCGAGGTCCGCGACGGACGGGCCGGGGGCGCAGGCCAGCTGCCGCAGGACGCGTACCAGGCGGGCCGCGATCGTCTCCACCGCGTCGCGGGTGAAGGCGTCCGGCGCGTACTGGAGGAGCAGCTCCAGGTGCGGGTCGGCCGCCGCCATCAGGGCCAGCGGGTAGTTGGTGGCCGTGGACGGGCGCAGGCCCGTGACGGCGATGCCGTCCGCGGCCTCGGCGGCGGCGCCCAGGCCCTCCCGGTCGACGGGGTAGGACTCGAAGACGACCAGCGTGTCGAAGAGGGAGGGCAGGCCGGCGGCCCGCTGGATCTGCGTGAGCCCGTGGTGGTGGTGGTCCAGGAGGGCGGCCTGGCGGTCCTGGAGCCGGCCCAGGACCTCGGCGACGGTGTCGCCGGGCGCGTACCGGACCCGTACGGGGACGGTGTTGATGAAGTTGCCGACCATCGAGGCGACGTCCGGCACGGCGGGCGGGCGCCCGGAGACGGTGGCGCCGAACACCACGTCCCGGCGGCCGGTGAGCCGGCCGAGCAGCAGCGCCCAGGCGCCCTGGACGAGGGTGTTGACGGTGACGCCCCAGCCGGCGGCGCGCCGGGCCAGTGCGCGGGCCTCCTCGGCGGGGAGCGCGACCGCGACCTCGCCGACGCCCTCGCCGACGCCGCGGCCGGTGTCGGCCCGGGAGCCGGGGGCGAGCAGGGTCGGCTCCTGGACGCCGTCGAGTTCGGCCGCCCACGCCCGGGCGGACTCCGCTTCGTCCTGCCCGGCGCGCCAGGACAGGAAGTCGCCGTAGCCGGGTGCGGCGGGCAGGGCGGCGGCCTCGCCGCGGGCCGCGTAGAGCAGCAGCAGGTCGCGCATCAGCAGGGGCAGGGACCAGCCGTCGAGGAGCACGTGGTGGCAGGTCATGACGAGTTCGGCGCGGCCGGGTTCGAGGAGGACGAGCGCGAGCCGCATCAGGGGCGGGGCGCCCGTGTCGAAGTGGGCGGCCCGGTCCTCGGCGAGGAAGCGTTCGAACGCCTCGTCGCGGCCGGCCGCGTCGGCCGCGGTCAGGTCGAGGTGCTGCCAGGGCAGGGTGGCCGCCCGCGCCGGCACCACCTGGACGACGTCTCCGTCGGCGCGGTCGACGAAGGCCGCGCGCAGGTTGGCGTGCCGCTCCAGCAGGGCCTGCCCGGCGCGGTGCATCCGCTCGGGGTCGACCGTGCCGTCGAGGTGGAAGACCATC
The DNA here is from genome assembly GCF_042890765.1 of Streptomyces sp. NPDC002032. NCBI lineage: Bacteria > Bacillati > Actinomycetota > Actinomycetes > Kitasatosporales > Streptomycetaceae > Streptomyces > Streptomyces sp. NPDC002032. The sequence continues at coordinate 29,237 of NZ_JBIASM010000024.1, read as the reverse complement.
TGCATGTGGTACGGGTCGAAGGACGATCCGGCGAGCGCGGTGTGGAAGAGCATGCCGGACTGCGCCGGGGTCGTCGGCCAGATCTCGGCCAGGGGGCCGAACCGGGCCTCCCAGGTGTCGATCTCCTGCTGGCCGACCCCGGCCAGGGGTGCGTCGCCCGGGGTCAGTCCGCCCGCGCCGGGGGCCGAGGCGTGCCGGGCCAGGGCGGTCAGCGCCCGCACCCACAGGGCGGCCAGGCCGCTCACCTCCGCGCGGGTGAGCACGCCGGTGGGGAAGGCGAGGGAGGCGGTCAGCTCCTCGCCGTCCGGGGCGGGGACGGCCACGGCCTCGATCTCCAGCGCGGAGAGCACCGGCATGTCGGGGTCGGGGGCCGCGGTCGGGTGCGGGTGGGCGGGGTCCGGGGTCCAGCCCTGGCCGCGCGGGTCTTCGGGGAGGCCGGCGGGGGAGGTCCGGCCGAGGTAGGTGAAGCCGATCTGCGGTTCGGCGCCGGTGGTCAGTGCGGCGGCCGTGGCGGGGTTGAGGTGGCGCAGCAGGCCGTAGCCGATGCCGTGGTCCGGTGCCGCCCGCAGCTGCTCCTTGACGGCCTTGACGGCCCGGCCGGCGGCCGGTCCGCCGGTGAGGGCGGCGGCCACGTCGACGCCGGTCAGGTCGAGGCGGACCGGGTACGCGGCGGTGAACGAGCCGAGCGTCCGCGACAGGTCGGCGCCGGGCGCGAGCCCTTCCTCGCGGCCGTGGCCCTCCCGGCGCACCAGCGTCGGGGAGGCGGGCACGCCGCGCTCGTGGCGCCAGTGGGCCACCGCCAGGGCGAGCCCCGCCAGCAGGGCGTCCTCGGGGCCGGCGCGGAACACCGCGGGCAGGGTGGTCAGCAGGGTCTCGGTGAGGCCGGCCGGGAGGGTGACCCGTACGGTGTCCACGGTGGCGGCGACGTCACGCGCCGGGTCCGGCCGCCGGGCTCCGAGCACGGGCTCGTCGGTGCGCAGGATCTCCTGCCAGAGCGGCAGTTCGCGGGCCACCCGCTCCGGGTCGGCCGCCGCCTCGGTCAGGGCGTGCGCCCACCGGCGCCACGAGGTGCCCGCCGGGGCGGGCCGCGCGGTGGTGCCGCCCCGGACCCGCTGCCAGGCCTCGGCCAGGCCGGCCGGCAGGATCCGCCAGGACTCCCCGTCGACGGCCAGCCGGTGCAGCACGATCAGCAGCCGGTCCGGGCCGGTGGCGCCGCTGAAGCGGACGAACTGCGCCATGACGCCCGCGTCCGGGTCCAGCCGGCCGGCGGCGGCGTCCAGTTCGGCGTGCACGTCGGCGTCGCCGGGGACCTCCCGCAGCAGCGCGTCCGCGTCGACGGTGCCGGGCGGCGCGATCAGCAGGGCCGCCCGGGTGCGCTCCAGGCGGGAGCGCAGCACGTCGTGCCGGTCCAGTACGGCCCGCAGCGTGGCGAGCAGCTCGGTGCGGCCGATGCCCTCGGGCAGGGTCAGCAGCCGGGACGTGGACAGCCGGCCGATGCCGCCGCCGCGGGCGAGGACGTGCGCCGCCATCGGGGGCAGCGGGGCCGTGCCGACGGCGCCGCCGGGCAGTTCGGCGAGGGTCACGCGTTCCCCGGACCGGCCTTCGGCCAGCTCCGCGAGCCGGGCGACGGTGCGGTGCTCGAAGACCTCGCGGGTGCTGACCGCGATGCCGAGCGCCCTGGCCCGTACGACGACCTGGATGGAGCGGATGCTGTCTCCGCCGATGGTGAAGAAGTCGTCGTCGACGCCGACCGCCGGCAGGCCGAGCACGTCGGCGAACAGGGCGCTGAAGGCCTCCTCGTGCGGGCCGCTCGGGGCGCGGCCGGCCGGCGCCCGCGTGTGGTCCGGCGCGGGCAGCGCCCGCCGGTCCACCTTGCCGGCCGGGGACAGCGGTATCTCCGTGAGCGGTACGAGCGCGGTGGGCACCATGTAGTCGGGCAGCCGTCCGCGCAGGTAGCCGGGCAGTTCGGCGAGCAGCGGGCCGATCGCCTCGGGGTCCCCGGACGCGGGCACGACGTAGCCGACGACGCGCTTGGCGCCCTGGCCGGACTGCGCGTCCTGGCCGGACTGCGCGTCCTGGCCGCCCTGGCCGTCCTGCGCGTCCTCGCGGACGACGACCACGGCCCGGGCCACGCCGGGGTGTCCGGCCAGGGCGTGTTCGATGTCGCCGAGTTCGATGCGGAAACCGCGGACCTTCACCTGGAAGTCGGTGCGTCCGACGTACTCCAGGCGGCCGTCGCGGCCCCAGCGCACCAGGTCCCCGGTGCGGTACATCCGGCTGCCGGCGGGGCCGTACGGGCAGGGCACGAAGCGGTCGGCGGTCAGGTCGGGCCGGCCGAAGTAGCCCCGGGCGAGCCCGTCTCCGGCGATGTACAGCTCGCCGCGCACCCCGCGCGGGACGGGCCGCAGGGCGGGATCGAGGACGTAGACGCGGGTGTTGCCGATGGGCGCGCCGATCGTCACGGCGGCGCCCTCCTCGACGGGCGCCGTGGTCGACCAGATCGTCGTCTCGGTGGGCCCGTAGACGTTCTGCACCTCGGCGGCCCGGCCGGCCAGCGCGTCGGCCAGCCGGGGCGGCAGGGCCTCGCCGCCGACCAGGATCCGCAGCCCCTGCGGGGCGGCCGGCTCGTGCGTCGCCAGGACCTGCCAGAACGCGGGGGTGGCCTGGACGACGGTGACGGCGTGCCGGCGCAGCGCCCGCACGACGGCCGCCGGATCGGTGACGGTGTCCTTGCCCGCGAGCACCACCGCCGCTCCGGAGACCAGGGGCAGGTACAGCTCCAGGGCGGCGATGTCGAAGGAGACCGTCGTCACCGCGAGCCAGCGGTCGGCGGGCGAGAGCGGGACCCGCCGGCCCATGGTGGCCAGGAAGTTCTCCAGTGCGCCGCGCGGGATCGCGACGCCCTTCGGCTTGCCGGTCGAGCCCGAGGTGTAGATGACGTACGCGGTGTTCTGCGGCCGCACCCGCGGGGCGGGCGCGGAGTCGGGGCAGCCGGAAAGGTCCGCGCCGGCCAGCGTCTGCGGGTCGAGCACGAGCGCGGGGCGGGCGTCGTCGAGGATGTGGGCGATGCGGGAGGCCGGGTGGTCCGGGTCGACCGGGAGGTAGGCGGCGCCCGCCTTCAGGACGGCCAGCAGGGCGACGACGAGGTCCGCGGAGCGGGGCAGGCGGACGGCCACCAGCGACTCCGGCCGCACGCCGCGGCCCATCAGCCAGTGCGCCAGCCGGTTGGCCCGCGCCTCCAGCTCCGCGTAGGTCAGCGAGCAGTCCTCCGCGGCGACGGCGAGCGCCCCGGGTGTGGTGCGCGCGTGGTGGGAGAGCGCCCGGGTCAGGCCGGGGCCGGGCGTCGGCTCGGCCGTGTCGTTGGCCGTGCGCAGCAGCCACGTCCGCTCGTCGGTGTCGAGGACGTCGATGTCGGCGATCGCCTTGTCCGGGTCGGCGACGGCCTGCTCGACGACGCGCACGAACCGGTCGACGATCGCGGCGGCCGTCGCGGGGTCGAACAGGTCGGCCGCGTACTCCAGCCGGCCGTGGGCGCGGCCGGAGGCGTCCGGGACGATGTTGAAGTACAGGTCGAACTTGGCGGTGTCGGTGCCCACGGCGACGGGGGTGACCCGCAGCCCCGGGATCTCGATGGCCGGCCAGACGAACTGCCAGGCCAGCATCACCTGGAACAGCGGCGGGTAGGCGGTGGACCGCTCCAGGTCGAGCAGCTCCACCAGCCGTTCGAACTGGACGTCCTGGTTGTCGTACGCGGCGAGGGCCTTGTCCCGCACCTGCTCCAGGACGTCGGTGTACGACGGTCCGCGCGACAGGTCGGCGCGCAGCACCCAGGTGTTGACGAAGAACCCGACGAGATCGGCGAGGGCCTCGTCGGTGCGGCCCGCGATGGGGCTGCCGATGGTGACGTCCTCGCCGGCGCCGAGCTTGCCCAGCAGGACGGCGAGCGCGGCCTGGGCGGCCATCGGCAGGGTGGCGCCGTGTCCGGCGGCCAGCTTGCCGAGGCCCGCGACCACCTCGGCCTCCAGCAGGAAGTCGACGTGGCCGCCGCGGTGGCTGATCACCCGGGGCCGGGGCCGGTCCAGGGGCAGCTCGACCGGCTGCGGGACCCCGTCCAGTTCCTTCTCCCAGTAGGCGAGCTGTGGTGCGGCGACGCCCTCCTCGCCGCCGTCCTCGCCCAGCAGCTGCCGCTGCCACAGCGTGTAGTCCTTGTACTGGACCGGCAGCGGCTCCCAGCGCGGTGCGCCGCCGTCCAGCCGGGCCGTGTACGCGGACACCAGGTCCCGCAGGAAGGGCCCCATCGACGAGCCGTCCGCGGCGATGTGGTGGAAGACGAACGCCAGGACGTGCTCCTGCGGGGAGATCCGCAGGACGGTGGTGCGCAGCGGAAGTTCCGTCTCCAGGTCGAATCCCCGGGAGACCGTCTCGCGCAGGGCGGCGTCCACCGCGTCCGCGCTCACGTCGGCCACCAGGAAGGCGGGGGCCGCGTCGTGCGGGGGCAGGATCAGCTGTTCGGGGGTGCCGTCCGCGTCCTCGGCGATCAGCGTGCGCAGGCTGTCGTGGCGGTTGGCGACGTCGGTGACCGCCGCGTGCAGGGCCGCCGTGTCCAGGGGCCCGTCCAGGCGCAGCACGAAGGGGATGTTGTAGGTCGAGGTCGGGCCCTCCAGATGGTGGAGGAACCACATCCGGCGCTGGGCGAAGGACAGCGGGATCATCGACGCGTCTCCGATACGGTCATCTGGCCGAGCCTGGGGCGCAGCGGGGGACGGTTCGACGTGGCCAGTTCCTCGATCTGCGCCGCCAGCTGGGCGACGGTGGGGTGGCGGAAGACGGTGGTGACCTTCACGTCGACGTCGAGCGCGGTGCGGATGCGGCCGATCAGCCGGGTGGCCAGCAGCGAGTGGCCGCCGTGGTCGAAGAAGTCGACGTCGACGCCGACCTCGTCCACGCCCAGCAGTTCGGCGAACAGCCGGCACAGGACCTCTTCCCTGGGGGTGCTCGGTGCCCTTCCGGCCGCGGCTTCGGTGTGGTCGGGGGCGGGGAGCGCCTTGCGGTCGAGCTTCCCGCTGGGTGTGACGGGGAGTTCGGGGAGCGCGATGACCGCCGAGGGGACCATGTACTCCGGCAGCCGTTCGCGGGCCAGGGCCGTCAGGGCCGCCGGGTCGGGGCCGCCGGCGCCGGGCGCCGCGTCGGCGGGCACCACGTAGGCGACGAGCCGCTGGTCGCCGGGGCGGTCCTCGCGCACCAGGGCCACGGCGGCGCCGACGGCCGGGTGTGCGGCCAGGACGTTCTCGATCTCGCCCAGTTCGATGCGGAAGCCGCGGACCTTGACCTGGAAGTCGGTGCGGCCGATGTACTCGATCTGGCCGTCGCGGTTCCAGCGCACCAGGTCCCCGGTGCGGTACATGCGCGATCCCGGCTCCCCGAAGGGGCAGGCCACGAACCGGCCCGCGGTCAGCGCGGTGCGGCCCAGGTAGCCGCGGGCGAGCCCGGTCCCCGCCAGGTACAGCTCGCCGGGGACCCCGGGCGCCACCGGCCGCAGCGCGCCGTCCAGGACGTAGACCCGGGTGTTCCAGACGGGCGCGCCGATCGGCACCCGGTCGGCGCCGGGCACATGCCGGTGGGCGGTGACCTCCACCGAGGCCTCGGTGGGCCCGTAGAGGTTGTACACCCCGCAGTGCGGCAGGACCTCGGCGACGGTGTTGGCCAGCGCCGGCGGGAACGCCTCGCCCGCGACCTCGATCCAGCGCAGGGCGGTGCACTCCTTCGCGGCGGGTTCGGCGATGAACGCCCCGAGCAGGGAGGGCACGAAGTCGGCGCCCGTCACCCGCTCGCGCCGGACGAGGTCGGCGAGGTAGGCCGGGTCGCGGCGCCCGTCGGGGCGGGCGATCACCACGGCGGCGCCGGCCTGGAGCGGTGCGAACAGCTCCGGCACCGATACGTCGAAGCTGGCCGTCGTGCTCAGCAGCACCCGGTCCTCGGGGCCGACGCCGAAGTGCGCCAGGCCCCACTTGAGCCGGTTCATGATGGCGCGGTGGGCCACCTGCACGCCCTTGGGGCCGCCGGTGGAGCCGGAGGTGAAGATGACGTACGCGGCGTGGTCGGGCGACAGCGCCCGCCGGGGGTCGGTGTCCGGCAGGGCGGACACGTCAGGGAGGGCGCCGTCCAGCACCAGCAGCGGCCGCGCGCCGTCCAGGACGTGGCGCACCCGGTCCTCGGGCAGTTCGGTGTCCACCGGTACGTAGGCGGCTCCGGCCTTGACGACGGCGTAGATGGCCACCATCAGGTCGACGGAGCGCGGGATGCGCACGGCGACCAGCCGCTCGGGGCCCGCGCCCCGTTCGATCAGCCAGTGCGCGAGCCGGTTGGCGCGCCGGTTGAACTCCCCGTAGGTCAGGGTCTCGTGCTCGCCGATCAGGGCCACCCGGTCGGGGTCCCGTGCCACCTGGGCCTCGAAGGCGCCCGGCAGGGTGTCCGGGGCGACGTCGGCGGCCGTGTCGTTGACCTCGCCGACCAGCCAGTCCCGTTCCCGCCGTGAGAGCACCTCCAGGGCGCCGACGGGCCGCCGGGGGTCTTCGAGCACCTGCTCCAGGACGCGGACGAGGCGGGCGGCGATCTCCTCGGCGGCCCCGTGATCGAAGAGGTTGGTCTGGTAGTCGAGGGAGAGCCGCAGGTAGGGGTCGGAGGCGTTGAGGGTGAGCGGGTAGTGGGAGCCGGCGAACGGGCGGATGGCGTCGATGGTGAAGCCGGCCGAGTCGTTCGCCTCGACGATGCCCTCGCGGTCGATCGGATAGTTCTCGAAGACGACGATCGTGTCGAACAGGGCCGGCAGGCCGACGCCGCGCTGGATGTCGGCCAGTCCGTAGTAGTGGTGGTCGAGCAGGGAGATCTGCCGGTCCTGGAGGTCGGTGATGACCTCGCCCACGGTCTGGTCCGGCCGGCAGACCACCCGGGTCGGCAGGGTGTTGATGAACAGGCCGACCATCTCGTCCGAGCCGGCCAGGTCGGCCGGGCGGCCGTTGACGGCGGCGCCGAACACCACGTCCCGCTGCCCGGTCAGCTTGGAGAGCAGCACGGCCCACGCGCCCTGGAGGAGCGTGTTGAGGGTGACGCCGAGTTCGGCGGCGCGGCGGGCGAGTTCGCGCCCCTTGTCGATGGACAGCGGGACCTCGACCCGGCCGAGGCGGGACGCCTCGCCCTTCTCGGGAAGGCCCGCGGCCAGCAGGGTCGGCTGCTCGAACCCGTCGAGCTCGCGCTGCCACCGGGCGGCGGAGGCGTCCCGGTCCTGCCGGGAGAGCCAGCCGAGGTAGTCGCCGTAGCTCCGGACGGGCGCGAGCTCCTCGGTGCCCGCGTACAGCCGGACCAGGTCCTTGATCACCAGCGGTGAGGACCAGCCGTCGAAGAGGGTGTGGTGGGCCGTGATCAGGAGCTTCGCCTTGTGCGGCCCGCAGGTGATCAGGGCCAGGCGCAGCAGCGGCGGCCGGGTGGGGTCGAGCTGGTCGGCGCGGTCGGCGGCGAGGGTCCGGCCCAGCTCGGCTTCCTGTTCCGCCTCGCCGAGACCGGTGAGGTCGAGGTGGCGCCAGGGCACGTCGACGTGTTCCGCGACGACCTGGACGGGATCGCCGTCGGCTCCGGTGAGGAACGCGGAGCGCAGGTTGGGGTACCGGTCGAGGAGCGCCTGTCCGGCCGCCCGCATGCGCGCCGGGTCGACGTGTCCGCTCAGGTGCAGGACGAACTGCATGTGGTAGACGTCGAAGGCGCCGTCGGCGAGCGCCGCCTGGAACTGGATGCCGGACTGGCCCGGGGCCTGCGGCCACACCTGCACGAGGCGGCCGTAGCGCTCCTCCCACGCGTCGATCTCGGCCTGGCGCACCGGGACCAGCGGGGCGTCGGAGGGCGTGAGCCCGCCCGCTTCGGGACGGTCGGCGTGGGCGGCCATGCCGTGCAGCACCTGGACCCACAGCGCGGCCAGTTCGGCGGTCCGCTCGCGGGAGAGCACCCCGGTGGGGAACATGAAGACGGCTTGCAGCCGGGTGCCCTCGGGGGTGTCGGTGACGACCGAGTTGACCTCCAGCGCGGACAGGGCGGGCAGGTCCGGGTCGGGCATCGGGATCAGCTCGGAGGACCAGTCGGCGGGGACCCAGCCCTCGGCGCGCAGGTGCTCGGGGACGTCCGCGTCGGAGATCCGGCCGAGGTAGTTGAAGCCGATCTGCGGCGCCGGGTACTCGGCGAGCTGTTCGGCGGTCTCCGGGTTCAGCCAGCGCAGGAGTCCGTAGCCCACGCCCTTGTCGGGGACCGCGCGCAGCTGCTCCTTGACCCGCTTGAGGGCCGTGCCGGCGGCGGGGCCGCCCGTCAGCACGTCGGCCAGGTCCACGCCCCGTACGTCGACCCGGGCCGGGTACATGCTGGTGAACCAGCCGACGGTGCGGGAGAGGTCGGCGCCGGGGACGACGTCCTCCTCGCGGCCGTGGCCCTCCAGCCGGACCAGGGTGGAGCGGTCCGTGCCGCGCCAGGCGTTCACGGCGAGGGCGAGCGCGGCGAGCAGGACGTCGGTGCCGGTGCCCTTGTACGCGGCGGGCAGCCTGGTCAGCACGGCCTCGGTGACGTCGGCGGGCAGCTGCACCCGTACGGTGTCGAGGGTGGACATCAGGTCCACGGCGGGGTCGAACCCACGGGCGCCCAGCGGGGGGTTGGGCGCTTCGAGCAGGTCCCGCCAGTATTCAAGCTCCTCTTCGCGCTCCGGGGAGAGCGCCTCGGTCTCCAGCGCCGCCGCCCAGCGGCGGGCGGAGGTGGCGACCTCGGGCAGCTCGGGCGCGGCGCCGGATCGGACCTGCTGCCAGGCCTCGGCGAGGTCGGACATCAGGATGCGCCAGGAGACGCCGTCGACCACGAGGTGGTGCAGGACGACGAGCAGCCGGCCGGCGCCGGTGTCCGGGGCGAACCAGACGAAGTCGGCCATGGTGCCGGCTTCCGGGTCGAGCCGGCCGGCCGCGGCTTCGAGTTCCGCCTTCGCGGCCTCCAGCGTGGCGGGCTCCTCCCAGCGGCCGTCGCAGTCGACGCGGTGGATCAGCTCCGCCGCCCGTACGGCGCCCCGCGGGCGCACGACGAGGGAGGAGCCGCCGTCGCGCACCAGCCGCGAGCGCAGCAGGTCGTGCCGGTCGAGCACGGCGTCCAGGGTCGCGGCCAGGCCGGCCGCGTCGATGGTGCGGGGCAGCTCCAGGACGAGGGACATGGCGAAGCGGTCGATGCCGCCGCCGTGTTCGAACACGTGCCGGGCGACCGGCTGGAGCGCCATCGGGCCGACGCCGCCGCCCTCCAGTTCCTCCAGCGCGGGCACCTGGTCGCGGCGGTCGGCGGCCACTTCGGCCAGCCGGGCCGCGGTGCGGCATTCGAAGATCTCCCGGGTGGAGACGGTCAGGCCCCGGGCCCGGGCCCGGGCCACGACCTGGATCGAGCGCAGGCTGTCGCCGCCGACGGCGAAGAAGTCGTCGTCGACGCCGACCCGGTCCACGCCGAGGACGTCCGCGTACGCCGCGGTGATGATCTTCTCGGCCTCGGTGCGCGGCTCCCGGTAGGCCTCGCCGAGGAACTCCGGTTCGGGCAGCGCCGAGCGGTCCAGCTTGCCGGTCGGTCCGAGGGGCAGCCGGCCGACGGCCACGAAGGCGGAGGGCACCATGTAGTCGGGCAGCCGGGCCGCGACGAACTTGCGCAGCTCGGCGGCCGAGGCCCCGGCCTGCACGTCGACGTCGCCGATGCCGCCGGCGCCGTCGTCGCCCACGGCGCCCTCGCCGGTGTGCACCACGTACGCGACGAGCCGGCGGCCGCCGCCCGAGGACACCTCCCGGCTGATCACCACGGCCTCGCTGATGCCGGGGTGGGCGGTGAGCGCCGCCTCGACCTCGGCCGTCTCGATGCGGAAGCCGCGCACCTTGACCTGGCCGTCACCGCGGCCGACGCACTCCAGACGGCCCTCGTCGTTCCAGCGGGCCAGGTCGCCGGTGCGGTACATGCGTGCGCCCGCGGGGCCGAAGGGGTTCGCCACGAAGCGCTCGGCGGTCAGGGCGGGGCGGCCGTGGTAGCCGCGGCCGAGGCAGGTGCCGACGACGTACAGCTCGCCGATCACGCCCTGCGGCACCGGGGTGAGGCCCGGGCCCAGCACGTAGGCGCGCATGTTGCCGAGGGGGGTGCCGATGGGCGCGACGTCGCCGTCGGCCCACTGCGCGTCGGCGGCGAGGGAGAAGGCGGTGGCGTAGAAGCTCTCGCTCTGTCCGTAGGAGTTGACGATCTGCGCGTCGGGCAGGGCCTCGCGCACCTGGCGCACCAGCCGGGCGGGCAGCACGTCGCCCGCGAAGACGACGGCGCGCACGTCGGGCGCCTTCTCCAGCTGGCCCAGCAGTTCCCCGAGGACCGAGGGGACGCCGCTGATGACGTGGCCGTCCCAGCCGCCGCGCTCGCCGAGCGCCAGGGCGTTGGCCACCACCTCGGCGGTGCCGCCGGTGGACAGGGTGGTCAGCAGCTCGAAGACGGAGACGTCGAAGTTGACGGAGGTGCCGGCCAGCATCTTCCAGCCGGGCGCCACGTCGAGGACGCGCACCAGCTCGCGCACGCCGTTGACGACGCTCCGGTGGGTGATCGCGGCGCCCTTCGGCTTGCCGGTGGAGCCGGAGGTGTACATGACGTACGCCAGGTTGTCGGGGCCCAGGGGCGCGGTGCGGCGGGCGTCGTCCGGGGCGCCCCCGGGCGTCCGCCAGCCGGCGCGCTCGTCGAGGTCGACCACCGGCAGGCCGTGCGCGGGCAGCTCCCGGCCGGTCGCGGTGTCGGTGACCACGAACCGCGGGCGGGCCTCGTCCAGCACGGTGCGCGCCCGGCCACCGAGGTACTGCGGGTCCATCGGCACGTAGCCGGCGCCGGACTTGAGGATGCCGAGCAGGCCGACGACGAGCTCCTCGGTGCGCGGCAGCGCGAGGACCACCAGGTCCTCGGGGCCGGCGCCGCGCCGGACGAGTTCCCACGCGAGGGCGTTCGCCCGGTCGTCGAGCTCGCGGTAGCTCAGCGTCCGCTCCCCGCACACGATCGCCGGGGCGTCCGGGGTCCGGGCCGCCTGGGCTTCGAACAGCTCGGGGACGGTCAGCCCGGACTCCGTCGTGGCGGTGTCGTTGTACGTGGTGAGCAGGCGGTGGCGCTCGGCCTCTCCCAGCACCTCGACGGCGCCGATGCGGCGCCCGGCGTCGGCCACGAGGCCGCCCAGGACGCGCACGAACCGGTCCGCGAGGTTCTCCACGGTGGCCCGGTCGAACAGGTCGGTGGCGTACTCCAGGCGGACGCCCGCCCCGCCGGAGGCGTCGGGGATCATGTTGAAGAACAGGTCGAACTTGGCCGTCCCGGTCTCCAGCGTCTCGGGCTCGACCCGGAGCCCGGCGAACTCCAGTTCGCCCAGGGGCTCCTGCCAGGCGAGCATCACCTGGAAGAACGGGTGGTAGGCGATGGACCGGTCCGGGTTGAGCAGCTCCACCAGCCGCTCGAAGGGGATGTCCTGGTTGTCGTACGCGGCCAGCGCGCGGTCGCGGACCCTGTCGAGGAGCTCGCGGAAGGTCGGGTTCCCGGAGAGGTCGACGCGCAGGACCCAGGTGTTGACGAAGAAGCCGACGAGATCGCGCAGTTCCTCGTCGGTGCGGCCCGCGATCGGCGCGCCGAGCGGTATGTCGTCGCCGCATCCGAGGTGGTGCAGGAGCACCGCCAGCGCCGACTGCATGACCATGGAGACGGTGATGTCCTGCTGCGCGGCCAGTTCCTCCACCGCGGCGAGGAGACCGGCGCCGACCGGGAACTCGACGAGGCCGCCGTCGGGGCCGGTGCGCTTGGGGCGCGGGCGGTCCGTGGGCAGGGCCAGCGGCTGCGCCATGCCGGCGAGGGCCTCGCGCCAGTAGGCGAGCTGCCGGGCCGCCAGGCTGTCCGGGTCGGACTCGTCGCCGAGGACGTCGCGCTGCCACAGGGTGTAGTCCGCGTACTGGACGGGGAGCGGCTCCCAGGCCGGGGCGGTGCCCGCGCGGCGCGCCGAGTACGCCGTGGTCAGGTCGCGCAGCAGCGGGCCGAGGGACTCGCCGTCCAGGGCGATGTGGTGCACCACCAGGACCAGGGTGTGGGCCCGCGCCGCGGTCCGCACCAGCGTGGCGCGGATCGGGACGTCGACGGCCAGGTCGAAGGTCCGGGTGGCGGCGTCGGCGACGGCGGCCGCCCGCCGCTCCTCGGTGACCTCGACGAGCCGCAGGGCGAACGGCTCCTCGCCGGAGGGGAGCACCTGCTGGTGGGGGACGCCGTCGCCGTCCTCGACGATGACCGTGCGCAGGACCTCGTGCCGGTCGACGACGTCGTGGAGCGCCGCACGGAGCGCGTCCACGTCCAGCTCACCGGTCAGCCGCAGGGCGAATGCGCCGTTGTAGGTCGGCGAAGGGCCTTCGAAGCGGTCCACGAACCACAGCCGACGCTGCGCGAACGACAACGGAATCATTGTTTCTCCAATATCGGCAGGACTACCAGTGAGCGGTCCGCCGCTCAATTACTGATCGAGTACCGTCAACAGGTCGGCGTTGTAGAAGTCGTCGAGGGAGATCGCGCCCGACGTGGTGGAGAAGTAGCGGTCGATCAGGTCCTGGTGACCGGCCAGCTTGCGGAGCATCTCCGTGCGCCCCTCGGGCTTGAGCTCGGCCACGTTGAGGACGCCCTGGTAGAGGCTGAGGGCGGTGTTGCCCAGGTCGTTCTCGTAGCGCCGCAGGGCCGCCTTGAGGGCGGTGTCGTCGTGCAGCCGCTCCCCGATGTAGCCGGTGAGCGCCTGGGCCTGGACGAAGGCGTCGGTGATGCCGCGGGCGGTGATGGAGTCCTTGTGGTGCACGGCGTCGCCGACCAGGACCCAGCCGGGCCCGTAGGCCTTGCGGAAGTAGTTCTCCTGGTGCCCGGTGCCGTACATCTGCTCCACGCGGGTGCCCGCCGACATGCGCGCGAACAGGTCGGGGGCGGTGGTGCGGACGGCTTCGAGGTAGGCGGACTCCGCCGCCTTGCGGACCTCGTTGTACTCGTCCTGCGGGAAGTACGTCATGATCAGCGTGAGGTCGTCGTTGGTGGGGACGGCCGCCACCCAGCGTCCCGGCCGCTCGTACAGCTCGAAGCCCGCGGAGATCCCGGACCAGTAGCTGTAGTAGACGCAGGTCATGCGCGCGTGCTCGATGACCTTCGGCGCACCCGCCTTGCGGGCCACCAGGGAGCGCATGCCGTCCGCGCCGACGACGAGGCGGGCCCGTTCCGTGACCTCGGCGCCGTCGGGCGCCGTGTAGCGGACGCCGACGACCCTGTCGTCCTCGAAGACCAGGTCGTTGGCCGCGCAGCCCTCCCGGAACTCCACGCCCGCCGCCACGGCTCCGGCCGCGAGGATCGGGTCGAGCACGTAGCGCCGCGGCGCGTACGTGGTGCGCTGGCCGTCGACCGGCAGGGAGAAGCCGTCGAGCCGGACCTCGGGACCCTGGTAGCTCTCGTGGTCGATCGGCCGGCAGCCCGCCTCGCGGAGCGCGTCGAGCAGCCCCCACCGGGCGAGGAGCGCCACGCCCGGCTGGTGGAGGTAGTGGGAGGACAGGGTGTCCTGCGGGAAGGTCGCTTTCTCCAGGAGCAGGACGCGGTATCCCTGCTGCGCGAATAGCATGGCCGTCGGCGAACCCGCGCAACGGGCACCTATGACAATCACGTCGTACATGGCGCCTACGCCTCTCTTGGCAAGGTTGTTTCGCCCGGCGCGCCGCAATGCGGAAGGAAATGGCGGGGAAGCGCGGGCATGAATGCGATGCTAGCCGCCCGGACTGGCGGAATGAACAGGAGCCGGACGCGGGGGAAATGCGCGTCGGCGCCGTGCCGTGTCTCGCCGGCGAGACACGGCACGGCGTCAACCACGCCTGATGCCAGGCCCGATGCTAGGGAGCCACCGCGCCCAGCGACTCGATGTACGCCGAGATCGACGCCACCGTGGAATTGCGGAACATCTGGTCCATCGGGACCTCTACGCCCAGCTCGTCCAGAAATGCCCCCTGAATGTTGACCATGATCAGGGACTGGCCGCCCAGGGCGAAGAAATCATCGTCGTCGGTTATCTCGTCCTGCTTGAGTTCCCGGCACCAAATGGCCCGCACGCGATCGGCAATCATCACAGTCCTCTCGGTTTTCATCAAGGTCGGCCGACTATGCCGCCGCGTCCACCAGCGCCGCGCGGTCCGCTTTCCCGTGGGGGCTCAGCGGAATTCGAGGGATGTTCAGGAAGCGGGCCGGAACCATGTTCCGCGGCAGCGTCTCCAGCAGCCCGGTGCGCAGGTCGTTCTCGGCGGGCGCCTCCCCCGCCGGGACGATGAAGGCGACGAGCTCCGCCTCGCCGGAGCCGGTGTACGTGACCACCACGGCGGCCTCGCGGACCCCGGGCAGCCGGGCGAGGGCGCGCTCGATGTCGGTGGGGTCGATGCGCATGCCCCGTACCTTCACCTGGGCGTCGATCCGGCCGAGGACGATGAGCTCACCGGCCTCGTTCACGTAGCCGCGGTCGCCCGTGCGGTACGCCCGGCGCGGCTCCCCGTCGACGGTGAGCGTGGTGAACTTCCGGTTCTCGGGGCCCGCGCCCAGGTAGCCCGCGCCGACGCTCGCCCCGGAGATGCAGATCTCGCCCTGTTCGCCGGGGGCGACGCCGCGCAGTTCCTCGTCGACGAGGTGGATGTCGGTGTTGTACGCGGGCGTTCCGACGGGCGGGACGTCGTGTTCGCCGGGCCGGTAGCCGGCGAGGTCGTACGAGGTCGCGACGTCCGTGCACTCGGCGACGCCGTACTGGTGCAGGAGGGTGCAGGTGTTGCCCTCGCGCCGGGCCCACGCGGTGAGCCGCTCGGCCTTCAGGGCCTCCCCGCCGAAGAGGACGTAGTCCAGCCGGGCCAGGGCGTCGCCGCCGCGCGCGGTCTCCCAGTCGACCAGCAGGTACAGGGTGCTGGAGGCGCAGTGGACGGTGCGGATCTCATTCCGGCGGAGGATGCCGTAGGCCATCATGGCGTCGAAGTTGCGGCTCGCCATCAGGTACTGGGTGGCGCCGCAGAACAGCGCCGTCATCAGGGCGCGCTGGGAGAGGTCGAAGCCGAAGGCGCTGACGACCAGGTTGTGCGACCCGCTGTCCAGGCCGTACGCGAGGCTCAGCCAGTTCATCAGGTTGAACCAGCCCTCGTGCCGGACCGCGGTCAGCTTGGGCGTACCGGTCGATCCGGAGGTGAAGACCGCGTAGCAGACGTCGTCCCCGGTGACCTCGACGCCGGGCGCGTGCGCGGGGAGGGCGGCCAGCTCGTCGCGGAGCGGGCCGAGGCCGATGACGTCCACGCCCGCCGAGGCGACCAGCCCGGCCGTGTCGGGGGAGGCCACGATCAGGGCGAGGCCGGGCACCTGGCCCAGCAGCAGCCGCAGCCGGGCCTCCGGGTAGGCCGGGTCGAACGGTACGTAGGCCGCGCCCGCCTTCAGGGTGCCGAGGATGGCGACGAGCATGTCGGTCGAGTAGTCGAGGCAGATGCCGACCTTCGCGCCCCGGCCGTGTCCGCGCGCGCCCAGCCAGTGGGCGAAACGGTTCGCCCGCGCGTCCAGCTCCGCGTACGTCGTGCGGTGACCGGCCCACACGACGGCCACGGCGTCGGGGGTGGTCCGCGCGTGCTCCTCGAAGCGCCGGTGGACGACGGGCGCCGGGGGCAGGGCGACCCGCTTTCCCTGAAGGATCATCAACTGACTCCGATGTGAGAGGTGTCCGGTCGGACGGGCCGCCGGCGCACCCCGCGAACCGGGGCCGGCCGGGCCGTTCGGGCGGTGCGGGGTCTTGAGGGGGGTGCGAGGCCTGGGGGGGGTGCGAGGCCTGGGGGGTGCGAGGCCTGGGGGGGTGCGGGGCCTTGGGGGTACGGCGCCTTGGGGGTGTCCGGCGGATCCGGGGCCGGAGCGCCCGGGCCGCCCGCCCGGCGCCCCCTAGGCGGTGGCGCTCTGGCGCTCGGCGGTCTCCAGCATCCGGGTCACCCACTTGTCGACGGGCAGGCCGTGTGCGGCGGCCGTCTTCGAGAGGTGCTCCAGCTGGCCGGCCGACAGCTCGATGGTCAGCGTGGTGACCTGCTGCCGGCGCTCGTCGGCGGGCGTCGCCGCGGCCAGCCGGGGCACGTCCCGCCGCGCGTCGCCGCCGGCCGGGGGGACCTCGGCGGTGTCGCTCTGCACGGCCAGGCTGGCGCGGACCGAGCGGCGCAGCTCGTTGCGCGACCACTTCTGCTGCTCGGCCTTGCGCAGCCAGTAGTCCTGCTCGGGCGGCGCCAGGCGGGCCACCTCGGCGTGGTGGGCGAAGCTGAGGCCGTCCCGCCTGCGGTGGTGGTCGAACCGCCGGGCCACCCAGGCGTAGTTGCGCAGGGTCTGGTAGTCGAGCCCGGTGCGCTCGATCGCCTCCTTGTACCGCCGCCACCCGTAGGTGGCCTCGCCGTAGATCAGCCAGTCGGCGAGCCACCACGCGGAGGAGTTCACGAGCTCGCGCAGATCGGTGCCGATCTGCTCCCAGGAACGCTCGGGGAGGTTCTGCGGGAGGATCATCCCCGACTTCTGCACCTTGGCCCGGGACCCCGCGAAGGGCAGGACCAGGTCGCGTTGCGCGGACTCACCGGTGTCGCACCCCGGCCCCGCCTTGAAACCGCTCGCGGTCCTCACAGCGCCGCTCGCCACCTTCGTCTCCCCACTCAGAGTGCTTGCCCGGGCGTACGTACCGATCCCCGCGAGGCCGCGGCCCCGCTCAGTCGGCCGCCATGGCCTCGCGCAGGGTCCTGGGGCGCAGGTCCGTCCAGTTCTGCTCGACGTACTCGAGGCACTCGGCCCGGGCCGCCTCGCCGAAGACCACCCGCCAGCCCGCGGGAACCTCGGCGAACGCGGGCCACAGGGAGTGCTGCTCCTCGTCGTTGACCACCACGTGGAAGCGGCCGTCCTCGTCATCGAAGGGGTTCGTGCTCAACTCGCACCGTCCTCAACTGTCATGGGGTGACTCGGGATGGGAATGCGCCGGGCAGGTGCGGAGCGGGCGGCGCGGGTACGCCGGTCGCCCCCGTCCCCGGGCCGGGGAACGTACGGCGGCCGGTGGGCCGTCCGCCGTCCGCTCCGCTTCGAGCGGTGGTGCGGGGCCCCGGCCTTCTGGGCCGGGCCCCGGTCGTCGTCGTACGGGCCGGCCGGGCGCAGGGCCGGATGGCCGACGGCACCACTGTAGACAGGGCCCTTTTGAGACGCGGTCAAGATCTCCTGGAGGGGCGGGTGGGGGGCCGGGCGCCCGGGGCCGGATCCCGGAGCGGGCGGTGGAGAACCGCCCGAGGGCGGCCGCACCGGGGCCTGAGCGCGCCTGGTGCCCGCCCCGTTCCGGGGGCCCGGGGTCTACGGTCCGAGGGGCGACCGTCCCGTGCGGGGCCCATCCGAGGGGGAGAGATGTACAGCACCCGACCTGCCTTGCGCCTGTTCGTCCTGCACCACGCCGGGGGCTCGCACACGCTGTACCGCCACTGGCCCGCCGGGCTCCCGGACGGCTGGGACGTCCGGCTGCTCGACGCCCCCGGGCACGGCTTCCTCCTCGACGTGCCGCAGATCGCGGACGCCGGCCGGCTCGCCGACTTCCTGCTGGGCGCCATCGAGCCCGATCCGGCCATCCCCTACGCGCTCTTCGGACACAGCATGGGCGCCCTCGTGGCGTACGAGATCACCCGGCGGGCCGTCGACCGGGGCCTGCCGCTGCCGGTGTGGATCGGGGTGTCCGCGCGGTCCGCGCCGCAGCCGGCGGGGGCGGGGACGCCGTACCACGGGATGGCGGACGCCGAGCTGCGCTCCGCGCTGAAGCGGCTCGGCGGCACGCCCGACGAGGTCTTCGACGACCCCGAGCTGTGGGCCCTGTTCGCACCGGTCATCCGGGCCGACCTGGCCCTGGTGGAGAACTGGCGGCCCGACCCGGACGCCGCCGCGCTGCCCGTGGCGCTGTCCGCCTTCGCGGGCACCGGGGACCACGCCTCGTCACCCCGGCGGATGGCCGGCTGGGCCGCGTACACCGAACGCTTCATGGGCCTGCGGGTCTTCGAGGGCGGTCACTTCTACTTCCAGGACGATCCCCGGCCGCTGCTGCGGCAGATCGGCCGGGACGCGACGGCGGCCCTCGACGCGGCGGGCGCGGCGCGGCGCGCCTGACGGGGCGGCCCGGGCGCGGCGGTCGTGGGGCCGCTCAGGCCGTCGCTCCCTCGAAGCCCGCGGCGTCGTCCGGTACGACCACCGTGCCGGCGCCTTCCCCGGTGAAGATCTGCGACAGGACGCAGTGCTCGGTCCGGCCGTCGATGACGCGTGCGCTGCGCACCCCGTGGGTCACGGCGTACAGGCAGGCCTCCATCTTGGGGATCATCCCGGAGGCCAGTGCGGGCAGCAGCGCGGACAGTTCGCCCGCGGTCAGCCGGGGGATCACCTCGTCGCTGTGCGGCCAGTTCGCGTACAGGCCCTCGACGTCGGTGAGGATCAGCAGCGCCTCGGCGCCGAGCGCGGCGGCGAGGGCCGCGGCGGCGGTGTCGGCGTTGACGTTGAACACCCCTCCCCCGGCGGCGTCCTTGGCGTCCTGGGACCGGGCGATGGAGGAGATGACGGGGATGCGTCCGTCGTCGAGGAGGGCCCGGACGATCCCGGCGTCGACCTGGGCCACCTCGCCGACGCGGCCGATGTCCACGGCCTTGCCGTCGACCCGCGCGTAGTGCTTGGTGGCGGTCATCAGCCGGGCGTCCTCGCCGGTCATGCCGACGGCGTGCGGGCCGTGCTCGTTGAGGAGCCCGACGAGCTCGCGCTGCACCTGTCCGGCGAGGACCATGCGCACGACGTCCATGGTCTCGTCGGTGGTGACCCGCAGCCCGCCCTGGAAGCGGGATTCCAGTCCCAGGCGCCGCAGTTGCGCGCTGATCTGCGGGCCGCCGCCGTGCACCACGACGGGGTGCAGGCCGGCGTGCCGCAGGAAGAGGACGTCCTTGGCGAAGGCCGCCTTGAGGTCGTCGTCGACCATGGCGTTGCCGCCGAACTTGATGACGACGGTCTTGCCGTGGTGGCGGGCCATCCAGGGCAGCGCCTCGACGAGGGCGTGTGCCTTGGGCGCGGCGCTCACGAGGCGTGCTCGCTGTTCTCGTGGACGCGACCGCGATCGTGGAAGGCCCCGGCCCCCCGGGGAGGCCGGGGGCGGCGGAGCCCGCCCCCCGCGTACCCGCTCGCGCCGGCCACGGCTGCTCGCACTGTCATGGACCCTCCCGTTGACGGACATGTCGTGGTCGTGCGAGCCGGGCCCGGGCTGCCCGGCGGCCCGGCTCAGCGTGAGCGGGCGGGCGGCTCGCAGTACTCGGCGTTCAGGACGGGGAGGAGCGTCTGCGCCCCCCAGTTGGCGTTGTAGTTGTAGGTGAGCTGGTGGCGGGCGTCCTCGGTGAAGGTGGCCACGGTGATCCAGCCGAACGTGCCCCCGTCGTGGTACCAGACGGTGCTGCCGCAGCTCGTCGTGAGCCGCTCGATGCCCAGTCCGTAGGAGGAGCCCGGGAAGTCGGGGTTCTCCACGGTCGTCTTCATCGCCCCCAGCTGCTGCGGCGGCAGCAGCCGGCCGCGCATGAGGGCCTCGTAGAACCGGTTCAGGTCGGCGGCGCTGGAGATGATGTCGCCGTTGCCCCAGGCCTGGGACGCGTTCATCTCGGTGACGTCG
The DNA here is from genome assembly GCF_042890765.1 of Streptomyces sp. NPDC002032. Classification (NCBI taxonomy): domain Bacteria; kingdom Bacillati; phylum Actinomycetota; class Actinomycetes; order Kitasatosporales; family Streptomycetaceae; genus Streptomyces; species Streptomyces sp. NPDC002032. The sequence continues at coordinate 9,478 of NZ_JBIASM010000024.1, read as the reverse complement.
TCGATCCGGTCCGGCTGCGCGGCGAACAGCCTGGAGTAGCCGCGGCCGCTCGGCTGGGGCAGGCGGACGCCGCTGCCGGGGAGGGACGTCGCCGTGAGCCCCAGGGGGTTGATGATGCGCCGGCGCACCTCGTCCTCGTAGGACCGGCCGGCGACCTGCTCCAGGACGAGCGCGGCCAGGACGTCGTTGGTGGTGGAGTACCAGTGCCGGACCCCGGGCTGGAACGGCGGCTCGTGGGAGAGCGCCACGCCGATGCGCGACTGGGGCGTCACGGTGTCGTACCGGTGCTGGAGGAAGCTGTCGCCGCCGAGGTAGGTGGCGGCGTAGTCCGCGTCGGCCAGGTAGTCGAACAGGCCGCTGGTGTGGTTGAGGAGCTGGCGTACCGTGATCCGGCTGCCGTCGTTGCCGTGGCCGGTGACCAGGCCGGGCAGGTGGCGTTCCACGGAGTCGTCGAGGCTGAGCTTCTTCTCCGCCTCCATCTGGAGCAGGACGGTCGCCACGAACGTGTTGGTGATGCCGCCGATGCGGAAACGGTCGTTCTTGCCGCGCGGGGCGCCCGTCTTCAGGTTGCCCACGCCCGCCGCCGTCTTCCAGACGCCGCCCGCGTCCCGCGCCTCGGCGGTGATGCCGGGGACGCCGGCCGCGACGGCCGCGACGATCGCGCGCTGCGTGGCCGGGTGGCCGGCCGCCGTGGACGCCGTGTCCCGCGGCGCCCGGCCGGGCGCCGCCTGGGCCGGGCCCGTGAAGGCGGTGGCCGCCATCGCGAGCGCCGCCAGGGCGACCACGCCGGCCTTCGTTCTCTTGCGTGTCGTCATCGTCATGTCCCGCTCCTGGGGGTCGGCTGTGCTCGGCTTTTACGAGTACGAGTACGAGTACGGGTACGGGTGCGGCCCGCGGGCGGCGAAGGGGCCCGGGCGGGCGGAACGCGGGGGGCGGTCGGCGGGTCCGCGGGGGCACGCGGGCGGTGGGCGGCCCGGGGGCGGGCGCACCGTACGGTCCGGCGCGGCGCCCTCGTCACGGGACCGGGACCGGGACCGTGCCGGTACCGGGGGACGGCCGGCCGCCGTCCCGTCGACGGGACGGGCCCCCGGGCGGTCACCTGAACGCTCACGTGCCGGGCCGCCCGGAACTCACCGATGATGCCACCGGACGAGGGGGGTCATGCCACCGAAGTGATCTCCGCGCAGGTCTTCGAACGCCACTCCGTCGCTTCTCCAGACCCCCTCGCCAGACTTCTCGCCGGTTATGCAGTCCCTTCCGATGGAGGCATGATGGCTCGTCAGGCCGATCAATCCGCAGGGTCGCGTGGCGGCCGGGCAACCTCTCTCCCCCAGCTCCCGCCCCGCCGGCCGGGTACGACGGGGGCCGCGCCGCGGCAGGCGCAGGGACCGGGCCAGGGACCGTGCCAGGTGCTGACGACCAAGGTGGGACTGCAGATGCCGAGCGGACTGGCCTACGCCGAGTGGGAGCGGGCCGGGCGCCAGCTCGCCGACGTCCTCGACTCCTCGTCCTGGTGGCTGGGCGACTGGCTCGTGTACGGCAAGGACCACTACACCGACCGGTACCAGCGCGGGATCCGCGCGGCCGGCCTCTCCTACCAGACCCTGCGCAACTACGCCTGGGTGTCAAGACGCTTCGACCTCACCCGGCGCCGGCCCGCGCTGAGCTTCCAGCACCACGCCGAGCTGGCCTCCATGCCGGTCGAGCAGCAGGACCTGTGGCTCGGCCGGGCCGAGCAGGGGCAGTGGACCACCAAGCAGCTGCGCGCGGCCATCCGCGCCGCGCGCGAGGGTGAGCGGCCGCCGGGCGCCGTCACCGAGCCGTGCCGGCGCCTGGAGGTGCCCGGCAGCCGGGTCGACTGGTGGGGCAAGGCCGCGCGGCAGCTGGGCGTCGACTTCGAGCAGTGGGTGATGAGCACGCTGGACAGCGCGGCCGCGAGCGCCCTGGCGGACCTCGGCAGCCTGGCGGAACTCGACGCGGCCTCCGAGCCGAAGGTGGCCGTCAGCGTCTGAGTCCCCGGCGCCGAGGTCCGGGGCGGCTCACGGCAGGTTGCTCATCAGCCCGGCGGTCTCGCGCTTGTAGGTGCACGCGCTCCGCCCGAAGGACTCCCGTACGCGCTCGCGCACCTCGCCGGGCTGCTCCTGGCTGAGCTTGAACATCCCCTCGGCCCCGGTCACGGTGAACCGGAAGGCCCCCACTCCGGGCAGGATCTCGCGGAAGTAGTCGAGCGACTCGGTCATGTCCCAGCCGTTGCCGAACCGCCCCTCGAAGGCGCGCACGGTGGACTGCACCACGCCGAGCGTCTCCTCGGCCGAGTCGATCCTCTCCACCACGCCCCGGACGTGTACCGAGGTGAAGTTCCAGGTCGGGGCGGCCGGCGTCTTCTCGTACACCGTCGGCGACACGTAGGAGTGCGGACCGGTGAAGGTCAGCAACAGGACGCTGCCCGTCTCCAGCGCCGCCCAGTGCGGGTTCTCCCGGTTCAGGTGCCCGAGCAGCGTGGCACCGGGCAGCCCGGCCGCCGGGGCCCCGGGGGTCTCGGGATCGAAGATGACCGGCAGGTGCGTGGCGAACGGACCGTCCTCGGGGCTGCCGTTGGCGACCGCGAGCGCCAGGGGGTTGGCGCGGATCAGGTCCACCATCCACGAACTGTCCGGTTCGCGGTAATCGTTGGGCACGAACACCCGCATTCTCCTTTCGAAACGCACGAATTCTGAAGATATGCGCCGACCGTACCGGTGTCCCGGCGACAGGACAACGATTCCCGATAACAGGCGCCCGGGAAACCCTCAAAAGGGGCTTCATATCGTCTCCAGGTTGTCTTGAGACGCACTCCAGGGCAACACTGCATAACGGTCTCTCGGGCCACCGTCCAAGTTTTTCAGACGCTAGCGGGAGAATTTTCTATGGGCGTAACGGGTAGGCGCAACCAAGAGATCTACGACGTGGTCGGTATTGGTTTCGGCCCGTCCAACATGTCGCTCGCGATCGCCCTGGAGGAGCACGGGGCGAGCGCTGCGCAGGATCCGATCAAGTCCCACTTCTTCGAGCGGCAGCCCGCCTTCGGCTGGCACCGGAACATGCTGCTGCCCTCGACGACCATGCAGATCTCGTTCCTGAAGGACCTCGTGACCTTCCGGAACCCGCTCTCCCGGTTCAGCTTCGTCTCGTACCTGCACGCCTCGAACCGGCTCGCGCAGTTCGTGAACAACGCGGACTTCGTCCCGACCCGCCAGGAGTTCCACCAGTACCTGGAGTGGGCGGCCGCCGGACTGCGCGACCGGGTCAGCTACGGGTCCGAGGTGGTCTCGATCCGCCCGGTGACCGAGCCCGGGGCCGCGACCGCCGGCCTCCTGGAGCTGGAGGTGCGCGACGGTGACGGCGCCTCGCGCGTGGTCACCGCGCGCAACGTGGCCATCTCCACGGGCCTGGTGCCGCGCCTGCCGGAGGGCGTCACGGCGGACGACCGGGTCTGGCACAGCTCGGAGTTCCTGAGCAAGTTCAAGGCCCAGGCCCCGGACGACCTCAAGAGCGTGGCGGTGGTCGGCGCCGGCCAGAGCGCGGCGGAGATCGCCCGCTTCCTCCACGACGCGCTGCCGCACGCCGAGGTCTCGGCGGTCATCCCGTCCTACGGCTACTCCGTCGCCGACGACACCCCCTTCGTCAACCAGCTGTTCGACCCCGGCGCGGTCGACGAGTACTACTTCGGCACCGAGCGGGCGCGGGACGCGTTCTGGCGCTACCACCGCAACACCAACTACTCGGTGGTCGACAGCGACGTGATCCGGGCCCTGTACCAGCGGTCGTACGACGAGCAGGTGCTCGGGAACCAGCGGCTGCACTTCCGCAACCTCACCCGGGTCGAGGAGGTCAGGCGCGTCGGGGACGGGACCCGGGTGGTGCTGCGCTCGCTGCTCGACGACCGCACGGAGGAGCTGGCCGTCGACGCGCTGGTGTTCGCCACCGGCTACGACGGGCTGGACCCGGCCCGCCTGCTCGGCGAGGACTTCGACCGGCACTTCGAGCGGGACGCGGCGGGCAGACACCGGGTGCAGCGCGACTACCGCCTGGTCAGCTCGGCCGGGCTGACCTGCGGCGTCTACGTGCAGGGCGGCACCGAGCACAGCCACGGCCTGTCGTCCTCCCTGCTGTCGAACATCGCGGTGCGCAGCGGGGAGATCGCCGACTCGATCGTGCTGCGGCGCACCGAGCGGGAGCTGAACCACACCACCGCCGCGACGAAGGAACCCTCGGCGGCCTGAGAGCAGGGTCTCCGGCGCCGCGGCCGCGGCGCCGGGGCCCGCCCGCGTCCCTTTCGGGGCGTCCGCGTCCCTTTCGGGGCATCCGCGATACGGCGATATCTCCGAATACGGTCATGACGTCTTTTTTCGAGAATTCCGCGCCCCGCTTGAGGGGTATTTAAAGGATGTTCGATCCGGCCCTCGAAGACTGGCGGCACCGAGCAGGGAAAAGGACGGAAAGCGGAGGCCGAGATCATGACCATCGAGCTGGTGGGCACCGCCGAACGCACGCCCCGGAGCAGGGAATTCTCCGTCCTGTACGCGGAGGTGCAGCATTTCTATGCGCAGCAGCTGCGGATCCTGGACGCGCACGACGCCGGGGCCTGGCCGGACACCTTCACCGAGGACGCCGTCTTCGAAGGGCCGCAGCTGTCCGCGCCGGTGCGCGTCCGCGACGGGCTCACCGGCTGCGTGCGCGCCGGCGCGGCCCGCGAGCGGCGGGCCGGCAGCCGCCTCGACCACTGGATCGGCATGCTCGACGTGCGCCCCCAGGCGGACGGCTCGCTGCGCACCCGCTGCTCGGCCCTGGCGTACGTCACGCCCGGCGGCGGCGGTTCCAGGGTCCTGTACGTGTACGTCATGGAGGACGTCCTGGTCCGCACCCACGGCACGTGGCGCACCGCCCACCGCCGGGTGACCCGCGACGACCTGGCCTGAGGACGCCCGGCGCCCCTCAGACCCCGGTCGTGCCGTCGATGCCCTCGCGGAGGAAGTCGGCGTGGCCGTTGTGGCGGGCGTACTCGTGGATCATGTGCAGCATCACCCAGCGGAGCGAGACGTCGAAGCCGCGCCGGCGTTCGTGGGCCACCAGGTCCAGGGTCGGGGCCTGCCGTTCGATGCGCCGGGCGTGCTCGGTCTCGTCCCGCCAGGCGCCGAACGCGGTGGCGGAGTCCGCGTCGGAGGCCTCGTACGCCTTTTGGAAGTCGAAGTCGTCCGACCACACCAGCGGGACGTCCTGCGCGTCGATCACCCGCCGGAACCAGTTCCGTTCGACCTCGGCCATGTGCCGGACCACGCCCAGCAGGCTGAGGGTGGAGGGCGGCATGGAGCGGGTGCGGAGCTGGTCGTCGCTCAGGCCGGCGCACTTGAGCTCAAGCGTCTGCCGGTGGAAGTCCAGGTGGGCGCGGAGCATTTCGCGCTCGTCGGCGATGGTCGGCGGGTTCAGGCGTTCGACGGTCATCGCCCGATCCTCTCACCCGGGCGGCGGCCGGCCGGGGCCGGTGCCCCGGCCACCGCCCGCCCGCTCACCGGGCGTCGGCGGGGCGGGTGGCCTTGCCGTCCAGCCAGAGGGTGTCGGAGGCGTCGCGGTGGGAACCGCTCGTTCCGACGTGCTTCGCGTCGATCTTCGCCCCGTGCTTGAACACGTGGACCAGGGCCATGCCGTGCCCCCGGCCCAGGCCGTGCTCCTCCTTGAGCCAGGCGAGGACCGTCCCCGCCTTCGTGGCGGGGTCGTCGAAGCCGCGCTCGCCGGCCAGGGCGATGAACTGGCGTGGCGTCAGTCCGGTCTTGGTCTCGATGGTGTCGAGGTACGCCTGGAACGACATGTCCGCTCTCCCCTGTGCTGGTCCGTGGCCGCGGTGCGCGTCCGAAGGACAGACCGCGCCCGGCGGCGGAACTCATCGCCCGCCCCCGAAGATCTTTTCGGTTCAGGTGGACCGTACCCTGGCGGCGGGGGTGGGCCGTGCGCAAGGTGATCGTGTGGGCCGCGGCTGCCGCGGCCCTGTGTGGTGTCGTCGCCGGAGTGGAGGTCTTCGGGCCCTACCGGGTGCCGGCCGGACCCTTCGCGGACGGGCCCGCCTGTACGGAGACGCTCGCGCGGCTCCCCCAGCGGCTGCTGGGGCGGGAGCGGGACGCCGTCCGGGGAACGGGCGCCGCGGGATGGGGAGACGGGGCCGTGGTGCTGCGGTGCGGCGTGCGGCCGCCCGCTCCGACCGTCGACAGCTGTGTGAACGTCAACGGCGTCGACTGGGTGCTCGACGACGGACGGGCCGGGCACGGCGGGAAGTGGGTGTTCACCACCTACGGGCGCGAGACGGCGGTCTCGGTCGCGTTCGAGGGCGGGCAGGTGGCCGGTGACGCCCTGGTGGTCATCAACACGAGCCTGGGCCACATCGCGCGGAAGTCCCGCTGCCTGGGGACGGACGACGTGGCAATCGGGTGACACCCCGCCACGAGCGGGGCCCGGCGGCGTTAGCAGGGGGACTTCCCCAATCGGGGGCCCGTTATCCCTCAAGCGAAGGACTGCTCGAGAATGCTGAAGAAGATCATGACTGCTGCCGCGGTCTCCGCCGTTGCCGTCGGCGCGGGCGCGGCCATCGCGACCCCGGCCATGGCCATCGGCAACGACAACGGGATCAACACCGTCAACGGCAACGGTGCCCAGCAGATCTACGGCAACCAGAAGACCTCCGGCGACCTGAGCCCGCAGCTCGGCCTGGTCCAGGGCACCCTGAACAAGCCCTGCATCGGCCTGCCGGCCAAGGTCAACGCCCAGTCGCTGGTGGCGCTGCTCAACATCGGCGTCCAGGACATCAACGTCCTGTCCAACCCGCAGAACCAGCAGTGCACCGAGAACTCCACCCAGGCCAAGGGCGACGAGCCGCTCTCCCACATCCTGGACAACATCCCGGTCCTGTCCGGCAACCTCTCCGCCAACAGCTGACCGTCCGGAAGGGCCGGCCCGGGGCGTCCGCACGAGCGCCCTCGGCCGGCCCTTCCGCATGTGCGGGCCCGGTCCGCGGGTCCGGTCCGGGGCGCGGACCTATGCTCCGGGCGTGAGCGCGAGCAGTGGTGAACGGGTCCTGGTGTACGGCGCGGACGGCCTCGTCCCGGGCGGGGCGGAGGGGGAGCTCTCGGCGGCCGACTCGTGGCTCGTCGAGGACGGACGGGTACGGGAGTGGGACGCGCACTGGCGCAGGTTCGGCGCGGCGGTCGCCGGGGCGGGCGGCCCGGAGGCGCAACTGGCGGGCTTCCGCGAGGCCGTGGCGGCGGCGTTGCCCCCGGCCGGGTGCTGGTTCCCCCGGGTGGAGCTGGTCGCGGGGCGGCTCCGGCTGCGGATGCGGGCGGCGCCGCCGCGGACCGCCGCGGTACGGCTGTGGGTGCAGGACGCGGATCCGCGCCTGTTGCCCCGGCGCAAGGGTCCCGATCTCGCCGCGCTGGGGAGGCTGCGGGCGCGGGCGGTCGCGGCGGGGGCCGACGACGCGCTGCTGGTCTCGCCCGCCGGGACCGTACTGGAGACCGCCACGGCCTCGCTGGTGTGGTGGGAGGGGGAGGCCCTGTGCGTGGTCGATCCCGCGCTGCCGGTGCTGGCGGGGGTGACGGCCGGCTGGGTGCTGCGGCGAGCCGGTGAGCTGGGCGTGGAGGTGCGGCGCCGGCGGGTCCGGCCGGCGGAGTTGAGCGGGCGCGAGGTGTGGACCGTCAACGCGCTGCACGGGCCGCGGCCGGTCACGGGGTGGGCGGGCGCCGACGGGGGCGTCGAGGTGGTCGCCGGTCCCGCGCCGCGGGTGGCGCGGTGGCGGGCGCGTTGGGCGGCCGCCGGAGCACCCCCGCCCACGAGCGCGTAGGCCCCCGGGCCGCCTCACCGGAAATCGCTGGACACCCTCAACCTAGACCTCCTAGGTTCCTCCCTGGATGGCCTAGGTACAAGGGGGTGCCCCATGGTGCGTGTGGGGTCGCGCTGCCGGCCTCCGAGGAGATGACCGGGCGGATCGCCGACGCGGTCGTGGGGCGGTCCGGCAAGGAGGCGCTGGTCGCCTTCGCCGACGCCTACCGGGCCTACGCCCTGGAGCACCCCGGCCGTTACGCCGCCACGCAGACGCGCTTCGACCCGGAGGAGGTCGCGGACAGCGCGGGGCTGCGCCGCAGCGTCGAGCTGACCTACGGGATGCTGCGCGGGTACGGGCTGCGCGAGCCGGACCTGACCGACGCGGCCCGGCTGCTGCGCAGCACCTTCCACGGCTTCGCCCATCTGGAACTCGGCGGTGGTTTCGGGCACGCGCGCGAGGTCCGCGCCTCCTGGGCGCGGGCGCTCGACGCACTGCACGTCGCGCTGGAGAACTGGCCGCCCCACGGCGCGGAAGAAGAGCAAGAGCAAGAGGAAGAGGAAGGGAAAGAGGACTGATGGACACCGACACGCTCACGACCGGGACCCTGAAGGTGCCCGGCGCCACCCTGTACCACGAGCGGCGGGGCAGCGGCCCGGTGCTGTTGCTGATACCCGGCGGCGGGGCCGACGCGGGGCTGTACGCGGCCATCGCCCCCGGGCTCGCCGCGGCCGGGTACACCGTCGTCTCCTTCGACCCGCGCGGCCACTCCCGCAGTCCGCTCGACGGGCCGCCCGCCGACCAGCGGGTGGCGGACTGGGGCGACGACGCGTACCGGTTGCTGGAGCTGGTCTCCCCGCACGAGCCCGCGTACGTCCTCGGGTGCAGTGCGGGCGCCATCGCCGCGCTCGACCTGGCGGCCCGTCACCCGGAGCGGCTGCGCCGGGTGGTGGCGCACGAGCCGCCGCTGGTGGAGGTGCTGGAGGATCCCGCTCCGTACCGGGCGCTGTTCACGGAGGTCCGTACGCTGCTGCGCGCGCGGGGCGCGGCGGCGGCGATGGCGCGCCTCGGCGAGGGGCTCGCGGCGGACGGGGACGACGGCCGGGACGGGGACGAGCCCCGGGGAGCCGACGGACTGCCGCCCGAGGTACGGGAGATGGCGCCGCGCATGTACGCGAACCAGCCGGGGTTCCTGGAGCACGTGCTGTGCCCGTTCACCTCGAACACCCCCGACGTGGCGGCGCTGCGACGGGCGGCAGGGGTGCTGGTGACGGCGGCCGGGCGGGACTCCCGGGAGCAGCCGGCCCTGTCGGGGCCGGCGCGGCGGCTGGCGGAGCTGACCGGGACCGCCTTCGCCGAGTTCCCGGGCGGGCACCTCGGATGCACGGAGCGGCCGCGGGAGTTCACGGCCCGGCTGCTGGAGGTCCTCGCGGACTGATCCCCGCTCGGTCAGCCGGTGACGGTCCAGGTGTCGTTGCCGGTCAGGAGGGTGGCGAGGTCGCCTTTGCCCTTCTGGTCGATGGCGGTGTCGAGCTGGTCGGCCATGAGGGTGTCGTAGACGGGGCGGGTGGTGTCGCGGAACACGCCGATGGGGGTGTGGTGGAGGGTGTGGGGGTCGGCGAGGCGGGAGAGCGC
>NZ_JBIASM010000023.1:0-91545 GCF_042890765.1 Streptomyces sp. NPDC002032 | reverse complement strand
CCCGCGGAGCGGGTCCCACAGCGCTGCGCGCTGTGCCAACGAACCGCCGCGCTGCGCTCGGCGGGGCTTGGCTTCGCCGAGCCAGGGCCAGCCCCTTCGGGGCCGGCGTCCTGCGCTGCAGGCCTGGGTGACCCCGTTTCACGGGGTCTGGGCCTTCGGCCCTTTGGGCGGGTTCGCTTCGCTCCCCCGCCCGGGGTCCTTCCGGCTTCGCCTCCAGGACTGGCCCGCTCCGCGGGCGCTGGCTGCACGGGTCCGGCCGGGGCGTGGTCTATTCGTGCCGCCGCGGGGTGGCTCTCAGATCCAGGATCCGCCGCAGTCACAGGGCTGGGGCTCCTCGTCCGGTGCCAGGCTCAGCGGGCCCAGTCTCGCCGCCAGCTCCTCGTCGTTCAGGTGCCCTCCGAACCGGTCCCAGCTCGCGATGAACCGTCCAGGTGTGAGCCCGAGGTCGAAGACCGATGTGAACGTCGAGATCATGCAGAAGGCAATCGCGCCGTCACGGTCGGCTGGATCGCTGATACGAGTCTTCAGGTCATCTCTCAGCCGGGTGAGCATCTCCAGCGTGGACGCCCCGCCGATCGCCCTCCGGCGCAGCTCCCAATCGATCTCCTGCTGTCCAGCGCCCCAGCTCATACCCCACCCTCTCGAAGAGACCAACCTGCAAAGCGATGCTTCAAAACTTAGCCCGGCTTGATACGGGAACTGATGGCATGGTGCGTTCCTCGGTCCCTGCACGAAGCCACGCTGTCGACGGCCAGTGAACCTTGTCGTGCGGCAGACCCACTCCACAGGTCAGACAACTGACACACCCCGCACTCTGCGCAGACTCAACGAGCCAACAAGCCACCAGCCCGCTCAACCAACCTGCACAACCCCAGATCAGGAACATGACGACTACGCAGATTCAATGACCCACGACAGAAGTGACGAATGTCGGTCAATACTTTGCTTGCCATGATGCCTCCACGTCCTGAAGATGGTTCTGAAGTCGACTGGGACGTGATGGAACAGGCGTGGCGCCGAGCTCGTTACCGACGCCCTGAAAATGGCCGCCGGCCGCAGCGCCCTCAAGCCGGGCTACATCGCCCACTCAGGCCGCGAATCGGAATACACATCAGGCGAATACCGGACGCTGATACAGGAGTTGAACCTGCGACAGAGTATGGGCAGAACGGGCTCATGTTGCGATATCGCCGCAGCCGAAAGCCTTTTCGGCCTGTTGACAGCGCGCAAGGAGCTGTGGAGCTCCAACGTTCCCGGTGGTGACGGGTCCTTCCTCCATATGGGTAGCGACGGAAACCTCGTCGCATACCGCAAGGGCGGCGGTCCCGGCATAGGCAACTCGTACTGGTCGACCGCCACCATGAACAACCCTGGTGCTTACCTCAAGTTCCAGAACGACGGCAACCTCGTCGTCTACAAGAAGGACGGCGGCGAAGGCAAGGGCGGCGCCGTCTGGTCCAGCAACACCTGGCAGTAGGCCGCCCACCCGGCCAACGTGTAAACCAGCGGCAGCACACACCACACTGAGGCGATCGGCGGTGCCCCGGAGAGCCGGTCTCCGGGGCATCCCGTCAGCACGCCGCCCCCTGCCGCTCCCGCCGATGAGTGATGCGGCCGGTGCCGGCTCGCTGGACCCTGTGCAGCTGCGGCTCGGGTTCGTGTGCCGCCTGCTGTGCCACTGAAGCAGGCATTCTCAGCCGGGGCAGGCTCCGTGCTACCTTCCAGTAAGTGTTGAGTACAGGTGCAATATCCGGCGGTGCCCCGGGCACGCGTGACGCGGCTCCGTCCCAGAAGACGGACGGGTCCACCCAGAGGGAAAGATCGAGACCGGCCTCGCTTCCCTCTTTGACGGGGCTTAGGTGGACCGCAGCCCTGATGGTGTTTTTCTACCATTTGGACATGGTTGAGTACATCGGAGGCCGTGCGGGAAGCGCCCTCCGGTTCGCCTTCGGCGCCGGCAACACCGGAGTGTCGTTCTTCTTCGTGCTCTCCGGATTCGTACTAGCCTGGTCCACGGCCAGCACACCTAAGGGCCATGACATAGTCCGCTTCTGGCGCCGCCGGTTCGCACGTGTCTACCCACTCCACCTGGCCACAGCACTCGGCGCCCTGGCCCTGGCCTACACCCTGGCCCCCGGGACAAAGCCGTCCATCCGGTCGCTTCTGGCGAATCTGTTCCTGGTCCAGGCATGGGTACCCGACGTCCAGTACTACGGCGGCGTCAATCCCGTCAGCTGGTCCCTGGCCTGCGAAGCCTTCTTCTACCTCTCCTTCCCGCTACTCGTCCGGCCGCTGCGCCGCCTCAGCTGGCGCGCCAGCCTGACGACCGCCGCTGCCTGCACCGTCCTGGTCATGGCCATGCCTGTACTGGTCACCTCGTTTGCGCATCCCGACTGGGCCGCCTACGACTTGCCTCTCGCACGCCTGCCCGAGTTCATCCTGGGGATCACCCTCGCAGAGCTGGTCCGTGCCGGCCGATGGCGCGGACCTGGCCTGACTCTTTCTCTCGCACTCACCATGGGCGGCTACTTCCTCAGCTCCCAGGCACCTCACTACCGGTACCAGTACGCGGCCTGCACCATCATCGGCTTCTCCGCGCTTATCGCGGCCGCCGCACAAGCCGACCTGCGGGGCGAACCGTCCCCCTGGCGTGGCAAGCTCAGTGTCAAGCTGGGGGAGATCTCCTTCGCCTTCTACATGGTTCACATTCTGGTCATCCGCACTGGTGAATACCTCTTCCGCCCGCACCCAAAGCTGCCCTGGTGGCCGTCCGGCCTGCTGGTGGCGGGAGCCGCGTTCACGGCATCGCTTGCCATCGCCTGGACGCTGCACAGCTTCATCGAGAACCCCGGCCGGAAGCTGCTGCTCCACAAATGGGGCAGCACTTCCACCATGAAGTAGAAGCGCACAGCCTGCGCCAAAGCAGCCAGCACCTGCGAACGCTCAGCTCTGAACAACTCTGGTCCCCGCCGAACCCGCAAAGGGCCGCCACTCCATCCCAGGAAGTGGCGGCCCTCAGTCATACACGCGCTTCTATAGGACCCTAGAGGAAGCCCCCCGTAGCGACGATGGCCGCGGGGTACCGGCGCACTCAGAGTTCACGCGAACGCCGGCACGGGGTCGGCGCCGGGTTCCTCCAATTCCGTTGTCATCCGGGCAGACCCGCTGGTCCTCGCTCAGCCTCTTGTTGTGGACAGGCACTCCGGCAGCCTGAATCGCTGCGGCCAGGGTGCCCGCGCGCCCGGTGGATGTCAGTCGCCGCTTTCCTTGCGGTGTCAGTGGGTCCACAGGCGGGTGGTGAGCCAGATGATGGCGGCGACGATGACGCCGGCGACGACGTTCTCGATGATGTTGTTCATGAAGGGCATGCCTTTCACGCGCCGGTCGGCCTGCTGGGCCGGCCGGCGCGGTGTGCTGAACGGGGTGGTGGCTTTATTCACGGCTTGTGGGTTCTGGCACAGATCTTGGGGAGTCGTCGCGGAGCGTTAATTTCGTGTTCGATTGTGAGGAGACGTCTCGTGTGAGACGGCGTGCGCCTTGTCGTCCGACGATCAGAATTGACGCTCCCTCAGGTATCTGCTGGCCACTGCTGCGGTCGGTTATGGACGGCGATGGTGCTGGTTATGCAGACCGATGCACCGTTCTGGGACTCGTTGGTGTTCGCCGGGATCGACGATCTGGACGTCGAGGCGGTGACGGCCGTGTTCGGCACGGTCGAGGTGGTGGCGAGAGGCCGCGCGGCCAGCCCTGCCTGTCCGGAACTGCGGCCGCTTCTCAGGCCGAGTGCACGACCGGTACCAACGCAGGCTGAAGGACCTTCCGCTCGCTGGACAACCCTTCGTGATCCGGCTGACGGTTCGGCGCTTCATCTGCGGAGCGGCGGTCTGCCCGCGTTGGACGTTTACCGAGCCGTTCTCGCGGCTGGCCGCCCCGCACGCACGGTTCACCGCGCGGCTCAACCACGCCCTGGAACGTGTGGGGCTCGCGCTTGCCGGGCGGGCTGGGGCCCGACTGTCCGCCCAGCTGGGCTTCGGCGCAGGACGGATGACCTTGATACGCAGGGTCATGGCATTGCCCGATCCACAGTTCAGTACGCCGCGCGTGCTGGGCGTGGACGACTTCGCGATCCGCCGCGGCCAGACCTACTCCACCGTCTTGACCAGCGTCGAAGACCATCGTGTGGTCGATGTGCTCCCGACTCGCGAGGCTGGGCCGCTGGCCGCCTGGCTGGTCCGCCATCCCGGTGTGGAGATCATCTGCCGGGACCGGGCAGGTGCCTACGCCGAGGGCGCCCGCCGCGGTGCTCCAGACGCTCTGCAGGTCGCCGACCGGTTCCACCTGTGGCAGGGCCTCGGCCGGGCCGTTGAGACCTGCGTCGCTGCCCATCGCGAGTGCCTGCGCAACCCGTCGTTCACCGGCACACCGCCAGACGGGACCCGTCCAGACCCCGATCGGCCGCAGGACGACTCGGCACCTGCTGGCCGGCGGGCCGAGCGAAAGAAGGCAGCCCACGCCCTGGTCCACGAGCTGCTCGCCGAGGGCCACTCTCGCCGGGCGATAGCCCGGCATCTGGGCTGGGGCCTCAACACCGTGCCTCGGTACGCGAACGCCGAACGCTGGCAGGACACTTTCCGCGAGAATCGGCCCCGTCCCAGCAGACTGGACCCCTACAAGCGGTACCTGGAGCGGCGGTTTGCCGAGGGATGCACCAGCGTCACCCGACTGCATAGCGAGCTGGTCGACGCCAACGCGCCCGTCACATATCAGATGGTCCGCGCCCACATAGCCACCCTCCGCGGGGCTCTGCCCAGCGCACCGCCGCGGCCGCCGACGGTGCGGCAGGTCACTGGCTGGCTCACCCGACACCCCACGACCCTGACCGAAGAAGACCGGGCCGGACTGAAGGAGGTCCTGGCCCGTTGCCCCGAGCTGGACAAGGCCGCCGGGCATGTTCGCGACTTCGGCGAGATGCTCACCGACTGCCTCGGCACCATGCTCCCTGCCTGGATCGATGCCGTCGATGCCAGCCGGCTCCCCGGTCTCACCGGCTTCGCACTGCACCTGCTCCGAGACCTCGACGCCGTGACCGCCGGGCTCACCCTGGACTGGAGCTCAGGCAGTATCGAGGGCGCCGTGAACCGGATCAAGAAGATCAAGAGGCAGCTCTACGGTCGAGCTGGCTTTCACCTCCTGCGCAAGATGATCCTGCTGCAGTAGCTCCCCAAATACCGCTGCTCGTGCGCATCGAAGGCGGTCATCGGCAGCCTCCTGACCTGGGTGGACGGCACTCGTCGAGCACAATCTCCTCTCCCTAAATCGCTCGGCTCCGAGCAACTGCCGTGCAAGGATCTCGCCCATGATGACCATGCCCACTCTGACGGAACGCCGCTCTCCATGGGTCGTGTTCACGACCCCGGTCGACCCATGGCTGGCGTCGGAGACGGCCGCGCTCGTGCAGCGAAACGGGCTGGTCCTGCGGCTTGACGGACGGGAAATGCGGGATCCGGCGTCCGTCTTCCGTACCTTCGCCCGAGACCTGTCGTTCCTCGGCTATTTCGGCCACAACTGGGACGCGCTCGTGGACTGCCTCCACGACTGGCACGGTCCAGGCCAAGGGAACCAGGACCTCGCGATCCTGATCGAGCACGCGGACGACCTGCTGAAGTCGGACTTCCTCGGGCTGTTTGTATCGGTTCTAGCCCAGGCAGCCTGGAACTCCAACCTTCGCTTGGACGGCGACGGCGAGCCCGATCATTGGTGGCGGCAGCATATGGCCCAGCACTTCGTCTTCCTCCTGGACCACACAGCACCCGTTGCCTTCACGGAGAAAGCGGCCCGCGGCATGGACGTGGCGGTGGCGCTCTCCAACGGCCGTCTGCTCGTCACCTTGACCGATATCGACTGGCCCGGTGGGGATCTCGCTTCCGCCCCTTGGACGGCTGGTCCGCTCTCCTTTGCTGACGAGGAGATCCTCAGCGGCAGGAACATCGAGGGCATCAAACTCTTCCGAGACCACTTCGGCTGCTCGATCCATGAGGCCTTGGACATCCTCCAATCCCGCACCGAGTACCTACGCCGCGAACACTCGGACGACTGAACGAGGGCTGTGCCAACCAGGCGACCGGATTCGCTGGCAAACGCCTGGACCAGAGGTGAGAGGACACCGGCATCCTCGAACACCGCGATGGCTCTCCGCGACCGCTCCCCAAGATCTGTGCCAGAACCTGCTTCTGACCTACGCAGCCAATCAGGCCATCCGCGACCTGGAGGCGCAGCTGGCCGCCGCCTCCTCCCACCGGTCCGGACCTCGGCAGCCCGCGTCCCGTCAGCCCCCGCCGCCGTCCGTGGTGGTGGCCCGGCCGGAGTGGACGGTGACGGCGATACGGACCGCCCACGGCCCGAAGCCGCTGAGCTTGTTCTTTAACCTCGGGACGTTCTTGTCAGTGCCTGGCTCTATCCTCCGCTGAACGTCACGGATGGACTGGGAGTCAGGCTGTGCAGATCGCAGGGGTAGACCTGTATGTGAATCACCCGGTGATGGCGCTCGGTTCGACCGAGTGGATCCCCACGACACTGGCCCTCAACGGCGCTCCTGCCGCTGCGTGCGACACTCACGTCATCGTTCGAGTGCAGGCCCAGGTCGTACTGGTCAAGGTCCGCGTCTTCAACGATCACGGTGACGCGGATGACCACGGACCTGACAGAGAGCCGCTGACGACCGTGTTCGACGGGCATCTTCTGCTGAGTGACGGCCGGCTGGTAGTGGGGGACGTCGTTGGCGAGAGCCGATTCACCACTTCCCTGCTCGGGAAACCGGGTAGGCGGCGGGTTCGGGTCTCGGTTGACGATCCGCAGGGATGGGCTCGTTTCGTTGACGTCGTCATCAGCGCCGAGACCGTGTGACGGCCGCTTATCGGCTCGAACGATCTTCGAACTAAGTGGCTCGTCCGGGAGTTCGCCGGATGTGGAAACGGCTTTCGTCTGATCATGTGCTCCGACCAAGGACGCACCTGAACTCAACGAAGGCCGCAGGGAATGAGTTTGCTTTACCACGATGTCCAGCGGGAGCCGTTCGCGGAAGCGTCACACTTCCGGGAGGACTTCTTCGCGTGTCTGACCGCGCGGGGTGACGAACTGTTCGAGCTCGCGGACGCTCTGTTGTGCGCAGACGGGCCGGTGAGGGCGCCGGTGGACCTGACGCTGCTGGCCGAGCACCGTCGTGGGCACGGCGCTCTGTACGACGCTCTCAATCACGGCCGCATCGACATCGACGGGCTGCGACGGACGCTGGCCGCGCCGCCCCAGCCTCGGGCGGCCGATGACCGGCTCGTCCTGGCTGCGGACGTGACCAACTGGCTGCGGCCGGATGCCGAGTGCAGCGCGGACCGGCTGTTCTGCCACACCTTCGGCCGCGGCCGGGACCAGCACGTGATGATCCCGGGCTGGCCGTACTCGTTCGTCGCCGCTCTCGAAGCAGGCCGCACCTCCTGGTGCCGGCTGTTGGACGCCGTCCGCCTCGGCCCCGAGGACGACGTCGCCGAGGTCACCGCCCGCCAGGTCCGCCGGGTAGTCGAGGACCTGGTCGTCGGCGGACGCTGGTGCGAGGGTGATCGGGACATCCTCATCGTCTTCGACGCCGGCTACGACGCCCCGCGCATGGCTTACCTTCTCGTCTCGACGGGCTGCCCGTCGAGGTCCTGGGACGGATGCGATCGGACCGTGTCATGCGACGGCCGACGCCCACACAGCTGGAGTACGCCCTGGCCTATCCCCAAGGCGGCCGGCCGCCCAAGTACGGCAAGGAGCTCCGCTTCGCCAAGCCCGCCACCTGGGGCGAACCAGACGCGGCGACCACCCAGGTCACCGATCGCTACGGCACCGCCCGCGCGGTCGCGTTCACCCGAGACTCACCACCCGCTCCGCGTGGATCGACCACGACAGCGAACTCCGCATCATCGAGGGGACGCTGATTCACCTAAAGGTTGACCGATTGCCCGGCGGCGGAGAACCGCTGCCGCTGTGGCTTTGGTCCTCCGCCACCGGCATGGCCGGCCCCGACGTCGATCTGCGATGGCAGGCGTTCCTTCGACGCTTCGATCTGGAGCACACGTTCCGGATGATCAAGCAGACCCTCGGTTGGACCCGACCGAAGCTCCGCGCCCCTGAGGCTGCGGGCCGGTGGACGTGGCTGATCATCGTCGCGCACACCCAGCTCCGTCTCGCCCGGCTGCTCGCCGAGGACGTCCGCCGGCCCTGGGAACGTCCGGCGAAACCGAACCGGCTCACTCCGGCCCGGGTCCGCCGCGGGTTCAGGAACCTCCGCCCACACCTGCCCTGTCCGGCCCGTGCACCCAAACCCACCCGGCCCGGCCCCGGCAGACCCCTCGGCTCGAAGAACCAGCGACCCGCCACCCGCTACGACGTGGGCAAAACCGTCCGACGCCCCGAGAGCATCATCGAACGCGACCGGACCAGACCATAAAGCACAAGCTGAACACACGCAGGTCAGCCCACCAGCCCCAAGCACTACAGCAATGGCCACACTGGCTGTTGGAGTCATCCCTGTAGCCCGAGACGAGAGCACCCGCGCACACCTGAAAAACTCGGCCAACGCGAGAAAACCCCAGAAACTCAATGTCATTCACACCACTGTCCCCAAACCGAGAGATCGCACCTGAACTTTGCTGATTCGAAGGGTGGTTGGCGGACGCGCGCATACGATCAACGGCATGACACCAGTGATCGCCCCGCTGCCGGGCGGTGCGCCCGCGCAGCTCGGAGGTCATCGCGTCCTGGGGGTGCTCGGGGCCGGAGGGATGGGGACGGTCTACCTCGCCCGCCGCCGGGGGCGTCCGGTCGCGCTGAAGACCATCCGGCCCGAACTCTTCCGCGACGCTGACCTCCGCGAGCGGTTCACCCGCGAGGCCGCCGCCGCGGCGGCGGTCCGCAGCCCCTTCGTCGCCAACGTGCTCGGCTCCTCCACCGCCGACCACGTGCCGTGGATCGCGGCCGAATTCGTCCCGGGCGCGACCCTCGCCGCGGCCGTGCCGCGGCACGGACCCCTGCCCGCGGCCGCCGTGCGGGCGCTCGCCGGGGCGCTCGGCCGGGCTCTGACGGCCGTGGGCGCGGCCGGGGTCGTCCACCGCGATCTCAAGCCGTCGAACGTCCTCCTCGGCGCCGACCGCCCCCGGGTCGTCGACTTCGGCATCGCCCGGGTGACCGGGGACGCCACCTTGACCGCGACCGGGCAGCGCCCCGGAACGCCCGGTTACATGTCGCCCGAGCAGGTGGTGAAGGGGCCCCTCGGGCCGCCGAGCGATGTCTTCTGCCTCGGCGCGCTGCTCGTCTTCGCGCTGACCGGCCGGCACGCCTTCTACGACGGAGACCCGGTCCGCTCGGACTTCCGCGTCGCCTACGAGGCACCCGACCTCACCGGCGTACCGGCCGAGCTGATGCCCGTGATCCGCGGTTGCCTGGAAAAGCAGCCCGGGGACCGGCCCGCCGCCGTGGAGGTGGCCGCGGAACTGGACCCGCAGAGCGCCGCCCTGCGCGCCGCCGCCCGCTGGCTGCCGCCCGCGGTGCTCGCCGACGCCGGCGAGATCGCCCGCGCCGCGGCGGCCCTGGGCGCCGGCCCGCGGCTGCCCACCCGGCGCGGGGTGCTCACCGGCGTCGGCGCGGCCGTGCTGCTCGCGGCGGCCGGTGCCACCGCCCTGCGCGCCCTCCCGGAGGAGGACGGCCCCGCCCGCACCCCCGCTCCCCGCTGGAGCGGCCCGCCCGGCACGGTGCCCGAGCCCCTGTGGTCGTACGACGGCGCCACGGCGCAGCCGACGTTCGGGCCGGTCGACGTCGACGGCCGGGTGTGCTTCGCGGGCGGCGGTGGCGAACTCCTGCTCCGCGATCCGGTCTCGGGCGTACAGCGCTGGCGCGGCCCGGTGGTGCGCGACCTCGTCGGCGGCCGCCGACCCGTCGCCCTGGGCCCGGACGGGAGCCTGCTGTTCCTGGACCCCGCCGACGGTACGGTCCGCCACCGCACGCGCGAGCGAGTGACCGGGCTGCTCGTCGCCGACGAGGACCAGGTGTACGCGCTCGACGCCAAGGGCGGCGTGGCCGCGTTCGAGCGGGCGGACGGCGGGGTGCGCTGGCGCGTGTCCGTTCCCGTGCCGAGCACGGCGCTCTCGGCGGCCGCCGGGCACGGGCACCTGATCCTGTCCTCCGCCGTCGGAGGGGTGGTGGCCCTGTCCGCGACCGACGGCAGCCCGGTGTGGCGGCGGCCCACCAACGGTTCGCGGGCGGCCTTGTCCGCGAACGCGGTGCTGCTGGGCGGGGCCGGGGACCGGACGCTGACCTGCCTGGACCGGGAGCGCGGCGAACCACTGTGGACCCTGCCCGCGGACGACGGCGCGGGCTTCGGCGTGCCGACGCCGGCCGGCGACGACGTGTACGTCGCCGACGGCCGCCAGCTCCGGAGCGTCGACGTGAAGACCGGAGAGTCCCGCTGGACCGTGCTGGCCGCCGAGGAACTGGCGCGGGACCAGGCGCCGTTGGTGGCGGGGTCCGGGATCTTCGCGCCGCTGCGCAGGCCCGAGCTGGGCATCCTCGTGGTGCACCGCGGGCGGGCGGCCGAACAGTACGTGTTCGCGCCGGCCCCCGCCGGGGAGGTCCGGGCCGACGTCTCCTGGCGGGGAGCGGTCGTCGCAGGCAACGTCATCTGGCAACGCGGCGGCACGGTCCGCGCCCTGCCGGGCATGTGACCGACCCCGGACGGGGCCACGAGGTGAGGGGGGAACGCATGGGGGGCGGACGTCTGGGGGAAGGCCCCGGTCCCGAGGACCCGCGGTCGGCCGGGCCGTACCGGCTGCTGGCCCGTTGGCCCGGCCCCCGGCCGGCGCCGCAGCGGGGCGGCATGTACGTCGGCCGCGACCGCGGCCACGGGCACGCCGTGGTGTGCCTGCTGCCCCCGGCCGCGCACCGGGCGGCCGAGGAGCTGAGCCGTGGATCCGTGCCGGGAGTGCCGGCCGTACTGGACCTGGACACCGGGAGCGAGCCCGCGTGGGTGGCCCTCGCGCACACCCCCGCCGTGTCCCTCTCCGACGTGGGGCGGCGGCCCGCAACGGAGTCCGGGATCCTGCCCCTGGAACAGTCGGTGCGGCTCGCCGCGGAGGTCGCCGACACCCTGGCCGCCCTGCACGCCCGGGGCATCAGCTACGGCGCGGTGGCACCAGACGGGGTCTGGCTCACCACGGCCCGCCCGCTGCTGATGGCCCTGCACGCCTGCCGCATGCCGTCGGCGCGGCCGCATCGCGAACCGGACCGCGGGCAGGGGCCGGGCGACGGTTCAGGGCCCGACGCGGGGCCCGGCCGGCCCGAGCCGCCCAGCAGGGTGTCGGCCGTGCCCGCCGCCTTCATGGCCCCGGAAGTGGCCGCGGGGCGGCCCTCCTCCGCCGCCGCGGACGTGTACTCCCTGGCGGTGCTGCTGCTCCACACGGCCACCGGCCGGCTCCCCTTCGGGGACGGCCCGCCGCCTGTGCTGGCCTATCGCGCCGTCCACGACCGGCCCGAACTGCCCGAACTGCCGGAAAGACTGGGCGAGGCGGTGGCCGCAGCGCTGTCCGCCTCCCCGGCGGACCGCCCCACCGCCACGGAACTGTCCCGGTCCCTGGCTCCCGGAGGGCAGGACCCGGAGCGGACACCGGACGCGCTGCCCGGCCGGGTCGTCGCCGCATTGGCCGTACGCGCGCAGGCGATCGTCGACCTGGAGAGCGCCGACGCGGAGACCGGCGCGGACGGGGAGGCGGACGACCGGGCGGCGGACGCCGATGCGCACGAGCACGAGCACGAGCACCCCGCCACCCTGGCCGAGACGCCCCCGGCCACCGGCCAGGTTCCAGCCCGGGCGACCACGCTCGGCGCGGTCGCCCCGCCCACCCGCCGCCGGGTGCTGTCCGGCCTGCTGACCGGTGCGGCGGGCGCGGCCCTGGGAGTTTCCGGGACCCTCGCGTGGTCCGCGCTGACCCGCGAGGACGGCCGCACCGCGCCGTCCGCAGCGGCCGGCGGTTCCGGTACGAGCCCCCGCGTGCCCGGCATGCCGCCGGCCGCCCTGTGGCGTCTGGACGACCCGACGGCCCGCATCCGGCTCCTCCCGGTGAGCAGCGCCGATCGTTGCCTGATGATGCGCGGCGACGTCCTGTACGGGCACGACCTGCACACCGGCAAGGAGGTGTGGCAACTGCCCGTCGACGACAACACCTCGCCCGTCCTCGTCCCCGGCAGCCGCTTCCTGATGGCCACGCGCGAGGGGCTGTCGCTCTGCTCGACGCGTGACGGGCGTACCCAGTGGCTCCGGCGCGACGAGCAGCTCTCCAGGGTGCTCGCCGTCGACGGCGCCACCGCGTGGGTGCTCGTGCACGATGCGAGTGCAACGGGCGGATACCTGCTGACGGCATTCGACCTGGAGCACCGCAAGGAGGTGTGGCGCACCTCGCTGCCGAGCGGATTCGGCAGCACGGAACTCACCACCACCGTCGGCCCGGAGATGGTCGTCGTGGAGGTGCGGGTACCGCGGCCAGCGTTCCAGGACGTCACGGCCGTCCGGACCCTGTCGATCGCGGGCTTCGAGCGGAGCAGTGGACGCATGCTCTGGAGCCGCTCCTACCCCGGCGTGCACAGCGGCCCCGCCTCCGTGGTGGACCCGGCCGGCGGCGGGCGGCTGTTCCTGCTCTCCGGCGGTCGCGCCCAGGCCCACGACCTGAGGACCGGCACCCGGCTGTGGGAGTCGCAGGCCCTGGTCGCCGGGACCAACGCCCCGCCCTTCTTCAGCGGCGGCACCCTGTACCTGTGCGACGACGGTACGGGCCCCGTCGTCGCCGTCGACCCGGACACCGGCCGGACCCGGTGGGAGCAGGCGTTGGACGAGAACCTGGCATGGAACATGCTCGGGAGCATGACCGCGAGCACCTCCGGACGCACCCTCTACCTCGCGACCCTGCACCAGGTCACCGCGACCGCCCTCCCCTCGGGCAAACGGACGTGGCAGACCGGGCTCGCGGGCGTGGAAGCCCGGGAGCCGTTCCAACTCGCCGCCGTCCCCGGCGTCCTGCTGATCGCCCGGCCGTCCGCCGTCGTCGCCCTCCCTGCGGACTGACCCCGCGTCCCCTCTCCGCCGTGCCCCTCCCCCCATGCCTTCCCCGCCCACCGACAGCCGCACACGCGAGGACGCACGGCTTCACCGCCGCCCCTAAGGAGTCCACCGGTCATGTCCACGCTCCTGCCCCTGCTGCCCGACGATCCCGAACGGCTCGGGGAGTACGCCCTCCTCGGCCGGCTGGGCGGCGGTGGCATGGGGACCGTTTTCCTGGCACGCACGGCCGGCGGCCGGCTCGCCGCCGTCAAGACCGTCCGGTCCGACCTGCGCCACCGGCCCGACTACCGCCGGCGGCTGACCCTGGAGGCCGAGGCCGCGCGGGCCCTGGGAGCGGAACACACCGCGGCCTACCTCGGCGCCGACACCGATGCGGCGCGGCCCTGGCTGGCCACGGCATACCTCATCGGCCCCTCACTGACCGAGGCGGTGGCGGCCGGCGGGCCACTGCCCGAACCGGTCGTCCGCGGACTCGGCTCCGCGCTCGCCGCCGCCCTCACCGCCCTGCACCGTGCCGGGCTCGTCCACCGGGACGTCAAACCGTCGAACGTACTGGTCACGGCGCAGGGCCCGCGCCTCATCGACTTCGGGCTCGCCCAGGCCCCGGGCAGCCCCCGCCTCACCGAGACCGGGGGGCCCGCGGGCACACCGGCGTACATGTCACCGGAGCAGGCGCGCGGGCGACCGCCCGGCCCGGAAGGCGACGTGTTCGCCCTCGCCGCGGTCCTGGTGTTCGCCTCGACCGGTCACGGCCCCTACGACGCCCGTGGCCGGAAGAGCACGCTCGAACTGCTGCGGGACGGCGCCGACCCCGACCTGACCGGCCTGCCGGACGGGCTGCGCGAGACGCTGACCGCCTGCCTGTCACCGGAGCCCGGCGACCGGCCCGCCCCCGGCCGACTGCGTGACGAGTGGGGGCCGTTTGACCCCGGGGAGTTCGCCGAGCTGCTGCCGCAAGCCCTCCTCGCCGACCTGTCCCGCCGGATCGGTGACGTCGCCGCCGTCTCCCCCGCCCCGCTGCGCGCCCCCGCCCCGCGCCGCACTCTCTCCCGGCGCACCCTGCTCGCGGGCACGTCTGCCGCCGCGCTCACCGCCGTGGGCGGGGCCGCGGCGCTCTGGGCCACCGGGAACCTCCCGGGCTCGGGTTCCGGCTCCGGCTCGGGCTCCGGGGCCCCTACGGCGTCGCCCGGTCCCGGCCGCCGCTCCCGTCCGCCCGGCACCCCACCGGCGCCGCTGTGGTCGGTTGCTTCCCCGTTCTCCGCTTCCCCGGTCGTCGCGTCCGGCGAGGTCCTGATCCACACGAGCGACGTCCTGCGCGGCATTTCGACGGCCGACGGCCGGATCCTGTGGGAGACCAAGACCGCCACGGTCGACGTCGTCGTGGCGGGAGAGCGCCTCGCGGGTCTCGTCTTCGACGACGACGGCAACGCGAGCGCGGGATACGTGGACCCGCGCACCGGCCGCCTCCCCGCCGACGCGGCCGACCCGGCCGTGCTGGGCGGCCTCGCCCACACCACCCAGTTGCTCGCCGCGGATGCCCAATGCCTCTACCTGAAGGCGTATTTCCGCTCCGACGACCGGCGCCAGCAGGAGGAGGCCTGGCTGCTCGCCTACGATCCGGGCGCCCGGAAACTGCGCTGGCGCACGCGCGTGGAGGGCGCGGTCCTGGACTCGCTCGGCTCCCTCATGATGTCGTCCATCCTCTCCGGTGGCCGCCTGATCTGCTCGGATCCCGCACGCGTCTTCGCCGTCGACCTGCGCGACGGCCGCCTGTTGTGGGCCTGCCGGGTCCGCACCGACCAAGAGGCGACGTCGCCCAACCAGTCGGGCGGCATCAACCCCCCGGTCGCGTCGGACCGCCACGTCTTCGACTTCGAGGAGCGGATCACGGCGGTGGACCTGGTGACGGGCGCGGTGGCCTGGAAGCTGGAGCCGGAGGGGAAGAAGCTGCTGAGCGCGCCCGTCTGCGTGGACGGCACGGTGTACGTCGCGGACGGGCAGCTCCAGGCCTACGACGAGTCGACCGGGAAGAAGGTGTGGACCCACGACCCGGGCGCGTACGTCTCCATGCTGGCGGCACCCGCCCCGTTCCGTGGCGAGCTCTACGCCGCGGTCGCCGGCGCCGGTCAGGCGGTCGTCGCGGTGGACACCGCCACCCGCCGCGTCGCGTGGACGCTCTCGGCGGGCGCCGTGAACATGCCCGACGGCCCGAACATGGTCGTCCAACGCGGCAACCGCCTCTACCCGCAAACCGTCGATCGACTGGCGTCCGTTCCCCTCGACTGACCTCCGCCGCGGCAAGAACCTCCGTGGAGTGCCCCGGTGGACGGCCGCACGGGTCCCGCCCGCACGGGCGCCTGAGTTCCGGTCGTCGATTCCCGGGAACGGGCTGACTGACGAGTTGACGGCCGACGTGCCGGCCGTGAGTGCGCGCTCCATGCGCTCCCTGCCGCGCCGGGACTCATGGGGCCATCTTGGTGACATGGCGCCCCGGCTCCGTGCATGGTGCACAGCAATGCTCAACCCGACCTTCCGGTTACCGGGGCCGTCGTGGTTCATGAGGGCCGAGTACTGCTCGTGCGGCGACAAGTTGTAGAGGGACGGCTCTCATGGCAGTTCCCCGCGGGTAAAGTCGCGCCGGGCGAGTCCTCCGGGGAAGCCGCCGTACGCGAGACGAAGGAAGAGGCCGGACTGGTCGTGATCGGCCTTGTGCGGCTGGGCGAGCGGAGCCCATCCGATCACCGGTCGGCACGTCTCGTACACGGCCTGCGAAGTGGTCGGCCGGGCCGCGCACGTGGCGGACGCCGACGCCAACGGCAAAGACATGAACGCGGGCGCCGCCTGGGCCGCCTGGGCCGCCGACCTCGTCGTGGCCAAGGGCAGCGGCAAGTAGACGCGACGCGCCCGGAGTCTCATGAGACTCCGGGCGCGTGCGGCCTGCTGTGGGGCGGTTGTTCAGGTGGAGCGGTTGATCAGAAGGTGAGCTTGAAGTCGGTGATCGTGCCGGTGTCAGCAGCGCCCTTGTCCTGGACCTTCAGCTTCCAGGTGCCGTTGGCCGCGACGGCCGAGGCGTTGACCGTGTAGGTCTTGTTCAGGTTCGCCGTGGAGTCCGACGAGGAGCTCTGCAGGCGGAACGTGGTCCCGTTCGGGGCCACGAGGTCGATCTGCAGGTCACCGATGTAGGTGTGGGTGATCTTCACACCGACCTGGAGCGCGCTCGGGGCGTTACCGGTGATCCCGGTGACGGCCACCGAGGAGGTGACCGCCGGGCCCGGGGAGTCCGGGATGGCGACCTGGGCCGTGCTCTCGAAGACCTTGCCGGTGCCGGGGTTGCCGCCGCCGGAACGGGCGCCCACGTTGACGCCGGCCCAGGCGTCGGTGACGTTCTTGACCTCGGCGCTGCCAGCGCCGTACAGCTCGGTCGCCGCGGCGATCGTGCCGGCGCGGGCACCCGCGTAGTCCGTGCTGGAGTTGAACTTGGTGGTGAGCGCCTTGTACCAGATGAGCTGCGCCTTGTCCCGGCCGATGCCGGTGACGGGCAGGCCGTCGGAGGTCGGCGAGTTGTAGCTGAACCCGTTGACCGTCTTGGCGCCGGAGCCCTCGGAGGCCAGGTAGAACCAGTGGTTGGCCGGGCCCGAAGAGTAGTGGACATCGAGGTTGCCGACGCCGGAGTACCACGCGTCCGCGGAGCCGCCGTCCTTGCTCGGCTTGTCCATGTAGCGCAGCGGGGTGCCGTCGCCGTTGATGTTGATCTGCTCGCCGATGAGGTAGTTGCCCGGCGCGCTGGGGTTGTTCGCGTAGAACTCGACGGACGTGCCCATGATGTCGGAGGTGGCCTCGTTCAGGCCGCCCGACTCGTTGCTGTACTCGAGGCCCGCGGTGGCGGCGGTGACGCCGTGCGACATCTCGTGGCCGGCGACGTCCAGCGAGGTCAGCGGGTCGTTGTTGGCGGTCCCGTCGCCGTACGTCATGCAGAAGCAGCTGTCGTCCCAGAAGGCGTTGACGTACGCGTTGCCGTAGTGGACCCGGGAGTAGGCGGCGACGCCGTCGCCTCGGATACCGGAGCGGCCGAAGACGTTCTTGTAGAAGTCCCAGGTGACCCCGGCGCCGTAGGCGGCGTCGGCGCCCGCCGTGGCGGCATTGGAGTTGGCCCCGTTGCCCCAGGTGTCGGTGGACTGGGAGAAGAGCGAACCGGTGCCGGACGTACCGTGGTTCAGGTTGTACGTCTTGTGGCCGCCGCGGGCGGCGTCGTTCATCGTGAAGGTAGAGCCGGACTGCGAGGTGCCCAGGGTGACCTGGCCGCTGTAGTGGGTGTTGCCGACGCCGGTCTCGATGCCCTGCCACTGGTGCAGCTTGGCGCCCGTCTTGGCGTCGGTGATGACGTGGAGCTGGTTGGGGGTACCGTCGTCCTGAAGGCCGCCGATGACGGTCTCGTAGGCCAGGGTCGGGACACCGTTCGCCATCCACACGATCTTGCGGGGCGCGATGTCGGCCTTGTCGGCCTTGGAGCCGACGGCCTTCGCGGCGTCGAGGGCCTTGGCGGAGGCGGCCGCCGGAGCGTCGGCCGGGGCGGAGGTGGAGACGCCCTGCAGCTGGGCGTTGGACGCCTTGCTGACGCTCTGCGTCTTCTCGGCCGCGGTGCGGCTGACGACGAGGTCGCCGCCGAGGACGGGCAGGCCCTCGTAGGTCCGCTCGTAGCGGGTGTGGGTGGTACCGTCCTGGTCCTTGACCACATCGTGGACGAGGAGCTTCTCCTGCGGGCCGAGGCCGAGCTCCTTGGCCGTGGCGGCGGTGGTGCTCTGGGCCTTGGCTATGAGCTCGGCGCGCTGCGACGGGGTGAGCTGCGCGGGCAGCGCTCCCGGGTTGCGCACCTGCTGGCCCTTGGTGGCGGCGTTGGCGGGAGCGTCGGGCTGGGCCGCGGCGGTGCCGGCCTGAACGCCGACGGTGAGCAGGGCTGCGGCGGCGAGCAGGGCGCCGGTGGCGGTGGCGTTCCGCCTGTGCGTGGACTTCACGCGAACTCCTTCTGCATGTGGGGGGTGGAACCGGGCAGCCGGGAAGGGGCAGCCCGGGGCAGAGCGTGCGGAGCTGTTCGTGTTGGGGATGGGGAGAGGTTGCCAGCGATCTTCATGATCGCCATGGACACGACAGCAATTGGCCGAAACGCGTCCGGATTTCGCCCCCACGCGTCCGCTGAGCGGACGTCATCGGCCGGAACAGACAACCGGAAATGCCCTCGAACCCACCTATTGCGGAAGCGACTTGACCAGATCGCGGTACTTACCGGCGTCTTAAACGATCAGGTAAAGCATTCGGCATCAAGGGTCAAACAACCTTGGCCTGCTCATGACTTGACGGCTGAGAGACGGGGGGGCGGGCGCCCGGTCAGGCGGGAAGGGCGTCCGACGGCGGAGGAGAGTGACCGGCACAAGGCCATGAAGGATGGCCGGGCCGGGCCGGCTCCCGGTCGCCCTCGAGGGGCGGCGGCGCTGCGGCCTGGAGGCGGGCGGCCTGTTCGCGGGCGGCCTGTTCGCGGGCGACGTCGTCGGCATGGCAGGGACCGCACACGGTCAGGTCACCGGCCGTCCAGGCACCGCCGCGCACGGTGGTCTCCCCCCAGCGCTCGTCGGTGAACTTCCGCCCGCACCGCTTGCACACCGGGCGCTGTGCCGCCCGCTCGTCGGCGCGGGCCAGCTGGGCGCGGTAGAGGTCGCCGTCGGGGTTGTCGAGCGCCGCCATCGGCGTCTGCTCCCCCCTCCGTCCCAGCCGCCGCCAGACCGGCCCGTCGGCGCCGTCCTCCTGGAGCTGCTCCAGGGGTGGTCACGACAGCGTGTTCCGCGGGCAGCGGGTAAACGCGCTGTTCAGGAGGGGAGGCATCCGATGGTGGTGCGGGTCGGAGACTGGTGCAAGTGCTGGCACCGCTCAACGAGGCATGAGAAGGGTGAGGGGACGAGGACCCGTACGATCATGTTGCCTTCGGGCCCGTGCGCGCAGTGCGAGTGCGAACACTACGACGATCAGGCGATGGAGATCGTGCGGCAACACCGGGCAGCCCTGGAGGAGCAGCGCATGCGGCGGCAGGAGCAGGCTGACGGACCGGCGGAGTGCCCGTTGGGCGAGACCAACTGCGTGAACGGGATGCATCCGACGATCGGCTGGTGACGCGGCGGCGGGCACACCCGTACGGTGCACGGAGGTCACCCGATCCTTGCCGACAGCCCGCCGAAGTCGTCGTCCTCGTCGTCGTACCGGTACTTGTCGTCACGGTCGTCGTACGGCACCGCGCCGGTCGCCGTCATTTTCTTCGGCCGACCGTGGCGCGGTGGGCCGCCGCAGCACCCGCCCGCGATGTTGTCTAGCCCCGTGTGTCGACCAGCTCCGCAGCCCCGGCTGGTGGGTGTGTGACGCTCGCGGTTCCGAGCGCGTGCTCTCGTTCTGCCGCCGCAGCGCAGCCCTCGGCGCCGTCGGCGACCTCGATGCGGGTCTGGCCGGTGGCGGTGGCGAGGGTGTGGCGTCCGGTCCGGCGTGGGGTTCGAGGGTGACGCGGTGGATGGTGAGCGTGCCGTCGTGGCGGGCGAGGTCGGCTCGGCCGATGAGGCGGCCGCCGGCGAGGAGGGGGCAGACGTAGTAGCCGTGGACGCGGCGGGCTGCGGGTTTGTAGGCCTCGAAGACGTGGGTGAAGCCGTCGAGGCCATGGACGCGGGGGCGGTGCCAGAGCAGGTCGTCGAACGGGCCGAGGAGGACCGGGGCCCGTGAGCGCCGTACCGGGCTGCCGCCGAGCGCGCCCGGGCTGGCCCAGGCCGTGTTACCGCCCTCGATGTGTGCGGGGTGAGGCCGGTGTCCGGCAGGAGCCGGGCGGCGACGGGGGTGGGGATGCGGATGTAGTCGGTGAGGGCGTCGTTGAGGTGCTCGGCGGGGATGCAGCGCTCGGCCAGGTCGAACAGGCGTTGCCCGCCGGTGCGGCGGGTGGAGGCGAGTTCACCGGACCAGAGGAGGAACTCGACCGCGGCCTTGACCGCCGGCTCCGGCCCCGGCGCCTTCGCGCAGACGGCGCAGTGGGAGCGGGCCTTCGGCGGTGATCCGGTCGAAGAGGGCCGCGCGCATTTTCCGGTCGGGGTATGGGGGAGGCGGCGTGATGCGCGGCGGCGGAACGCCCACAGCGGCCAGTCGGCGAGCGGGACCACGGCCAGGGCGTGGGCGGGGTAGTCGATCGCGACCCCTTCGAGATCAACGTTCGTGTTCATCGAGAAGGTCGCGAGCCCTCGCGTACGTGCTCACGTAGAGAGTCGCCCAACAGAACAGCAGAAGCGACTGACCGCACTGGGAGTGGAATCTGCCCGGGCCTCGCCTACGGACCCTGCGCCCGCTCGTGGAGCGCGAGGGACCGAGCGAGGCACAGCAGGCATTCCAGCGCGGCCTGGAGGCCCTCAAAGACTGACGGGGAAGAGATCACCGGCAAGGGCGAGAAGGAACCGGTGATCGTGAAGCTCGGCATATGGGTTCCAACACCGAAAGCCGACGCGACAAGCTCACCCACGACCAGCTCGACGCCCTTACGAAGCCAAGCCGTCCACGCGCGGCTCTTCCGGGGCTGCCCGTCAACGGAAGGACGCCGATTCATAGGATCAGTCCGTGACGGCATCCGGATCGTCGAGTTCGTGCAGACCCGCCGGGTCCTCGTCGGTCAGTACCTGTCCCGTCGTGGTGACCAAGCGCTGGGCGTGGCCGCGGTGGACGCACATGAGTTGGTCGCGGGTGCCGGTTCGGGCGCGGTACACGGCCAGAGCGGGACCGTATTTGCTGCTGTGTTCCGGGAGTTCGGCTGGCGTGCTCCATCGGCTGCCGTCGTAGGAGGACCACCGCAGCCGTTGGCGGGCGGGGTCGCGGTGGACACAGATCAGTTGGCCGTCGAAGACGGCCAGGCCGATGTTGCTCCGGGTGCGGTGCCCGGGCAGCGCGCCCTCGGAAATCCAGGTGGTGCCGCGCAGTCGGCTCCAGTGGATCGCCCCGTCCTTGGGGTTGCCGTGGAGCAGGTGCAGGGCGTCGTCGTACACGACGAGCGAGGGGGACCGTGTGGTAAGGGCGCCGGGGACCGCTTGGGGAGCGGTCCAGGTGCGGCCGTCCCGGCTGGTGGTGACCATGATCTGCTGGCCGGCCTCGGCGTAGGCGAGGTGGAGGGTGTCATGGAAGACGGCCAGCGCCGGGCCGTAGACGCTCTCGGCGTACGGGACCGGCTGATCGGGGCTCCAGGTGTCGCCGTCGTACGAGGTCAGCGCCATGCCCCAGGTACCCGAGCCGCCGCGGTGCGCGCAGTACAGCCGGTCCTGGTACACGGCCAGGGCAGGGCTGCCCAGGGTGTGATGGGACGGGAAGGGCTGGTCCTCGGACCAGCTGCCGTCCGCGCGGTGCGCGGTCCACCACAGGTCGGGGTCGTCCCCCCGGCCCTGGTAGACGCAGTACAGGTCGCCGCGGAAGACGGCCAGGGCGGGGGTTTCGGAGGCGTAGCGGGCCGTGAACGGCCGCTCGGCTCCCCAGCCCGCGTCCGGTGTGAACACGCTGAACCACAGGCCGGTCTGGCGCGGTGGGGCGTCCAGGGCCATGGGAGCGAGGAGCATGGGAGCGGCCCAAGGCGAGGTCAGCTCGCATCCGGCGCCCCGCGCGGCCGCCTGGATCCGTCCGGCACGTTCGGCCAGCCGTGCGCCGACGGCGTCGGCGAGGCCCTCGGGCAGGGCTCCGGCGAGCACATCCCGGATCAGGCCGTGGAAGCCGCTGAGGCCGGCGTGGTCCGGAGGTACGAGACGGTCGATGGCCCCCTGGTCGAGGCGGAGGGTGAAGCCCCAGTCCAGCAGGCGGACGGAGACGGTCGCTCCCGCTTCGGCAAGGGATTTGGCGGCCCGCTCCGCGTGTTCCAGGGCCTTGGGCGACGGGGTGTCCGCGCCTTGGCCTGCTGTCGCGCTGTTCTTCTCTGCGGGGGCGGTGCCTTCGATCGTCATTCTGTCTTCCTTTCTTCAGGGCTGCGGGCCGCGGGTGCCCTCCGCGTGGTGCGGAGGCGAACCATTGCGGGGATGTGCCGGTGTGCGGACGAGCGGCCGGTCGCCGCGCCGTCAGCGGGCGAGGCCGGGCGGCGAAGGTGGTCGCGTGGCGTGCGGCGGCGGGTGGATACGGTCACCGATGCTGATCGTCCCGCCGTGGACCACTTCGGCCCGCAGTCCGCCGCGGTGCAGCAGGCCGCGGATCAGGCCGGGGCGGACCAGTTGTTCGAGTCGGGCACAGGGTTCGCTGAGCTTGAGGCCGCGCAGGGTCACCCTCCCGATCCGGAATTCGTGGTCCACCAGCGGATTGAGCCGGATGTCACGGCAGACCAGGTTGCGGCGGCATTCGGCGGGGGTGAGGGTGATGCCGTATTCAAGGGCAAGGGCGTCGAGGGTCTCGGCCTCGATGAGGGTGATGTCACAGACCCCGGAGGCCCGTCCCGTCCCCCGGTGGCGGGGCCGGGGGCCCTCGCCCGCCCAGTAGTTGCGGTCCCCCAGCAGACCGCGGCCGGTGACCGCGCGGGCCCGCGGGGTGGGGAAGGTCGGCTCGCCGGGGTGTGCGGCGAGGTGCAGGGAGGCGACCAGGCCGGTACCGGACGGAGGCGAGTCCTGTGCCACGGGCGCCTCACCCCTCCAGGAAGTGTTCCTTGAGGGAACGGAGGGTGCGGAACTGGTTCACGTCGATCTGGTCGAGGCTCAGCTCCCGGCCGATGGTGTCCTCCAGCAGCAGGATGAACTCCATGAAGCCGAGCGAGTCGATGAGCCTGTTCTCGATCAGGTCGAGATCGTCCGGGATGTCTTCGATGGTGGGGTTGCGTTCTTGCAACCAGTCCACGATCGGCTTGGTGACGTCGTCCATCTCATTTCTCCTGGATCCGGTGAGGCGCTGGGAACGTGCTCGTGTGTGAGTCGGCGCGGGGAGCACGGGCGTTCTCGTATTCCCGGCGGATCCGGGCGATGGTCAGGGCGGCCGGCCGTGGGGCGGTGACACGGCTGCAGGACCGGCCGCAGTACATGGCCATCTCCTGGATGCGCCCGGTGGTGGTGGCGCCCGGGGCGGCCGCGCTGTAGCGCGGTACCGGGTACGGCCTGCCGTCCACCTGGGTGGTGGCGATGAAGGCGGCCGGGGCGGGCTCCGCGGCGG
The DNA here is from genome assembly GCF_042890765.1 of Streptomyces sp. NPDC002032. Lineage (NCBI taxonomy): Bacteria > Bacillati > Actinomycetota > Actinomycetes > Kitasatosporales > Streptomycetaceae > Streptomyces > Streptomyces sp. NPDC002032. The sequence goes on along the minus strand of NZ_JBIASM010000023.1, from coordinate 68,234 downwards.
CGGTGAGGGAGTTGTGCAGGACGCGGTGCGGGCGGTGCGGCCAGCCGATCTCGAAGAGGGAGGTGATGAGGGTGTCCTCGGCCACCGCCTCGACCACACGCCGTTTGAACTCCGGGTGCGCGGCGGATTCCGCGGCCGGTACGAACAGGGTTCCCGCCATGGCGCCGTCCGCGCCGCGGGCCACCGCGTCGGCGAGGTCCTCGCCGGTGGCGATCCCGCCGGCGACGGCGAGGACGGCGTGCGGGTGGCGGCTTCGGACGGTGGCCAGCAGGGAGTCCACGGGCTGCCGGCCGAGCAGATGGCCGCCGGCCTCGGTGCCCTGGAGGACCAGGACGACCGCTCCGCGTGCGAGGGCGGTGTCGGCGTCGGCGGTGGTACCGACCTGGACCACCAGCGGGTGGCCGGCTGCCCGCACGGTGCGGGCCGCGTCGTCGGCGGGAAGTCCGAAGACGGTGACGAAGGCGTTGCGGGGAAGTTCGGGCAGGACGGCACGGAGTTGCTCCAGGCAGCGGTCCGGTCCGGTGACCTCGGGGATGACGTTCACCCCGAAGGGGCGCCCCCTGGCGGCGGCCGCCACCTCCCGGGCCAGGTGCGCCGCCCGTGCGGGCGATTCTTTGTACAGGGCGAGGGTGCCGCCCGCTCCGGCCCGGGACACTTCGACGCACAGAGCGGGGCCGGCCACGGCTCCCATACCGGCCTGCAGCAGGGGCAGTTCGAGTCCGAGCAGGGCGGTGAGCCGGGTCACGGGCGTTCCCCCGCGCGTAGTACCGCACGGTGTGCGGCGGCCAGGTCGCCTTCGAACAGGTCGCCCAGGGCGTGCACCCAGCGTTCCAGGCCGAAGGCGACGCAGCCGGTGAAGGCCGGGCGGTCGGCATGGCTGATCGTGCGGCGCTCGCCGAAGAAGTTGCGGTGGTTGTTGGTGGAGGCGAGGGCGGTGCCGTCGGTGTGGAGGTACTCCTCCTTGACGGGGGCGAGCAACTGCATGACGGTGCGGGCGCCGTCCTTCTGGAAGAAGGGGTCGGTGGCGGGCTGCCGGTCGAGGGCGAGGCCGAGGGCGGCGCCGAAGGCGAGGATCCGTTCCCGGTGCCGGTCGAGGTGGGCCCGTACGGTGTCCGCGGAGCCGATGCACACGAGCTCGCGCATGGTGAAGCCCCAGAGCCTGCGCAGGCCCTCGTGGTGGTCTTCGTGACGGAAGCATTGCGCGACGGTGCTGACCAGGACGGGGGTGTCGGCACTGCTGCCGGTGAGGTGCACGAAGCAGCCGTAGCAGGCCGCGGAGGGCAGGAGGTGGGTGGCGTCGGCGAGGTCGGAGGCTGGCAGGGCGGTGGCGTCGGCCGAGCCGGCGACGTCGTACGGGGCCGTGGCGAGGGCCGTCAGCCGCTCGGGGCGGATCCGGGTGACCGGGCTGCCCAGGTGGGGGAAGTTGCGGAAGTAGTCGAGGGTCCGCAGGTCCTCGGCCCGCAGCAGCGGGGGGTAGCTCTGCTGCCGGGCCCCGGCCTCGGCGCCCCAGCGGGTGAACACCGCGTCCAGCGCGGCTTTCAGCAGGACGGCCGGTTCGTCGAGGGTGACGAGGCCGTCCCGGACCGACCAGGCGCCTCCGATGGCCCTGGGGGGCAAGCGGTGGGTGTCAGGCATCGAACACCCCGATCCGGCGGAGGAAACCGGTCGTCTTGTGGAGGACTTTGGCGTGGGCGGCCTGTCGCGCGGGGTGGGCGAGCAGCTGGTTGCGCAGGGCGAATCCGCCGGGGATTCCGGCGTCTCGGTAGACGGCTGGGCTGTAGAAGGCTCCGATGCTGATGGCGAGGTAGCGGTCGAGGTAGGTGCGCAGGTGATGCCGGGCCGCGTCGTCGAGGCCGGCGTGGAGGAGGCGTTCCCACAGCAGTTGCACCAGGCGGCAGCCGAAGGCGATGTGCCGGGACTCGTCCTGGTGGTGCAGCCGGTTGATGTGCCGGATGGTCGGGTGCAGCCGGTCGTCGGCGGACAGGTGGACGTTGTAGTGGTCGACGATCTGCTCGAAGATCAGAATCCGGGCGAAGACGAGGAAGTTCTCGATGTCCGGGTCGCGCGGGGCGTCGGGCAGCTTGACCGACTTGTCGGGGTAGATCTTGTCGGCGTACTTGAGGCAGAAGGTGGCGAAGAACCACATGTGATCGTTCTCCTCACCGATGAAGTGGTGGAAGAACTCGGACGGCAGTTCGAAGCCAGGCGTGTGGATGCGCCGGGTGACCTCGATGAGCAGCTCGCGGATGCCGTGCACGTTGAGGCTGTAGAAGTTGACGCTCTCCCACCTGCTCAGGGCCCGGAGCTGGGCGGGGCTCAGCTCGTTCATGAGTTCCGTGCCGTGGACGGAGAGCAGTTCGGGGGACATCCACAGGTCGTCGGTGGGGATCGTGGCCGGCCAGTCGAAGGTGGTGAACGGGTTGTAGTAGTCCGCGGTGGCCTTGTCGGAGAGCCGGCCGAGCAGAGCCCTGAACTCGGTGTCGTCGGGGTCGGTGGCCGTGGTGGCGCCGGCCCTCGTTCCGGGCGGGGTGGCCTGGGGACGCATGGACGTCATTCCTTCCATCGGACGGACGCCAGCAGGGCCCGGTGGAGCTCGGGCGTGGACGCGGCCACGCAGGACCGCTGGTTGGTGACGCCCACGTCGGTGAGGACGGTGTCGCCGAGCGGCTGCCCGTAGGCGTCGGTGATGACCGCCCCGGCCCGCTCGGCGAGGAAGACGGCCGCGGCGAGGTCGTACGGGAACAGGTGCAGGACCCGGCCGTTGCCGACGCGCTCGAACTCTGGCAGCAGCGCCGGATCGTCGCGCAGCAACCGGTTGCCGATGTCCACGTAGGCGTCGAGTTGGCCGGTGAGCAGCCGTGAGATCGACCAGGTGGCGCTGTTGAAGACGAAGACCCCGCCGGTGTTGGCCGAGCGGTCGATGAGGTGGCCGTAGGCCTCGGTCATCAGACGGGCCGGGTGGCCGTTGAACTCCAGAGACCAGAACATCCGCGCCGGGTCGGTGGTGCGGGTCAGCATCGGGACGGGGTGGTCGTAGCCGTGCGCGGTGATCCCCGGCGTCGCGAGGTCTCCGTAGAGGTAGGCGCCGGTGCGCAGTTCCATCAGCAGTGCGTGCTCGACGTCGGCGATGCGCGGACGCGGCGTCATACGGGCGACCGCGACCGAGACCGTGGCCGACTCCAGGCCGGCGACGGCGGGCCGGGTGCCGTCGATGGGGTCGACGACCAGCAGATGGGTCGGGTCCGCGCCGTGGTACTGCAGCCCGCGGTCCTCGGAGTAGACGGCGACCGGCAGGTCGTGGCCGACGATGTACTTCCAGACGGTGGCCTCGGCGACCTCGTCGAGGCCGAACTGCGCGTCACCGCCCGGAGAGAGGCCCCGCACCAGGCGGCTGCCGTGCTGGTGCTGGGCGGCCAGGACTGCCTCGCGGACGGCACTGGCGAGGCCGGTCACGTACGCGCGCATGGTCTTGGCGGACGGCGGACCGCCGTGCGTGGGGGCGCTCACTCGGCGGCCTCCTCGGCGAAGAGCGCGTCGAGCCGGTCGCAGAGCAGGTCGGCCTCCTCGCGGGTGAGGATCAGCGGCGGCCGGATCTTGATCACGTTGCCCCGGCCGTAGCGGGAGGTCCGCAGGACCAGGCCGTGGTCCATGCCGCGCCGGGCCAGGGCCTGGGTCCGTTCGCTGTTCGGGCGCCCCCGGTCGTCGCCGATCTCGATCCCGATCATCAGGCCGAGGCCGCGTACGTCCACGACGGCCCTGTGCCGTGCGGCCAGCGCGCCCAGCCGTTCCATGATGTGGGCGCCGACCTCGCGGACGTTCTCCAGGAAGCCGGGTCGGCCGATCACGTCCAGGGTGACGACCGCCGCGGCGGCGGCGAGGATGTTGCCGCCGTACGTGAAGGAGTGGTGGTCGCTGCTGAGCCCGGACATCCGCTCGTCGGCGACGATGGCGGCGACCTGCGCCCCTGAGCCACCGAGGCCCTTGGCGGTGGTCAGGATGTCGGGCTGCACCCCGAAGTGCTCGGCGGCGAACATCCGGCCGACACGGCCGATGCCGGTCTGGATCTCGTCGAAGACGAGGGCGATGCCCCGTTCGTCGCACAGGGCGCGCAGGGCGGGGAGGTAACGGTCGGGGGGCACGATGTTGCCCCCGCTGCCCGAGACCGGTTCGACGACGATGCAGGCGACGCTGCCGGAACTGGCGTGGTCGAGGAAATCGTTGATGCGCTCGACGCACAGCATGCCGCAGCTGTCGGGGCCCGCCTGACCGTAGAAACAGCGCAGGCAGTAGGGATCGGGCACTTGGAGCACACCCGGCATCAGGTGCGGGAAGGGCTGCTTGCGGAACGACTCGCCCGACATGGTGGTCGTCATCATGGTCTGGCCGTGGTGACTGCGGAAAAGGGTGACGACGTCGCGTCGGCCGGTGGCGAGCTGCGCCATCTTGACCGCGCCCTCGTTGGCGGTGGAGCCGCCCGACACCTTGAGGTGCACTTTGGTCAGGTTGGGCGGGGTGACCTCGACGAGCCGCCGGACCAGCTCGTTGACGGGGGCGGTCTGGAAGGTCGAGGTGGTGTGCACCAGCCGTTCGGCCTGGTCACGCATGGCCTTGACCACCTCGGGGTGGCTGTAGCCGAGGCTCAGGTTGAAGGTGCCGGACGCGCAGTCGAGGTACTCGTTGCCTTCGGTGTCGTAGAGGTGGACGCCTTCGCCGTGGTCCATCTCGTATGCGGTGACCGGGTAGTACAGGTGGTTCTGTACGTAGCTCAGGGCTTCGCCGCGGACGTCACTCCGGACGGTGCTCCGGGCACCTTTCAGGTCTGTCATGTGTCTCCTGTCGGCTTCCGTCTCATGGACGCGACGGAGGACGGACGTCGCTGTTTCCGGGCAGCGAAAACAGGACTCCCCGCTTTTTCCTCCGGATGGCGAAGGGAATGGATTCACGCGTCCAGGACGAAGGTGAAAGAGGCGTCCCAGCCTTCGGGCGTCTCCCGCACCTCCATCAGGCATTCCGACCGGAAATACTTGTCGAGGTGGTTCCGACGCTCGCCCGGGAAATACAGCATCGTGGTCAGTACGGTCCCGCCGGGGGGCTGTACTTTCACGTGCACGTGCCGCGTCCGGCCCGGATACATGGCCGGCAGAACGGTCTCCAGCCGCCACCGCCCGTCGGCGTCCGCGAACTGGTGACCACGCAGCCGGAAGCCGTCGTGGTCGTAGACCCCTTCGGATCCGACCTGCCAGAAGTCGAGCAGGGTGCCGCCGATCGGCTTGCCGTCGGGGGTGCGGACCGCGCCGTGCAGCAGCATCGGGACCTCTCCTTCCGCATCGCTTCGGAAGTTGGTCCGCAAAGGAGTGTCGGGCTTGTAATACGGCCCCTCGCGCAGGGCCGGCGTAGGCGGGGTCCCGTTACACCGAACTGTCGGAGTGATCGATTTCAGGGCATCTTCAGGGTTTGCGTTCGGCACTTCTGAATTCCCCCTCGATAAATGATCGCTTCGCCTCTACTCATGCAGGCTAACCCGCTTCTCCTGTACTGAGAAGAAGGTCGTGCGTCGCTTCTCCGTCATTTGCTCGACATGTATGGCCGGGTTTGGTTGGTTCTTTTGTGCAGAAGTCGCCTCCTGTGAAGGAGGAGGCGAGGGAGCCGCGTGGGGGAAAGGGGACGGACGGTACGCCGCCTGCCGGGTGGTCAGTACCGGCTGGCGGCGGCCCGGTGCAGAGCGGTGCGGGCGCGGGCGAAGTAGGCCGGGTCGGGCGGTGCGGTGAGGATGTCCGCGAGCGCGAAGAGGTCCAGTGTCCGGCTGGTCCGCAGCCAGTCTGCGGGCAGCCGACCGCTCCCGGCTCGGAAACCCTCGACGAAGCCCGCGGTGAACGCCGGCGGGTACTCGTGGGCGAAGCGCAGCATGTTCCCGACGTCGAAGAGCGGGGAACCGCTGAAGGCAAGCTCCCAGTCGAGCACGGCGGCCACCTCCCAACGCCCCGCGCGCCGTTCGACCAAGAGGTTCTTCGGATTGAAGTCGCAGTGCACCAGACAGCGTTCGTCTGCCACCGCGGCGAGTGCCCGGCCTCCTCGACGGGCCAGGGCCCGGAGTACGGCCGCATCCGTATCGTTGAGCGCCCCGTCCGTGACGGTCGCCAGACAGCGGTCGACGAAACCGGGCAGATCGCCCAATGGGTGCATGCCGTCCGGAGCCGGAACGAGGGAAGGGCCGGCGAAGGCGCCCGGGCGGGGCAGCCGCACCCGGCCGATCCGCGCCAGCACCGCGCCGACGGCGCGGCCCAGCTCCCGGGCCGCGCCGCTCGCCGGGCCGTCGGCGAGGACCTGGCTGAGCGGGATCCCCTCCATGAACCGGTAGAGCAGGGTGGGGCGGCCGGTGGCCCGACCGTGGGGGTCGGCCGCGATCACCGCGGTCACCGGAACGGCGCGGGCCGCCGCCCGGCCGAGGACGGCGACCTCCACGGCGCAGGCATTGCGGGGGACCCGGCCGGAATGCGGCCGGTAGCGGCGCAGGACGTAACGTTCCGCGCCCGGCGCACCGGCAGGCCGGACGGTCAGCACGGCCATGTCGTTGGTGAACCCGCCGGGCAGCGGGTCCACCTCGTCCAGGCGGGCCCCGGGCAGGGCGTGACGGAGCAGCCAGGCGTGCGTGGCCGGATCAAGGAGGCCCACTGGGGCGGGGCGCGTCACACCGGCCAGCCTGCCCGGCCCGGGGCCCGCCTCATGCCGATGTTCCCTCCGACGGCCCAGCGTTCGGGCGTGTTCGCTGTTTCGCGGCTGTGGCTGCCTCGGCTGCCAGGACCAGTCCGCCGGCCGGTCCGGCGAGCCGGCCGAGCTGGGCGGGGACCACGAAGTCCTCGGCCGCGTGCTCGGGCAGCCCGGGATAGCCGGCCAGGGCCGCGGACAGTTCGGCCCGGAGCAGCGAGAACAGGCCGGGTAGCTCCGCAACGCCGCCACCGATCACGATCCGCTGGGGCGCGGTCGTATAGACGATGTTGCGCAGCCCCGCGGCCAGATAGGCCGCTTCCAGCCGCAGCGCCTCGCGCAGGGCTCCCCCGGTCAGTTCCTCCGCCGGGGTGCCCCAGCGGGCGCCCATGGCCTCACCACCCGCCAGTCCTTCCCAGCAGTCGCCGTGGAACGGACAGGAGCCGGGGAAGGCGTCGCCGTCGATCCGGGGCACGGCGAGGTGGCCCATTTCGGTGTGGACCAGACCGCTGACCACCTTGCCGCCGATCACCGCACCGCCGCCGATGCCGGTGCCCACGGTGAGGTAGACGTACGTGTCCAGGCCCCGTGCAGCGCCCCAGCGGCCCTCGCCGAGGGCAGCGCCGTTGACGTCCGTGTCGATGCCCACCGGTACGCCGAGGGCAGCGGCGACGGGACCGGCGACGTCCACCCCGGACCAGCCGGGCTTGGGAGTGGCCGCGAGATGCCCGAACTTCGCGTGGCCCGGGCGCAGTTCGAGGGGGCCGAAGGAGGCGATGCCGACTGCGTCCAGCGGTCCGCTCGCCGCGGCCCGTTCCTCGAAGAAGGCGATGGCCCGGGCCAGGGTGGGGGCCGGTTCGCCGGTCGGGAAGCGGATTTCGGCCTCGATCCGGTCGGGGGCCGACCCGACCAGGCAGACGAACTTGGTCCCGCCGGACTCGATCGCCCCGAACCGCGGCGCGCTCACGCGCCCACCGGCCAGCCGTCGGCGCCGACGGGCCCGGAGTGCGAGCGGATGACCACCTTGAGCGCGTCGTAGCGGAGAGACGGCCCGGGCATGCGGTCGCCGCTGCCCTCATCGGGCCCGTCGGCCTCGCTTCGCTGGACGAGTCCGCCGAGTGCGGCGAAGGCGTCTTTGTACCCTTCGAGCGGGAACTCGTGCGTCACCAGCCGCTTCAGGAACGGCTCGCCGCCGGTCCCAGACGGCAAGGCGCAGAGTTCGGCGGCCAGATCCACGGCGACCGGGAACGTATCGGCCCGGTAGTCACCGGCGCCGATCAGCCGGATGCCCCGGTTGGTGAGCCGGAGCGGGTGCAGCGGCACGGCGTAGGTGTCGTCGAAGCCCATCAGCACGATCCGGCCGCCGTCGTCGACCAGTCGCAGTGCCGCGTCGAGGCCGACCCCGGTGGTGTCGAAGACGAGAGAGGGGCGCTCGCCGTCCGACGCCTTAAGCACCGCTTCGGCCGGGTCCGTACCGGCCACGTCCACCACGTGCGCAAAGTGTTCGCGAGCCCGCTCCAACCGGTACCCGTCCGGTTCCACGACGGTGACCCGGCGCGCCTGGCGGGCGGCGATCAGCGCGGTCAGCATCCCGATCGGCCCCGCGCCGAGCACCACGACGGCGTCGTCGAAGGAGAGGGCCGCGGCCTCGATGTTGTTCAGGACACAGGCGAGCGGTTCGATCAGGACCGCGCCGTGGAAGGGCAGCCCGGTGGGAAGGCGCACAACGAAACGTTCGGGCAGGGTCACGCTCTCCGCGTAAGTGCCGTCCCGGTCGACGCCGACCTCGGTCCCGGCCTTGTGCCGACAGAAGTTGGTGGCTCCCCGCCGACAGGGGACGCACCAGCCGCAGTACAGCGTGGGGTTGACCACGACCCGGTCCCCGACCGAGACCGAACGCACCTGGGGCCCGGTCTCCCGCACCACACCCACCGACTCGTGCCCGAGCACCACGCCCGGCCGCGCGGGGAACCTCCCGAGCAGGATCTTGCGGTCCGTACCGCAGACCCCCGTGCCGACGACCTCGACCACGACGTCATCACCGTTCAAGAGCTGTGCGGCGGGCCGGTCCTGCAGTGCGGCGGAGCCGGGTCCCAGATAGACGAGAGCGCGCACGAAACCTCCCCATCGGCGTTGGGAAGGTGAAGCTAGCCCAGTCGAACCGGACGGGACACAACGCCTCTGAGCCACTTCACGACTGGGGCCGCCCGGGCTGTCGCCCGATCCCTCCGGCTCAGCCACGGGGACCACTGGTCAGAGCGCTGTGAGCGACTCGCCCTGCCCAGGAGACCGCTCGTCTCGGGGCGCCGCCTGAGGCCGAAAACCGGTGATGGCCGGCAGTACGGCGCCAGACCGGCTCGCCTTCCACCGGCGTCGCAGCGGTCACGCATCCGATCGAAGCCTGATGGTGTCGACGTCCCCGGCGGGGCCGAGGACACCGTCCGGGCCGTCATGGCCGCGCCGGAGAACTCGGCCGCTCAGGAACCGAACCGGTGCGCCGGGGTCCGCGGTCGCGGACGACGTCGCCGTAGGAATGGGAGCTGAAGCCGCGGACCACGAGCACGGGGATGCCCGCGAACTCGAGCCAGCCGGTCAGCCCTCCCGCCGGGCCTGGGCCGGCCGCAGGGACAGCCGCCGGCACATCGGAGGCGTGTGCGGCAGCACGCCCTCGGCTGCGAGTCGGTACATGACCTGCCTCAATGCCTTGAGCGGCGCGTACCCGTCCACGAGCCGAGGCGCGATCCCCTCCGCCGGGTAGAGGGGAATCGTGGTCACACCTCACGGGCCCCGGCGGCGGGGCCGCTCAGCTCAACCCTGCTGTTCCCTGAGGGCCTGGACGCACCCCCAGGCGCCCCAGAGTGCCACGAGCCCTCCGATGCCGAACGCCCAGTTCGAGCCCGTCGAGTTGCTGGACTCCGGCTCGTTCCGGCTCTTGCTCCCGGTCCGCTCGCCGGCCGAGTAGGTGACGCAGGTGTCGTCGCCGCCGCAGTAGGCGGGATGGGCCGTTCAGGGGGTGTGGAGTCGCGGGGGCGCATTCCGTAGAAGATCAATTCGAGTGTGCGCCCCTGGGGTGACTTGCAGCTTCCCAAGATCGCCGCCTTGTTAGCTTTCCGGTTGTGACTCAGTTGACGCAGTCCGGCCCACGGCCGGACCAATTCGTGCTGCCCTCCGCTGATGAAGCGAGGGAATCGTTTCGCCCGCTGGTCCTGGACCCGGCGCGGCCTGATGACGCCGGCGTGCTGGCCGGGCTGCGGCGGTCGTCCGGCGTGCGCGAGGTCCATGACCGTATCGAGGACCAGGTCGAGGAACTCCTGCGCTGCCTGACCCCGGAGGACCCCTTCGCCTCCCGCTCCCGGGAGCGCGCTGTCGCCGATGCCATGGGCGGCCAACCCGATACCTACGGCAGGTGGGTCTGGTACCCGTGGTCAGGGCGCCTGGTGCACGTACTCCCGGAAGACGAGTTCCGGCTGGTGCGTACCGACCGCAACCGCGACAAGATCACCCGTGAGCAGCAGCAGGTCCTGCTGCGGCGCCGGGTGGGCGTCATCGGGCTGTCGGTGGGAAGCGGCGCCGCGCTGACCCTGGCCATGGAGGGTGTGGGCGGGGCCTTCAGGCTGGCGGACTTCGACCGGCTGGGCCTGTCGAACCTGAACCGGCTGCGGGCGGGTGTGCACGAGCTGGGGGCGGAGAAGGGCGTGCTGTGCGCCCGCCGTATGTACGAGCTCGACCCCTATCTGGACATCGAGGTCTTCCGGGACGGTGTCACCGAGGACACCGTCGGGGCCTTCTTCGCGGCCCCCGACGGCCGCGACGGACTGGACCTGCTGGTCGAGGAGTGCGACACCGTGTGGGTGAAGGTCGCCGCCCGCGAGCACGCCCGCCGGCGGCGGGTCCCCGTCCTGATGGAGACCAACGACCGGGGTCTGCTCGACATCGAGCGCTTCGACCTCGAACCGGACCGCCCGCTCTTCCACGGCCGCACCGGCGAGGTGAGCGCCGACGACGTCCGGCACCTGGACCGCGCAGAGAGCATCCGTTTCCTGCTCAGCATCGTCGACGAGCGGCGTCTGAGCCCCGCCATGACCGACGCTCTCACCCGGGTGGGACGCTCCCTGTCCAGCTGGCCCCAGCTCGCCAGCGGGGTGATGCTCGGCGCGGCCCTCATCACCGACACCGCCCGCCGCATCCTGCTCGGCGAACCCCTGCCCTCAGGCCGGCACTCCGTCGACCTCCACACCCTCCTGGGCGGCGGCCAAGCCCCGCAGGTCCCCCTGGGAGCGGGGCGGTGAACCGGGTACCGGAACTGCGTGGCGAGCACCTGCGCCTGAGGGAACTGCGCGCCGAGGATCACGAACCCTTCACGCGGATCCTGAGCCACCGTCTGCTCACCCGCTACCTCGGCATCGACCGTATGGACACCGACCGGGCCCACGACACCTTCGCCAAAGCCCTCGGCCAGCCCCACACGCATCCCCGCCGCACCTACACCCTGGCCGTGTGCACCCCCGATGACGACACCCTCACCGGCACCATGGGACTGCTCATCGAGGACTACGGCAGCAACGCCATGCTCACCAGCCTCGTGCTGCTGCCCGGATCCCCCGCACGGGGCCACGGCCACGAAGCCGGCCGCCTGCTGATGGCCTACGCCTTCGGACACCTCGGCCTGCACCGGATCTGGGCCGGCCACCGCAGCGACCACCACCACATGCCGCCCGTGATGCACGCCGCCGGCCTGCGCCCCGAAGCCACCCTCCGCCAGCTCTTCCACACCCAGGGCTGCTGGCACGACGTCACCACCTACGCCACCGTCGCTCCCGAATGGAAACGCCAGGCCACCCCTCGAGAACTCGCCCTCCTCGACGGCCTCCACACACTCGACCACGCCTGAGTACGAGACACCGTCGGGGAGCTTGAAAATGATCAGCACACCTCGGCGGCGAGTGGGAGCGCGGAGACCGCGACCCCGATCGGCACGATCTGCGGCACCCCGGCGACCGCGGGCGCAGCCGCGGTCGCGGCGGCGGGGTCCGGTCGGAGGTGCCCGCTGGAGCTGGTGAGCCCACGCAACATCTCCCGAGTCACCGCCGCCGCGCCGGCCGCCTTGCGCGCGCCTTCGCAGCCGTGGCCGTGCTCGCCTTCCCGGCCCTGTTCGCTGTCTCCGTACCGGCGCACGCGGCCGACGGCCCGGGCTTCACCTTCACGTTCCCGAAGCCGGCCGACCGACCGCAACCAGAGGACGTGTGAGGCGTACGAGGTGACGGTCTACGACACGAGCGTGGCGGATGCGGACGGCCGCGTCTGGGAGCGCTGCAAGGTCTACGGGGTCTACGGGTACATCGGCAGTGTCCGGATCGAGGGGGAGCCCGACCGTCCCGCCGTTGAGGGGGGACACCCCGTCAACACTGCCTGGGCGGTTGATCCGACGGGGCACCCGTCACTGGCGGGCGCGGCGATCGTACGGGCACCGCCCCTGGCGGCGCGCCAGGCCGCCGAGGCCATGGGGAGCAACGGCGGCGCCGCCCGCGCCATGGCGGGGACCATCGGTGATCGTTTCAACGATCGTTTCGGTGATCGAAGGACAGCGCGCCCGCCTCCACGTCTCAGGCGAGAACCTCACCGTCGAGGCCCAAGCCCCGGCATGGACCAACGCGCCGCGGCGCGTCTAGATCAGGGAGCGCGACCGGCCGGCCTGTGGCTGGTCGTGGTCCATAGGTCGCGGCTGCCCGGCTGGAGGCAGGCGGTGGCTTCGGTCGCGGGGCCGTGGGCGGTGGTGCGGGCGAGGACGTTGTGCAGGTGGCGGACGGCGTTCTCCGCGTCGGTGAACTCCTCCGGCGTGGGGAGGACGGTGCCCAGCGCGTGCTCCCGGTCGGCCGTCAGGGCGCGCCATTGCAGGACGGGGGCCAGGGCGGCGGTGGCGCGGCCGAGGAACCAGGCGAGTTGTCCGTCGGTGTGGGCGGTGCCGACGGCCAGGACCGCGAGGGCTTCGCGCAGGTACTCCAGGCGTTCGATGCCCGGCAGTGCCTCCTGCGCGGCAGCGGTGCCCACGAACGTCCCGAGCCGGGTGGCGGTCGAGCGGACCAGGGCGGTGTCGGCTTCGGACTGGGCCGGTTGGCCACTCATCGGGGGCGATGCATTCGACCGGCTGAGGATTCCCGCCGATTCGGCGAAGACTGGATGGCGGGCGAGCGTCAGGAGTGCAGGCTCTTGCATACCGTGGTCCCTGTCGAAGAACGTCCGGCGCTCCTTGCGTCATTCGAGGGGCGCGGCGAACGGCACGGGTCAACAAGACCGTCGGCAATGTCGAGGGCGCCTCAATTGCAACTGGCGTTCCTTCGACTCATCGGCCGTGCCACGGGCAGGGAAGGCGCGTCTACCGTTACAGGCGACGGAGCGATACAAGCCGGCGGCGTGCATAAGGAGTTCACACACTCTGTCGGACGGCCTGAATGGTTCGCCGCGGAGGGGGCATGCGGGGGCGGAAGTATGTCTGATCGTGGCACGGCCGTTGCTTCAGGTGTATGCGTGTGCGCGCCGCGACGTCCCGCCGACGAAAGCATTCGCTGTCCATGAAATTCGCCGGTCCTTCCTCTCGTCCGGCCACCGGGTCCCGGACGCCGGCCCTGCGCCGGCTCGTCACCGCCAACGCGCTCAGCGCGGTGGGGGACGGCGCGCGGTTCGCCGCGCTCCCCCTGCTGGCGGCCTGGACGACCGGCGACGTGTTCTGGGTGTCCGTGGTGGCCGCCGCGGGCCGGGCGGCCTGGCTGCTCGCACCCGTCATCGGCACCCTGGTGGACCGCATGCCCGGACGCCGCTCGATGGTCGGCGCGGATCTGGCGCGCTGCGTGATGATGCTGGTGCTGTTCGCCGTCGTGGCGACGGGGCGGACGTCGGTGGCGGCGCTGGTGCTGCTGGCGTTCGCCTCGGGGGTGGCCGAGGTGTTCTTCGACTGCGCCGCGCAGGCCGTCGTTCCGGTGCTGGCCACGGACCACGAACTGGAACGGACGAACGCCCGGGTCATCGCCGCGCAGGTCACCGGAACGGGGTTCGTGGGGCCGCCCGCCGGGGCCGCGCTGTGGGCGGTGTGGCACCCCTTGCCGTTCCTCCTGGACGGCGTGACGTTCCTGGCGTCGGCGTTGCTGCTCATGGGCCTGCCGTCGCGAGCCGCGCACGCCGGGGCGGGGGCCGACGAGCGCGGCCTGCGCGGCCTGTTGCGCGGCACCTGGGCCGGGCTGCGGTTCCTGGGGCGGGACCAGGTCCTGCGCCGGCTGATGGTGGTGGTGGCGGTCCTGGGGGTGGGGCAGCAGGCGGTCTACGCGGTGCTCGTCGTGTACGTGGAACGGGAGCTCGGGCTGCCGGCCTACGGTTACAGCCTGATGCTCGTCGCGGGCGCGGTCGGCAGCCTCGCCGGAGCGGGTGGGGCGGCCCGGGCCGCCCGGTGGCTGGGGTCCGGGCGGAGCCTGAAGCTGTCGGTGTCGGTGTCGGCGCTCAGCTATCTGGTGGTCGCCCTGCTGCCGTGGTGGCCGCTGGTCGCCCTGATGCTGGCCCTCAACAGCGCCGGAGTGGTGCTGTGGAACGTGTGCACCGTCTCGCTCCGCCAACGCCTCGCGCCACCGCACATGCTGGGCCGCGTCACCAGCGGCTACCGCCTGGCGGCCTGGGGGGCCATGCCGATCGGCGCGTCGGCGGGCGGAGCGCTGGCCCAGCACGCCGGGCTCGGGGCCCCGTGGGCCCTGGCGGGCCTGCTGCTGCTGGCCTGCCTCCCCCTGCTGCGCGGCGTACCGCCGGGGAAGTCTGCGGCAGGGTCGACGCGGTCGGGGGCGCGCGATGCGGGCCGGGCCCTCACCCCGCCCGCCGGCCCCGTCGACCCCGCCGGCTCATGACGGGCGCCCCCCGAACTGCCAGAGGTGCACCTCGACATCGGCGTACCGGTCCGGGGTCAGCACGGCTCCTGCCGTCTGCGGATCGGGCGCCCGGACCAGCGCCGCCGTACCCAGCCAGGTCGCGCCGTCGTCGGACAGCAGCGGCCCGTAGGCGATCAGTTCGTCCCGTACGGGCGGCAGGGCGAGGTCGGCGGCCTCCCCTCCCCCGAGGCCGAGCACCAGGTACCGGTTGCCCCCGGTCCGGCCGCCGGGGAAGTCCCACATGGTGCGGTCGAGCGTGTTGCGCCAGCGGCGCAGCAGGACGTCCCGGTAGATGCCCGCCTGGTAGCCGGGCTCGTCGAAGGCGAAGGCGCGGGCGGCCGCGGGGTCGGGCAGGTCGAGTATGTGCACGCTCCCGGTGGCGGTTTCACCGTCGTCGGTGAGGGTCGGGCCGCGGGCGATCATCTCCTTCGCGTACTCGTCCATGTAGGACCAGTGCGCTTCCAGCAGGGCGTCGCGCAGAGCCGCGGAGTCGGGCCGGTCGCGGTGGTAGCAGAGGAATTCCATGCCCACAGGGTCGCTACGGGGGGCGCCCGAGTCGAGCGGGTTTCACCGCGCGGGCGGCTCCGCCCGGCGGTGGGCCGCTATGCGGGCAGGCGGAAGCCGTTGAAGAGGTCGTCCATGCCGCGCAGCGCCAGGCGGCCGGGGGTGGCGCGGACCGCGAAGTCGCGGGCTGCCGCGGCGAGCGGGTTGCGGAGCGCGCCCACGCGGCCGACCCGGCGGGCTCGGACGCGGACGGCGTCGGTACGGTCGCGGCGGGCGGCGGTGTACGCGGCGAGGGCGGCCGGGACCGCGTTCGTGCCGTCCGCGTCGTTCGCGGGGGCCGCAGGGTCCGTGCTGTCCCCGCCGTTTCCGGCGTGTCCGGCGTCTCCGGCGTCTCCGGCGGGGAGCAGGTGGGCCAGGATCACCGCGTCCTCGATGGCCTGGCAGCCGCCCTGGCCGAGGTTGGGGGCCATCGCGTGGGCCGCGTCGCCCAGCCAGGCGATCCGGCCGTGGTGCAGGACGGGCAGGGGCGCGGCCAGGTCGTAGAGGTCGTTCTGGAGGATGTCGTCCGGTTCGAGGCGGCGGATGTGGTCGAGCAGGGCCGGGATCGGATCGTGCCACGAGCCGAAGCGATGGACGAGTTCGGTGCGGGGGTCGGCCGACCGGGTGCCGGGCGGGACGACCGCGGTGGCGTAGAGGTAGTACCGGCCGTCGGAGAGCGGGGTCACGCCGAACCGACAGCCCCTCCCCCAGGTCTCGCTCATGGCCGGCACCCGCAGGTCCGGGGCGTCCACGAGCATCCGCCAGGCGGTCTCGCCGATGTAGTGCAGGCCGGGGTGGGCCGGGAAGTACGCGCGGCGCAGCGCGCTGTGGATGCCGTCGGCGGCGACGACCAGATCGGCGGGAAGGTCATGGCCGGCGGACGTCCGGACGATCGGGCGGCCCCCGGCGTCGTCCACGGCGCTCACGGTGGTGCCGTAGCGGAGGGTCCCGGACGGCAGCGCTGCGGCCAGGGCGGCGGTGAAGGCCGGGCGCGGGACGGCGATCGGGGCGATTCCGTAGCGGGCGGTCATGTCCGCCGTGCGGGTCCGGGTGAGCCACCGGCCATCGGGGCGGCGTACGCCCATCGTGATGGGGATGGCGCTGCCCGCGGCGCGGGCGGCGTCGACGCCGATGGCATCGAGGGCGCGCAGGGCGTTGGGGGCGAGGCCGATCCCGGCGCCGGTGGCGGGAAGTTCGGGGGCCCGTTCGCAGACGGTGACCTGCCAGCCGCGCCGGTGCAGTGCGAGGGCGGCCGTGAGGCCGCCGATTCCGGCTCCGGCCACCACCGCGTGACGTTTCGGCATGGAACACCTCTCCGTTCGGTTCAGGCATCCTCTACAGATGTAGAGCCTTCACTCTACAGCTGTAGAGTGAAGGCATGTCCAGTCCTGACCGTCGCACCCTCATCGCGGACACCGCGATCGCCACCGTGGCCGCGGCCGGCCTGCGGGGACTCACGCACCGCGCGATCGACACCGCGGCGGGCCTGCCCGCAGGCAGCACCTCCTACTACTTCCGTACGCGCACGGCGCTGATCAGCGCCTGCTACGCGCGTATCGCGGAACTCGACGTGGACGACTTCGAGTCGAAGCGCCCCGACTCACGGGAAGAGGTTGCCGCCGCGCTCGGGGAGCTGCTACACCGCTGGCTGACCACGGGCCGCGAGCGCCAGCTCGCCCGCTACGAGCTCAGCCTTGCGGCCGCGCGCACGCCGGAGCTGGAGCCCGCCCTGCACCGGGCGGGCCGGGCCTCCCGCGCCCGCGCGGCCGCCGTTCTCGCGGCACTGGGCGCGGCCCGCGCCGAGGAGGGCGCGGAGCTCCTGGTCTCCTGGACCGACGGGGTCCTCTTCGACCGCCTCATCGGGACGATGGCCTCGACGCAGCGCACGCCCGACCCGGCGGAACTCACGGCGGTCGCCCGCCGCATGCTCGACGCGGCACTGGCCGGATAGGCCGCGTCGGCGAAGTCCCGTCCGGCCGGTGGTCCGCCTGCGGCGCAGTAACGCCAAGGCGGCCACGGCCGCGGTCAGGAGCAGCAAGATGCCGCCCTCGACCAGCTGGAGCGGCCAGAAGGGCGCGTCCGGTGGTACGCGAAGTCCGGGGCTCCGGAGGGGGCGGTCGCCTGGAGCGCGGCCCAAGCGTCGGTGGCGTGCCCCGGGGCGCGGGCTGCGGACCACAGGCGTGGACGGAGAAGGCTGAAGCCGGCCATCACGGCCGCCGTGGCACCTTCGGCCAGGGCCATGGCGGCGAGGGTGCGGCGGCCGGGAGCAGCAGCTTCCCCGCGAGCCAGTAGTCCGGCGTGACCAGCCTGACTGGCGTGACCGGCGTGCCACAGCCAGGCACGGTCGCCCGGACCTCGCGGGGATGGGGTGAGCGTCAGCTCTTCGGTGTGGAACGTTGTGTGAGCGGTACGGAGGAAGGGATCGCGCTGCTCCCCGGTTGGCCTTGGCCGTCCGCCTCGAGGTTCGCGCGGAGAGCGGCCAAGGTGGTGGCGAGGTGTTTGCGGTCGGCAGCGGAGACCGTCCGCGTCAGCGAGACGAGCGCGCTCTCCACCACAGGCCCGGAAGCTGCCAGCACCTTCTCGCCCTCGGGCGTGAGGCGCAGGACGGAGGAACGGCGGTCGTGCGGGTGCGCGACACGTACGCACCAGTCGGCGGCCACCAGCCGGTCGACCGCCTTGCTGGCGGCCCCCACCGTGATCGCCAGCTCGGCCACGAGGTCGAGCACGCGGCACCCGTCCACCCGCTCGATGATCTGCAGGCACTCGAACTGGCCGAGCGTCAGACCGTGTTCGGCGCGCAGGCGGACGCCGACCGCGTTGTAGAGCCGGGTCTCCACGCGGACGAGATCGAGGAAGAGGCGAGTGACGTGGCTCACAGAGCCTCCAATAGATTCCCGGGAATCATCTTCCCTGGAAGGTGGTTGGACACGGACAGATGGATTCCAAGGAATCCATTCTTGCATCCCGACCCGATGGAGGCCGCCATGTCCGAACAGCAGCGCCAAGCCCTGGACGCCCTGCTCCGCTCCCTGCCGCGCCCCGAGACGCAGCCCACCCCCGCCGAGCTGCGGACCGGCTTCGCCGCAGCCATGACGCGGCCGGCACCGGACGGCGTCACCATCCGCAGAACCGCCCTGGGCGGGAGACCCGCCCTCGAGCTGGAGCCGGCCGGCGCGGCCGATCGCGGCCTGCTGCTCTACCTCCACGGCGGCGGCTACGTCATCGGCTCACCCGACACCCACACCGGCCTGGCCGGTGAACTCGCCGCCCGCACCGGCCTGCGCACGACGTCGGTGGACTACCGGCTGGCTCCCGAGCATCCCTTTCCCGCCGCGGTCGACGACGGGCTCGCCGCCTACCGCGAGCTGCTGGACACCGGTACGGACCCGCGCGAGCTCGTCGTAGCCGGCGACTCGGCCGGCGGCGGCCTGAGCATCGCAACCCTGCTCGCCGCCCGGCAGGCAGGACTGCCACAGCCGGCCGCCGTGGTCGTCTTCTCCCCGTGGGTCGACCTCACCCTCTCCGGGGCGAGCATGCGCACCAAGGAGGACGCCGACCCGATCTTCACCGAGGCCGACGTGCGCGCGTACGCGGACCTCTACGTCGGCGCGGGCGAGCGGAGCCATCCCCTGGCGAGCCCGGTGTTCGCCGACCTCACCGGCCTGCCCCCACTGCTCGTGCAGGTCGGGGCGAACGAGGTACTCCTCGACGACGCGGTCCGCCTGGCCGCCCGCGCGGGCGCCGCCGACGTCGAGGCCACGCTGGAGATCGGCCCCGGCCTGCCGCACGTCTACCAGAGCGAGCACGGGCGTCTCGACGAGGCGGACGCCGCACTCGACCGCGCCGCCCGCTTCCTCTCCTCCCACCTCCCGGCCCCGGGCAAGGCCGGTCACGTGCAGGAACGCTGGCCGCCTTCTACCGGCCCGAAGGACTGCGGCAGCTGCGCACCCGGTCCGACTTGCTCATGGATGGGCTGCTCGGCGCAATCCGCGCTCTCTTCCCTGGTCACCAGTTGGTTACTCATCACCCTGCGGTCCACCCCGGCGCGGCGGACGCCCGGCTCCTGGACCGGCCTGCGTACACGAAGTGGCCGACAGGGGGAATTGTGGTGGCGCCACAGGCACGAACGGCAGCAGCATCGGTTGCGGGCAGCCGCCCCGCAGCCGTTGCCCATCATGGTGCTGGAGTGTCCACAGCCTGCATGGGCGAAGGGACTTCGGCGCGCCGACCGTGTCGTCGCGCGGGATTTCACGTGGAGGGGATCCACCAGCCGAAGCGGGCCGGCAGCCCGATCGCGGGCCGCTCGTACACACCGAGGACGGCCGCCGCCTGAGCCGTGGTCACATCGGCGCGGGCGCCACGGGCCGCCCAGGATGCTCCGGGCCGGTCCAGGCACAGGAGCACACCGCGCGGCGGCCGGGGGGACGCGCGGGAGCGGCCGTCGTAGACGGGTCACTGCCGACACCGACCTCGTGAAGAGGAAGCGGGAATCCCCGGAGGTGAGCCGCGGCTGATCGCCACGGACTGTCCATCGCCACACCCGCCGGCGCGCGTCGGCGCGAACAGTTGCTGATCCTCTGGATGCCTGCCGGCGCGGACGTCCTCGGAGCGGCCTATACGGCCGCCTCCGCGGTGCTCACCGGCTTCTGCCCGACGTGCACGTTCGCCTCACCGCCCGGCGCCCGGCACACCTCGACTACCGGCGGCTGGTCGTCCTCGCCCAGGGCTTGACGCCTCGCGCCGGCGGATGGCCGGGCAGGCTGAGCATGACGGAGGTTCAGGTGCAAGGAAGGAGATCGCGGGTAGGCGCAGCGCGTGATCGATCCGGTTCCCTATGGCTCACCGCCTGCGGCGTCCGCTTCACCACAGCCCGCCCCGCGGGTGCCGGCCACCAGGCCTCCGGCACCGGGCTGGGCCTTTGACGAGGAGGTACCCGGGACATGACTGGCAGCGAGAAGACGAAAGCCCGGCTGGAGCAGTTCGCCGGAAAGGTGGTGCGCAAGGCCGCTCCTGTGGTGGGAGAGAAGGTCGTGGCCGCCAAGGGCCGTGCGATGGAGGTCCGGGGCAAGGCCCGTCTGATGAAGGCGAGCGTCAAAGACAGGTTCCATTGACGGTCTGGGGTCAGTGCGAGGTACCCGGTCGGGCGTGCGGCGTTCGTGCGCCCGGGCCACGGCTCGGGGTACGGGCTGCGGCCGTGTGCATCAGTTCGAGCATCCGGCTGGTCACCCGTGCGAAGTCGTGCCATCGATCGCGGTCACAGGAGGGGGCCCAGTGGGCCGAGGTCGAGGTTGAGGTCTTCGAGGGTGTAGCCGTGCTCGGCGCACAGCTGTGCCAGGCGGTCGTGGAGGGCCATGAGGGTGGCGCCGAGTTCTTCTTCTTGCTCATCGGACAGGCCGCCCGCGTCGACCCTGCGCAGGGCCTGGCGTTCGATGAGCTGGCGCAGGAGCTCGATCACGGTGAGGACGAGTTTGAGGAGGTCCTCGCCGACGGTGTCCGGGTCGGTCGTGAGGCGGCGGGCCGGGTGTGCGGGTGCGCCGTCCGGGGCCGGGGGTGCCTGGATGAGGCGGAAGGCGTGGGACATGGTGTCGCCGATGTCGCGCAGACCGTCATCCGCCGGCGGGGGCTGGTGGTCGCCCGTTCCGGGGTGTGGGGTGGTCATGCCCGGCCGGTTTCGCGGCGGAGGGGCGGCTGCGGTGCTTCGGAGCTCACGGAGACGATGAGGGCGCGCAGCGAGATCCGGACGAGGTCGATGTCGGCGATGGTCAGGACGATGTCGCCGGTGATGACGACGCCGCCGCTCAGGAGCCGGTCGAGAAGGTCGACGAGGGCGACTTGCCGTCCGGGCAGCGGCGGTGCGGGCCCGGGGGCGGTCATGAGGGGGGTCCGTCGGGCGCGGGCGGTTCTGGGGCGGGGGGCGCGGCGAAGGAGTAGGGCGCCCATGGTCCTGTGACTTCGAGGCGGATGCCGTCGAAGGGCCGCGCCGCGTCCTGCAGCGCGGTGGTGAAGTCGTGCGCGAGTTCGTCGGGGACGAGGTAGGCGTCGTTGAGGAGGTTCTCGGCGGTGGTGAGGGCGCCGCTCTGGACGGGGTGGCTCACCCGTTCCGTGGTGTAGCGGGCGGCGGTGGTCTCGATGGCGGCGGCGGCTTGCTGTGCCTGCCCGTAGAGGGTCTCGCGGGTGTGGTGCTGCGCTCGGCGGCGCTGGAGGTAGGCCTTGCCGGGGGTGGTGGCGGGGGCGGCAGCGGCGGGTGTGGTGTCGGTGGTGGGCGGGGTCGCGGCGAGGTAGAGCTTCACGCCGATTTCGGTGTGTCCGGCGAGCTGGGTGAGGCGCTCGCGGAGCGTGGTGTGCTGTGCGGTGAGGGCGCTGCGGGCGCGGTCGTCGTCCTGGTAGACGGTGGCCATGCGCAGCGGCAGCACCGTGGCGCGGGCGGCGAGTGCCTGGACGACGTCGTGGTGGGCGCGGGCGACCGCTTCCAGCCAGTGGAGGTCTTCGAAGTGGTTCTTCAGGTCGTGTTCGTTGAAGTCGTGGGCGGGGACGTGGCTGGCTGCGAAAACGAGGGGCGGGAGGGCGCCTGTGGGGGCCGTGGGGGGATCGGTGGCCAGCGGGTTTACGGGTGTGCCGTAGATGCCGTGGAGGCCTGTCAGGGCGGCGCGCAGGGGTTCCGTGAGGTACGCCGCTGCGTACACGTAGGTGAGGGTGTCCGGGTCCTGGTTCACCGCCGTCGCCTCCGTGCGGGGCCGGTGTCCTCGGTTTCGTCGTCGGGTTCGTCACCGGCGGGCTCCGCTGTCGGGCTGCCCGGGGAGTGCTCTGCCCGTAGTTGTTCGAGTTCGGCGCGCAGGCGGCGGTTTTCCTGTTCGAGAGGGCTGCCGGTGTGCCGGGAGGAGAGGGAGGGGTCGTGTTCCCACCAGTCGATGCCCATCTCCTTCGCCTTGTCGACGGAGGCGATGAGGATGCGGAGCTTGATGGTCAGCAGTTCGATGTCGAGGAGGTTGATGCGGATGTCGCCGGCGATGACGATGCCCTTGTCGAGGACGCGTTCGAGGATGTCGGCGAGGCTGGAGGAGCTCTGCCCGTAGGGGGCGGGGGCGGCGCGGGAGGGGAAGGATCCGAGTCGGCCGGGAAGTGGCTCGGTCACGGTGACGGCCTCCTTTCCGGTCAGGTGCGCCGCTCGTAGAACTCGGCGATTTCCATCAGCCGGTCCAGGAGCTGGTCCTCGTACCGGTCGAAGGTGTCCTGGTCGATTTCGCCGCTGGTCAGGCGGCGGTCGAGGTCTGCGAGCTCGCGCCAGACGGGCGCGGGGTCGTAGTACTCGTCTTCGGCCTGCTCCGCGACGCGCTGGGCGGCCCAGACGACGGCCCGGACCGGTGCGACGGGAAGGGTGGCCAGGAACGTCAGGAGGCCCATGGTGGTCGTCCTCCTCGTGGCGGAGCGGGGGTGGCGGAGCGGGGGTGGTGGAGCGGGGGTGGTGGGGGGCGGGGTCAGCGCGCGGCGGTCACTGCACGAAGCTGTAGGGGGGCAGGGGGCCGGTGACGCGGACGTCGACGCCGTCTTCGACCTGGTCGGTGAGTCCTTTGTGCGCGGTCAGGAAGTCGTCCTTCTTCTCGTGCGGGACGAGCAGGGAGAGGTTGAGGAAGTCGGGGTAGGCCGGCGGGTGGACCGTGTGTTCCCGGGCGTAGGCGGTGAGTGCCTGGACCAGTCCGGCGGCGAGTGCCTCCTGGCGTTCCTGGACGTCGTGGGCGACGATCTCGCCGAGCGCGAGGGGCAGCTGCGGGTCCTGGTCGCCGGCCCGGATCCGGTCGTTGAGTTCCCTGGCTTCGGCGGACTCTTCCAGCACGTCGCGCAGGAGCTGTTCCTCGTCCCGCTGCGAGGCCCGTACGTGGTATTCGGCGCAGCCGTCCAGGCGTTCGAGGGCGGCGAGGTAGGCGGCTGCGTTCTCTTCGAGAGCCTGGCGCACGCTCTGGTCGCTGTCGGCTACGTATCCGAACTGCAGCGGCAGGACGACCGCGCCGGCCATGAGGTGTTCCTGGATTTCCTGGTGGATCTGGAGGTCGCGCCGTTTGGGCCGGATCTCTTCGGCGACGTCGCTGACGACCGCGGTCAGGGGGCCCTCGGTGATGGTGCGGACCGCGGAGGGGTGGGCGCCGACACCGGTGAGACCGTCGGGGTGGCGGGGGTGGTCCTTGCCGGTGATCGCGTACACGTAGAGGGCCATCGCTCACTCCTTCTCCCTGCGGACCGGCCGGCGGGCGGGACGGCGGCGACGTGGCGCCTCCTCCTCCTGCGCCTCCTCCTCCTCCTGCGCCTCCTCGTCGGGCTCCTTCGAGTGGGCGGAGCGGCCGGTCAGGGATTCGGTGACGGCGTCCACGGCGCCGCTGAGCGCGCCTTTGGATTTGCCGCGCGCGCCGCCTTCCATGAGGCCGCCGACGACCTCGGGCAGCTGGGCGGGGGCCTTGCGGCCCGCTTCGAGGTCGAGGCGGTTGCAGGCTTCGGCGAAGCGCAGGTAGGTGTCGACGCTGGCCACGACGATCCGCACGTCGATTTTGATGAGCTCGATGCCGACCAGTGAGATGCGGGCGAAGACGTCGATGACCAGGCCGCGGTCGAGTATGAGTTCCAGGACGTCGTAGAGGCTGCTACTGCTGCTTCCGCCTCTGCTCATGCTGCTGCCGCTCTGCGGCACCATGGTCATGGCGTCTCCTTTCGCGGACGGCCCGGCTAGGCCGGCCGGTCGATCATGCCCCGGCTGTAGCGGCGGGTCCGCTCGTAGGAGACCAGCGCCCCGTCGGGGTCCAGGGCGACCTTGTAGCTGGCCATCACGCTGGTCGTGTCGGGGATGCGTTCCAGCTCCACCACCTCCACCTGCGCTTCCCAGCCGTCCTGGGTCGGTTTGAGGGAGGTGACGGAGTCGGGTACGCGGCCCAGGAGTTGGGCGAGCTGCCCGGCGGCGGAGCGCATCGCGGCGGCCGCGTCCGGAACACCGGGCCGGGGCCGTTTGGCCGGGGCTCGTCGCGGCGCCGTCGCCCCTGCGTCCTCTGCTTCTTCGGGCGGTCGCGGGCGGGAGCGGCGCGGGCGTGCCGGTTCTTGTGCGGCCATAGGTCACTCCACTGGGGGAACACCACTTGCCGAATACAATGTCATCATATATGGACATATCTCCCGTCACGGGGGTAGGTGGTGTGCAAGACCTCCTGAGCGGGGTGGTCTCCCCCGCGTCGCGGCGCGACAGCGCCGGCGCATCCGCGGACCCCGGACATGTCCCGGGCGGCGATGAAACCTGCGAGCGCCCGGGTGAAGGGATTGCAGCTCATGCAGGACACGACCAAAATCGCGCTCGCGGCCGCCGTGGCCGGGGGCTACGTACTGGGACGCGCCAAGAAGGGCCGCCTCGCGTTCTCCGCGGCGACCTACCTCGCCGGACGGCGCTTCGGTCTGGACCCCACCCAGCTCATGACCCAGGGCCTGGCCAAGCTCAAGGAGATGCCGCAGTTCGCCGAGATCGGCGAGCAGCTCCGCGGCGAAGCCCTGGACGCCGGGAAGAAGGCGCTGGGTGAGGTGGCCAACCGCAAGCTGTCGGACCTCGCCGGCTCGCTGCACCAGCGCACTCTCGAAATAGGCAGCGAGAAGTCCGGCAAGGACAGGGCCAGGGACGAGGACGAGGACGAGGAGCCTTACGAGGACGACAACGGCTACGAGGACACCTACGACGACGAGGACGAAGAGGAAGGCTACGCGAAGCCGCAGGACGAGAACGAAGAGGACGAGGAAGAGGAGCCGGAAGAAGAGGGCGAAGAAGGGGGCGAAGAGGGCGAGGAGGAGTACGAGGACGAGGCCTACGAACCTGAGGCCGAAGAGGAGGAAGAACCCGAAGAGGAAGAGCCCGAGGAGGAGGAAGAGCCCGAGGAAGAGGAAGAGGAAGAGGAAGAGCCGCAGGAGGCTCCCCCTCCGCGCAAACGCAGTCGGCCTTCCCCCCGCGCACGCGGCAGCGCCGCTTCCGAGTCCGCGCCGCGCAGGTCCACCCGGCGCCAGAGTCCCCCCTCCGCACCGCCCGCGCCCGCCAGGAAGCCGGCGGCGAAGAAGACCGCCCCAAAGGGGGCGCCCGCCGCCCGCTCCGCGCCCGCGAAGAAGAGCGCGCCGTCCAAGGCCGCCGACCGCCCGGCATCCGCCAGGAGGAGCACACCGTCCAAGACCGCCCCCGCGCGGCCCGCCAAGAAGACCGCCGCGAAGAAGGCGGCCCCGGCCAAAAAGGCGGCCCCCGCGAAGAAGGCGGCCCCGGCACGAAAGGCGGCCCCGGCCAAGAAGTCCGCGCGCACACCCGCACGCAAGACCGCGGCGCCCGCGAAGAAGTCCGCCGCGGGCACACCCGCGCGCAAGACGGCGGCCAAGAAGACCGCGGCGAAGAAGACGGCAGCGAAGAAGACGGCGGGCCGCAGGCCGTCCACGCGGAGGTAGGCCATGGCACAGTCACAGCGCGCCGAAGGACAGGAAAAGAAGTCCGGGCTGGACCAGCTCCTCGAAGAGCTGACCTCGTTCCTGGGCGCCCAGGCCGGACAGCTCGCCGACAAGGCGACCGACAAACTCGGCGATGTCACCGACCAGCTCCAGGACGTCGCCGACGGCAAGGGAAAGCTCTCCGACGTCGCCGGCATCGGCGGCCGGATGATGCAGGGCGACTCCCCCTTCAAGGCCATGCTCGGCCAGGGCCTGGGCAACGTGAAGGACAAGGTGACCGATGCCGCCTCGAACCTGTTCGGCAAGGGCAAGAAGGGCCGCAAGAGCGGCGGCAAGGTCATCAACATCATCGAGTTCATCGACGTCGGCCTGCCCCTGCGCACGGTGTATGACCACTGGACCCAGTACGAGGACTTCAGCGGCTTCGCCAAGGGAGTGCGCAGCGTCTCCCGCAACGACGACACCACCAGCGACTGGAAGGTGAAGGTCGGCCCTTCCACACGCGGGTACAAGGCCACCATTCAGGAACAGGTACCCGACGAACGCATCGTCTGGACGTCCGAAGGAGCCAAAGGCACCACGCGCGGCTGCGTCAGCTTCCACGAGGTGACACCCACACTCACCCGCATCGTCGTCGTGGTCGAGTACTACCCCTCCGGCCTGTTCGAGAAGACCGGGAACATCTGGCGGGCCCAGGGCCGGCGGCTGCGCCTGGACCTCAAGCACTTCCTGCGGCACGTCTCACTCACCACGGACGAGGCGGAAGGCTGGCGCGGGGAGATCCGTGACGGCGAGGTGGTCGTCACCCACGAGGAGGCCCTCGAAGAGGAGGAGGCCCAGGACGAAGAGGGCTCCGAGGACGAGGGCACGGACGCAGAAGACGCCGGGGAAGAAGGCGACTACGACGACGAGTACGACGAGGAGGGCGAGGAGGAGCAGCCCGAGCAGGACGAAGACGAGGCCGCGGAGCCGGGCTCCGATGAGGAGGGATACGACGACTACGACGACTACGACGACGAAGCCGAGGAGGACGAGGAGGACGAGGAGGACGAGGACGACGACGGGCAGGAGGAACTGGCCGCGGAGGACGACGACGAGGACGAAGAGGAAGCGCCACGGCGGGCACGGCGGCGCCAGCGGCGCTGACCGCCACGACGGCGAGGAGCCGCAGGAAGGGCCGGCACCGCGTGCCGGCCCTTCCTGCGTGTCCCCACACGCTGCCCTGATCAGTGCTTCAGCGTGTCCTTCACCTTCTGACCTGCCTGCTTCGCGTCGCCCGCCATCTGCTCACGAGCGCCCTTCGACTCCAAGCTCTGGTTTCCCACAGCCCGGCCGGCGGTCTCCTTCACCTTGCCCTTGGTCTTCTGGGCCACGTTCTTGACCTTCTTGCCGGTCGCCATCCTCATCACCTCCGCGCCGCACAGCAGCGTCCTTGACGACTCCAGGCGCATACCCACGCATATGCCAGATACACATCTAATCTGACATTCCCGCCCGTGCGTGAGGGCTCACTGCTGCGGGCGGGCGTTCCGGTCCGCCTGGCCGCCGGCGCCGAGCATGCCCGTGGCTTCGAAGGGCGCCGACCGGGCGAGGCGCGGCAGTTCGCGGCGCGCCACGCGGGTGACGATCGGGGGCAGGAAGGCCCGTACGGGCTGGACCGCGCGCAGCCAGCCGGGCACGTAGACGGATGCTCGCCGGTGTTCGATGGCGGTGACGAGGCGGGCGGCGACCTGCTCGGCGGGGTAGGTCTTCCGGGCCGGCGGGGGCATGTGAGCCCGTAGCTCGCGCAGGACCGCGTACTGGTCGGCGTCGCGCGTCATGTCGGTGTCGATCCAGTTGATGTAGGCGATGGCGACTCCCACGCCCTCGTGGGCGAGTTCCGCGCGCAGGGCGTGGGCGAAGGACTCGGCTCCCGCTTTGGACGCGCAATAGGCGCTCATCAGCGGTGAGGTCCCCATGGCCGCGAGCGAGGTGATCTGGAGGAAGTGGCCGCCGGTGGCAAGGAGTGCGGGGAGGAACGAGCGCGCGGTGATGGCGCTGCCGATGAGGTTGACCTCGATGACGCGCCGCCAGGCGTCGGGCTCGGAGTCCGCGAAGGGTCCGCCCTCGGCGATGCCTGCGTTGGCCACCACTACCGAGGCGGGTCCCATGCGGGCGGCCACCTGCGCCGCCGTCCGCGCCATCCCGGCGTCGTCGGTGACGTCGGCCTCCCACCAGGCGGCATCGTGCTGCAGCGTGGCGGCGGTCCTGGCCAGTCGCTCAGGTTCGAGGCCGAGCAGCGCCACCCGCGCGCCGCGCGCGTCGAGGGCGCGGGCGGTGGCCGCGCCCAGGCCCCGCGCGGCTCCGGTGACCACGGCGACGCGACCGTCCAGAGGCATCCGCGGGGAAAGTGCCATCAGGTCTCCCAGCCTCGGTAGGGACGACCGCGCCCGGCCGTGAGGTCCGCGCCTGGCCTCGCGGGTTCACCCGGCGCCTGCCCCCGGCGGCCGCGCCGAACCGTAGGGGTGGGACGCGCGCGGCTCGCGGTCACCGGCGGGTAAGGAACTGCGGGCTGAGGTTCTTGATCATGGTTGCGGTCCAGCGCATCAGCCGCAGCGGCTGCGGGTGGCAGGCGCCTGCCAGGGCGGTGAGCCCCTGGTCGCGGGTGGTCTTGGCCGGCTGGGCGAGCATCTGCCGGTGCGCGGCAGTCCAGGGCGGCGGCGAGGTGGAGTTCGCCCGGGTCATGCTCGGGCGGCTCCGGAAGGCCGTGCTCGTGGCTGTTGGGGTTGCGGAATACCCGCCGCGTAGCAGCCGTCGGTGGGTGACTCGGGAGCCGCCGTCGTGTCTGTCGTCCGGCCAGATCCCGGACATGGCCAGGTAGCGGCTGCGGGCGTAGTCCAGGGCGTCCTCGGGGGGTGTTGGCGCAGCGCTGCGATGCGCCGGGCAGGGCGGCCCGGCCGGATGGCCGGACCGCTGGGCGGGTGGTTCACACCTGCGCCATGCCGCCGTCCGCGAAGAGTTCGACGCCGGTGATGAAGCTGGAGGCGTCGCTGGAGAGGAAGACCGCGGCCTTCCCCATCTCGCGCGGGTCAGCGATCCGTCCGGTCGGGTTTCCCTCCCCCATGGTCTTGACGGCGACGTCGACGTGGTCGGCTCCCTGGGCCATCGCCAGTGCGCTGCGCAGGGAGTCGGTGTCGACCGCGCCGGGGCTGAGGACGTTCATTCGGATGCCCGATCCCTTGGTGTCCTGGATCCAGGCCCGGATGAAGTTGCGTACCGCGGCCTTCGAGCCGCCGTACAGGCTCATCCCGCGCGGCGGCTGGATGGACGCCGTGGAGCCGATGACGACGACGGTGCCGCCGGGCGGCAGCAGCGCGAGCGCGGGCTGAACGGTGAAGAGGACGCCTTTGGCATTGACGTTGAAGGTCTTGTCGAACTGCTCCTCTGTGATGGCGCCGAGCGGGGCGTGCGCGCCGATCCCGGCGTTGGCCACGACCGCGTCGAGCCGCCCGTAACGCTCCTGAACCTGCCGGTAGGCCGCCTCCATGTCCGCGAGCTTGGTGACGTCGGCCACGATCCCCGAGCAGTTCGGCCCGATCGCCGCGACCGCCTCGTCGAGGGCCTCCTGGTGCAGGTCGGTGATGACCACGCGGGCGCCGTGGGCAACGAACTCCTGGGCGATGGCCAGGCCGACCCCGGACGCGCCGCCCGTGACGACGGCGACCCTTTCTGCGAGCGAAAGACTCATCTTGTGCTCCTGTGAGTGAGTGGATTGCCATGTGCTGCGTTCGCAGCGGCGGTCGTGCGAGATGTGAAAGCCCAGGCCGGGAGCGGGCTGAGGCCGAGGGCCTGCCCGTTGTTTCCGGGACGGGCGGCCGTGGCCGCGCTACGTCGGAAACGTGGGGACGGAGGCATTCATGCGCTCGTGGGGGGCGTATGCGGGCCCGCATGCCCTAAAGTGGAAGTGGAGGCGCCTCCAGTTCCCTTACTGTAAGTGGAGGCGTCGCCGGTTAGCAACCCCGGGACGACAGGAGAGCGCGGATGGCCGGAGAGACAGGGCGCCCGCTACGGGCCGACGCGCAGCGGAACCGGGAAAAGATCCTCTCGGCTGCGGTACGGGTCTTCGCCGAAGACGGACTGGAAGCGCACATGGAGCGCATCGCCAAGGAGGCCGGCGTCGGTTCCGGCACGCTCTACCGCAACTTCCCCACCCGGGAGGTCCTCATCGAGGCCGCCTACCGCAACGAGCTGGTCCGGCTGTGCGACGCGGCCCCCGACCTGCTGGCCACGCTGGCCCCCCGCGAGGCCCTGCGCGCCTGGGCTGGCCGCTTCATCGACTACGCGACCGCCAAGCTCGGCATGGCCGACGCCCTGCGCGCCCTCGTCGATTCCGGTGTCAATCCCTACGCCCAGAGCCACGAGATGATGGTGGCCGCCCTGACCTCGCTCCTGGCCGCCGGCGTCGAGGCCGGCACCATCCGCTCCGACATCGGCGCCACCGACATGTTCGCCGCCCTCGCCGGCATCGCCCTCACCTCGGGGAAGCCGGAGCAGCGCGAGCAGGCCGAACGTCTCCTCGACCTCACCCTGGACGGCCTGAGCACCGACCGGCGCTGACAGGAGGCGGGACCCAAGAGCTCCCCGCTTCCGGGACAGCCCCGTCGCCGACCCCGCGTGGTCGACGTGCAGATGGGTGTTGACCACGAGGTCCACGTCCTCCGGCCGTACGCCGGCCCGCGCGAGGCTGCCGAGGTAGTCCAGTTGCAGGTGGTTCCACGCCGGGACGGCCGGGCGGGCCTTGTCGTTGCCGACGCCGGTGTCGATGAGGAGGGTGCGGCCCTCGCTGCGCAGCAGCCAGGTCTGCATGGCGGTGTGGATCATGGCCGCCGGTCCCGGCTGCGGGGCTTGGCCGGCCGGGCCAGGTCGTGCAGGTGGAGTCGTCCGGCCTCGTCCAGCCACAGGGCCCGGGCGATCGCCTCCAGCACTTCCGGCGAGGCGTTCAGCGAGTGCCCCTGTTCCAACCGGGCGTAGCAGGAAGCGCTCACCCCCGCCAGCAGCGCCAGCTCTTCACGGCGAAGGCCCGGCACGCGCCGCCGCTCCCCGTAGGGGCCACCCCGGCCTCGTCGGGGCGCAGTGGGGAGCGCCGCGTCCGCAGGAGCTCCCCGAGCTGTGGTTTCCCGTTCATGGCTCCGAGTATGGGTCGCCCCGCCCCGCGCAGCCTCTCCCTGCCGGGGAGGGGCACCGGGGGTCGGCGGCCTGCCGGGTTCAGGCAGCGGGCGCTCTCGCGGGTCGCCGGCGCGCCGTCAGCAGTACGACGAGTGCGGCCAGCAGCCCGCCGACGGCGAGGGCGGGAGCGGGAGACCACGTCGACAACAGGATGCCTGCCGCGACGACCGGATAGGGGGCGCCCTGGGCGGCGGACCGCTGGTGCGGTCGCAGGTGCACGCTCCAGACGACGGTCAGGAAGACCGCCGCCGGTACGGTGACCGCGGCCGCGGCCGCGAGCGGCGGGGCGCCCGGCCCGGTGGTGACGTGCTCGGCGTAGGCGGACAGGCCGGCGCCTTCGGCGGCCGCCGAGGCGAAGACCAGGTAGTGGCCGTAGGCCCAGGTGAACCTGCGGCGGTGGAACCGGTGGGTCGTTTCGAGCAACGTGTGCGCGGGTTCGTCGAAGTACAGCCACCACATGGCGAAGGCCGTGCACAGACCCCCGGCGGCGACGGCGCCGAGCGCGGCCGTGCCCTGGTGGCGGGCGAAGGCGCTCTGGACGGCGAGGGTGGTGGCCGCGACGGACTCGCCGATGACGATGAGGGTGAACAGTCCGTACCGCTCGGAGATGTGGCGCGGATGCCAGGGCGTCATCCCGGCGGACTGCGCCCACACCGGGACGGACACCTCGGCGACGATCAGCAGGGCCATGCCGGGCAGCCGTGCCGCCGCCGGCAGGGCGAGCAGGCAGACCCAGCCGGCCTGGCAGAGGGTCACCCCGGTGGCGAAGCGCAGCGCGGTCGTGCGCCGGGCGGGATCGGAGCGGGCGGCGCGCACCCAGGAGGCGGCCAGGGCCGTCCGGAGCAGGACGTACCCGACGGTGACGACCCGCAGGTCGCCGCCGTCGAAGGCGCGGGGCACACCGGCGGCGAGGACGAGCGACCCGGTGATCTGGATCAGGACCAGCAGCCGGTAGGGGACGTCGTCGACGTCGTAGGCGGAGGCGAACCAGGTGAAGTTCATCCAGGCCCACCAGATGGTGAAGAAGACCAGGGCGAAGCTCAGGAACCCGGTCGCGTACGTGCCGTGGGACAGCGCCTCCAGCAGGCCCTCGGAAGCCTGGGCGACCGCGACGACGAAGCACAGGTCGAAGAGGAGTTCCAGCGGGGTGGACGCCCGGTGCGGTTCCCCGGGGTCGCGCCCCACCATGCCGCGTCGGCGGGCCGGGGGCTGTCCGTCCGGGCGCATGTCTGGCTCTCCTCGTTCCCGGCCCCACGGGAGGGACCCACCCGGCGACGCTAGGGGCGCCGGGCGCGGGCCGGTGTGCACACAGCGCACGGGAACTGGCGCGAGAGCGCCCCCCGTCACGCTGTCACGCTGTCAGGCCGGTTGCGGCGCAGGGCCGGGCGGAGGTGCACGCGGGGGACAGAGGCGGGGCGCGGACGGGCAACTGCGGCTGTTCCGGCGGTTCTAGGTTCGGGGAACGACGGGCCGAAGCGATGGTGCGGCCGGTCGCCTCCGATTCCGCAACCGCCTTACCGCGAGAGGACGACACCCTTCATGTTCGACACAGCCCAGGTGCAGGCGGCCCCGAGCACCGACCTGCTCACGCCCGACAACGCGGTCATGCTCTTCGTCGACCACCAGCCGCAGATGTTCTTCGGCACGGGCAGCGGCGACCGCGCCGCGATCATCAACAGCACGGTGGGCCTCGCGAAGGCCGCCCGTGCCTTCGGCGTCCCCGCGGTGCTCACCACGGTCGCCGCGGAATCCTTCTCCGGGCCGCTGCTGCCGCAGCTGGCCGCCGTGTTCCCCGACCAGAAGCCCATCGACCGCACCAGCATGAACGCCTGGGAGGACGCCGCCCTGGTCGAGGCGGTCCGCTCCACCGGCCGCAGGAAGATCATCTTGGCGGGTCTGTGGACCGAGGTGTGTCTGGTGCTGCCCGCCCTCTCCGCGCTGGAGCAGGGATACGAGGTCTACGTGGTCTCCGACGCCTCCGGCGGCGTGAGCCCCGCCGCCCACGAGCACGCCCTCCAGCGGATGCTCGCCGCCGGGGCCGTCCCCGTGACCTGGGTGCAGGTGCTGCTGGAGCTCCAGCGCGACTGGGCCCGCCAGGAGACCTACGGCGCGGTCATGGAGATCGTCAAGGAGCACGCCGGCGCGTACGGCCTGGGCGTCGTGTACGCGCAGTCGGTCATCGGCGCGCACGCGGCCGGCTGATCCCTTGGACACCGGCCTCCTGATCCTGCGGCTGCTGGTGGGCCTGCTCATCGCCGGCCACGGGGTCCAGAAGATCAGCGCGCACCTCGGCGGTCACGGACTGGACGGCGGAGCAAGGGAGTTCGCCGCCGACGGGTTCCGCGGCGGGGCGCTGACCGCCCTCGCGGCGGGTGGCGGACAGATCGGCTCCGGAGTGCTGCTCGCCGCCGGACTCCTGACGCCGCTCGCCGCGACCGGGGGGATCGGGGTGATGACCGTCGCCCTGAGCGTGAAGTGGCACAACGGCCTCTGGGTGCAGGACGACGGCTACGAGTACCCGCTCGTGCTGATCGGCGCCTGCGCCGCTCTCGCCGCCGCCGGCCCCGGCGCCTGGTCCCTCGACCGCGCCCTCGGACTGACCCCGTACCCGCTGTGGTGGACGGTCCCGGTGGTCGCGGCCGGGGTCGGCAGCGGCCTCCTCACCCGGCTCGTCCTGCACCGCGCCCCGGCTGCCCCGTAGGGCCCCCGTACGGTCCGGCCGCCCGCGCACACCCCCTCGGCGGGCGGCCGGACCCCCTCACCCACCTGAAGTCCGCGCGGGCGCAGGCCCGCACCCTCCACGAGAGAAGGCCGAGCACACCCATGCCCTACGTCAAGGTCGCCGAAGGCAACTCCGCCCCCGTCGAGCTCTACTACGAGGACCACGGTTCCGGCCGGCCCGTCGTGCTGATCCACGGCTGGCCGCTGAACGGGGCCTCCTGGGAGAGGCAGACCGCCGCGCTGCTCGCCGCCGGCAACCGGGTCGTCACCTACGACCGACGCGGTTTCGGCCGCTCCGACCAGCCCGCCGACGGCTACGACTACGACACCTTCGCCGCCGACCTGAACCACCTGCTCATCGCCCTCGACCTGCGGGACGCCGCCCTGGTCGGCTTCTCGATGGGCACCGGCGAGGTGGCCCGCTACCTGGGCAGCTACGGATCCGAGCGGATCTCCAAGGTCGTGATGATCGGCGTCGTCCCGCCCTTCCTCCTCAAGACCGAGGACAATCCGGCCGGTGTCGACGGCGAGGTCTTCAAGGGCCTCGAAGAGGCCATCCGAGCCGACCGGTTCGCGTTCATGAGCGACTTCCTCGCCGACTTCTACAACGTGGACGTACTGGGCGGACAGCGGATCAGCGAGCAAGCCGTCCAGGCCAGTTGGAACGTCGCCGTCGGTGCCTCCGCCAAGGCCACCCTCGACTGCATCCACGCCCTGCTGACGGACTTCCGCGAGGACGTCAGCCGGATCGACGTCCCGACGCTGATCATCCACGGCGACGCCGACCGCACCCTGCCCATCGACTCCACCGCGGTCCCGCTGGCGCGCCGGATCTCCGGAGCCGAGCTCACGGTCGTCCCCGGCGGCCCGCACGGCCTGCTGTGGACGCACGCCGACGAGGTCAACACCGCGCTGCTGGCCTTCCTGGGCTGAGCGAGCTGCTCCTGCGGCGGGTCGGCGGCGCTCTCCCGCACGGGAGCCGCCGCCGGCCCGATCCTGGGCGGCGGCGCACCACCCGACGTCCTCCCTCCTGCCCCTCCGTTCCCTCCTGCCCCTCCGTTCCCTCCTCCCCCCTCCGTTCCCTTCACCCCTCCACGGAAGAAGCCCCGCCATGCCGAGCAAGCCCGTTCTGGAACCCGCCGCCCAGGCCTTCGCCGACGCCACCGCCAAACCGCCGTACCTCTACGAGATCCCCGTCGCCGAGGGCCGCGCGGCCGTCGACGGCGTCCAGAACGGTGAGGGCGTCACCTTCCCGCCCGTGGACGAGGAGTGGGTGACGGTCGCCGGCGGCCCCACCGGGGAGGTCCGCGCCCGCATCGTCCGTCCCCGCGGCGCCACCGGCACGCTGCCGGTGATCCTCTACATCCACGGCGCCGGCTGGGTCTTCGGCAACGCCCACACCCATGACCGCCTGGTGCGCGAACTGGCCGTCGGCACCGGGGCGGCCGTGGTCTTCCCCGAGTACGCCCTCTCCCCCGAGGCCCGCTACCCCGTCGCCATCGAGCAGAACTACGCCGTCGCGCGGTGGATCGTCGCCGATGGCGCCGCCAAGGACCTGGACGGTTCGCGTCTCGCCGTCGCGGGCGACTCGGTGGGCGGCAACATGAGCGCCGCCCTCACCCTGATGGCCAAGGAGCGCGGCGACGTCCGCCTCGCCGCGCAGGTGCTCTTCTACCCGGTGACCGACGCGTCCTTCGACACCGAGTCCTACGGGCAGTTCGCCGAGGGCTACTTCCTGCGCCGCGACGCCATGCGCTGGTTCTGGGACCAGTACACGACCGACGCGGCCGAGCGCGCGCAGATCACCGCGTCCCCGCTGCGCGCGACCACCGAGCAGCTCACCGGGCTCCCGCCCGCCCTGGTCGTCACCGCCGAGGCCGACGTCCTGCGCGACGAGGGCGAGGCGTACGCCGCCGCGCTGCGGACGGCCGGTGTGCCGGTGGTCTCCCTGCGGGCGCTGGGCACCATCCACGACTTCGTGATGCTGAACCCGCTGCGCGACACGCACGCGGCGCGGCTCGCCATCGGCGTGGCGGTCGACGTCCTGCGCAAGGCCCTGGCATGAGCCCCGGGCAGCAGCCGAGCATGCCGGTGGCCGGCATAGGACCGGCCGCGGAGCCGCAGGGCCCCGCGGCCGATCTCCTGGTCCGCAACGCCAAGGTGTTCACCGGGGACCCCGCCCGGCCCGAGGCCCGCGCCGTCGCCGTCCGCGACGGCCGGGTCCTGGCCCTCGGGGCCGACGACCACGAGCTGGCCGCCTTCGTGGGCCCCGCCACCCGGGTGGTCGACGCGCTCGGCCGCCGGGTGGTCCCCGGCCTCAACGAGGAGTACGCGGTGCGGCCCCTCTTCGCGCACCTGCGGGCCGTGGTGGCGCCGACCTCCGTCTTCGCGGCCCCTGAGGACTGGGGTGCGGGCGGCGACGGCCC
This sequence comes from Streptomyces sp. NPDC002032, assembly GCF_042890765.1. Lineage (NCBI taxonomy): Bacteria > Bacillati > Actinomycetota > Actinomycetes > Kitasatosporales > Streptomycetaceae > Streptomyces > Streptomyces sp. NPDC002032. The sequence continues at coordinate 32,284 of NZ_JBIASM010000023.1, read as the reverse complement.
CCGCCACGCGCTGGCCGACCGGGTGGTGCGGGCGGCCGGGGAACTCGCCGCGCTGATGTCGGGCTCCGGGCGGGCCGTGGCGGCGGAGGAGGAAGTGGTGCCGTTCGAGCAACGGCTGGCGGCGCTGCGGACCGACCGCCCGTGAAGGCCCGCTCCGACGGGCCCGCCCCCGGCGCGTCAGCCCTCGGACCGGTCCGGGCCCGGAGCCGGAGCCGCGTCCGCGTCCGGATCGATCCGGGTTCCGGCCTGCCACTCCCGGGGGGACATCCCGTAGGCCTGCCGGAAGGCCCGGCTGAAGTGGGAGGGGCTCACGAAGCCCCACCGCTGGGCCACCGCCGAGACGGCCGGCGCGGTTCCCGTCGCCCGGGACAGTTCCCGCCGGCAGCGGTCGAGCCGTTCGCGGTGGATCCAGCGGCCCACCGTCACGCCCTCGGTCCGGAACAGTTTGTGCAGGTAGCGCACCGAGATGTGGTGCGCGGTGGCGATCCGCTCCGGCGAGAGCCCGGGGTCGCCCAGGTGCCGCAGGATGTACTCCTTGACCCGGGCCAGCATGCCGCGCGCCGACTCGGGCGCGCGCGGGTCCAGCTGGCCCTGCCGTTCCCGGACCAGTACGGCCAGCAAGTCGGCCGTGGTGAGGGCGAGTCGGTGGGCGATGTGCGGGTCGAAGCCGGCCGCCTGCTCGGCCAGCCGGTTCAGGTGTCCGGCCACCAGCCCGGAAGTCCCCGTACTGCCGCTGAGCAGCGTGCCGGTGACCGCCCGCAGGTCACCGTCCGGGAGGCCGAGCACGGCCTTCGGCACTCGGAACGCGGTGAACCGGAAGGCTTCCGGCTGCTCCCGCTCGTAGGGCCGGCCCGCGTCCGAGCAGGTGAAGGTCCCGGGCAGGACCAGGGCCTGCCGCCCGTCCTGGGTGAGCCGGGCGGCGCCCCGGTGCTGAAGGGTGACGGTCAGGAACTCCCCGCCTCCCTGGGCTATGCGGCGTACGCTGCGCGACACGGTCTGCGGGCCGGCTTCGACCTCGGAGATCTGGAGCGGGCCGAGCTGCCGACTGGTGATCGTTCCGATCGACGGCACGCGTTCGTGCAATCTGAGGTCGAGCGGGATGAAGGTGCCGGACACCAGATCGTGCCAGTATCCGGCGCGGTCGCGCGGCGACGGCGGCAAGGTCGACAGTACGACGGACATGAGGGACTCCGAGTGACGGGCGAATCGTTCCTCCCCTCACTGTCGTCCCAGAAGGCTCCGGCGCCATCCGTCACATGACTTGCGTCGTCGGCCGGCGCCCGGCCGCGGGTCCGCTCAGCCGCCCGACTCCCGCTCCACGACGTCGCGCAACTGGCTGCGGGAGGTCACGGCGAGGGCCGGGAAAGCCTGGTAGAGGTGCGTGCCGACGGTGCGTGGCGACAGGCACAACCGCTCGCCGATCTCCCGGTTGGTCAGGCCCTGCGCCGCGAGCCGTACGATCCGCTGCCGCTGCGGGGTCAGGGCGCGCAGCGCGCTGTGCCGGGCCGCCTCCACGACGACGCCGGCCGCCCGGAGTTCCGCCTCGGCCCGCTCCGCCCAGTGCCGTGCGCCCAGCCCCTCGAAGATCTCCCGGGCCTTCGTCAGGGCCGCGCGGGCCTCGGCGATCCGGCGCTGCCTGCGGAGCCATTCGCCGTACTCCAGCCAGGTCTGCGCGCGCTCGAACGGCCAGCGCACGCCGCCCGGTTCCGTCACGGCTTCACGGAAGTGCGCTTCGGCTTCGGCCGGTTCGGCGAGGAGCGCCCGCGCCCGGAGCAGGATCTGCCGCAAACGCGGCGAGGCTCCGTCCCCGACGGCCTCGGTGACCTGGTCCAGGATCGTACGGGCCTCCTCGGCGTGACCGGTGAGGACGGCGGCGGCCGCCTGGTCTGCGACCGCGTAGCACGAGAGGTGGTAGTGCGCGGGCGCCCCCGAGGCGTCGAAGAGGTCCCGCAGGTGGAGGTGGGCGGCGACGTGGTCGCCCAGGGCGGTCGCGGCCAGCCCGGCGGCCCGGCGGGCCCGGACCACGGTGGCGAGTGCGCAGGCCGGTTCGGCGACGGCCAGGGCGGCCGCCGCGTGGCGCAGCGCGGTCTCGGGCTCACCGGTCAGCGCGCACACGGTGGCGAGGGCGGCGAGGGCCCGTACGGAGCCCAGGGTGCGGTGTCCGGCCAGGAACCGCTCGGCGAGCCGCTCGACGCCGAGCCGTGCGTCCGCCCACCGGCCGCTGTCGAGGTTGGCCCAGGCCAGGTCGGCCGCGGTCATCCCGCCGTGGAAGTCGGCCGCGTCCTCCCACTGGGGGTTGACCACGCCGCCGAGCAGGCTGACGGCCGTCTCGGTCTCGTCGAGCAGCATGCACAGGACGCCGAGGGTGTGGGACTCGGTGGGGATGAGGCCGGGGGCGGCGGCAGCCGCGGGCAGGTGGGCGCGGACCGTCGCGCCCAGGGTGAAGGGGTCGGTGACGCCCAGGTCCCACAGGTTGAAGGGGTGGGTGGCCCGGAAGCCGTCCGCGGTGGCCCGGGCCGCGAGCATCGGCCGGATCCGCTCCCGCTGCGCCGGTATGCCCGAGTGGTAGACGATGCCGGTGGCGATCGTGGACACGTCTGCGGCGAGCTGCCGCGACGCGGGCAGGTCTTCGGGGACGACGAGGGCGAAGGCCCGTTCCATCCGCCCCATGAGCATCGCGACCAGGCCGCTCAGGGCGCAGATCCAGCTCATCGCCGCGGGGTCCTCGACGAGACGCTCGGCCTGTCCGGCGAGCGCCTCGGCCCGGTCGATGTCGCCCACCAGGACGGCGGCGTAGGCGGCGGTCGACAGGAGTCGCGCGCGCTCGGCCAGGTCCGGGTGGAGCTGCGCGGAGCGTTCCAGTCCGGCCAGGGCCTCGGCGAGGGCTCCCCGGCCGAACGCGCGGACGGCCGTGGCCTCCAGGGCGGCGGCGACCGAGGCGTCGGGGACCACCGTCGCGGCCGACAGCTGCCAGCTCCGCCGGTCGGGGTCGGCGTCGAGCACGGCTGCCAGCGCCAGGTGCGCGCGGCGCCGCTCGGCGAAGGGGGCCGCACCGTAGACGGCCGAACGGATCAGCGGGTGGCGGAAGTCGAGCCGGTCGGCCCGCAGGTGTACGAGCCCGGCCCGCTCCGCCGGCCGCCACACCTCCGCGTCGGTGCCGGGCGGGAGCGCGGCGAACACGTCGGACAGGCTCGCGCCCTCAGCGGCGGCCGCGACCAGCAGGGCGTGACGGGTGGCCGGGGGGAGTGCGTCGATCTGGGTGGCGAAGGTCCGTTCCAGGAGGTCGGTGACGGGTACGGGCCCCATGTGCGGGAGTTGGCCGCCGTGCGCCGCCGACCGGGCCAGCTCGACCAGGGCGAGCGGATTGCCGGCGGCGGTGGCCAGCACGTGGCGCCGGGCCGGCCCGACGGGCGCGTCGGGCTGGATGCCGAGCAGTTCCTCGGCCTCGGACGGGGACAGGGGCGGCACCGTCACGTCCGGGACGGCGGGGTCCAGCCAGTCGGGCCGGTGGGAGCCACGGACGGCGACGAGCAGCCCGATCGACTCGCCCGCCAGGCGCCGGGCCAGGAAGCCCAGGACTTGGCAACTGCCGTGGTCGAGCCACTGGGCGTCGTCCACGGCCAGCAACAGCCGTTCGGTCGAGGCGACTTGGGAAGCGAGGGTCAGGACGGCCAGACTCATCATCATGAGGTCGGGCGGCGCGGGGTCCTCGCCCAGGCCGAAGGCGCTGAGCAGCGCTGCCCGCTGACGGACCGGCAGGTTGTCGAGGTCATTGCCCAGAAGGGGCAGCAGGAGTTGGTGCAGTCCGGCGAAGGCGAGCTCGGCCTCGGCCGCGTTGCCCCGGACCCGCAGTACCCGGGTGCCGGCGCGCGCCGCGTCTTCGGCGGCGGTGTCGAGCAGCAGGGTCTTGCCCACCCCGGCCTCGCCGAGCAGCAGTACGGCCGCTGCCGCCGTGCGGGGGGAGAGCGCTTCGGCGATGATCGCCCGTTCTCGTTGACGACCGATCACCACAGGGCTCCTGAACCATCGTGCGTGGAGTGAGGCTCCAGCCCCTTCGCTCGAACCTCGAACCTCGAACCTCGAACAGGGGGACGAACCGACACTCGCCGGAGCATAGCCCGCACCACGGCCCAGGAAGAATTCGGGAAAGCCGCCCCCCTTCCACCCCCGCCGCCAGGGGTGGAGCGGGGCGATGGGGGGCCGGGCGCGCTCCGCCGTCGGGGGCGGCTCGGCCGCCGGCCCCGACGGCGGGCGGGTCACTCGGCGAGGAACGCCAGCAGGTCCGCGTTGAAGGCCTTCTCGAAGTCGCCGACCAGGCCGTGCGGGGCGCCGGGGTAGACCTTGAGCCGGGCGTCCTTGACGAGCTTGACGCTCTGCAGGGCGGCGGCCCGGATCGGCACGATCTGGTCGTCGTCGCCGTGGGCGACCAGGACGGGGATGTCGATGCTCCTGAGGTCCTCGGTGAAGTCGGTCTCCGAGAACGCCTTGACGCAGTCGAGCGCTCCCTTGAGGCCGACCTGCATGCTCATCAGCCAGAACGCGTCGCGCAGGCCCGCGGACACGCTCGCGCCGTCGCGGTTGGCACCGTAGAACGGGCCGCTGAGGTCCTGGTAGAACTGCGACCGGTCGGCGCCGACGCCGGCCCTGATGCCGTCGAAGACGTCGATCGGCGCGCCCTCCGGGTTCGCCGCGGTCTTGAGCATCAGCGGGGTGACGGCTCCCAGCAGGACGGCCTTGGACACCCGGGAGGTGCCGTGCCGGCCGAGGTAGCGGGCGACCTCGCCACCGCCGGTGGAGTGGCCCACCAGGACGGCATCGGTCAGGTCGAGCCGCTCCATCAGCTCGGCCAGGTCGTCGGCGTACCGGTCCATGTCGTTGCCGTCCCAGGTCTGGGAGGAACGGCCGTGCCCGCGCCGGTCGTGCGCGATGGCGCGGAAGCCGTGCGAGGCGACCAAGTGGGCCTGGTTGTCCCAGGCGTCGGCGTTCAGCGGCCAGCCGTGACTGAAGACGACCGGACGGCCGCTCCCCCAGTCCTTGAAGAAGATCTCGGCACCGTCCCGGGCGGTGATCGTGGGCATGCTCGTCCTCCTGGGGTGACCGGGCGGCAGGCCGTGCCCGCCCGTCGCGATGGGGGCCGGCGGACCCGGAGCGCGCCGGCGCCGCCGCCCGGTTCCGCCGTGGTGCATGCCACCACCCTGCCGCGCCCGGGCCGCCGGGGACCCGGTCATCCGATTGCGCGGCCCGATTCAGTCACTCGTACGGCTGAGCAATGCCGTTGGGCCGGGCGGGAGCGGATCGAGCCGGGCGTCCCAGCGGGGCGTTGGCTGCCTGGGCGCCGGATACCCGACGACACCCTCAGCCCGGCAGTCCCGGCCCCGGTTCCTCTTCGGGGGGTTCGCCGCCGATCCTTTCGAGCAGGCCCAGGAGCGTGCCGCGTTCGGTCTCGTTGAGGGCGGCGAAGGACGCGGCGAGTACCTCGTCGGCGACGCGGTGTCCGGCCTGGAGGACGCTCACGCCCGCGGGTGTGAGGTGGTGCTCCAAGCGGCGGCCGTGGCCCGGCCGCCGCTCGATCAGGCCCTGGGTCACCAGCCGGCCGGCGAGCGTGCCGAAGGCCTGCTCGCTCTGGAACGTCTCCCGGGCGAGCTCCCTGGCCGAGGCCCCGGGCCAACGGCCGATCGCCCGCAGGGCGTCCCACTGGGCCAGGGTCGTGCCGACGAGCGCCAGACGGGCGTCGAGGGTTCGGTGGTGTCGGTACTGAGCCTGTTTGACGGCCCTACCGAGGATCTGCAGTTCACCGGGCATGAACCCACCCTACCCCAGCGACTAAGGTTGTTTATCTAAACATCCTTAGTTACTGTCGTGTCATCACCGACCCGGAGGCACACCATGACCGAGACCCGCACCGTCACCCTGCACAACGGCCTGACCGCCCTGCTCACCGAGGCGGGGCAGGGCCGCCCCGCCCTGGTCCTGCACGGCGGCGGCGGTCCGGCCACGGTCGCCGGGATCGCCGAGCACCTCGCGCGAACCCGGCACGTCCTCACCCCCACCCATCCCGGCTGGAACGGCACCCCGCGCCCGGACGGGCCGAGCGGTGTCGCCGGCCTGGCGGCGGGCTACCTGCGCCACCTTCAGGACCGCGGCCTGCGCGACGTGCTCGTGATCGGCTCCTCGCTCGGCGGCTGGATCGCGGCCGACATGGCCGTGCGCGACACGGGGGCCGACACCATCGGCGGCCTCGTCCTGATCGACGCCGTCGGGGTGCGGATCGAGGGTGAGCCGATCACCGACTTCTTCGCCCTGGACGCCCGTGGCGTCGCCGAGCACTCCTACCACGACCCCGACCGATTCCAGGTGGACCGGGCCCTCGTCCCGGCCGATCAGCTCAGCTTCCGCCAGGGCAACATGACCACCATGCGGGCCATCGCCGGTGACCCGTACATGCACGACCCGCTGCTTCTGGACCGTCTGCGGGACGTCCGGGTGCCCGCCCTGCTGCTGTGGGGGGAGAGCGACCGCATCGTCACTCCGGCCTACGGCGCCGCGTACGCCCGGGCCTTCGCCGACGCCCGCTTCGAGGTCGTCCCCCGGGCCGGGCACCTGCCCCAGATCGAACAGCCGGCAGCCACGCTCGCCGCGATCGACGCCTACGCCGCACGGGACGTACGCCGCTCGGGCTGACACGGCCCGGCGGGCGAGCGGCGCGGACTTCGCGGACTCACGTACGGACGCGTACGGACGCGTACGGCGCGATCCCCCGGCCACCCGCGGAGCGCCGTCGTCAGACGGCCTCGGTCGCGAAGAGTTCGAGGTGGGAGCAGTGCGGGCAGCGGTACGCCTCTATCCGGCGCCGGGGCCGGCCCAGCCGTTTGGCACCCCCGAACAGGCCGCGTTCCAGCGCGCCGGCAATCCACCGGGCGTACCCCCGGGAGCCCTCTCCGGCATCCTCGACGAAACCCGGCTCCAGCCCGACACCGGCGCAGTACGTACATCTCATCGCATCCACCGGGCGAGTGTAAGAGCCTCCCGCAGCTGAGGGTAAGGTCTCCCGGTCACGGAGGGCGACCGGCCCGTCCGCTCAAGCCAGGGGAACCGACATGACCGATCTGAACTCGCTGCGGGCAAGCCTTGCGTCGGGTGAGCATGAGTTCGCCGACACCTTGGCCTTCGTCGCCGCGCACTACGACTACCAGCCGCAGGCGTTCCGCAATGGGGATCTGGAAAACGCCGCGGGTGAGAACGAGGGCTCCTGCAAGACGCTCGGACTGGCCCTGCTGGAAGGGCTGAGCGACCAGGAGGCACTGCTCGCGTTCGGTGAGCACTATCGCAGCGTGCTGGCGACGCCGGACGACGCCGACCACGGCAACATCCGCAACCTCCTGGCCCATGGCCTGGCGGGCGTGAGCTTCGCCGGGCAGCCGTTGGCCCGCAAGAGCTGAACGGCGAGACCGGCGGTCGATCGTGCGGGCTCACCCCGGGACGGGGCAGGGCCCGGACCGCGCGTCGCGGTCCGGGCCCTGCCCCGTGCGGTGTCGCCCTGCGGCGGCGGTGCGTCAGCTCTGCGCGGTGTCGTCACCCGTCTGTCCGGCGGCTTCGGCCGTGCCGGCCTTCTCGCGCATCTTGCGCACCAGCTCCGCCTTCTGGTCAGCGGCACCCTGGCGGTCGCGGTTGCGGTGCGGACCGTTGTTCTGCCGTTCGGCGCGGGAGAGCTTCTTGCGGTGGCCGCCGCCCTGGCCCACGGGGTTGTTGATGTTCTTGCTGTCGGTCACGGGTTCTCCCCGGTCGTGATGTGAAGTGATCTACGGATTCATGGGTGGGGGACGGGCGCGGCGACGTCGAAGGGCGTCAGCGGGGGCCCATCACGCTCTCACTCGAAAATCGGCGTCCGGAAGGACATGACAAAGACGGTACCCGGTTCCGCCGGCCCCGCACACCAGGCCCTTTGCCGTCCGGCCCTCGGCCAGGCGGTCGGCCAGGCGGTCGGCCGGGCGTCGGCGAGCGCCATCCGGTGCCGCTAGCGGAGCAGGCGTTGTCTGATCAGCTCCATCACTTCGGCGCGGCTGCGCTTGCCGTTGTCGGCGGCGTCGAGGTGGTTGCCGATGCGTACGGAGACGGCGATCAGGCAGCGGACTTCGACCTCGTCCTCGTCGGGGCAGAAGTCGGAGAAGAGGGAACGCAGGTAGTCCATGCGGCGGTTGTCGACGCGGCGCAGGCGCTCGGCGACGTCCGGGTCGCGGCGGGCCCAGTCGCGAACGGCCAGGTCGGCGGTGGTGCCGCGCACCGGTCCCTCGGTGGGGGCGGCCGCCAGGGTGAACAGGCGGTCCAGCCGGGTCCGGGCGTCGCCGCCCGCGCTCTCCACCTGCTCGATCACGCCTCCGGCGACCTCGTACTCCCAGGTGTCGAGCATCTCGGTGAGCAGGGCGTCGCGGTTGCGGAAGTACCCGTAGAAGCCGCCCTTGCTGACGCCGAGCGCTTGCGCCAGTGCCTCGATCCGGACGGCGTCCGGGCCGCCCGCCGTCAGGGCGCGCAGGCCCTCCTCGATCCACTTGACGCGTGGGGTGCGGGTCGCGCCCATGGTGTGTGCCTCCTCACGTCCCGGCCGAGTATACGGGCGCGTATGGATGGGTCTACGCTCAGATCTATACGGCACCGTATAGACAGGGGTTCAGGTCATGCGCCTTCCACGAACCGCCCACACCCGCCACCCCTGGCGGATCCACGAGATCGCCGCCGACTTCACGGTCGAGGACGTCTGGGCCCTCCCCACGCCCGGCGGCCCCGACGACCTGCCCGAGCTGGTGCGGCAGCTCGCCGAGGGGATCCGGAGCGGCGTGAACGGAGACACCCCGCTGACCCGGCTGCTCTTCACCGTCCGTTGGCGGCTCGGAGCGGTGCTCGGCTGGGACGGGCGGGCGAGCGGCATCGGCGCCCGTACGACGTCCCTGCGCGAGCGGCTGCCGGCTGACCTGCGCGAAGGGCCCCGGGGCCCCGACCTCGGCTCGTCCACGTTCACCTCGCTCTACGAGACGGGCGACGAGTGGGCCGCCGAGATGGCCAACAAGACCGTGCACGCGGTGCTGCACCTGGGCTGGGTCGGCGACGGCTCGGGGGGCCACCGAGGGCAGATGGCCGTCCTGGTCAAGCCGAACGGCCCGTTCGGCCGCCTCTACATGCTCGCCATCAAACCCTTCCGGTACCTCGGGGTGTATCCCGCGCTGATGCGCACGATCGGACGCACCTGGCAGGCCAACGCGGCCGGTCGCGGCCGGCGGTGATGCCGGGGCCGGCGGCATGGGGGCGGGGCGGCCGCCCTCCGGCGGTGGGTGGGGCCCTCCGGGGAATCGGGTGCGTCGGCCTCGCGTTGTTCTCGGCATGGGCAATGCAGGACAGAGCGGTCACTCCGGGCGCGAACCCGCCGCCTCCGCGGCGGCCCGCGCCCGTCTCATGGGCGACCGCGCCGACACCCTCGCCCGGATCGCGGCGCTCGGCCGGGACTTCGACGCGATCGTCGCGGCCAATGCTCTGGTCGCCGTCGATGACGAGCACGACCCCGAAGGGGGCAGCACCGCCTTCGAACGGGCCCACGTGGCCTCCCTGACGGCATCGTCCCGCGAGCACCTGGACGAGCTGGACCGGGCCCTGGAACGCCTCGGACGCGGTGAGTACGGGCGGTGCGAGGGCTGCGGCCGGGCCATCGCGCCCGAACGCCTGGAGATCCGGCCGGCGGCCACCACCTGTATCCGCTGCGCCGAGCCCGGTCCGCGTCGCGCGCCGCATCCGGGCTGACCGGCGGGCACCCCCCGCCGGTCAGCGCCAGGTGGTGGTGTCCACGATCCGGCCGGACGCGAGGTCGATGCGGCCCTGGAAGTCGCCCGCGTTGCGCGTGACCATGATCAGAAGCGGTCGTCCGTGCCGGAGGAAAGCAGCGTAGAAGCCGTGCACGTCGGCGGGGTCGGGCAGCAGGTCGCACGGCGGACGCAGCCGGAACCGCTCCGTGCCGTCGGCCCGGTAGACCACCGCGTTGTCCGACGGGGTGAAGGGTGCGCCGTTGATCGCCTCCAGCACCAGCAGGAGCGACTCGTCGCGCTCCCGCCATGCCAGGACCGCCTGCGGTGGGAGCGCGTACCTCTTCTCGACGTTCCCGGCGGGGCCGCTCCACCGGACCGTGGTGGCGCCTTCGGTCCAGGTGAGCACGACGTGCGGATCTTCGGCTGTCACGGGGTCTGGGGCTCGTCTCGGGCGGTGCCGGCCATGAGTGGGAGGGCTTCGGCTCCGTGGGCGCGGATCTCGGCCAGCAACCGGGCGTTGGTGATGCCCTTGACGAGGTATCCGGCGACGCCGGCCGCGGCCATTTCGCTGCGCGGGCCCTGGTCTCCGTAGGCGGAGAAGGCCAGGATGCGCACGCCGGGGACGGCGCCGACGATCTGCTGGGCGGTGTACGGGCCGCCGCCGGGGAAGCGTACGTCGAGCACCACGACGTGCGGCAGCAGAGCGGTGGCGAGCCGGATCGCCTCGGCGGCGTCGGCCGCGCTGCCGACCAGGGCGAGGTCGTCCTGGGCGCGGACGACGTCCGCCAGCGCCGCGCGCAGCATGGCGTTGTCGTCGCAGATCAGTACGCGCAGGCGGCTCGGGGGTGGGGCGGGCGGGGTCACGACGGCTCCTGGAGGGCGGTCGTGGAGTCGCGGTGGCCGGCGGGTGGGCCCGGTAGCGGTTCATCGAGCACGCCGGGCGGCAGATCGGGTACCCAGAACTCGACGGTGGTGCCGGTGCCGGGTTCGCTGCGGAACGTCCACCAGCCGCCCGCGGTCTCGGCCCGTTCGCGCATCTCCATCAGCCCGAAGTGCTCGTGCAGCCGGTGGGCGAGGGCCGGCCGGCCGGTGCCGTCGTCGGTCACCCGGACCAGCAGGCCCTTGTCCTCGGTGGTGACGCTGATCCGTACGGAGCGTGCCCTGGCGTGCTTGTGCACGTTCAGCAGCGCTTCCTGCACGATGCGGAAGATGGTGATCGCGGTTTCCGGGGCCGGTTCCGTCCTCACGTCGTGGTGCAGGGACGGCTCCAGTCCCCAGTCCGCGCTGACCACGTCGTCGAGGTGCTGGGACAGCGCTTCGACCAGGCCGTGCCGGTCTATTCCGGGCGGCTGGAGCCGGAAGGTGAGGTTGCGCAGGCGGCCGACCGCCTCGCGTACGGAGGCGTCGAGCCGGGTGAGTTCGCGGGCGTAGGGCTCGTCGGACTGATCGGCGAGCAGCTGGAGCCGCATGCCGACGGCGACCATGGCCTGGATGGTGTCGTCGTGGACGTCCCAGGCGATGCGGCGGCGTTCCAGCTCTTGTGCCTGCACGAGGTGGGTGAAGAGGCGGCGGCGTTCGCTGAGCGCCTGCTCCGCGGCGCGGCGCTCGGTCATGTCCCGGGTGACCTTGCCGAAGCCGCGGAGTTCGCCCGTCTCGCCGAAGAGCGGGGTGATGACCACGTTGGCCCAGAAGCGGGAGCCGTCCTGCCGGATGCGCCAGCCTTCGTCCTCGAGGCGGCCGTCGGCGATGGCCGCCTTGAGCTCCAGGCCGGGCTTGTCGGCGGCGATGTCCTCGGGCGGATAGAAGACGGAGAAGTGCTTGCCGATGATGTCCGAGGCGCCGTAGCCCTTGATCCGCTCGGCGCCGGCGTTCCAGCTGGACACGTGGCCCGTGGGGTCGAGCATGAAGATGCCGTAGTCGAGGACGCTGGTGACGAGCAGGGTGAACGCCGTCTCGGTCGGGGCCAGGGGGCCGCTCCGGCCGGCGGGGTCCTTCGCGTCGGTCGCGGGCGCGGGCGCGGGTACGGGCGCGGTCACGGGAGGATGCCCTCCCGGCGGGCCACGATGACCGCCTCCAGTTGGGACCGGGCGCCGAGCTTCTCCAGCACCCGCTGGATGTGGTTCCTGGTGGTGTTGAGCGCGACGCCGAGCCGATGGCTGATCTCGGCGGCGCCCAGGCCGTCGCCGAGCAGGTGGAGGGTTTCGCGCTCGCGCGGGGTGAGCGCGGCGCCCGGGGCCGGGGTCCGGCCGGTCAGCCGGTCGAGGGCTCCGCTGAGCAGGCCCTTGCTGAAGGCCGGTTCACCCGCCGCGACGAGGCGTACGCCGTTCTGGAGTTCGGCCAGGTTGCCGGCCTTGAGGATGAGTCCCGAGCCGCCGGCTTCGGCGACCTGGGCCGCCACCGCCGGGCTCCCCTCGCCCGTCAGTACCAGGACCCGGGTGCCGGGGGCCGCGGCCTTGAGCGCGGCGATGGCGGGGATGCCGTCGCCGTCCGGCAGCCGCCGGTCGAGGACGACCACGGCGGGGCGCAGGCGGGCGGCTTCGGTGAGCGCGTGCTTGAGGGACAGGCTGCGGCCGACCACCTTCAGGTCGCCGGTGCGGTCCAGGGCGAGCCGGATCGCCTCGGCGACCATGTCGTGGTCCTCGACGAGCAGGATCGTGATGCGCCCGTCGGCGGTGCGCGGCACGGCGTCCGGGGTGGCCTGCGGTGTCGGAGGCATCAACGAACGGTCCTCGGTGGTAGACGCGGCAGGGTGTCGGCGAACACTTCGTCGACGCCGGTGAGGGCGAACAGCCGAGCCACCTGCGCGAGGGCGCCCTCCACGCGCAGCTCGGCCGCGATCCTATCCGCTGTGGCCTTGGCCTCCACCATCACGTTGAGGCCCGCGCAGTCGCAGAACCGCAGGTTCCACAGGTCGAGCACCACGCGGTCGGGCCGCAGTGCGAAACAGTCGGCGAGGGCGGTGCGCAACTGCGGGACGCCGTCCAGGTCCAGCGCGCCGACGAGCCGGAGGCAGGTCGCGCGCGCGTCTGCGTCGGGCGCGGTGATGTCGGGCGCGGTCATGACGTGGAATCCCGGGCCGGTCATGTCGCAGCCTCCCTCATGTGCAACCCCCAGCCTGGATGAACGACACCGGGCAAGACTAGTGAATCTGCACTAGATGAGAACCCGTTTCCCCGAACGGATCGCCGGGGCCGGGAGGGAGGATGACATCGTGCGTCCTGCCCGTGGGGCGGGGCGTCAGGGCAACGTGAGCCGGTGCACCAGGAGTTGCAGCCTGCGGTCGGCCTCCGGCGGGGGGAGGCGGCCGGCTCGGGTCAGGGTCGCCAGGCCGTGCAGGGCCGCCCAGAAGACCTCGGTGAACAGCTCCGGGGCGACCCCGTCGCCGGCGACGTCGCCGAGGTTCTCCAGCAGGGCGGCGAAGGCGTCCTTCAGGGGCTCGGGGGTGTCCTCCCGGGCGAACGCCAGGCCTCCGTCGAGCTGGAACATGGCGTCGTAGACCGCCGGGTTGCGCTCGGCGAAGCCGACGTAGGCGCGGGCGACGGCGGCGGCGCGGGCGCGCGGGCCGTCCGCGGCGGAGGCCGCGGCCCGCAGCTCGGCGGCCATCTCGGCGGCGCCTTCGAGGGCGACGGCGCCGATGATCTCGCGCTTGCCGCGGAAGTGGCTGTAGAGGACGGGCTGGCTGTACTCGATGCGCTCCGCGAGACGGCGGGTGGTGACCGCGTCCCAGCCCTGCTGCTCGGCGAGTTCGCGGGCCTTCGCCAAGATGAGGCGTTCGCGGCCCGCCCGTTCGCGCTCCTTGCGTTCCTGTACCGACATGATTCGATCCTAGCAGCGCTAGACAAACGAGCGGTAGCCGAGCTAGCGTTGCATCACCAGCTAGCACCGCTAGATCCCAGGAGGGGTCATCATGCTCAACGCACTCGAGGTAGTCACCACCGTGATCGTCGGCGTGATGGTGGGGGTCGAATTCTGCGTCGCCTTCTTCGTCAACCCGATCCTGAACGGCCTCCCCGGGGACAACGGCCTGCGCGGCCGCTCCCACGGGGCCCGGCTGCTGGGCGCCGTGATGCCGTTCTGGTACATCGGCTCGCTCGTCCTCGCCGCGATATGGGCCGTCGCCGGATGGCACCACCGGGGATCCGGCCTCGTCGTCACCGCCACCGCGCTGCTGATCGTGAGCGTGGTCATGTCGCTCCTGCTGCTCGTCCCGATCAACAACCGGGTCAAGACCTGGACCGCCGAAGGCCTGCCGGCCGACTGGAAGGAGCAGATGAACCGCTGGGACCGCTTCCACTACGTCCGCGTCGCCGTCATCGTCGCCGCCTTCGCCCTGCTGGTGACCGCCCTCGCCTGAACCCCCCCGTTCGTGGTGGCCAGTGCTGTGGCCGGAAGGGTTTGCCGGGTCACGGTGTCCGGTGCGGTGCACCGCAAGGCGGAGGACCGCGACTTGTACTGGACGTACTTGCGCGGTCCGACAACGCGGCGAGGTGCCGTGCCGGACGCCGTGACACGGTGAACCCTTCCGGCCACAGCACTAGCCCCACCGCACCCTGGGTAACCACTCGGCACGGCGACCCCCCACGCACCCGGCGCCGCACACCGCGAGGAGAGCCCATGACCGTGTCCGACCGCTACCGCACCTCCTGGGACGGCTACTGGGAGCAGAGCTCCGGCGAGCCGGGCGAGCCCTTCTGGGACGCGGACCCGGCCCTGACGGCCCGGCGCGACCTCGACCACCTCGCCCCGTATGCCGACCACTCGCTCCCGGTCGCCGACCTCGGGTGCGGCAACGGCACCCAGACCCGCTTCCTCGCCACCCGCTTCGCGCGCGCCGTGGGCGTCGACCTCTCCGCCGCCGCCGTCGCTCACGCCCGCCGCGCCGACCCGGCCGGGGCGGCCGCGTACGAGCAGCTCAACCTCGCGGACCCGGTCCAGGCCGGCGCCCTGCACGAGCGCCTCGGCGACACCAACGTGTACATGCGGGCCGTTCTGCACCAGAGCGACCCCGAGGACCGCCCCGCGGTGGCCGCCGCCGTGGCGCGGCTGGTCGGCGCACACGGCCGCGCCCTGGTCCTGGAGCCGACCGGCGAGGCCAAGGACGTCATCGCCGCCATCGCGACGCAGCCCGGCGGCCCCTCCCCCAAACTGCGCCGCGTCAAGGAACACGACCTGCGCCCCGGGGAAGTCGCCGAGGGCGAGGTGGCGGGCCTGCTGCGGGCGGCCGGCCTCACCGTCCTCGACGAGGGCACGACCGCCCTCGCCATGAGCGAGACCCGCCCCGACGGCTCCCCGGTGGAGCTCCCGGCCCGCTGGTTCGTCGCCGGCCGGCTCTGAGCGGCCGCCGGGTGGCGGGGGCCGCGTACGGCCGAGGGCTCCCGGCGCACCGCCGGCTCCGGCATGGGCGCCGGTACTCAACGTGAGGTGAGTACGTCTCCTCTGGCCGGGGGCCGGCGTGCCCGGGAGGCTGGGGCCATGCGCCAGAAGCGACGGACACCCGCCCTGATCCTCCCCGCCCTGCTCTCGGCCCTCGTAGCGGTGGCGGCCTGGGCGGCCTGGCTCGGCTGGGACCAGCACCGTGACGTGCACCCCGACGGCTCGGTCACCGGCCCCTACGCGGCCTGGCAGGTGATCGGGCTGGTCCTGACCCTGGTGGCGGCGGCGGCCTGGGCCGGCTCCCGGCGGCACGTCGCGAGCGCGGTGCTGGGCACCGCCACCGGGCTGACGGCCGCGGCCTACGTCGACTGGTCGGACGACGCCAGCGGCCTCTTCGTCATCGGCGTGGGCATGATCGGATGCGCAAGCCTCGTCGGGAGCTGGGCCGTTGCCTCCCTCGCCAGTTCCGTCACCCGGGACGCGGGAGAGCGCGGGCCGCGCTAGTGCCGCGTCAGGCAACGTTCGCCCCGTCGCGGCGTCCGGCACGCCCTCTCGCCGCACCGGCCGAAAGCCCGAGTACGTCCAGTACGAGCGCTTTCGGCCGGCACGCCGAGAGCACGCACCGGACGCCGCTCCTTGACGGGCAAACGTTGCCTGACGCGGCACTAGGGGGTGTCACTGCGTCCGTGTCTCATACGGACGTCCCGCGCTGGCACAAAACACTCTCCCAAAGACAGGTATGGAGCTGGCAAAATGCTGGGCACGGTCCGCTAGGACCGTGCAGTCGGGCGCCCCGGCCCCACCCCGCAGGACCGCGCCGGAGCCCCGCTCCCCCGACCCGACCACACCGCGCCCCGGCACCCCGCCATGACGGGCGCAGGAGGCAGGCCATCATGACGTCACCCATCGACCACCCGCCCGCCTTCGCGGCGCACCATGCCGTCGATCCCCGGCACGCCGTCGCGCAGTTGGCGGCCTTACGGGGCCACCCCCGCGACGCGGGCCGGCCCGCGGTCGGGCCGCTGTGAACCGCTCCGGGCCCGGCGCCGGCCCCGGACCCGAAGCCGTGTCGGCCACGCGCTCCCACCTGCGCTCGTCGTTCGGGGAGCTGCGCCGGCCCGGTGTGCTGCGCCAGGACGTGCTCGCCTCGCTGGTCGTCTTCCTCGTCGCGCTGCCCCTGTGCGTCGGAGTCGCCGTCGCGTCCGGAGTGCCCGCCGAACTGGGCCTGCTCACGGGCATCGTGGGCGGGCTGGTGGTGGGGTTCCTGCCCGGCAGCACGCTCCAGGTCAGCGGTCCGGCGGCCGGGCTGACCGTGCTGGTCTTCGAGGCCGTCCAGGAGTTCGGGCTCGGCCTGCTGGGGGCGATCGTGCTCCTGACGGGCGTGCTCCAGATCCTGCTCGGACTGCTGCGCTGCGGGCGCTGGTTCCGCGCCATCTCCGTCTCCGTCGTGCAGGGCATGCTGGCGGGGATCGGGCTGGTCCTGATCTTCGGCCAGCTCTACACCATGGCCGCTGCCCGGCAACCGCGCTCCGGCCCGGACAAGATCCTCGGCCTGCCGGGGCTGGCCGTCGACGTCGTCGCCGGTCCCGGCGCCGCGACCGCCGCGGCCCTGGGGCTCGGCACCATCGCGGTGCTCGTCCTGTGGCCCAGGATGCCCGCGTCCGTACGGGTGGTGCCCGCGCCGCTCGCCGCCGTGGCGCTGGCCACGCTCGTGTCGGTCGTCTTCCGCCTGGACGTGGCGCCCGTGACGGTACGGGGACTGCTGGACGGCATCCAGCCGCCCGGCCCGGGCGAGCTGGCGGAACTGGGCGGGCTCGCCGTCCTCGGCACGGTCGTCGCCTTCACCCTCATCGCGTCCGCCGAATCCCTCTTCAGCGCGGCCGCCGTGGACCGGATGCACACCGGGCCGCGTACGCACTACGACAAGGAACTGGTGGCACAGGGCGTCGGCAACAGCCTGTGCGGCCTGCTCGGCGCACTGCCCATGACCGCCGTGATCGTCCGCAGCTCGGCCAACGTGCGCGCGGGGGCGCGCACTTCGCTCTCCCGCATCCTGCACGGCGTCTGGCTGGCGCTGTTCGCGGTGCTGCTGCCGGCCGCCATCGGCGTCATCCCGCTGGCCGCCCTGGCGGGCGTGCTGGTGCACGCGGGCTGCAAGCTGGTGCCGGTCAAGGAGATCGCTCCCCTGGTGCGCCGCGACCGGGGCGAGGCGCTGATCCTGGTCGTGACGGCCGTCGCGGTCGTGGTGACGAACCTGTTCGAGGGGGTCGTCCTGGGGCTGGTCCTCGCGGTGGCCAAGTGCGCCTGGGACACCTCGCACGTCCAGATCGACCTGCGCGAACTCGCCGACGGGCGCCTGGTGCTGACCCTGGCGGGCCATGCCACCTTCCTGCGGCTGCCCCGCACGCTGGAGACGCTGGAGGCGCTGCCGAAGGACCGTCCCGTCGAGCTGGACCTGCGCGGTGTGCACCACCTCGACGTCGCCTGCCAGACGGCGCTGGAGGGCTGGGCGCTGCGGCACCATGCGGCCGGCGGCGGACCGGTGCGCCTGGTCACCGGTGACACCGGGCCGGATATGCCGTTCGGGGACGGCCTCGCGACGCTGGGCGCAATCGATTCCCCTTCGAGGAATTCTCATTCCCGCGGTGCCAGCATCATCGCGCCAGGCGCCACTCGGGACGAAGGGACAAGAAAATGACCAAGTCGGGACGCAGGCTCGGAATCGCCACCGTGGTGGGTGCGGTCATGGCCGCGATGATCACCGTCTCGGGACCCACCGGGGCCGTCGCCCAGGACCAGGGCCGGCGGGGCTGGGACCACTTCGGGCACGGCGTGCCGTGGGAGGAGTCCTACGGGTACTCGCAGGGCATCAGAGCGGGCGACACGATCTACATCTCCGGCCAGCTGTCCCACGACGCGGCGGGGAACCTGGTCGGCGTCGGTGACTTCGAGAAGCAGGTCCGCACCTCCTTCGACAACCTGGACAAGGTCCTCGCCCACTACCGCATCCCCCGCAGCCAGATCATCAGCATGAAGATCTACACGAAGGACCTCCGCAAGAACTTCGACACCGCCGCCCGGCTCCACAAGGAGTACGTCGGCAACCACCGCACCACCGACACCATCCTCGGCGTCACCGACCTCGCCTTCCCCGACCAGCTCGTGGAAATCGAAGCCGTCGCGCTGACCTCGCCCCGCTCCTGACCCGAGGGGTCGCGGGACCACGCGCCGGCCCGGCCCCTCAGGGGGGCGGGCCGGCGTCGGGACCGCCCGGTCAGGCGGTACAGCGGATCATGGTCAGCGGCCGGTTCCCGTTGTAGTCCGCCCAGTACTCCTCGCCGAACTTCTCCACTCCGGCATCCGAGACGTCGAGCCGGACCCATTCGATCCCGGTGAATCCGGCCGCCGTCAGGGTCTTCTCGTACGTCTCCTTCGACGGCGTGACGGAGTCGAAGGAGACCGGCGGATCCAGCAGGGCGGTGAGCCTGGTTCCCCGGCCGATCTCGTCGTCCTTGCCGGTCGACTCGCACAGGAAGCCGTACTTCTCCAGCGACGGACCGCCGAAGTCGTAGGCCGGGTCCATCCCGAACAGGTAGAACGCGCCGCCCGGGACGAGGCTGCGCCGGATGTTGTGCATCATCCGCTCGATCTCGGCGACGTCGCTCGCGTAGTTGAACGCCTGCACCGCCACGGCGACGTCGAACGGCTGGTCGAAGGCCCGCAGGGTGGCCGTGTCCCCGACCGCGTACTCGATGCCGAGCGGCTCGGCCTCTTCGAGCTGGTGGGCCACATCGATCATCGCGCCGGAAATGTCGAATCCGTAGACGTAGGACGCGCCGCGGCGCTTGAGCTCGCGGCTGTAGAAGCCGGTGCCGCAGGCGATGTCGAGCACGGACTTGCCGGTGACGTCGCCGACCAGGGCGAGGAAGCCCGGTACCTCGGCGTAGCGGATGATGGGCAGGGTCTTGAAGCCTTCGAAGGCTTCGCCGATACCGTCGTACAACTGACCACTCATCGTGGTGGTTCCCCTCGATTTGTGGCGTCGGCTCACAGGACGAGCCGCGGCCCTCAGCGGGAAGTCTGCTCCGTCGCGCGCAGGACTCCGCACTGGTGGAACGCACGAAGCTGCTGGTGGCATCGCAAAGGTGCGTACGAACGAAGGCGTCTCCCCCGGATCCGCGAGGTTCGCTCCCACGGGTGCGGCGGGAGCGGGGACCGGTGATCGCCGGTGCGCGGCCGGGCGTCCGCGGTCTTCCGGTTGCCGCGTGGTGATCAATGCGCGTCGCCGGTCGCGGGCCGTGGCGGCCTTCCCCTTCGGGGCGGCCGGGTTGCGGGACCCCGGGCACGTCCGCTGCGGGGGCGCGGCGAGCGAGGCCGCCGCCGCGCCGAGCGGGGAGCGGGATGTGACTCCCGTCACTTCCGGCCGTCAGGGGCGGCGCAGACGGGGAGCCAGCACCGCCATCACCGCCATCAGCGCCGGCAGCACCAGCATCGCCCAGCGCAGGGTCGTCGCCTCCGCCAGCGCGCCGATGACCGGAGGTCCCGCGAGGAAGCCGACGTAACCCACCGCCGAGACGGCGGCGATGGAGGTGCCGGTGCGATCGGGGCGCAGGGCGGCCGCGTGGGCGAAGACGAGGGGGATGACGGCGGCCATGCCCAGGCCCAGCAGGGTGTAGCCGACGAACCCCGCCGCCGTCGTGGCGTCGATGATCGGGATGAGGGCTCCGGCGCCGGCCACCACGGCGCACAGGCCCGTGAAGCGGGCCGTTCCGAGACGGGCGCGCATCCGGTCGGCGCTCAGGCGGCCGATGACCATGCCCGCGGAGAAGACGGCGTACCCCAGGCCCGCCGCGCCCGCCGAGGCGCCGGTCTCCTCCTTCAGGTACACCGCGCCCCAGTCGTTGACCACCCCCTCCCCCATGAGCGCGCAGAACGCCACGAGGCCGGGGATCCACAGGCCCGGACCCGGCAGGGCCAGCAGGGGGCCCGTCCGGGAAGGGCCCTCGGCCGGCGGGGGCTCGGGGGCCAGGCCCGTGGCCGCCACCCCCGCCACCACCAGCAGGACGAGGGCGGCCACCGTGAAGTGCGCCGCGATCCCGATCCCGGCGGCGGCCGCCAGGCCCCCGGCCGCCGCTCCGGTGATGCCGCCGAGGCTGAACATGGCGTGGAAGCCGCCGAGGACGGGGCGGCCGTAAGCGCGCTCGACCAGGACGCCCTGCGTGTTCATCGCGACGTCGACGGCCGTGTTGCCGCACGCGAACACGGCCAGGGCCGCCGTCAGTACGGCCAGGTTGGGGACGTGGGGCAGGATCGCGAGGGCGCCCAGATAGGCGGCCATGCCGGTGCACAGGACCGTACGGCTGCCGTACCTGGCCACCAGCCCGCCCACGAGGGGCAGTCCGACGAAGGCGCCGCCGCTCAGGCCGACGAGGGCCACGGCCAGTTCCCCGGCGGACAGGTCCAGCCGGCTCTGGACGGCGGGTACCCGGGCCGCCCAGGTGGCGAAGGCGGCTCCGGTGACGAAGAAGATCGCGCAGACGGCCAGCCGCATCGTCCGTGGCCGTCGGCTGCGGTCACGGGCGGCCGGGGCCGCGCGTCCCTCGACGGTGTCGGGCTCGGGCTCGTTGCGCATCTACGTCCGTCCCCTTGTCGTTCGTCCCCGGGTGGTGCCGCCCGGGTGGTGCCCGGCCCGCCCGCGTGCCCCGGCGGCGGGGCGGGGCGGGCCGGCCGTCCGTCATCGCGCCGATTCGGCCGTCCGCCGGGTCAGGGCGATCAGCGCCTCCCGCTCCTCGACGAGGACCTTGTGCAGGACCTCGGCGTAGCGGTGCATCGTCCGTTCGTCGTTGGGCGGGCCGAAGGAGCTGAAGCTCTGCCCCAGCACCAGCCGGCGCAGGCAGGTCTCCTCGCTGACGGGGTACTGCGCCGGATCGTAGTGGTGGCCGGGGCGGGCGTGCCCGCAGCTCCACGGGCAGCCGCGGCCGTAGCCGCGCAGTTCCCGGAACAGGGTCTGCCCGGGTACCGGCTGTGGCTGCCAGCGCATGATGTGCAGGCCTTCGGCGTTGACCGCGCGGGCGAGCGCGTCACGGAAGGCGGCGACGGGAAGGCCGTCGAGTCCGAGGTCCTCGGGCATGACGAGCAGCGTATAGAAGAAGTAGACGTGCGTGCGGTCCTCCGGCACGAACGGCGCGCGGATGCCGGGGATGCCCGCGAGGGCCCGGGTGAGCGCCGCGCCGTTGGCCTGCCGGGCCAGGGACATCTGGGGCAGTCGGGTGAGCTGGGAGCGGGCGAACGCGGCGGCGAGGACGTCGATGCGGTAGTTCCAGCCCATGATGCGGGCGTTGTAGTCGCGGCTCTGGCCGGGCAGTTCCTCGCCGAACATCAGCACCCGCCGGGCCAGCCGGTGCTGCTCCTCGTCACGGGTGGCGAACAGCCCGCCCTCGCCGAGGGCGGAGAGGGTCTTGGACCCGTTGAGGCTGGCACCGCTCAGTGTGCCGAGCGATCCGACGGGGCGGCCCCGGTACGCGGCGCCGTGGGCTTGGGAGGCGTCTTCGATCAGGACGAGGCCGTGCCGGTCCGCGATCGTGCGCAGGGCTTCGTAGTCGGCGGGCAGGCCGTTGAGGTCCACGGAGACGATGGCGCGGGTGCGGTCGGTGATCCGTTCCTCGATCCGGGCCGGGTCGATGTTGAAGGTCGCGGGGTCGGTGTCCACGAACACCGGGATCGCGTTGGCCTGGAGCACGCAGGAGGCCGAGGCCAGGAAGGTGTCGGCCGGCACCAGTACCTCGTCGCCCGGCTCCACGCCGGCGGCCGCGATCGCCATGTGCAGCGCGGCCGTGCCGGAGTTGGCGGCGAGGACGTAGGGCATGCCGGTGAACTCGCTCCAGGCGGCCTCCAGCTCCCGCACCGTACGCATCGGCCAGTGCCAGGGGGTCGCCTCGTCCAGCGCGTCGAGCACGGCCTTGCGGTCGGCGTCGACGATGTGCGGCCAGGGGGCCACCTCGTTCTCGGCGAGCAGCGGGGAGCCTCCGTCGATGGCTAGCACGTCGCGGCCTCCTCGCCGGCTCCGACGGCGGCGGTGAGCGTCAGCTTCCGGCGGGCGGGGGCCTCACGGCGGAAGACGGCCTTGGCGGAGGGGGTTTCGGGGAAGGGGCCGAGCAGGTCGGCCAGGCCGGAGAGGCCCTCGGCCAGGCTGACCCGCGGCACGAAGCCGAGGGCGCGCAGGCGGGTGACGTCGGCGAGGAGGGTGAAGCTGTCCGCGAGGCTGGAGGAGTCGGCGTCCAGCAGCGCCGGGCGGCCGGTCGCCGTCCCGACCGCGTCGGCCAGCTCGCGCATCGAGATGGCGGTGCCGGTGCCGAGGTTGTAGATCTCGCCGTCGGCGCCGCGCTCGGCCAGGGTCATCAGGGCGCGGCAGAGGTCCTCGACGTGGATGAAGTCGCGGCGTTTGCGGTCGATGTCGCCGACCACCGGGATCGGCCGCTCGTTGAGGTGCCAGCGCAGGAACTGCGAGACCTCCCCGCCCGCCCGGCGCGGGTCCTCGCCGGGGCCGTAGACGACGAAGGACCGGCCGATGACGACCGACAGTCCGGCGGCCGCGTGCAGACTGCGCAGGGTCAGTTCGCCGGAGAGCTTGGAGGCGCCGTAGGGCAGGAAGGGGCCCGTGGGATGGTCCTCGCGGATCGGGCTGTGGCGCGGGGTGCCGTAGACGATGGCGGAGGAGAGGTAGACGAGGCGGCGTACGCCCAGCTCCAGGCAGGCGTTGCCGACGTTGCAGGTCCCGAGGGCGTTGACGTGGAAGTCGTGGCGGGGATGGGCGACCGACTCGGTGCCGCTGGCGTTCCCGGCCAGGTGGAACACGGCGTCTGCGTTCTGCAGCGCCAATAAGGTCTCCCCGTAGTCGCGCAGGTCGGCGCGGACGTAGGAGACGCCGGGCAGGGCCGCCAGTTCGGGCGGGAGAGGGGCGTGGTCGACGACGGTGACCTTCTGCGAGAGAAGGCTGAGGGCCGTGACGAGATGCCGGCCGACGAAGCCGGCTCCGCCGGTGACGGCCACTTCGTCGTAGTGCGCTTCGGGCATGTCGGGGCCGTGGTGCACGGTCACTCCATTCGGGATTCGAGGCGGGGGAAGGGGCGGGCGCGGGCGGAAAACGGCCGGTGGTCACCCGCGGCGCACATGCCGGCCGCCGCGCACATGCCGGTGCGCGGCGGCCGGCATGTGCGCGGGTGCCGTCCACCCCGGGCCCGGACCTCGGCGCCGCCTGCGCACCTGATCGGTTGCGACTCGACATCGGTTGCGGTTCAACCAGTTCAACACGGCTCCCGCGGCTCGGCGCAAGGGGCGCCGGGAAACTGGCCGAGACTGCCTCCCGCCCGTCCGCGCGGCGGTGCGGGGAGCGGAGCTGCCCGGATCCCGCGATGATCGAGCGCGGACGGAGACGCTCCGACGAACCGGAAGCGGGAGGGGCGCCCGCCTGCCGCACGGCCCGGATGGCCGGTTCGGCGGGCTTGACTTTCCGTCCACGGCGGGATCTTTCCGCCCGAAGGCCGCGGAGGCGGACGAGCCGGGTGCACCGGGCCGTGACCGGGTCACCACGTGTTCGCCGGATGTTCGCCGCGGCCCCCGCCCGACGCCCTCGGGCTGCCCGGCGCCAGGCGGCGGGCGGCGGGCGGCGGCACGGCGTCGGACGCCGGCGGAGCGCCCGGCTCGTTACGGCTCCCGGTGCGTTCCGGGGCGTTCGCGCCAGAACGCCGGCGACGCGGCCCGGCGCAGCAGCATGAGCACCACTCCCGCGCCGGCCAGGAAGAGGGCGATGACCAGGGGTGCGCCCAGTCCGAACCAGGCGGTCGCGGCGGCGGAGTTCCGCGGGTCGGCCATGTCGATGACGGACTCGACGAGGAGCCAGATCAGCAGGGCCGCGCCGGTCAGCGGGCCCGCGCCGAGCAGCAGGAAGGGGCGCGGGCCCCGCAGCAGTTCGTGCCGGTACCAGACGGCGCAGGCGATGCCGGTGAGGGCGTAGTAGAAGGCGATGAGCAGCGACAGGGCGGTGAGGGAGTCGGCGAGGGCGTTCTCGCTGATCCGGTGGATGACGACGTACCAGACCGTCGCGGTGCCGGCGACCCACCAGGTGCTCGTGCCGGGTGTGCCGCGGCGGGCGTCGATGTGGGCGAAGCGGGCGGGCAGCGCGCGGCGCCGGGCCATGGACAGGGCGGTGCGGGAGGCGGGGATGATGGTGGTCTGCGTCGAGGCGAGCGCCGAGGTGCTGACGGCGAGGAGCAGGATCCAGTCCCAGCCGCCGAGGACCTCGTGGGCGAGGGCGGCGAAGACCTCCTCTTCCGTGTCCGCCTGTCCGGTGAGGTAGGCGGTGCCGGCGTAGGCGACGACGGCGAAGGCCACGGCGAGGTAGGTCGCGAGGAGGACGACGGTCGACCAGATGCCGGCCCGGCCGGGCGCGTTGGCGGAGTCCTTGGTCTCCTCGGTCAGGTTGAGGGCGGATTCCCAGCCCCAGTACGCGAACACGCCGAGCAGCAGCCCGCCGGTGAGGGCCGGTCCGCCCGCGCCGAAGGGGTCGAGCCAGCCGGCGGCGGGGCGGACGGCGTCCAGGCTTCCGGTGCCGGCGTAGACCCGGTACACGGCGACGGCCGCGAACACGACGAGGCAGACGACCTGGAGCAGGATCAGCACGTTCTGGAAGCGGACCGAGGCCTCGGTGCCCCGGACGCAGAGCCAGGACATGAGCAGGATCAGCAGGACGGTGAGGGCCTCGCGGACCAGCGTGTTCCCGGCCAGGCCGTCGGCGCCGAGGGCGAGCAGTCCGAAGTTCACGGCCACGTCGGCGAGCGAGCCGACGACGAGCACCCCGGTCATGGCGATGGCCCAGCCGCCCAGCCATCCGGTGGTGGGGCCGAGGGCGCGGGTGGCCCAGGAGAAGGTCGTGCCGCAGTCCGGGTCGGACCGGTTGAGGAAGTGGAAGGCGGAGGCGATCAGCAGCATCGGCACGAAGGAGGCGAGCATGACGCCGGGGGCGTGGACGCCGACCAGGGCGACGAGGGGGCCGATGACGGCGGCCAGCGAGTAGGCGGGCGAGGTGGCGTTGAGGCCGATGGCGAGGGCGCCGAGGAAGCCGATCGCGTCCGCCGTGAGTTCGCCGGCCGGGGCGTCCGCAGCCGGTGCGGCCGTAGCCGGTGCGGTGCTCGGGGCCGGCGCCGTCGCGATGGCGGTGCCGGTGGCAGGGGCGGTTCGGGGGGCCGTCTCCGGCGGGGTGTCTGCGGCCATCGTCCCTCGCTGTGCTGAGTGCGGTGTGCGGCTGCGCCGGTGCCGGGCGCGGTGTGAACAGGGCGTGAACTGCGAAGAGGAAACCCGGGCGGGCGGGTGGGGGTCAATGGTGTTGGCATAAGGGCCGGCGCCGGGCCCGGCCGGGGCGCGGCCGGACCGGCGCCCCGGCGAGGGGAACGGCGAGGGGGCCGGCCGAGGGTGCCCGGCGACGGGGCCGGGTTCAGCGGGCGCGCAGCGCCTGGAGCCGGGCTTCCGCGCTCGCGAGGAGCATGTCCAGCGCGACCGGGTAGGCGCTGTGGTTCATCCGGGCGGCGAGCAGCCGTCCGGTGGCGGCGATGTGCGGGTACGCGTCCGCCGGCAGCCGGGCGTAGGTGGACTCCCACTGCTGTTCGTCGGAGATCCGGGAGGCCTCGGTGAGGGCGAGGGCGCCGGCGTCGAGGGCGGCGAAGGCCAGGCTCTGGTCGATGAAGGCGTGGTAGATCAGGACCGCCTCCGGGTCCGGGAACCCGGCGGTGCGCAGGACGCCGAGGATGGCCTCGTCGGCGGCGATCTCGCGGGGTCGGCCGGTGACGCGGCTCGCGGTCAGTACGGCGGCCTGGGGGTGCGCGAGGTAGGCGCCGTGGATGCGCAGGCCGAGTTCGCGCAGGTCGGGGCGCCAGTCCCCGGTGGCCGACCAGCCGTCGAGGGCCCGTCCGATGAGTTCCTCGCCGATGGCGAGGGTGAGGCCGTCCATCCCGTCGAAGTACCGGTAGAGGGTGCTGGGGTCCGCGCCGAGGGCGGCGCCGAGACGGCGGGCGGAGAGCCCGGCGGTGCCGTGTTCGCGCAGCATCCGCAGGGCGGTGTCGACGATCAGCCGCTCGGACAGGACGACGCCCTGCCGGGTGGGGCGCCGCCGTCTGCGGGCCTCCTCGGGAACCACTTGCTTCGCCATCGGATGCCTTCCGCTCTTATGCCAACACCATTGACCTTATCTTGCGGGCCCGGCTTTCATCCCTGCCATGGGGCGCGGACCTCCGCGGACCTCACCTAGAGAGGGATTCGTCATGCGTGTTCTGCTTGTGGGCGCCGGTGGCGTCGGTACCGCGATCACCCGGATCGCGGCCCGCCGGGACTTCTTCGACCACTTCGTGGTCGCCGACTACGACCTGGCCCGCGCCGAGGCCGCCGTCGCCGCGCTCGGCAAGGGCGAGGACCGCTTCACCGCACGCCGGGTCGACGCCTCCGATGAGGCGGCGGTGTCCGCGCTGCTGACCGAGGAGCGCTGCGACGTCCTGCTGAACGCCACCGATCCCCGGTTCGTGATGCCGCTGTTCGAGGCGGCCCTCGCCGCGGACAGCCACTACCTGGACATGGCGATGTCGCTGTCCCGGCCGCACCCCGGCCTGCCGTACGCCCAGTGCGGGGTCAAGCTGGGCGACGAGCAGTTCGCGCGCGCCGAGGCGTGGGAGAAGTCGGGGCGGCTGGCGCTGGTGGGGATGGGCGTGGAGCCGGGCCTGTCGGACGTGTTCGCCCGCTACGCGGCGGACGAGCTGTTCGACGAGATCGAGGAGATCGGCATCCGTGACGGGGCGAACCTGACCGTCGAGGGTTACGAGTTCGCCCCGTCGTTCAACATCTGGACGACGATCGAGGAGTGCCTGAACCCGCCCGTCGTCTACGAGCGCGACCGCGGGTGGTTCACCACGGAGCCGTTCAGCGAGCCGGAGGTGTTCGACTTCCCGGAGGGCATCGGGCCGGTCGAGTGCGTCAACGTCGAGCATGAAGAGGTGCTGCTGGTCCCCCGGTGGGTGGACGCGCGGCGGGTCACCTTCAAGTACGGGCTGGGCGAGGACTTCATCGGCAAGCTGAAGACCCTGCACGCGCTGGGCCTGGACTCGACCGAGCCGGTCACGGTCCGCGGGGCGGACGGCTCCCCGGTACGGGTCTCCCCGCGCGACGTGGTCGCCGCGTGCCTGCCCGACCCGGCCACGCTGGGCGGGATCATGTCCGGCAAGACGTGCGCGGGCACCTGGGTGAAGGGCACCAAGGACGGCCGGCCGCGCGAGGTGTACCTGTACCACGTGGTGGACAACCAGTGGTCGATGCGGGAGTACGGCTCCCAGGCCGTCGTCTGGCAGACCGCGGTCAACCCGGTGGTGGCCCTGGAGCTCATGGCCGGCGGGGTGTGGGCGCAGGCCGGCGTGCTCGGGCCGGAGGCCTTCGCGCCGGGTCCGTTCCTGGACCTGCTGACGGCGTACGGCTCCCCGTGGGGCGTCCGGGAGCAGGGCTGACCGGTCGTCACGGCACCCGGACCGGCTGCACGCTGGTCCGTCAGGAATCCGCCAATCCCGGCTCAGTCGCCCCACATTGACCGAACGTGTCAGTAACCTCACGGAAACGACACGAAGTCATACAGAAAGCGATCATGAGCCGAACCATAACGAAAGCCGCCAAGCTCCTCACCGCTCCGGCCGCCGCCCTGGCCTTGTTAGCGCCCGTCGTCGCGGCGGCCGGCCCCGCGAGCGCCGCGGCGACCGCCGCGGCGACGGACGCCTACACCTTCACCAATCCGGACGGCACCCTCAACGCGACGGGCAACGGCGACGGCAACCAGATCTCCGTCACCCCCGACGGCACCAACTACACGAACTGGCGGCTGATCAAGCTCAGCGCCCCCGGCACCTTCAACCTCGCCAGCACCTCCTCCGGGAAGTGCGTGTACGCCTCCCAGCCCGCGGTACAGCAGTCCTGCGGCAAGGACGGCGAGCAGTGGCACTTCCGCCCGGTCGACGGCAAGCCCAACACCTTCGGCATCGTCCGCCGCGACGAGGGCAGCGGCACCGAGTACTGCATGGACAACCGGGGCGGCCTGCACCTGTGGGGCATCCTCGCCCAGCCCAACCCCTGCAACGGCGGCGCGAGCCAGGAATGGACGGTTCCCGCGTCGAAGGCCGCCGAGGCCAAGGGCCTCGCCCTCGACTACTACGCGGACCTGTGCGCGAGGAAGACGTCCACGTGTTCGTGGACCGAGAAGTCCGAAGGGCAGCCCGAAGTGCTGCCCCGTCAGCCCGCCTCGTCGGTCTGGTTCAACGACACCAACGGCACCATGAAGCAGGTCTTCACCACGATCTACCACTCCGGCTGGGCGCAGTCCTACTCCGCCGGCGTCTCGACCTCCGTCGGCGTCACCACCCCGGTCCAGGCGATGATCGCCAACCAGCTCAGCGCGACGCAGACCTACCAGTCCGACGAGACCACCGTGAACGGCATCGCGATCGACGTCCCGGCCAAGAACTACGGATGGGTCGACTTCGCCGCCGTCGGCAAGAAGGTCACCGGCACGTGGACCTTCAATACGGACAACCAGCCGTGGACCACGGACGCGACCGTTACCGTTCCCGTCATCAACTCGGCCGCCGGCTCCACGATGTACGTCGCCCACACCGGCGCCGAAGCGCCCGGCAGCGGCGCGGGCGGCTCCGACGTCAAGCCGGCCGTTCTCGCGAGGACCGCGACGGGCGCCATGGACGTGCCCGCGGGCGCCACGCTGACCGCCCGCGACGGCGGTGTCCGCGTCAGCGACGCGGGCGGCGCCACCATCGCGACCGTCCAGCCCGGCAGTGTCACGGACACCGCCGGCACGACCCACGAGGTCACGCTCGCGGTGACCGGCAATACCGTGACCCAGACCATCGAAGGCGTCACCGGGGACACCGTCACCGGCACGATCACGCCCCCGACCTTCTCCCTGGGCACCGGCTCCGCCGCCGCGGCGAAGCAGACGGCGGCGATCACGGCGGCGATGTCGGCGTCCGTGGGCTCCCTCACCGTCGCCGGTGCCCCGAGCAGCGACGAGCACGACAAGTGCATGGCCATGAAGATCGGCGGCAGCATCGTCTACGGCGGCGCCTGGGGCGCTCTGTCGGGCCCCGAAGGCGTCGCCATCGGCATGCTCACCGGCGCGTTCAAGGGCATCGCCAAGGGCGTCGTCGAATGTCGCGGCCGCTGACCGGGCTGCTGACCAGGGGGCCGGTCGGATCCGCACGGATCTGATCAGATCACCATCGGTGCCTCCGACCAGCGGCGGACCCGGTACGGGGCCCACCACAGGCGGTCGCCGAAGCGCAGGACGAGGGTCTCGCCCATGAGGTCGTCCAGGACCTGCCCTGGGATCGCGTCGGCGCGCGCGCCGTCGGTGAGCACCTCGATGGCCTCGTGGTACTCGGCCTCGTCGATGGTGAAGCGGCGCAGCTCGCCGTAGCGCCGGTCGCGCACCTGGATGAACCCGGGGCCGTGCCGGAAGACGCATTTGCAGATGTAGTACGTGGTGCGCCACTCCAGCGCCGTCGCGGCCGGATCGGCCGTGCCGAGGACGGCGGTCGGCGGGTGGAGGTGTCCGTAGTGGCGCCAGGCGTCGGGATCCGGGCCGGTGTGCAGCTGCCAGCCGACCGAGACGGCCATGCTGGTCAGGGCGCCGACGAAGCTCAGCGCCCGTACCGTCCAGGCCGCGTCGGCGGTGTCCGTCACGTCGACGGGGCGGGGCAGGGTGACGTGCCGGGCCCCGGCGGCGAACAGCCTGCGGGCCGCTTCGCCGCCGGGGAGGTCGATCTCGTAGCGGCCCAGGGACATGCCGGGGAGCGCGCTCACCTCGGGGTCGTAGTCCCGCGCGGCGGTCACGGTGAAGGGTGTGGTGCCGGTGAGTGCTGGAGCCATCGTCGTCCCTCGCTGTGGCGGTGTTCGGGCGGTGTCCGGGCGGTGGCCGGGGGCACCGCCCGGGGGCGGTGGCCGGGCGCGCGTCAGGCGGTCGTCGCGGCCAGTTCGGCGTCGCGGGCCGACGTGTGCCGCATGAAGTCGATCCGCAGGAACTCCTCGTTGCGCGCGGGCGGCGCGATCTGTACGAACTGCCCGCTGTCCTCGAAGACCACCCCGAGCGCCCGCCACCGCGTCAGCACCTCCCGCAGGGCGTCCTCGCCCACCGGGTGCTCCCCGTGCAGTTTGCGGGCGGCCGCCTTCACCGTGTGCGGCTGGTCCAGCAGCCGGAACAGGGCCAGTTCGAAGGGGTCGGTCAGTTCCAGGTGCGTCCAGTCGAAGGCCCTGCGCCTGCTGACCAGGACGATCCGGTCCTCCAGGTCGCAATGGGTGAGCCGGCTCCCGGCGTAGTTCCGCTTCCAGTGCGCGATCGCCTCGTCCAGCCGGGCGACGACGTCCTCGCCGATCCCGCGCGGCGGCACGTCGAAGACGTACGCGAGGTCGAACATCTCGGCCTCGGGGAGGTCGTAGGTGAGCCGGTACGGCTCGGCGGGGCGCAGGGCGGCGAAGCCGAGACCGGGGTTGTTGAAGTACGGGCTGAACCGCTCGATGGCGATCCGGGAGGACTGGCCCACGGGCGGGTTGAGGTGCTCCAGCGCGGCCAGCTGGGCCACCACGTCGTCGTAGTCCTCGGCGTCCTCGCCGGGGAAGCCGTGCAGGTAGTTCCAGGCGACCGAGAGGCCCACGGTGGCGGCGTCCCGGAGCATGCGGACGTTCTGGCCGCCGGTCACCCCCTTGTCCATCAGGGTCAGCACCCGGCTGTTGAGGCTCTCGATGCCCGGCTGGACGAAGATCAGGCCCGCGTCGGCGAGGGTCTGGAGCTGCTTTTGGCGCATGTTGGACTTGATCTCGATGTGCATGCGCAGGTCGAACCCGCTGTCGATGATGCGCGGGAGCACGGTGTTCACGTAGCCCATGTCCAGGATGTTGTCGACGACGTACATGTCCAGGACCCGGTGCCTGCGGGCCAGTTCGATGACCTCGTCGTAGAACACGTCCGGGCTCTTGCTGCGGAACTGCATGAACGAGCCGTTCAGTCCGCAGAAGGTGCAGTGGTGTTTCTCGCCCCACCAGCAGCCCCGTGCGCCCTCGACCACCAGCTTGGGCTCGACCCAGTTCCGTGCGTGCGAGGAGGCGAGCCGCTCGAAGTAGCCGGCGTAGTCCGGCGGCAGGATGGCGGCGGGCGGCAGCGGCCTGGTGCTCATGGCGTTGACGACGGACGCGCCGTCCGCGCCGCGCCAGCACAGACCGGGTACCCCGGACAGCGGCTTCCCGGTGTCCAGGGCGCCGAGCAGGGCGGGGAACGACTCCTCTCCCTCGCCGCGCAGGACGTAGTCGACGAAGGGGAAGTTGCGGTGGACGGCCTCGCCCTGCTTGCCGTCGCAGTTGGCGCCGCCCATGGCCGTGACGATGTGCGGGGCGAGGCGCTTGACGTACTTGGCGGCCGCCAGGGCGGCCGTGTTCTGCTGGAACGTCGAGGTGAAACCGACCACGTCCGGAGCGAGTTCGACGATGCGCCCGGCGATGTGGCGGACGAAGTCGGGCGCCGATGCGTGCAGCGCCTGCGTCATGTCCATCCGGGACCCGCGGACCCGGCTGCCCATCGCTTCGGTGAACTCGGGAACCCGCCATGCGGGGTCTTCGTAAAGGGCCGAGGAGAACACCCAGTCGCCGCATCCCAGGAAATAGGATCCGAGCGCGTAGTACGAATAGTCCTCCAGCGTGAATTCCGTGTTCTCGGTGATCCAGTCCACGTATTCGAGATTGGCGTGGAGAACGTCCGCCGTTCCGTTCGGAACGCGCTCGTCGACACTGCGCTTGAGAATTCCGAGAGCCAGCGACGGAAGGTCGATCGGGGCCCACGGCATGTTCACCAGGAGTACGCGCACGGCTGGCCTCTTCTCATGTGATCAGGGCACGGAACGGGTCTTCGCAGCGGGTACGGGCCGGGGGCGGGGGGGGGGCCCCGGGGGGCCCCCCCCCCCGCGGGGCGCGCGCCCCCCCGCCCCCCCCCCCCGCGGGGGGGGCGTGTTTTGTGGCCGCCCGCCCCGGGCGGGGGGGCGCGA
>NZ_JBIASM010000022.1:0-92329 GCF_042890765.1 Streptomyces sp. NPDC002032 | reverse complement strand
GCTCGTACTGGACGTACTCGGGCTTTCGGCCGGTGCGGCGAGAGGGCGTGCCGGACGCCGCGACGGGGCGAACGTTGCCTGACGCGGCACTAGCCCGGCGGACGGCCCGGGCGGCGGGGCCCGGGGCCGTCCCGTCGCCCCGAACACCGCCGGCGGGGCTCGTCCGGGCTGTCTGTCGCGCGGTGGGGGGTGACAGGGCGGGGGGCGGCGGGATAGGGATCGGGCATGGACATGGACACCGAAACGGCCTCCGGCGCCGAGCCGCTTCCCCTCCCCCTCGCCGGGATCACCGTCGTCGCCGTCGAACAGGCCGTCTCCGCGCCCTTCGCCACCCGCCAGCTCGCCGACCTCGGCGCCCGGGTCGTCAAGGTGGAGCGCCCCGACGGCGGGGACTTCGCGCGCGCCTACGACACCGCCGCCCAGGGCCTGGCCTCGCACTTCGTGTGGGCCAACCGCGGCAAGGAGTCGATCGCGCTCGACCTGAAGGACCCGCGCGGGCTGGAGGTGCTGCACGGGCTGCTGGACGGCGCCGACGTCTTCGTCCAGAACCTCGCGCAGGGGGCCGCCGCCCGGCTCGGGCTCGACGCGGCCGCCCTGTGCGCGCGGTACCCGCGGCTGGTCGCGGTGGACATCTCCGGCTACGGACCCGAGGGCCCGTACGCCCACAAGCGCGCGTACGACATGCTCGTGCAGTGCGAGGCCGGGCTGGTCTCGGTGACCGGCACCCCGGAGCGGCCCGTGAAGGCGGGCATCCCGGCGGCCGACATCGCCGCGGCCATGTACGCCTTCTCGGGGGTGCTCGCCGCCCTCCTGCGCCGGGGGGCGACCGGGCGCGGCGGGCCGGTGGAGGTGTCCATGCTGGACGCGCTCGCCGAGTGGATGGGTCATCCGCTGCACCACACGATGCACGGCGGGGAACAGCCCGTACGGACGGGCCTCGCGCACGCCGTGATCGCGCCCTACGACGCCTACGCGACGGCCGACGGTGACCGCGTGCTGCTCTCGGTGCAGAACGACCGGGAGTGGCGCCGGCTGGCCCGGCAGGTGCTGGAGCGGCCCGACCTCGCGGAGGACCCGGCGTACGCGACGAACGCGGCCCGCACGCGGGGGCGGGAGAAGACGGACGCGGTGGTGGCCGAGGCCCTCGGCCGGCTCGGGGCGGACGAGGCGATCGGGCGGCTGGAGGCGGCCGGGATCGCGTGCGCGCGGCTCAACTCGGTGGCGCGGCTGGCCGGGCACCCGCAGCTGGCGGCGCGGGACCGCTGGCGGCAGGTGGATTCACCGGCGGGCCCGCTGCGGGCGCTGCTGCCGCCGATCGGGCTGCCGGGTGGCGCGGAACCGCGGATGGGCGCGGTGCCCGCGCTCGGCGAACACACCGACCCCCTGCTGCGCGCCCTGGGGATGACGGGCGCGCAGATCACGGCACTGCGCCGGGACGGTGTGATCGCCTGAGGCCGGGGATGCGGGTCTCGGGGGTTTCCGGAACCGCCGGGGTTTCCGGAACCGCCGGGGTTTCCGGAGCCCTCGGGGTCCGGAACCGCCGGGGGTTTCCGGGGGCGCCGGAGGGACCCGCCGGCGCCGGAGGGGAGACGGGGCCGGGGTGCGGCCGGGCCGGACCGGCCGCGCCGCGGGGACAGTTACGAGCGGCGGCTGCCGAAGAGCGTGCGACGCAGCCTGCGCAGCGGAGCGAACAGCGCGACGCGCGCGCTCCGGCTCCGCTGGACGTGCGTGTGGTCGCGGGAGGTGAGCTCGCGCATCAGCAGGGTCGCCTCGGCCGTCTCGTGGTGCGGGACGGCGGGACCGCCCAGCACGGCGAGATGGCGGTCGAGGCGCGAGCTGACCGCGCTGCTGCCGCAGGTGATGGCAGGCACGCGAGGCGGCCTGCTGCGCATTGCTATCTGTTCCATGTCTCTCCCCACCCGTACGAGGGCACCCGGCCCGGGCAGGTTAACCCTATCGCCCCGGCGTCACACTCGGGTATCCCGGTGGTGTGAATTACCCCTGTAGTTACGGGTAGTTGACGATTACTCAGCGGAGTCAGTCGTCACTCTCCGCAGCAACGGGCGGACTTGGCGAACGCTCCGTGAGGACGTCCGGAGAGTGTCGTCACGACCGGGGCCACCGAGCCCGCACTGCGCTAACTTGGAGTGATCACCCGGTGACGCTTGGGGGTAGGCGTGAGTGGGAGCGAAGAGGCGAACGAAGACGGCGCGGCCGCGCGTGTCGTCGCCGGACGGTACCGGCTGCTCGGCCCGCTGGGCCGTGGCGGCATGGGCGTCGTCTGGCGGGCCCGGGACGAGGTGCTCGGCCGCGAGGTCGCGGTCAAGGAGGTACGGGCGCCGGCCGGCCTCGACGCGGCCGAGGTGGCGCGCATGTACCGGCGGCTGGAGCGGGAGGCCTGGGCGGCGGCCCGGGTCTCGCACCGGGGGGTCGTGACCGTCTACGACGTGGCCTCCGAGGACGGGCGTCCGTGGATCGTCATGGAGCTGGTGCGCGGGCTCTCGCTGGCGGAGGTGCTGGAGGGCGAGGGCCCGATGGACCCGCAGCGGGCCGCGCACCTCGGCGAGCAGGTGCTGGCCGCACTGCGCTCCGCGCACGACGTGGGGGTGCTGCACCGCGACGTGAAGCCCGCCAACGTGCTGGTCGCCAATGACGGGCGGGTGGTGCTGAGCGACTTCGGGATCGCGAGCCTGGAGGGGTCGTCGGCGATCACGATGACCGGCGAGGTGGTCGGTTCCCCCGAATTCCTGGCACCGGAGCGCGCGTTGGGCCGTGAGCCGGGCCCGGAGTCGGACCTGTGGTCGCTCGGGGTGATGCTGTACGCCGCCGTGGAGGGGGTCTCCCCGTTCCGGCGGGACACCCCGCTGGCCACGCTGGAGGCGGTGGTGGACCGGGAGCTGCCGCCGCCGCGCCGGGCCGGTGCGCTGGAGCCCGTGCTGGAGGGGCTGTTGCGCAAGGATCCGCGGGAGCGGCTGACCTCGGCGCAGGCGGCCCGGATGCTGCGGATCATCGGCGCGGGCGGCGCCGTACGGGTGCCCGGCCCGGCGGTGGCGGGCTCGGAGGCCCCGACGGCCGTCCTGCACCGGGGAGACGCGCCCTACGGGCCCCGGGCGGCGACCACGCCGCTGCCGCTGCCGCTCGCGGTGACCGGCGGCGGGCCGGGGCCCCGGTCGTCGGCGCAGGGGCAGGAGCCGGGGCGGGCCGGGCTGGTGCTGGCCGTCGGGAGCGTGGCGCTGCTGCTGGTCCTGGCCCTGCTGGTGTGGCTCCTGGTGCGCGGGGCCGGTTCCGGCGGCGGGTCTTCCGCCGGGGCCGCGGGCCCGGGTCCGGGTCCGGGGCAGGCTTCGGCGCCCGCGGCGGGATCCGGTTCGGCCCCGGCGTCCGCCCCGCCCTCGCCGAGCCCCTCGCCCACGCCCTCGCCCACGCCCTCGGCGTCCGCGAGTCCCACGCCCGCGCAAGACGTCACCGTCTACGTGCACACCCTGCGCGCCGCCTACACCGGCGCCTGCCCGCCGCCCGAGGTGAGCGCGCCGGCCTTCACGGGGACGCTGGAAGTGGCGGTCACGCCCGCCGTGGTGGAGTACCGCTGGGTCACGCGCGGCGGCGCCTCCCCCGAACCGGAGTGGCGGAGCATCGTGTACGAGGCGGACGGGCCCCGGACCCGTCAGCTGAACCACACCGAGTCGGGCGGGACACCGGGGGCCGCCTCCGCCGACGCGGTCCGGCTGGAGGTGCGCCGGCCGGTGCAGAAGGCCTCCCCCTGGCTGGAGTTCTCCGTGACGTGCGAGAAGGAGACCCCGACGGGCGGGGCCTCCTCCCCTCCTGCCTCCGGCGCGCCGAGCGGGAGCCCGCCCCCGGCGCCGGCGCCGGTGGCGGTTCCCTGAGCGGCGTCCGGCCGCCCGTCAGGCCTTGCTGGTGAAGGCGGGCAGGTAGCCGCCGGACTGTCCGGCGGCCGTGGGGTGGTAGGACTCGCCGATGTTGAGCCAGTTGAGGCTGTGCAGCCACGCGTCGCCGGAGCAGATCTCGTGTCCGGTGAAGGCCGTGGCGACCGGGGCGAAGGTGTAGCCGTGGTCGGCGGCGCGCTTGGCGATGGCGGCGTTGAGGTAGTCGGACGCACCGTTGATGGCGCCGCGCTCGCCCTCGGTGAGGCCGGTGACGCAGTTTCCGTTCAGCTTGTAGAAGCGGGGATAGCCGAGGACGACCACGTGGGCGCCGGGGGCCCGGCTGTGGATGGCGTTGTAGACCTGGTCGAGCTGGCCGGGGAGGGTGGAGTCCACGTACGCCTTCGCCTGGTTGACACGGCTGACGCAGGTGGATTCGGACTGGAGCACACAGGTCGTCATGACGTCGGAGAATCCGGCGTCGTTGCCGCCGATGGTGATGCTGACGAGGTCGGTGCCGGAGTTGAGCGGGGCGAGCTGCCCGGAGAGGACGTCACCCGTACGGGCGCCCGAGCATGCGGCGAAGGAGAAGGTCTGGGGGGAGTGGGCGGCGGCCCAGAGGGCCGGGTAGGCGCGGGGGGTGCGCTTGCAGTCGCCGCTGGCGCCGTCGTAGTCGCCGGCGCCGACGCCGGAGGAGTACGAGTCACCGAGGGCCACGTAGCCGAAGTCGGCCTGGGCGGCGGCCGCCTGGCCGGCTCCCAGGAGGGCGGCTCCGGCGGCGAGGAGCAGGGAGGAGGCGAGGGCGGCGACGCGCGACAGTCTGATGCTCATGGATGCGGCTCCTTGTGGGGGTTACTCCTGAGTCCGTGGTACAAGCAGCCGCGCCTCTGTGGAAGTGTCCATGCCAAGAATGTTCGGGGCAGGGTCGAGCCGGAATCTTCACGCCCGTCGCGTTTGAAGGGGGAACACGGGCACCCGATCCGGCGAAACACGGGTGCATGAGGGCACATCGTGCCGGATCATGGGCGCCATGCCAGCAGACCCGCAGGACGCACTGCCGATTCGCCTGAACGTGGACGACAGTGACTCACCGTCGGATGTCGTCGACGCCCTGTTCCTCGGCCGGTTCGCGACCGGCGAGCAGCCGTACGCGCAGAGCGTGACGATCGACCGGGTGAAGCCGGAGGCGACGCTGCTGCCGCCGCGCGCGACCGTGCTGCGCTCGGCGCGCGACACCGACCGCAGCGCCACCCTCGCCGAGGGCGAGGGCTGGACCCTGCTCGTCTCCCGCTGGAGCCGGGGCGCCGACGTGACCGTCACGGCCGTCAGCGACGAACTCGCCGCGGGCGTCCTCGGGCAGGCCACGGAGGGGGCGCAGGACGAGCCCGAACCGCAGCCCGACAACGTCACGATGGGCTTCTGGTACGTCTCCCCGCGCCGTGGCCCGTACCGCACGACCCGGCAGATCTCCGCGGGCACGTGGGAGGAGGTGCGGCCCAACTACACCGCGCCGGTGGCCTCGGCGATGGACCGGCTGATGAAGGTCACCCCGGACGACATCGCGGGACGGCTGCTGCTGCTCCACGGGCCGCCCGGCACAGGGAAGACCTCGGCGCTGCGCACGCTGGCCCGGTCGTGGCGGGACTGGTGCCAGGTGGACTGCGTCCTGGACCCGGAGCGGCTGTTCAACGACGTGGGCTACCTGATGGACATCGCCATCGGGGAGGACGAGGGCTCCGCGAAGGGGCGCTGGCGGCTGCTGCTGCTGGAGGACTGCGACGAGCTGATCCGCGGCGAGGCCCGGCACACGGCCGGTCAGGCGCTCTCCCGGCTGCTGAACCTGACGGACGGTCTGCTGGGCCAGGGCCGCAACGTGCTGGTCGGCGTGACCACCAACGAGGACCTGGAACGGCTCCACCCCGCGGTCGTCCGCCCGGGGCGCTGCCTGGCCCGCATCGAGGTCGGCCCGCTGACCCGGCCGGAGGCGGTGGAGTGGCTCGGCACGGCGGAGGGGGTCTCGCGCGAGGGCGCGACCCTGGCGGAGCTCTTCGCCCTGCGCCGCGGCACGGGCCCGGCGGCGGTCCTCCCGCTCCAGCCGCACGACTCCGAGGCGGGCCTCTACCTCTAGGGGGAGTACGGCGACGGGTCCTAAGCCGCGGCGTAGCGGGCGCGGAGGGCGGTGGCGGCGGCTTCGAGGGCTTCGGCCTCGGTCAGGCCGAGGCGGTGGGCGTGTTCCGCGTACGCCTGCGCGGCCTGCGCCGCCTGACGGGACGAGCCCTCGGGGGCGGCGACGAACGTCCCGTTGCGGCCCCGCGTCTCGATCACCCCGTCGGCCTCCAGCGCCCGGTAGGCCTTGGCCACCGTGTTCGCGGCCAGGCCCAGTTCCTCCGCCAGTCCCCGGACCGTCGGCAGCTTGTAGCCCGCGGGGAGCTTCCCGGTCCGGGCCCGGTCCGCGATCTGTGCGCGCAGCTGTTCGTACGGGGCGGCCGAGCCGGCCGAGCCGTCGATCCTGATCCTGAGGTTGGTCGAGGTCACGCGGCCGATTGTCCCCCATTAATTCGCGGGCGCGGGCCGAGCGCGCGAACGTAACGTCGGCCCCGTGACCGTTTCCGTTCCGATCGGCCGGGACGCGCTTCACGAAGCAACTGGGAGGCACACGATGACCACGGCATGGACCGTCACCCTCACCAAGGCCGGCCGCACGAAGATCAGCTACCCGGCGGTGGAGGTGGGCGACGACGGCGACCGGATCTCGGTGCGCGCCCCCTGGGCGGCCGAGGGCGTACGGGACTTCGGTTTCGTGCGCTTCGAGCCGGGCGACGTGTTCGTCGAGCACTTCTGGCGGACGCGCTGGTTCGCGGTCAAGGAGGTGTGGAGCGGCGCGGGCGTCATGAAGGGCTGGTACTGCGACGTGACCCGCCCGGCGCTGGTCCGCGCGGGCGAGA
This sequence comes from Streptomyces sp. NPDC002032, assembly GCF_042890765.1. Classification (NCBI taxonomy): domain Bacteria; kingdom Bacillati; phylum Actinomycetota; class Actinomycetes; order Kitasatosporales; family Streptomycetaceae; genus Streptomyces; species Streptomyces sp. NPDC002032. The sequence goes on along the minus strand of NZ_JBIASM010000022.1, from coordinate 85,506 downwards.
TCCTCGTCGACGACTTGGACCTGGACCTGTGGGTGCCCGCGGACGGCGGACCCGCCCTGCGCCTGGACGAGGACGAGTTCGCGGCGAGCGGCCTCGCCACCACCGACCCGGAGGCCGCCGCCCGGGCGGTCCGCGCGCTCGACACCCTGGACGCCCAGGCGCGGTCGGCCGGGGGTCTGGCGGCGCTGCTCGCCTGACGGCGGGGGCCCCGTCGGGGGCGCGGCCGGGGTGCGGCGGGGGTGCGGCGGGGGCGCCTGTCTGAGGGGGCTCTTACCGCCGCCTTAAAGGGACCCTAAGGATCGCCCGCAGGCGCCCGGAGCGGCCCTGACGGCCCGGTCGGCGGGCTAGCTTGGCGGGGCCAGGGAGGGATCGAGGCGCTGTCGGGGCCCCGGTCCGGGGTCGGCGGCGTGCCGGCCGGTTCCGTCCGCTGGCGTGCCCCCGCCGTGTGCCCGAAGGAGATCCACCCATGCCCGCGTCCCGTCGTCGCAGCGCCGTCCGTATCGCCTCCGCCGGTCTCGCCCCGCTCGCGGTGGCCGCGTACGCCGCAGGGCCCGCGGTGGCCCACGGTTCGATGACGGACCCGGTCAGCCGGGTGGCGGCCTGCTACGCGGAGGGGCCGGAAGCGCCGAAGTCGGCGGCGTGCAAGGCCGCCGTGGCGGCGAGCGGGGCGCAGGCGTTCTACGACTGGAACGCGGTGAACATCGCCAACGCGGCCGGGCAGAGCCGGAAGCTGATCCCGGACGGGCAGCTGTGCTCGGCGGGCAACAGCAAGTACAAGGGGCTGGACCTGGCGCGCGCGGACTGGCCGGCCAGCCCGATGACGGCCGGCCCGCACACCTTCCGCTACAAGGGCACCGCCCCGCACAAGGGCTCCTTCGAGCTGTACGTGACGAAGGACGGCTACGACCCGTCGAAGCCGCTGAAGTGGTCCGACCTGGAGCCCGCGCCCTTCGCGAAGGTCACGGACCCCGGCATGCAGAACGGCGACTACGTCTTCAGCGGGACCGTCCCGAAGAAGACGGGCCGCCACCTCGTCTACAGCGTCTGGCAGCGCTCGGACAGCCCGGAGGCCTTCTACACCTGCTCGGACGTGGTGTTCGGCAAGGACGGCGCGGCGGGCGGCGGTACGGGGGCCGGTACGGGAGCCGGTACGGGAGCCACCCCGGGCGGCGGCACGCCGGGCACGCGGCCTTCGGCCGCGCCGGGCGCCGGGCCCTCGGGAGCGCCCGCCGTGCCCGGCGGCCCCGCGGCCGAGGGGGACGGCGCCCCGCCGGCCAAGGCGCCGACGGACCGGCAGATCTCCGACGGCGCCGGGAAGTCCTCCGTGGAGCACCACGGCCACGGCGACAACGACCCGAAGACGAACGGTTCGGCGGCCGGCTCGCCGCTCCCGTCCGTGGTCTCCTCGCCCTCCGCGGCCGGTTCCCGGGGGGACGGCCTCGCGGAGACGGGCGGCAACGGCGCCACCCCGGCGCTCGCGGTCGCCGGAGCCGGCGCGCTGGCGGCGGGTGCGGCCGTGCTGTTCGCCCTGGCCCGCCGCCGGTCCGCGGCGGGCCGTCACGGCCGCTGACCGGCGGTCCGCCGGGTTGACGGACCGCCTGCCCGGACCGCCCGCGCGTCAGTCGAGGACCGACGCGCAGGTGGTCCGTTCGGCGTGCGCCGGGTCGAGGGCGTTGAGCGCCTCGTGCCAGGCGATCCGGTCGGTGAGGCCGATGGTGACGTGCTCGGAGAGGTCCACCGCGCACAGGTCCTGGAGCAGGACGTTGCGCACGCCGGGCCCGTCCAGGAACTGGCTGCGGTAGGGGGTGACCACCTCGTCGTAGCGGGTGGCGATCACCGTGTACTGCACGCCGGGGACCGTGTCGCCGCCCTCGTTCAGCTTGTTCTGGAACGGGGAGCCGATGATCTGGTCGGCGAGTCCGGGGGTGGCGGCGCTGATCAGGTCCTGGGCGCCGGGGAAGTACGGGAGCAGCTGGGTCAGTCCGGACAGGGTGGTGCCGTGGTTGTCCGGGGCGATCCCGACGAGCGCGTTGACCTTGGCGGCGCCGCCCAGGAACTTCAGGTAGTAGCGCGGCATCATGCCGCCCTGGGAGTGGCCGACGAGGTCGGCCTTGGCGGTGCCGGTGGAGGCGAGCACCTTGTCGACGAAGACCTGGAGCTGGCCGGCGGACTTGTCGATGGGGCCGAGGCCGTTGAAGAGGGGCACGCCGGGGAGCTGCCCGTAGTCGAGGGAGTAGACGCAGTACCCGCGGTGGACCAGGTACGGGGCGAAGCCCAGCCAGTTGTCGACGGAGTTGCCGAAGGTGCCGTGGACGAGGACGACGGGGCGCGGGTGCGCGGCGGAGGGTTTGCAGGACCAGTCGTTCCAGCCGCTGCTGGGGCGGGCCGCGGCCTGTGCGGCGCCGGTGGGGCCGACGAGGGCCGCGGCGGCGAGGGTGAGGACGGCCAGCGGGCGGAGCAGGCGTCTCCAGGGCAGCATCGTGTGATCTCCTTGCGGGTCCAGGGGAATACGTGGGGGTTCGTCCCGTGATCCGGATCACAAGGGGGGCTGCTGCCCGCTAAATTACGGGCGGGTAGCAAGACTGGGAAGTTACGCGTCGGTAAAAACTGTCGTGTCGAGTCCCGCTCCAGCCTCCCTCGGGAACAATGGGCGCCCCCAGATCCGGACTTGAGGTGATCGTGGCCGTGCAGGAACCCCCCGGCGCCGGTACCGCCCTGGCCGCTCCCGCCCCCCTGGCGGCCGACCCGCTGGTCGCGGCCGTCACGGAGACCGCGGTACGGGTCCTGCGGCCGGAGGCGGAGCGCACGGCCACGGGCGGGGTGCCGCGTACGCATCTGGACGCGCTCGCCGCGTGCGGCGCGTACGGGCTGATCGGATACGAACCGGATCCGGCGGGCGGGCTCACGGCCCGTCAGGTGGGCCGGGAGGTGCACGAGGTGCTGGCGGCCGTGGACCCGTCGACGTGGTTCGTCTGGACGCAGCACGTCCCGGCCGTCAAGGGGCTGCTGGCGGCGGACGGCCCGGCCGGTGACGCCCTGCGCGCCGACTGGCTGCCCGCGCTGCTGCGCGGGGAGCGGCGCGCCACGGCGGGCTTCGCGTTCCTGCGCCATCCGCGTCCGGCGGTCACGGCGGAGCGGGTGCCCGGCGGGTGGCGGCTGACGGGCCGGGTGCCGTGGGTGACGGGCTGGGGCCTGGCGGACGCCCTGTACGCGGGGGCGGTCACCCCGGCCGACGAGGCGCTGTTCGTCCTGCTGGACGCCGCCCCGGGCGGCGGGCTGAGCGGCTCCGGCGGGGACCCGCTGTGGGCGATGGGCGGTACGCACACGGCCTCGGTCGAGCTGCGCGGGGTCCGGGTGCCCGATGCCCGGGTGGTCGGGCGGATGCCGCGGGCCGACTGGATCCGGGCGTACGACCTGGAGAACGCCGACGCCCAGCCGGCCGTCTTCGGTCAGCTCCGCGCCACCGCGGACTTCCTGCTCCGGTCGTCCCCGTACGAGGAACTCGGCCTGCGGCTCGCGCGGAAGGCGGCCCGGCTGCGCGCCGAGGCCTACGGCCTGCGGGACCGGCTCCCGGCGCGGGAGGGCACCGGGGAGCGGCTCGCCCTGCGGGCGGCGTCCCTGGACCTGGCGGTGCGGGCGGCCGCGGCGTGCGTGGCCGTGGCCGGCGGCCGGGCGGTGCAGTTCGGGCACACCGCGGGGCGGCTCTCCCGGGAGGCGCAGTTCCACCTGATCCAGGCCCAGACCACCCCGCTGCGCACGGCGACGGCCCACCGCCTGCTGCCCGACCTGGACGCCTGACCGGCGGCCCGGCCCGGGGGCGGCCTCAGCGCCCCGGAGGCGAAGGAGCCCCCATGAAGGCAGCCGCGGGGCGGACGGTTCCGGGGCCGAAGCGGGAGTTGGCGCGGTCCATGGCGGCTTCGGCCGTGAGACGGGCTTCGCGGGCGGGGTCGAGGGAGAGCTGACGGCTCGTGCCGGCCGCGCCGATGAGGTCCTCGGCACGCAGCACCATGCCCGTGAGCCGGGCCCGTTGCAGGCCGGCGGCGTCCATCAGGCGGTAGGCGAGGGTGCGCAGGTCCTCGTCGTGCCCGGAGGCTTCGGGCAGCCGCCGGGACTTCTCCCAGCGGGTACCGCCCGCGAACTGAAGGGTCAGGGAAAGGGAGCGGGCGGCCTGGTGGCGGCCGCGCAGCCCGGCGCCGAGCCGGACGACGAGGGCCAGGAGGGCGGCGCGGGCGTGCGGGCCGTCGAGTTCGTGCCGGGTGAAGCCGGTCCGGACGGCGGCCGAGGGCGGCAGGTCGCGCGGGATGACCGGGCGGGGGTCGATGCCGCGGGCGCGTTCGGCGACGAGCCGGCCGGCGCGTTTGCCGAGGATCCGTTCGAGGACGCCGGGCGGGACCCGGGTCAGGGCCCCGACGGTGCGCAGTCCGTAGCCGCGCAGGGCGTCGGCCTGGCGGGGGCCGAGCCCGTACAGCGCCTCCACGGGCAGCGGGTCGAGGAAGCCGGCCGTCCCGTCCTCGGGGACGGCCAGGGTGCCGCCGGGTCCGGGGATCCGCGCGGAGGCCATGGCGGCCACGGCCCAGGTGCCCGCGACGCCGATGCGGACGTCGGTGCCGAGCCGGGCCACGGCGCGCAGCCGGACGACCTCGGCGATGCGGGCGGGGTCGGCGCCGAAGTACCGCTGGGCGCCCCGGACCTGGACGAGGGCGGCCCGTGGCGGCAGGGCCTGGACGAGCGGGGAGAACTCGCGCAGCAGGTCGAGGACGTCGCGGTAGCCCTCGGGGGTGAGGACGGGGGCGCAGCGGACGTGCAGGACTCCCGTTCCGAAGCGGTTCATCCTGCGCTCCCGGGACTGGAGTGCCACAGCTTGCGGCCGGTGGCGGCGCCCTCCCCGGGCGGCTGGAGGTCGGCCCACGGGTTCATCTCGTAGCCGGTGGGGAGGTGGATGCGGCGGCCGTTGCCGGCGGGCGCGGATCCGTCGGGCGCGGATCCGTCGGGCGCGGATCCGGTGGGCGCGGATCCGGTGGGCGCCGATCCGTCGGGCGCGAGGGCGTCCGGCGCGGATGCGGCGGCTCCGGTTCCGGCCGCCGGGGGTTCGGCGAGGCGGGCGGTGACGGCTTCGAGGCCGCTGCGCTCGCGGAGTTCGGCGAGTTCGGCGAGGTTCCAGGCGGCCGCGCCGACGACGCTGAGGCTCTGCGGGCCGCGCCGCTGCACGACGCCCCGTACCAGGAGCAGGAAGGAGTGGAAGACGGTGTGGGCGCAGGCTTCCTGGCTGTCGTCGAAGAAGGCCAGGTCGACGAGGCCGGTGCCGTCGTCGAGGGTGGTGAAGATGACCCGCCTGCCGGAGCGGATCGGCGGGGTCTGGGTGGCCGCCTTGGCGCCCGCGACGAGGACGGTCCGGCCGTGCGCGGCGTCGCGCAGGCGGCGGGCCGGGACGACGCCGAGTTCGGTGAGGAAGGCGTGGTGGTCCCCCATGAGGTGGCGGGAGGCGTCCATGCCGAGGACGCCGAGTTCGGCGCTGAGGCGTTCGGCTTCGGAGAGGTCGGGCAGGCCGACGGGGGCGGTGGAGCGGCCGCCGCCCAGCGGCAGCTGGGTTCCGCCCGGGGAGCCGCCCCGGGCCCCGGCGGCGCGCTGGGCGCCGTGCAGTTCGCTGACGTGCAGGAGCAGGTCCCGGCGGTTGGCGCCGAAGGCGTCCAGCGCGCCGACCTGGGCGAGGCGTTCGGCGACCGGCCGGCCCGGGTGGGCCCGGTCCCAGAAGTCGCGGAGCGAGGCGTAGGGCTGCCCGTTCTCGATGCGCAGGGCCTCGGCCCCGCTGATGCCGTGGACGTCGGCGAGGGCGAGCCGGAGGCCCCACCGCTCCGCGCCATCGGACACCAGTTCGATGCGGTGGGCGACCGCCGAGCGGTTCACGTCCAGCGGCAGCACCGGCACGCCCCGGCGCCGGGCGTCGGCCAGCAGCAGCCGCTTGGGGTACATCCCGGGGTCGTGGGTGAGCAGTCCGGCGTAGAAGGCGGCCGGATGGTGGGCCTTGAGCCAGGCCGACTGGTACGTGGGCACGGCGAAGGCCACGGCGTGCGCCTTGCAGAAGCCGTAGCTGCCGAAGGCCTCGATGATCTCCCAGGTCCGGGCGATCACCTCCACCGTGTAGCCGCGGGTAGCCGCCGTCGCCTCGAACCAGGCCCTGATCCGGCCCTGGGAGTCCGGGTCGGAGAGTCCGCGCCGGACCCGGTCGGCCTCGTCGCGGCCGCAGCCGGTCATGACGTGCACGATCTCGATGATCTGCTCGTGGAAGACGACGACGCCGTAGGTCTCGCGCAGCGCGTCGGCGAGGTCGGGGTGCGGGAAGCGGACGGGGGCCCGCCCGTGCCGGGCCTCGATGAAGGGGCGCACCATGTCGGCCGCCACCGGGCCGGGCCGGAAGAGGGAGATGTCGACGACGAGGTCGTGGAAGGTGGCGGGCTGGAGCCGTCCCACCAGGTCGCGCTGGCCCGGGGACTCGATCTGGAAGCAGCCCAGCGTCTCGGCGGAGCGGATCAGTTCGTACGTGGGCCCGTCGCCCGGCGGCACCTGCGCCGGGTCGTCCAGGTCGAGTTCGCGTCCCGTCGCCCGCCGGATCTCGGTGACCGCGTGGGCCATCGCGGACTGCATCCGCACGCCCAGGACGTCGAGTTTGAGCAGTCCGAGGTCCTCCACGTCCTCCTTGTCGAACTGGGACATGGGGAAGCCCTCGCCGCTGGTGGGGACCACCGGGGTGCGGGCGAGCAGGGTGGCGTCGGAGAGCAGGACCCCGCACGGGTGCATGGCGGTGCCGCGCGGCAGCGCGTCCAGGGCCTCGACGAGGTCCCACATCCGCTCGTACGCCTCCCCCCGCACGTCCTCCCGTACGCCGCGCAGTTCGGGGAGTTCCGCCAGCGCGGCGCGGGCGTCGCGGGCGCGGATGTGCGGGAACGCCTTGGCGAGGCGGTCGACGGTGGCGGGGTCCATGGCGAGGGCGGCGCCGACGTCGCGGACGGCGTGGCGGACCCGGTAGGTCTCGGGCATGGCGACGGTGGCGACGCGTTCGGCGCCGAAGCGGGCGATGATCCGGCGGTAGACCTCCAGCCGGCGGGCGGACTCCACGTCGATGTCGATGTCGGGCAGCACGCGGCGGCGCTTGGACAGGAAGCGTTCCATCAGCAGCCCGTTGGCGACGGGGTCGGCCTGCGCGATGCCGAGCAGGTGGTTGACGAGGGAGCCGGCGCCGGAGCCGCGGGCGGAAACCCGGATGCCCATCTCCCGTACGTCGTCCACGACCTGGGCGACCGTCAGGAAGTACGAGGCGTAGCCGTGGTGGGCGATGACGTCGAGCTCGTCGTGCATCCGCTGCCAGTACGCGGGGTCGCCGGCGTGGCCGCGCAGCACCATGCCCGCCGTGGCGCGGGAGGTCAGCACCCGCTGGGCGGTGCGGTGGGCGGCACCGACGAGGCGGGCCTCGGGGAAGTGCACGGAGCCGATGCCGAGGTCGTCCTCGGGGTCGACGGAGCAGGCCCCGGCGGTCTCCCGGGTGTGCGCGAGCAGGCGGCGGGCGTCGGCGGGGCGCAGTCCGGCGGCCTCGGCGATCCGGTCGGCGGCCTCGGCCATGAGGCCGGGGTCCTTGAGCCAGCGCTCGCCGGCGTCGAGGGGGCCCCGGGGGTCGACGGGGACCAGCCGGCGGGCGGCGTCGAGGACGTCGGCGACCGGGCCCTGGCCGGGATCGGCGTAGCGGACGGCGTTGGTGAGGACGGCCGTCACGCCCTGTTCGGCGGCGAAGCCGACGGTGCGGGCGGCCAGCCTCAGGGAGCCGGGGCCGGTGCCGGTGCGGCCGTGGTGGACGGCTTCCAGCCGCAGGGCGTCGCCATAGAGCTCCCGCCAGGGCGCGAGCAGCCGGGCCGCCCGGTCGGGGCGTCCCGCGGCGAGCGCCCGGCCCACTTCGGAGCCGGGCCCGAGCAGGACGAACACCCCGTCGCCGCCCATGGCCTCCCAGGGCACCACCGGCGACCCGCCGCCGGCCCGCGCGGGGCCCGCTCCCGCCCCCGGCCCGGAGCCGTCGCCGAAGCCGGGGTCCGCGCCGGAGCCGTCGCCGAAGCCCGCACCCGCATGGGCGGCGGTGACCATCCGGCACAGCCGCGCCCATCCGGCGGCCCCGTCGCGGGCCAGGAAGACGGCGCGGGGGGCGGACTCGTCGACGAAGGCCCCGCCCCTGACCGGGACCCGCCTGCGGTACGAGGCCTCGCCGGAGCCGGACGCGGCGGACGTCTTCCCGGCACCGCCGGGCACCCCCGCGGGGGGTACGGCGAGGTCCACCCCGAACAGGGGCCGGATCCCGGCCTTCGCGGCGGCCTTGGCGAACCGCACCGCGCCCGCGAGGGTGTCGCGGTCGGTCAGGGCGAGGGCGTCCATGCCCCGCTCGACGGCGCGCTGCGCCAGCCGCTCGGGGTGGGAGGCTCCGTACCGTACGGAGAATCCCGAAACGGTGTGCAGATGCGTAAAACCAGGCACCCGCGGCCCTCCTGCTTCGCTCGGATCAACACCTCCCCCGCCTCCACCATAGAGCAATTCGAATACCCGTGCGAAACACTTGTTCGATCATCCATTCGGTCCTCCCCTGCTGCGCCCGGCCCCCGCCGAGCCGAGCGTGAGGGCATGACCCAGCGCACCGAGAGCACCCCCGCAGGCCCGTCCGGCGGATTCCTCGCCGAGGTCAAGGACGCCGTGACCACCCGGGCAGCCCTGCTGGTCCTGGGCGTCCTGGCCCTCCAGCTGGCCTTCATCACCTCCTACATCGGGGCCTTCCACCATCCGGAGCCGCACGAGATCCCCCTCGCGGTGACCGCCCCGGCCGACCAGCTCACCCGGCAGGCGGTGCAGCGGCTCGGCGCCCTCCCCGGCGACCCCCTCGACCCCCGCGCGGTGGAGAACGAGGTCGCCGCCGTCACCCGGATCCAGAACCGGGAGGTCGACGGCGCGCTGGTCATCGACCCGGCCGGCCCGACCGACCGGCTGCTCGTCGCGGGCGGCGCCGGAGCCTCCCTCTCGCAGGCCCTGGAAGAGGTCGTCGGCGCGGTCGAGAAGGCCCAGGGGCGCAGCGTCCGCGTCGTCGACGTGGCCCCCGCCGCCCGGGGCGACGGCCGCGGCCTGAGCTCCTTCTACCTGGTCGTCGGCTGGTGCGTGGGCGGCTACCTGTGCGCCGCGATCCTCGCGATCAGCGCCGGGGCGCGGCCCGCCAACATCCACCGCGCCGTCATCCGGCTCGGCGCGCTCCTCCTGTACTCCCTCGCTGCGGGGCTGCTCGGCGCGGTCATCGCGGGCCCAGTACTGGACGCGCTGCCCGGCTCCCTCATGGCCCTGTGGGGCCTGGGCACCCTGGTCGTCTTCGCCGTCGGCGCGATCACCCTGGCCTTCCAGGGGCTGGCGGGCGTGGTCGGCATCGGCCTGGCCATCCTGCTGGTCGTGGTGCTCGGCAACCCGAGCGCCGGCGGCGCCTACCCGTACCCGCTGCTGCCGCCGTTCTGGAGCGCGATCGGTCCGGCCCTGCCGCCGGGCGCCGGCACCTACGCCGCCCGCTCCATCGCCTACTTCCACGGCAACGGCGCCCGTGGGCCGATGCTCGTCCTGTCCGCCTGGGCGGTGGCCGGCGCGGCCGTCACCCTGGCCTGCTCGGTCGTGCGCAGGGGACGGCCGGGGGCGGCCGTGGGCAGCGGACTGCCGGACGAGGACCCGGGCGTACCCCGCTTCACGGGCGGCGCGCAGGACCCGGTGCGGTGAACACCCCCGTCCTGCGCAACCGACAGGGGCCCGCAGAACAGGCCGTCTCCGTCAAGCGGATGGAGCCGAGCGCGCAGGCGCAGCTGGGTGCGCTCGGCCTCACCGGCTTCATCGTGGTCACCGTCATCGCCACCGGCATCGACGCGGGAATCTTCCCGGAGGAGCTGGGCCGCTCGGTGCTGCCGGTGGTCGGCTTCTTCATCGGCGGACTGGCCCAGCTGCTGGCCGGGCTGTTCCAGGCGCAGCGCGGCGACACCTGGCACGCCACCGTCTTCGGCGGCTTCGGGCTGTTCTGGATGGCGAAGGCCTGCCTGCTCCAGTGGGTGCTGCCGGCCACCGACCCGGCGCTGCGCGGGGACGTCAGCGGGCTGTTCACGCTGCCCTGGGTGTTCGTGGTGTTCGTGCTGTGGCTGGGCAGCTGGCGCATCCACCTGGTGCTGCTGTCCACCTTCACCTGCGTGCTGGTGGTCTTCGTCGCGATGACGGTCAGCGGGTTCACCGGCTCGGTGATCTGGAACCGGATCACCGGCTGGAGCGATCTGCTGGCCGCGCTCGGGGCGACGTACCTGCTGGCCGGGCAGATCATGGCCAGCACCTGGGGCCGCCAGGTGCTCCCGATGGGCCGCTTCCTGGCCCCCGAGGAACACCCCGAGACCTGACGACGGCCCCAGGCGGCCCCCGGCGGCCCCGGCGGGCGGGGTCAGGCCCGGTGGACCACCTCGCCCGCCACCACCACCGTCTCGGCGACCGTGCCCGGGATCTCCTCCGGGGGGACGCGGAGGATGTCGCGGGACAGGACCACGAAGTCCGCCGCCTTGCCGACGGTGAGGGAGCCGCGCTCCGCCTCCAGGAAGTTGGCGTACGCGGAGCCCATCGTGTAGCCGTGCACGGCCGTGGCCACGTCCACCGTCTCCCCCGGCTGCCAGGCCTCGCCCCCGTCCAGGGAACGGCGGGTCACCGCCGTGTAGATGCCGATCATGGGGTCCATCTCGGCGACGTTCCAGTCGCTGGAGAAGGCCAGGACCGCGCCCGCCTCGTGCAGGCTCCGCATCGGCCAGGCCTTGTGCCAGCGCTCCTCCCCCACGTTCTCGGCCCAGTCCTGTCCGGGGCCCGCGATCTCGGGCGCGCAGTGCCGCGGCTGCATGCAGGCGACGACGCCCAGCTCCGCGAAGCGCGGCACGTCCTCGGGATCCAGGCACTCCACGTGCACCACCTGGTGGCGGGCGTCGCGCGGGCCGTTGACCGCACGGGCGTGCTCGACCGCGTCCAGGACGGTCCGGATCCCCCGGTCCCCGGTGGCGTGCACGAAGCACTGGAAGCCCCGCGCGTCCAGCCCGGCCAGCAGCTCCGCGAACTCCTCGGCCGGGTAGAAGGTCTCGCCCCGGTGGTGGCCGCATCCGGCGTACGGCTCCAGCAGCGCGGCCGTGCGCGGCTCCACCACGTCGTCGATGTAGAGCTTGAGCGGGCCCACCCGCAGCCGGTCCCCGGCGTACGTGCGGGCGGCGCCGGCGAAGGCGTCGAGGTCCTCGGGGCCGGTGCCGCGCGGGTGGAACAGGGCGGCGACGATCCGTGAGCGCAGCCGGCCCTCGGCGCGGGCCCGTTCGTAGAGTTCCAGGTCGTCGAGGGAGTTCTGCGGCTCGACGACGGTGGTGATGCCGAAGCCGATCGCGTCGTCGAGGCTCCTGGCGAGCCGGCCGTACTGCCGGTCGGGCGAGGCCCACGGCACGCCCAGCTCGCGCAGGGCCCGGTACCCGTCGCGGGAGAGCCCCTTGATGGCGAAGTCCTTGACGAAACCGGTGGGTTCGCCGGTCAGCGGGTCCACGGCTGCGGTGCCGAACGGCAGGTCGGTGCGGTCCCGCGTGATGCCCAGGCGGCGCAGGGCGGCCGTGTTCAGCCAGGCCGTGTGGACGTCGTAGGAGAGCACGAAGGCGGGGACCTCGCCGGTGACCGGGTCCAGGTCGGCGGCGGTGGGCATCCGGCCCCCCGGGATCGCGGAGTAGTCGAAGGCCTCGGCCTCGATCCACTCGGCGCCGGGGTGCTCCGCGAGCCAGACCCGCATCCGCTCCTGGATCTCCTCCAGGGTGCGCACCCCGGCGAGCTGGACGCAGTCCGCGTCGGAGCCGAGCCGGACGTGGTTGTGGGCGTCGACGAACCCGGGCAGGACGAGCCGGCCGCCCGCGTCGATCCGCTCGGTGTCCGGTCCGGCCCAGGCGGCCGCTGCGGCATCCGGGCCGAGCCAGACGATCACCCCGTCGCGGACGGCGAGGGCTTCGGCCTCGGGCAGCCGCGGGTCCACGGTGTGGATCCGGGCTCCGGTGAGCAGCAGGTCGGCGGGCAGGGGGCGGGACATGGGGGCTCCAGAATGCGTGGCGGTACGGGTGGGAGGTGTCAGGCGGCGGGGGCGTAGGCGGGGAGGCGGCGGCGGGCGAGGGCCCAGTAGACGAGCCCGGAGACCACCGAGCCGAGCAGGGTGAGGTCGGCGCCGCCGAGGGGGGCCACGAGCGGTCCGGTCCACAGCTCGGAGTCGCAGGTCAGCGCGGCGAAGAGCAGGCCGGCGAGGAGGGCCGCCAGCCCGGCGGGGTGGTAGCCGGAGCGGTACCAGTAGGCGCCGTCCTCGCGGGCGTGCAGGGCTTCGGCGTCGTAGCGGCAGCGGCGCATCAGCATGTCGGCGAGGAAGACCCCGCCCCAGGGGGCGAACACGATGATCAGCAGGGAGAGGAAGGAGAGCAGGGAGGTGGTGAAGTCGGTCAGGAAGAGCGCGGCGAGCGAGCCCGCGGCGGTGACGGCGGCGCTGACGGCGAGGGCGCGGGCGCGGCTCCACGGGATGCCGAGGACCTGGAGGTTGAGGCTGGAGGAGTAGAGGGTGATGATCGAATTGGTGACGGAGCCGCCGAGCACCAGGAAGAGGAACAGCGGCCGGAACCAGCCCGGCAGCAGGCCCTCGGCCCCGGCGACGGCGTCGGTCATGTCGGTCTGGGTCGCCGCGGCCACCCCGGCGACGCCGAGGGCCACGGAGGAGACGATCCCGCCGAGCGCGCCGGTCCAGGTGATCGACTTCAGCGAGGTGGTGCGCGGCAGGTACCGGGTGTAGTCGGCGGGCATCGGCAGGTACGAGAACGGCCCCGCGAGCATCACGACGAAGGCCAGGCTCCAGCCGGACGGCCCGGGCGCGGCGGCCGGGGCGGAGGTGTCGGCTCCGGGCAGGACGAACACGAGCAGCGCGCCGAAGCCGGCGGCGAGCACGTACGCGGCCCAGCGCTCGGCGAACTGCACGGTGGCGTGGCCCCACAGGGTGACGGCGAAGGTCAGGGCGAGGGTGACGGCGAGCGCGAGGGCCCGGGCGAAGGTGCCGGCGGCCAGCCCGGTCCGGGCGAGCAGCAGTTCCAGCGCCAGGGTGCCGACGACGGTGTTGACGATGGTGTAGCCGATGCTCACCACCCAGTTCAGGACTCCGGCGGGCCAGTTCCCGCGGACCCCGAAGGCGGCGCGGGAGATGACGAGGGTGGCGGTGCCGGTGCGGATGCCGCTGAGCCCGGCGGCGCTGATCGCGAAGAAGGACAGGGCGCTGACCACGACCACGGCGGTGGCCTGCCAGAAGGAGAGCCCGAAGGCGACGGCGAGGGCACCGTTGATCACGTAGGTGAAGGTGAGGTTGGAGCCGAACCAGAGCCAGAAGAGGTCCTTGGCGGCGCCGTGGCGTTCGGCATCGGGGATGGGGTCGATCCCGTGGGTCTCGACCCGGAACACCTCGTCGACGTCGGCTGTCTCCTGCTGCCCCATGGCGGACCCCTGACTCTGGCTGCAAACCTTGAATGACGTTCTAGGTTCTTGAATGGCATTCAAGATGCGGTGCCGGGCCGGGCCACGTCAAGACCCCGTCCGGGATAAGGTCGGGCGGGGGAAGATCGGGAAGGCGGGACCGGTGGCGGGAGCGGCACGGCGGCGCGACGGGCGGATCGCCCAGGAGCGGATGCTCGAAGAGGCCATGGCGGCGATCGCCGAGAACGGCCTCGCGACGCTCACGATGTCGGCGCTGGCGGAGCGGCTCGGCACCAGCGGCGGCCACATCCTGTACTACTTCGGCAGCAAGGACCGCCTGCTGCTGGAGGCCCTGCGCTGGAGCGAGGAGCGGCTCGCCCTCGAACGCCGGGCGCTGCTCGGGCGCAGGCTGGCCGCGCCCCGCAAGCTCGCCCTCTACCTGGAGCTCTACCTCCCCGAGGGGCCGCGGGACCCCCGCTGGACGCTGTGGATCGAGCTGTGGGCCCGCACGGCCTCCAACGAGCCGCTCAAGGCCGCCCAGGAGGAGATCGACGAGGGCTGGCAGCGGGATCTGGAGGCGCTCCTCGCCAAGGGCGTGGAGCAGGGCCGGTTCGCCCCCGTGGACGTGCCCGCCCGGGCCTCGGAGCTGCTCGCGCTGCTGGACGGGCTGAGCACCCGGGTGGTCCTCGGCCAACGCGGCGCGGACCGGGCGCGGGCGCTGGAGCGGGCCCGCTCGGCGGCGGCCCTGCTGGTCCCGGCCCCCCTGCGGGTCCCGCCGGCGTAGACCCGGGACCGCGCGCAAGGGCCCGGCAGGCGGGGAAGCGCCCGTACGCGCGGAAGGCCCGCCCCGCTCCCGGTGGCCGGGGCGGGGCGGGCGGGGCGGCGCGGGCGGGGCCGCGGGAAGCGGGGGTCAGCGCACCGGGGCGCCCTCCCGGTTCCCGTAGTACGCCTGGCGCATCAGCCGCCGCATGTCGTCGATCATCGGCATCCGCGGGTTGGCGGGGGCGCACTGGTCGGCGTAGGCGTTCATGGCCTGGGTGGGCAGCGCCTCGATGAAGGCGGCCTCGTCGACGCCCTCCTCGGCGAAGGAGCCGGGGATCCCGCACTTGGTGCGCAGTTCCTCGACGGCCCGGGCGTAGGACTCGACGCCCTCGGCGGCGGTGGCGGCGGGCAGGCCCAGCATCCGGGCGATTTCCTGGAAGCGCTCCGGGGCCCGGTAGACCTCGGCCTTCGGCCACGGGGTGGCCTTGTGCGAGACGGTGCCGTTGTGGCGGATCACGTGCGGCAGCAGGATCGCGTTGGTCCGGCCGTGGGCGACCTTGAAGGTGTTGCCCAGGGTGTGGGCCATGGCGTGGACCAGGCCCAGGAAGGCGTTGGCGAAGGCCATGCCCGCGACCGTCGAGGCGTTGTGCATCTTCTCGCGGGCCTCGGGGTCGTTGGGCCCGTCGACGACGCACCGCTGGAGGTTCTCGAAGATCAGCTTGATCGCCTGGAGGCAGAGGCCGTCCGTGTAGTCGTTGGAGTACGCGGACACGTACGCCTCGGTGGCGTGGGTCAGGGCGTCGAAGCCGGAGTCGGCGGTCACCGTGGGCGGCAGGTTCATCGGCAGGACGGGGTCGACGATGGCGACGTCCGGGGTCAGCGCGTAGTCGGCGAGCGGGTACTTCTGGGCCGCGGCCGGGTCGGAGATGACGGCGAAGGGGGTGACCTCGGAGCCGGTGCCGGAGGTGGTCGGGACCGCGACCATCTTGGCCTTCCCGCCCAGCGGGGGGAAGGTGTAGGCGCGCTTGCGGACGTCGAAGAACTTCTCCTTCGTGTCGGCGAACTCCACCTCCGGGTGCTCGTACATGAGCCACATGATCTTCGCGGCGTCCATCGGGGAGCCGCCCCCGAGGCCGATGATCGTGTCCGGCCGGAAGTCCCGCATCAGCGCGGCGCCGGCCCGCACGGTGGACAGCTCCGGGTTGGGCTCGACGTCGTCGATGACCTGGATGGCGACCGGGCCCGGACGGGCGTTGAGGATGTCGGTGACCTTCTGCACGAAGCCGAGGGCGACCATCGTCTTGTCGGTGACGATCGAGACGCGGCCGATGCCCTCCATCTCGCCGAGGTAGCGGATGGAGTTGCGCTCGAAGTAGATCTTCGGCGGGACCTTGAACCACTGCATGTTGGTGTTGCGCCGTCCGATCCGCTTGACGTTGATCAGGTTGACCGCGGTGACGTTGTCGGACACCGAGTTGTGGCCGTAGGAGCCGCAGCCGAGGGTGAGGGAGGGCAGGAAGGCGTTGTAGACGTCGCCGATGCCGCCGAAGGTGGACGGGGAGTTGGCGATGACGCGGACCGCCTTGACCCGCTTGCCGAACTCCTCGACGAGGGCTTCGTCCTCGGCGTGGACGGCGGCGCTGTGCCCCAGGCCGTGGAACTCCACCATCGCGGCGGACAGTTCGAGGCCGTGCTCGGTGTCGGAGGCCTTCAGGGCGGCCAGCACCGGGGACAGCTTCTCGCGGGTCAGCGGCTCGCCCTCGCCGACCTCGGCGCACTCGGCGAGCAGGAGGGAGGTGCCCTCGGGGACGGTGAAGCCGGCCTGTTCGGCGATCCAGTGCGGGGACTTGCCGACGACGGCGGGGTTCAGCCGGGCCCCGGCGCAGTCGGTGGCGTAGGCCGTCGTCCCGAAGACGAACTCCTCCAGCTTGGTCTTCTCGGCGGCGGTGACCACGTGGGCGCCGAGCCGCTCGAACTCGGCCAGGCCCTGCTCGTAGATCTCGGCGTCGAGGATGACGGCCTGCTCGGAGGCGCAGATCATGCCGTTGTCGAAGGCCTTGGAGAGCACGATGTCGTGGATCGCGCGGCCGAGCTTGGCGCTCTTGTGGACGTACGCGGGGACGTTGCCCGCGCCGACGCCGAGGGCCGGCTTTCCGCACGAGTAGGCGGCCCTGACCATGGCGTTGCCGCCGGTGGCCAGGATGGTGGAGACGCCCGGGTGGTTCATCAGGGCGCCGGTGGCCTCCATGGAGGGCTCCTCGACCCACTGCACGCAGTTCTCCGGCGCCCCGGCCGCCACGGCGGCGTCGCGCACGGTGCGGGCGGCCTCGGCGGAACAGTGCTGCGCGGAGGGGTGGAAGGCGAAGACGATCGGGTTGCGGGTCTTCAGGGCGATCAGGGCCTTGAAGACCGTCGTGGAGGTGGGGTTGGTGACCGGGGTCATCGCGCAGACCACGCCGACGGGTTCGGCGATCTCGGTGATGCCGTTCAGCTCGTCGCGGCGGATGACGCCCGCGGTCTTCAGCCCGCGCATCGAGTTCACGACGTGCTCGCAGGCGAAGAGGTTCTTCACGGCCTTGTCCTCGAAGAGGCCGCGGCCCGTCTCCTCGACGGCCAGCCGCGCCAGTTCGCCGTGCCGGGCCAGCGCCGCCAGGGAGGCCTTCTTGACGATGTGGTCGACCTGCTCCTGGTTGAACGACTCGAACCGGCCAAGCGCGTCGAGCGCCCTCTGGACCAGTCCGTCGACCCTCTCGTTCGCCTCCATGGCGGGAACTCCTTCATTTCGAACCCGGCCCGGCCCGAAAGCCGGCGTGGAACCCGTTTTCCTGATGACTCAATTCGACACCCAAAAGCGGAAGCAGCGGCGCCGAGAAAGCCCCCTCCCGCCGGGACGAACGGCCGTTCACCCTCGTTCACACCTCCTCGATCACCGATCTGACCTGGGCATATGACAGGGGACCAAAGACCCCTGCGCGCTTGTGAAAACTTTCACAAGAATTTCTCCGCGGATGCGGCCTACCGCATTCCCCGGCCGGGGAGCACAATCAGCCTGACTGCTCGCGTCGGACGTGAGGGAGGGAGCGCGTGCGCAAAGAAGTGCGCACCGCGGACGGACGCATCCTGATGGCGGAGCGCTGGGGCGACCCGGACGGCAAACCCGTCTTCCTCCTCCACGGCACCCCCGGCAGCCGCCTGGGCCCGGCCCCCCGGGGCATGGTCCTCTACCAGCGGCGCATGCAGCTCATCGCCTACGACCGGCCCGGCTACGGCGGCTCCGACCGCCACCCGGGCCGTACCGTCGCCGACGTGGCCCAGGACGTGGCCGCCGTCGCCGACGCCCTCGGCCTGGACACCTTCGCGGTGGCCGGCCGCTCCGGCGGCGGCCCCGGCGCCCTGGCCTGCGCGGCCCTGCTGGCGCACCGGGTGACCCGGACGGCCGCCCTGGTCCCGCTCGCGCCCCGGGACGCGGAGGACCTGGACTGGTTCGCCGGCATGGCCGCCTCGAACGTGGAGGAGTACACCACCGCCTCCGACGACCCCGAGGAGCTGGCGGCCCGGCTCATCCCGCGCGCCGCCGGGATCCGGCAGGACCCCGGACGGCTGCTGGACGAGCTGCGCCGGGAGCTCACCGACAACGACCGCATGATCGTCTCGGACGCCGGCCTGCGGTCGATGCTGCTGCGCAACTACCGCGAGGGGGTGCGCACCTCGGCGTGGGGGTGGATCGACGACGCCCTCGCCTTCAGCAGCCCCTGGGGCTTCGACCCCGCCGACATCCGCAGCCCGGTGCTGATCTGGCACGGGGAGCTCGACGTGTTCTCCCCGGTGGGCCACGCGCGCTGGCTGGGCCGCCGCATCCCCGGCGCGACCACCACCATCGACCCGGCCGCCGCGCACTTCGCGGCGCTGCGCGCGCTGCCCGACGTACTCACCTGGCTCCTGCGCGCCCTCCCGGCCCCGCCCCTGGGCGCCCCGCAGCCCGCCTAAGGGGCCGCGCGGCACCGTGCGCCGCGTCCGTCCGTCCGTCCGTCCGTCCGTCCGTCCGTCCGCAGAAGTGGCGGCCGTACTTTTGCGGGTGGAACGTCATGGTCCGCCGCACGACGGTCGGGTTGGCTGGAGGCACATCGGACACGTGCCCGCCCTCCTGGGCGGCCGCCCCGCTGCCGGCTTCGCAGCTCTCGGGCACAGGCCGCCGCGGGCCGCGCCGGTCCGCCGCACACCGCCGGCACCGACATGGCGCCGGGTGAGAGAAGGACGTCCATGAAGATCAGACTCGGCGTCACCGGCGCCCTGGCCGGCGTCTGCCTGACCGTCGTGTCGGCAACCGCCGCGCCCGCCTACGACATGCCGGTCGTGGGCGTGCCGAGCTCGGTGGTGAACGAGCAGACCGGACGCTGCCTCACCGTGGCCAGAGGTCACCACGGCTGCGGTCCTCGCCGCACCGGGCACTGCCCTGATCGCGGCGCCCGCCGACGGCAACCCGTACCAGCGGTGGATGTCGACGAGCCTGGGCACGGACTACTGACGCAGCTTCAAGAACGTCGCCACCGGGACGTGTCTGACCCGGGCGAGCGACGACACCGTGTGCCGCGACGGGGCGAACGTTGCCTGACGCGCCACTAGGGGGTGTCCACCGGACACCTTCTAGGGGGTGTCGTCGAGGACCGCGCGGATCACGTGCCGGGCGTTGCGGGCCATCGCCTCGTTGCGGCCGCGGTGGTGCGGCAGGGCGATCAGCGCCTGGGAGAGGGTCCGGGCCCGGCCGCGGGCCCAGGTGGCGTCGTCCGCGCCGACCGCCTCGCGGAAGACCTCCCGGGCGCCGGCGGGCAGCAGGTTCCACGCCGGGAAGAGGTCGCAGGCCGGGTCCCCGGTGCCCGCGCACCCGAAGTCGATCACCGCGCCGAGCCGGCCGTCCCGGACCAGCAGGTTGCCCGGCATCAGGTCGGCGTGCAGCCACACCGGCGGCCCGTCCCAGGCCGGGGCCCGCAGCGCCGCCTCCCATACGGCGGTCACCGCGTCGCAGTCGACGCCCTCCTCCGGGATCCCGCGCAGGGCGGTGATCGCGGCCCGCGTCCCGGCGTCCTGCCGGGCCAGGGGTCCGCCCCGGTGGGCCGGCGGGGCCCCGGGCAGCGCGGCCTCCCGCATCCCCCGGACGAAGGCCCCGAGGTCCCCGGCCAGGGCCGCGGGCGCGGGCGGCGCCCCCTCCCGGGGGTTCTCCCCCGGCATCCACCGGTACACCGACCAGGCCCACGGGTATCCTTCGGCCGGCTCCCCGGCGCCGAGCACCTCCGGGACGGCCACGGGCAGCAGGGGGGCGAGCCGGGGCAGCCAGTACCGTTCGCGGGGCACGTCCTCGGCGCCGCCGCGCGTCATCGGGAGCCGTACGGTCATGTCCGGGCCCAGCCGGTACACGTGGTTGACCGTGCCGCCGGAGGGGAACCGCGCCACCTCCAGGCCCGCCCAGCCGGGGAACTGCCCGGCGACCAGGCGCCGTACGAGGTCCTCGTCGACGGCCGGGCGGCCGGAGTGCGTGCGTACGGTGTCCATGACCGTCATCCGACCGGCGGCGCCGCCCGGAGTCAACCGCTTATCCGTCGGCCCCCGGCGACCCCGGCGACCCCGGCGACCCCGGCGACCCGCGGTAATTGGATCTTGCCATCCGGCAAACGGCCGAATACGGCACCTTGAGAATTGCGCCACGCTTTCTATAGAACGCTTGACCAAGCGTCATGCCTCGGTTGCCAATGGGGTGTGGACGAGTAAAGTCCACGCTTGACAGCAGCAACGCGCTGGTGCCATTCCCCCCCATTTCACATGGCCTCCCCGAGGACGGTGTCGTGAACACTTCCGCAACCCCCCCGACCAGCACGGTCAAGGACCGCCGGGTCCCGCTCGCGAAGATCGACGTCCGCAGCGCTTCGGCCGCGGCGGCGCTCGGCCGGGTACTCCCCTCGGAAACGGGCCGTCACGTTCAGGCACCGATCTTCAACTCTGCGCTCTGATACAGAAGTACGCGCTCTAGACTGGTGGAATGACCGGCCTGATCGCATTCCGCGAGATCGTCCTGAAGGTTCACAGCAGATGCGATCTCGCTTGTGATCATTGCTACGTCTACGAACACGCAGATCAGAGCTGGCGAGCCCGGCCGAAAGTGATCTCCCCCGGGGTCGTTTCCCAGACCGCGTCGCGGCTCGCCGAACATGCCCGTGACCATGCACTCCCCTCCGTCACGGTGATCCTCCACGGAGGGGAACCCCTGTTGGCGGGCACCGCCCGACTACGGCTCGTGTGCGAGGAGTTCACCCGCGCGCTCGCCGGCACCGCCGATCTCGACCTGCGGATCCACACCAACGGCCTCCAGCTCAGCCGCCGTTACCTCGACCTCTTCGCCGAGTACGGCGTCCGGGTGGGGATCTCCCTCGACGGGGACCGCGCGGCCAACGACCGCCACCGCCGCTTCGCGGACGGCCGTACGAGCCACCCCCTGGTGCTCGCCGCCGTGGCCCTGCTCCGCTCGGCGCCCTACCGCCACCTCTACCTGGGCCTGCTGTGCACCGTGGACGTGGCCAACGACCCCGTCGCCGTCCTGGACGCGCTGGTCGAACTGGAGCCCCCGCGGGTGGACTTCCTGCTCCCCCACGCGACCTGGCAGACCCCGCCCGCGCGGCCCGACGGCGCCCCCGACGCCTACGCCCGCTGGCTGCTGCGGATCTTCGACCACTGGGAGCGGCTGGGGCGGCCGGTCCCCGTACGGCTCTTCGAGTCCCTGGAGTCCACCCTGCGCGGCGGGCCCAGCCTGACGGAGTCCCTGGGGCTCGCGCCGACCGACCTCGTGGTCGTCGAGACCGACGGGACGCTGGAGCAGGTCGACTCCCTCAAGACCACCTTCGAGGGGGCCGCCGCCACCGGCTTCAACGTCTTCGACCACCCCTTCGACCTCGTCGCGGCCCATCCCGGGGTACGGGCCCGGCAGCTCGGCCTGGAAGGCGTCAGCGGTACGTGCCGGCGGTGCCCTGTCGTACGTTCGTGCGGGGGCGGGCTCTACGCCCACCGGTACGCCGCGCACAACGGCTTCGACAACCCCTCCGTGTACTGCTCCGACCTGCGCGAGCTGGTCGACGGGGCGGAGGGCCGCACCGCCGCCCGGCAGACCGCCCCCGAACTGGCCGACCCGGACGCGCTCGCCCGCTCCCACGAGGAGCTGACCCGGGTCCTGCTGGCCCGGCTGCACACCGATCTCGCGGGGGACCCCGGCTGGGCGCGGTCCTGGGAGCTGCTGGCCGCGGTGGAGGGGGCCGGGGAGGCGGGCGCGGACGCGCTGGACCGGGTACTGGACCACCCGTTCACCCGGACCTGGGTACTGGAGGCCCTGGAGGCCCTGCGGGAGGGGCGGGCGGACCGGCCCGGCGCCGCGCGCAGGCTGGCCGCGCTGACGGCCGCCGCGGTGCTGCGGGGCGGGCTTGAGCTGCCGGCCGAGGTGGCCTACCGGGACGGCGAGGTGTACCTCCCGACGCTGGGGCTGCTGCGGCTCGGGGAGCCCGGTACGCAGGGCCGGGCCGTGCTGCGCCACACCGGCGAGGGGTACGCCGTGCGGGACGGGCGCGCCGAGCACCGCTTCGGCCCGGCCGCGGGGGACGCGCGCTGGCTGCCCGTACGGAGCTGGTCGCCCGGGCCGGACGCGGACCCGGTGGCGCTGGAGGACCTGGACCCGTACCGCAACTGCTTCGCCCGCCCACCCCGGCTGCGGCTCGGCGCCGGGGAGGCCGAGGAGTGGCGCGGCCGGCTGGACGCGGCGTGGGCGCTGCTGCACCGCACGGTGCCGGTGTTCGCGCGGGCGGCCGCCGCCGGGCTGAGCACCCTGACCCCGCTGGCCGGCGGTCCGCGGGCCGGGGGCTGGGGCGAGGCCGGGCGGCACGCTCCCGGGGCGCTCGGCGTGCCGTACGCCGCCGGGGTACGGGAGACCGCGCTGGCCCTGCTGACCGGGCGGCGGCGGGCGCGGCTGCGGGCGCTGACCGAGGTGGCCGACCTGTACGCCCTGGACGGGGCCTGGCAGCACCCCTCGCCGTGGCGCACCCGCCCGGTCCCGGTGTCGCGGCTGCTGGCCGATGTGCACGAGCGGGTCGCGGTGGAGGCGTACCGGCGGGCCACGGCCCCGCACGAGCCCGACGGGGCGGACCTCATCCACCGCGCCCTGGACCGGCTGTCGGAGGCGGCCGAGCTGACGGTGACCGGCAAGCGGCTGGTGGAGGAGCTGCGCTGGGAACTGAAGGCGGCGTACGCGTGAGCGCCCCTCCCCCGGCCGCCCCCGGTCCCGACGGCCCGGCGCCGCCCCCGCGCGTGCGGCCGTTACCGGACCGGCCCGCCGGTGCCCTCGCGCTGGCGGTGCAGCTGCGCCTGCTCGGCGTGCGCCCGCGCCAGCGGCTGCTGGTGCACAGCGCCCTCGGCGGGACCGGTCTGCGCGCCGAGACGTTGCGCGACGCCCTGCGGGGGGTGCTGGGCCCCCGGGGCACGCTGGTGGTCCCGGCGTTCACCACGGCGAACTCCCTGACCTCCACCTCGCACCTGGCCCGGATCGCGGGCCTGGACGAGCGGGGGGTCGAGGAGTTCCGCGCCCGCATGCCGGCCTTCGACCCCGCGCGCACGCCGAGCCAGGACATGGGCGTCCTGGCGGAGACGGTCCGCAGGACCCCGGGGGCGGCCCGCAGCGCGCACCCGCAGACCTCTTTCGCGGCGATCGGGGCGGACGCCCACCGGCTGTGCGCGGAACACCGGATGGAATGCCATCTGGGCGAGGACTCCCCGCTGGGAAAGATGTGCTGGGAGGGGGGACAGGTACTCATGATCAATGTGGGATTTTCGGTCTGTACCGCCTTCCATCTCGCGGAGTATCGAATTCCGAAGCCCCCCTTGCGCATGTACGACTGTGTGGTGAAGGTGAACCTGCCGGGGGGTCCGCGAGGGGGAGGGCAAGAGGGGGTCTGGACCTCGTACGAGGACGTCAGGCTGAACGACGGGGATTTCGCGGAGATCGGCAGGACATTCCCCGAATCCCGGCTGCGCCGGGGACGGGTGGGAGGCGTGTCCGCCGTGCTCTTCTCGATTCCGGACGCCGTCGACCACGCTCTTGGCTGGATGACCGAAAACAGACGCTGATTGACTGAACGATGAGGGGATGTGGCGAAGCAGCTCCGGAATGATGTTTCTTCGCTCGCATCTTCGGGACGGGGGTCGTGTGCCCGCATCAGTGCAGCCGTACTTTTTTCTCAGCTATGCGCATACACCGAGGTTCGGGCCGGGAGGACCCGATCCCGACATGTGGGTGGAACGCCTGTTCCGGGACCTCTGCAACCACATCATGGCGCTGACGGACCTGCCCGCCGGATCCGAGGCGGGCTTCATGGACCGGGAGATACGCAGCGGCGAGGGCTGGTCGGAGCGGCTCGGAGCGGCGCTGGCCACCTGCCGCGTCTTCGTCCCCCTGTTCTCGCCGCGCTACTTCGCCAGCGAGATGTGCGGCAAGGAGTGGTTCGCCTTCGCACAGCGGGCCATCCAGCACGGCGCGGTCCGCGAGGGCGACCAGCGGGCCGAGGCCATCGTCCCCGCCCTGTGGGTCCCGGTGCCGCCCGCACAACTCCCGGGGCCGGCGGAGCGGTTGCAGTTCAACCACACCACCTTCGGGGAGCGCTACGTCACCGACGGACTGTACGGGCTGATCAAACTCCGCGGGTACGCCGAGCAGTACGAGCAGGCGGTGTACGAGCTGGCCCGGCGGATCGTCAAGGTCGCCGAGACGGTGCGCCTCGATCCCGTCCGCCCGCTCGACTACCGGCTGGTGCCGAGCGCCTTCGGCCCCGCGGGCGGCCGGCAGCCGGGCGGCCCCGCCGCGGGTCCCGCCCGGACCCTGCACGTGACCGTCGCCGCCGCCTCCCGGCACGACCTGCCGGAGGGCCGCAGCCCCGAGTACTACGGGGAGAGCGCCCTGGAGTGGAACCCGTACCACCCGGTCGCCCAACGGCCCGTGGCGTACGTGGCCGAGGACCTCGTCAAGAACCTCAACTACCTGACCACGATGTCCTCCTTCGACGACGAGGCGGGCCACTTCGACAGCAAACAGCCGCCCACCCGGCCGGAGATCCTGATCGTCGACCGCTGGGCGGTGCAGGACGAGCAGCGCCGCCAGCGGCTGGCCGCATTCGACCAGGAACACCGCCCGTGGATCAACGTGGTGGTGCCGTGGAACCGCTACGACCACCAGAGCCGGGCCAAAGAGGCCGAACTGGCGCGGCTGCTGGAGGAGACCCTGCCGGTCAAGATGAGCCAGGGCCGCGCCGCCTGCCGGGCCGCCGCCAACGGGGTGGCCAACATGGAGACCCTCGGGCAGATCCTGCCGCAGGTGGTCGAGGCCGCCGCCCAGCAGTTCCTCAGACACGCCCAGGTGTACCTGCCTGCCGGGAACACCCACACCGAACGACCACGGCTGCTGGGACCGATGGGAATGGGCGGCCCGCGCGTACCGCCGCCCGCCCCGTTCCCGGGGTCCGGCACGGACGACGACAGCACCGACACCGACCGGGGGGACGCGGATGACAGCGAGTCGTGACAATCGAGACGGACGCATCGTCACCTTCTATTCGTACAAGGGCGGGACCGGCCGCACGATGGCGCTGGCCAACACCGCCTGGATCCTCGCCGCCAACGGCAAGCGGGTCCTCGCCGTGGACTGGGACCTGGAGGCCCCGGGCCTGCACCGCTTCTTCCACCCCTTCCTGGACCCCTCCACGCTCGGCGCCACCACCGGCGTCATCGACCTCATCAGCGAGTACGCCTGGGCGGCCACCAGCCCCGTGCAGCGCGCCGACGACTGGCACAAGGACTACGCCCGGATCCAGCCGCACGCCGTCTCCCTCACCCCGGAGAACCTCGGCTGGGAGTTCCCCGACGGGGGCACCCTCGATTTCGTCTCGGCGGGCCGGCAGAACCGCGAGTACTCGGCGACCGTGTCCACCTTCGACTGGGACAACTTCTACGACCGGCTCGGCGGCGGCCTCTTCTTCGACGCGCTGCGGGCCGACATGAAGCGGAACTACGACTACGTCCTGATCGACAGCCGCACCGGCCTCTCCGACATCGCCGACATCTGCACCGTCCACCTCCCCGACGTCCTGGTCGACTGCTTCACCCTCTCCGACCAGTCCATCGACGGCGCCGCCTCCGTCGCCCGGCAGATCGACGAGCGGTTCAACGACCGCGGCATCAAGATCTACCCGGTGCCGATGCGCATCGACGAGGGCGAGAAGGAGAAGGCGGACGCGGGCCGCGCCCTCGCCCGGATCAAGTTCGACCGCTTCCCCAGCGGTCTGGCCGGGGACGAACTCACCTCCTACTGGGGCGCGGTGGAGATCCCCTACCGCCCCTACTACGCCTACGAGGAGACCCTGGCCACCTTCGGCGACGAGGCCGGACTGACCAACTCCCTGCTCTCCGCCTTCGAACGCCTCACCACCGTGGTCACCGGGGGCGAGATCACCTCCATGCCCGCCATCGGCGAGGAGGTCCGGCTGCGGATCAGGGACGCCTTCACCCGGCGCCGCCCGGCCCTGCCCGCCGACCTGTTCCTCTCCTACGTCGCCGAGAACCGGATGTGGGCCGACTGGATCGAATCGGTCCTCACCCGGGCCGGCTTCCGGGTCGTCCCCCGCGACGTCTCCGCCGAACGCGCCCCCGGCGCCGGCGCCGGGGACACCCTGGGCACGGGCATCAGCGTCGACACCGCCGCCCGGACCGTCGTGCTGCTCTCCAGCGCCTACCTGAAGTCGGCCCGGGCCGTGGACGTCTGGAACCGGGCCGCCGCCGAGGACCCGACAGGGGGCCGCCGCCAGCTGGTGCCGCTGCGGGTGGGCGACGTACGCCTGGCCACGCCCTACATCGACCGCAACCCGGTGGACCTGTTCCGCCTCGACGAGGTGCACGCCACCACCGCCCTGCTGCGCGCCGTGGAACGCCCGATGGCCCTGCCGGACAGCGCCGCGAGCGCCTCCGGGCCCGGCCCGCGCTTCCCGGGGACGGTCCCGAAGATCTGGAACGCACCGCCCCGCAACCCCGGCTTCACCGGGCGCAGCATCGTCCTGGAGCGGATGCGCGACCAGCTCGGCGGCGGCATGGCGGTGGTGCTGCCGCAGCCGCAGACCCTGTACGGGCTGGGCGGAGTCGGCAAGACACAGGTGGCGCTGGAGTACGTGCACCGGTTCATGGCCGACTACGACCTGGTGTGGTGGATATCCGCGGAGCAGACCGACGACGTGGTCGCCGCCCTCGCCGAGCTGGCCGTCCGCCTCGGCGCGCAGACCGGCGAGGACATGTCGGCCGCGTCCCAGGAGGCGATCGACCTGCTGCGGCGCGGGGTTCCCTCCGCGCGCTGGCTGCTGGTCTTCGACAACGCCGACGATCCCGAGACGCTCAAGCGGTTCTTCCCGCCGGGCGGCCCGGGACACGTGCTGGTCACCTCGCGCAACCAGTCCTGGTCGCAGTACGGGGACGCGCTGCCGGTGGACGTGTTCCTGCGCGAGGAGTCCATCGAGCACCTCCAGCGCCGGGCCCCGGGGCTGACCAAGGAGGACGCCGAGCAGGTGGCCGTCGCGGTGGGCGACCTGCCGCTCGCGGTCGAGCAGGCGGGCGCCTGGATCGCGGAGACGGCCACGCCCGTGTCCGCGTACCTGGAGCAGCTGGCCCAGCAGGCCGCGCGGGTGCTGGGCCTGAACCAGCCGCCCGGGTACCCGGAGCCGGTGGCGGCCACCTGGAACGTGTCGATCGAGCGGCTGCAGTCCC
This sequence comes from Streptomyces sp. NPDC002032, assembly GCF_042890765.1. Classification (NCBI taxonomy): domain Bacteria; kingdom Bacillati; phylum Actinomycetota; class Actinomycetes; order Kitasatosporales; family Streptomycetaceae; genus Streptomyces; species Streptomyces sp. NPDC002032. Next base: position 58,383 of record NZ_JBIASM010000022.1, on the reverse strand, counting down.
GCTCCCCCGCCGCGGTGCGACTGCTCCAGCTGTGCGCCTTCTTCGCCCCGGAGCCGATCTCGGCGAACCTGCTCTACAGCAAGGAGATGATCGACGCGCTCAAACCGTACGACTCCTCGCTCCAGGAGAAGCTGGTGCTGGGCCGGGTGATCCGGGAGATCGGCCGGTTCGCGATGGCCAAGGTGGACCAGGTCAGCAACAGCATCCAGGTGCACCGGCTGGTGCAGGCGGTGATCCGGGCGCAGCTGACGGAGGAGGAGCAGCGCGAGGCCCGGCACGCGGTGCACCGGATCCTGGCGGGGGCCCGGCCCGATGACGACGAGCCGATAGACAATCCCGCGACCTGGCCCCGTTTCAATACGATCTGGCCCCACCTGAGCCCGTCGGAGGCCCGGTTCTGCAAGGAGCCGGAGACCCGCCGGCTGCTCATCGACCGGGTCCGCTACCTGTGGAAGCGCGGCGACTTCAAGGCGGCGTACGCGCTGGGCGAGGAGCTGCGCGAGGCGTGGAAGGAGACCCTCGGCAACGACGACCTGCAGTACCTGTACCTGCGCTTCCACCTCTCCAACATCCTGCGCTCGCAGGGCCGGTTCGTGGAGGCGAAGGAGCTGGACGAGGTCACGCTGGAGCGGCAGAGCACGGCGCTGGGCCCCTCGCACCCGCACACGTACATGACCACCAGCGGCCTGGCGATGGACCTGGGCGCGCTGGGCCGGTACGGGGAGGCGATGGAGCTGGCGACGGCGGCGCACGAGGGCTTCGGGCAGATCTTCCACGAGGCGCACCCGCGCACCCTGGCGGCCGCGAACAACCTGGCGCTGAACCTGCGCATGGTCGGGCAGTACGCGCGGGCCCGGGAGATCGACCAGGAGGTCTTCGACCGGCGCACCGAGGTGCTGGGACCGGACCACCCGTACACCCTGTCCTCGGCGCAGAACCTGGCCCGGGACCTGCGCGAGGTGGGCCGTTACGACGATTCGGTGCAGCTGCTGAGCCGGACGTACGAGATCTACAAGGCGACGCTGGGCCGGGCCTTCCCGGGCACGCTGTCGGCGGCGAAGAACCTGGCGGTCTCGCTGCGCCGGGCCGGGGAGCTGGAGGACGCGCTGCGGCTGACGACGGCGACCCGCAACCGGTACCGGGCCAAGTACACCTCGGTCAATCCGGACCTGCTGGCCTGCGAGCTGAACCTGGCCTCGGACCTGTTCGCGACGGGCGATCCGGGCGCGGCCCGGGACCTGGCGCAGGAGGTGGTGGACGAGTACATCAAGGTGCCGGGCGAGAAGCACCCGTACACCCTGGCCGCGGTCAACAACCTGGCGGTCTTCCACTGGGGCACGGGCGCCGCGGAGACGGCGGAGCCGATGCTGCGCCAGACGATCCGCAGCATGCGCGAGGTGCTGGGCGACAACCACCCGCACACCGTGTTCGCGCAGCTGAACCTGGCCAACGCCCGGGCCGACCTGGGTGATCCGGAGGGTGCGCTGGAGCTGGAGCGGACCGCGGTGACGCGGCTGCGCGAGTCCCTGGGGGCGCACCACCCGGAGACCCTGGCGAGCGCGTCGAACATGGCGGTCAGCCTGGACATGCTGGGCCGCAAGGAGGAGGCGGCGCGGGTGCGGGCGGAGACGGTGGCGGAGCTGACGCGCCTCCTCGGGGAGGACCACGGTCTGACCCGGTACGCCCGGGACGAGCGGCGGGTCCACCGGGACCTGGAGCCGCTCGCGGTGTGATCCGACGGAGGGCTGCGGGAGCTCCGCGTGCGCGGGGTTCCCGCCGCCCGCCACCCGACATCAGGGGGGCGCTGTGAACGACAGCATGACCTTTCGCAACGAGGACCTGCCGGCCCTCTTCCACCACACGGACCGGGCGGCCATCTCCCGGCAGCGGGAGTCCACCCAGGCGACGCGAGCCCAGCTGCTGCTGCTGGTCGCCGCCGCGGGGGCGGCCGCCCTGCCGTCCGGGCCCGCCGTGGGCTCGCTGCACGTGTTCGGGGCGCTCAGCGCGCTGGCGTACGCGGGCGTGCTGGCCGTGGGCGTCCGGGCGACCCGGCGCCGGGCCCGGCCGCAGTGGCAGCTCAACCGCAGTGCGGCGGAGTTCATCAAGTCCCTGGCGTGGCGCTACGCCGTGCACGGGGCGCCGTTCGGCAGCGAGGTGGCCGGGGCGCGGGAGGCGTACGGGGCGCGGCTGGAGAAGGGCCTGGCCGAGCTGCGCAAGATGGGCTGGCGGGATCCCCGCGCCGAGGGCCTGGTGCCGGAGGGGACGGAGATCACCGGGGCGATGCAGCGGCTGCGCGGGCACCCGTACGCGGTGCGCCGGGAGACGTACGTACGGGACCGGCTGATCGAGCAGCGCAACTGGTACCAGCGCAAGACGGAGGGTTCGCGGCGGGCGACGGCGCTGTGGGCGTGGACGATCGTGCTGCTGACCTGCGTGGCGCTGCTGTGCGCGCTGGTCGGGGCGTTCGGCGAGGGTACGGGGCCGGTTCCGGCGGGGTTGCTGAGCGCGGCCGCGGCGGCGGCGATCGCCTGGAACGAGGTGCGGCGCCACCATCCGCTGATCGAGGCGCACACCCTGATCGAGCAGGACCTGTCGGCGATGATGGTGGTGATGCAGACGACGATCACCGAGGACCAGTGGCCCTCGGCGGTGTACGAGACGGAGCGGTACGTGTCCCCGCAGCACACGGACTGGCTGGCCCGGCACAGCAGTTGAGCCGGTGCGGGGCGGGGTGGGCGTGGCTCAGTCGCGGGTCACGCCCTCGCGCCACAGCACGGTGACGGGTTTGCCGAGGGCGCGGGCGTAGGCGACGATCTCGGCGGTTCCGCCGTGCCCGCGGGCGGGGAGGCCGTCCCAGACGGCGACGAGCCGGTCGCAGCAGTCGGCGATGTAGGTGCCGGCCGCGTAGTAGGCCTCGTCGGTGGAGCGCGCGAAGGCCATCCGGACCTCCTGGGTGGCCCGCAGCCGCAGCCGCCGGTAGCGGGCGAGCGCGCCGGGGTCCTCGAAGGTGTCCTCGTAGTCCCCGCTGGGGATCACGACGGTGAGGTCGGCGCCGCATTCCAGGGCGATGTCGGCGAAGAGCTGGTCGGCTCCGTCCGCGAGGCTGGAGAGGGCCTCCAGAGGGCCCTGGCGGCCGTCCAGTACGGCCCGCAGTCCGGCTCGGACGTGGTCCAGCGCCTCGGCGGGGATCGACCGGTGCCCGGTCACTCCGATGCGCTTCATGTGGCGACCTGCATGCGGAACACCGCCTCCCCCGTGGACCCGGTTGCCTGGACATCCTCCCAGAAGGCGGGAGGACGTCCAGGGGGCCTGCGGGGGCGGCGGGCCGGGCGGACCCCGTGGAGCGGGGGTCCGGGCGGGTCAGTAGACGCTGACCCCGTAGGCGTTCAGCGCTTCGACGACGGGCTGGAAGAAGGTGGTGCCGCCCGAGGAGCAGTCGCCGCTGCCCCCGGAGGTGAGGCCGACGGCGCGGGTGCCGGAGTAGAGCGGGCCGCCGCTGTCGCCGGGTTCGGCGCAGACGTTGGTCTTGATCATGCCGTAGACGACGTCGCCGCCGCCGTAGTTGACGGTGGCGTTGAGTCCGGTGACGGTGCCGCCGTGGATGCCGGTGGTGGAGCCCCGGCGGGTGACGGACATGCCGTTGGTGGCGTTGACGGCGCTGGTGATGTCCTGGCTGCCGACGGTGCCGGGCGGGACCGGGGTGTTGCTCGCGTACTTGATCAGGCCGTAGTCATTGGTCGGGAAACTGGATCCGGTGGTGGTTCCGACGACGCTGGTGTGGGCGGAGTTGGTCCACCAGGTGCCCGCGCCGTCGGTGCAGTGTCCGGCGGTCAGGACGTAGTAGGTGCTGCCGCTGCGGACGTTGAAGCCGAGCGAACAGCGCCAGCTGCTGGCGTAGATGGCGTCGCCGCCGGAGAGCAGCTTGCGCAGCTTGCCGGGGGTGCGTTCGATGCGCAGGGCGCCCGCGTCGGGCCCGGCCTCGCGGCGGATCCGGGCGAGGTCGGCGGCGGTGACCGTGGAGTCGGCGGTGACCACGAGGGTGCCCGTGGCGGGGTCGGTCTGCCAGGCCGTGCCCGCGACGTCGGCGCGCAGGACGGAGGCCCCGGCGGCGGCGAGGCGGTCTGCGGTGAAGCCGGCGTCGCCGCCGTCCGCACTGGCGGCGGTGGGTGCGGCGATCCCGGCGACGGCGGCCAGGCCGGCGGCCACGGCGAGCAGCCGGACCCGGTTGGTCTTCTTGTTCCTCACTTCACGTCCTCCCGGAAGGGGGTCGGGGGCCCGGCAGGGGTGGGGGGCGCCGGAGCCCGTGAGCGGCGGTGCGGGGCGGGCGGGCGGACGGGTTCCCCCGCAACCTTTCGCCGTGCCCCTGACAAGTCCGCCGGATGACGCTGACGGGAGTGTCCTGTCGGTCAGTCACCGGCGGCAAGGGCGCCTTTCAGCCGTCGCTCCCCCGCGGCGACTGCGAAGGGCAGCGTGTTCCCCGGTGGCGGAAAGGGGCACACGAAGTGGTCGGCGAACGCGCAGGGCGGCAGCAGCGCCCGGTTGAGGTCCACCGTGATGCCGCCGTCCGCGGCCGGGACCCCCGGCCGCAGGAAGCGGAAACGGTAGCTCGAACGGCCCGCCGTGGCATCGGCGAAGACGGCCCAGAGACTGCCGTCGCCCTCGTCCACGGCCACCTGGAGGGTGTGCGCCTCCCCCGCCCGGGAGAAGCTCAGTTCACCGCCGAGACCGAGCCCCCGCTCGCGCCCGTCGGCGTTCTCCACCTGGACGGTGCGCTGCTCGCCGTAGGGCCGGAAGCGTCCCGGCAGCGCGTACGCCGGGTCGTACGGGGTGGCCTCGACCCCCCGGAAGGCGGCGCGGGCCGCGGAGCCGGGGTCGAAGACGCGCACGGCCCACTCCCCCTCACGCCGGATGACCACGAACCGCCGGTCCCCCGAGCCGGTCCGGGCGCCCGCGGGCGCGCCCGCGTCGGGAGCCAGGACGGCCTCCCCGGCGAGGGGACGGCCGTCGAGTACGAGGGCGTCCCCGGCGGCGGCGCTCAGCACGACCCCCGACGCGGTGGCGCGCCACCGCCCCGGAACGGCCGGAATTCGACCTTCCGGGTAGTCCGCGAGCCAGTGGGTACCGGTCAGCGCGAGCGGTCCGTAGGGGGCGGAGACCGTGGCCGTCCGGTGCTCGTGCCACTCCCGCCAGGCGGCGGCTTCCCGTTCGTCGTTCATGCCGCTGAACCCTTCCACACGCGACCGGACGGGAACCCCCCGGTACCCCGTCCGGACCTGTGCGGGCCGCGCCTGCTGACGAGGGCTCAGCTACAGCCGCAGTCGCAGCCGTCGCAGCCGCACCCGTCACAGCAGCCGCCGTCGCCGCAGCAGCTACAGCAGTCGCAGCAGCCGTCGCAGCCGCTGCAGTCGGGGCACGCGTCGCACCAGGGGTCCCGCTTGCGGCGCGACCAGGGGCCGTCGTGCTCCGCGCAGCACAGCTGGCAGGTGCAGAACAGCCCGAGGGCCACCGCGCAGCCGGCCAGCAGGCCGCGGCGCGGCTTGTGCGGGGGCGGCGGGGGCCCGCCGAAGCCGAAGCCGCCGCCACCACCGCCGCCGCCCCGGCCGGGGCCGCCCGGACCCATCGGCGGGGCCCCGCCGGGGGCGTAGGGGTTCGGGCCGCCGGTCCCGTAGGCGCCGTACGCGCCGTACGGGGGCTCCTGCGGGTGGGCCGCCCCCGGGCCGCCGGGGCCCTGTGGCGCGGGCCCGTACCCCGGCCCGGCGGCGTTCACGCCGACGTGGCCGCAGCTTCCGGTGCCGAAGGCGCGGTCCACCGAGGTGCGCAGCTCGTGCACCAGCAGCCGGTGCGCGAGCCCGGCGTCGGCGAACTCCGCCTCGCGCAGCGCCAGCCCGATCCCGCGCAGGGCGTCGTCGCACAGCCGACGGGCCTCCGCGAGGGAGGTGCCGGTGGCGGTGAGCGGGTTCCAGGCGCCCGAGGCGGCGTCGGCGGCCCGGTCCTCGACGGCGTCCAGCAGGTGCGCGAGCCGCCCGAAGTAGCGGCCCGCCTCGGCGAGGGGCGCCGCGTTGCCTGGCCGTCCCGCGAGGACCGCGGTATGGGCGAAGGCGGCCGCGGTGGCGGTCTCCGTGGGCTCGGTGACGGCCAGGACGGGTGTGCCGGGCCCCGCCAGGCTCTCGATGCCGCCCTGCCGGTCCACGGCGTCGACGAGCACGGCCGTGTCGAAGCCGAGGGACGCGCCGGTACGGGCGCCGGCCCGGTCCCAGCCGCGGGCCACCCGGCGCGCGGCGGCGGCGATCGGGGCCCGCGCCAACAGCCCGTCCCGGTCGGCCACGTGGTCGCGCACCTTGGCCGAGGCCAGCACCAGCGACACGGCGGCGGCCAGCCGCGCGCCCTCGCCGTTGGCCACCGGGGCGGTGCGCATGCCGCGCAGCGGGCAGGGTCCGGCGGTGCGCCGCGCGCCGGGCAGCGGACCGGACTGAGCCTCCGTCAGAACGGAGACCAGGAGCCCGTCGTAGTTGGTGACGACCCTGGCGAACTGGCCGTGGTCACCGCGAAGTGCCAGGCACAGACCGCACAGATGAGCCATCCACTCCGTCTTGAACCGCTCCCCGAGCCGGTGCGTGCAAGGTCTCACAATGCCGAACAAATTCGGTTCCCCCGTGTGTCATACGCGTGTTTCGGGGGCATCGTAGCGAGCCCGGCCGTTCACCCGTACGTCCCAGCGGCTCACCCGGTCGGCGGCAGTGGTCGTATTTTCACTCAGTCAGCAGCGGTAGTGCGCCGGAAACCTTAGCCGTGCAACGGATGTTCTGCACCAGTCCCGTCACGAAACCCCTGCGCGGCGGCTATCCACTTGGCGCGTTGTCAGCATCATGGACGACGATAGGGGCAGCGGAGAAGAAGACAGACTGGCCACGGTGAAAGGAGGCGTCCATGGGTTCGGTACGCAAGGCGAGTGCGTGGTTGGGTCTCGTAGAGGACAGCGACGACGAGCGCTACTACGACGACGACTACGCGGAGGCGGTGGAGCGCCAGCAGGGGTCGGTCTCGGGCCCGGGCGACCAGTGGGTCACCGACCCGCGCGTCAAGGTGGCCTCGGAGTCCGCGGTCGAGCAGGGCCGGCGGATCGCGACCGTGACCCCCGACGGCTTCCGCGACGCGCGCGGCATCGGCGAGCTGTTCCGCGAGGGCGTCCCGGTGATCGTGAACCTCTCCTCGATGGAACCGGGCGACGCCAAGCGCGTGGTCGACTTCGCGGCCGGCCTGACCTTCGGCCTGCGCGGCTCGATCGAGCGGGTGGCGACCAGGGTCTTCCTCCTGACCCCGGCCGACACCCAGATCGTCACCGGCGAGGCGGGCGGCCGCGCCCGCGACTTCTTCAACCAGAGCTGAGCCCGGGGGCCCCTCCCCGCAGGGGCCGGTGAACCCTCACCGGAAGGCGTCGAGCCCGGTGAGCGCCTTGCCCAGGACCAGCTGGTGCATCTCGACGGTCCCCTCGTAGGTGAGGACCGATTCGAGGTTGGTGGCGTGCCGCATGACGGGGTATTCCAGGGAGATCCCGTTGGCACCGAGGACCGTCCGCGCGGTACGGCAGATGTCGATGGCCTCGCGGACGTTGTTGAGCTTGCCGAAGCTGATCTGCTCCGGCCGCAGGGTGCCCGCGTCCATCCGCCGGCCCAGGTGGTGCGCGAGCAGGATGCCCTTGTGGAGCTCCAGGGCCATGTCCGCGAGCTTGGCCTGGGTCAGCTGGAAGCCGCCGATGGGCTTGCCGAACTGCTCCCGCGTCCGCGCGTAGTCGAGCGCCGACTCGAAGCTGGCGCGCGCCGCGCCCATGGACCCCCAGATGATCCCGTACCGCGCGTGGCTGAGGCAGCCCAGCGGCCCCTTGAGACCGGTGACGCCCGGCAGCACCGCGTCCGCGGGCAGCCGTACGCCGTCCAGGACCAGTTCGCTCGTCACCGAGGCGCGCAGCGACCACTTGTGCTTGATCTCCGGCGCGGAGAAGCCCGCCGTGCCGGTGGGGACGACGAAGCCGCGGATCCCCTCGTCCGTCTGCGCCCAGACGACCGCGACGGCCGCCACCGAACCGTTGGTGATCCACATCTTGCGGCCGCTGAGCACCCAGTCGGTGCCGTCGCGCTTGGCATGGGTGCGCATGGCGGCCGGGTCGGAGCCCACGTCGGGCTCGGTCAGTCCGAAGCAGCCGATCAGCTCGCCGGCCGCCATGCCGGGCAGCCAGCGCTCCTTCTGCTCCTCGGAGCCGTACTTCCAGATCGCGTACATCGCCAGCGAACCCTGTACGGAGACCAGCGAGCGGATCCCGGAGTCGGCGGCCTCCAGCTCCAGGCAGGCCAGCCCGTACTGGACGGCGCTCGCGCCCGCGCAGCCGTAGCCGGTCAGGGACATGCCGAGCGCGCCGATGGAGCCGAGTTCGCGGGCCAGGTCGCGGATGCCGGGGAGCTCGCCGTCCTCGTACCACCGGGCGATGTGCGGCATGACCCGGTCGGCGGCCCAGGAGCGGACGGTGTCGCGGACGGCGAGGTCCTCGGGGCTCAGCAGTTCGTCGAGCCCGAGCGGATCGGTGGGCACGAAGGGGGTCTTCGACGCGGACAAGAGGGGCCTCCCGGCAGGCACGTGGGACGGAACCTAGCGGTGCAAGTTTGTCGTCGGCCCGGCCCCGGGTCCACCCCGGGTTTCCGGCCCGGCCCCGCGCCCGGCCGCGCACCGGCGAGCGGGGCCGGGCCGAACCGAGCCGGGTGCGCCGGGTGCGGGCGCCCCCTCAGGCGGAGCGGCGGCCCGGCCGCCCGCCGACGGCGCGGTCGCGCCCGGGGGTGCCCGGCGCGGGGATCCGCGCCCCGGCGGCCGGCCCGCCCGGCGCGTCCTTGGGCTGCGCGGGAAGGCATACGGCCGCGCCGGTGTCGCGGCAGGCCGGCTCGGCGGTGTCCATCGTGCGCGGCAGCTTCAGCGCCATCAGGGCGCCCGCGAACAGCAGGCCGGCGCTGACCAACAGGGTCACGTGCAGCCCGTGCACGAAGGCGTGCCGGGCGGCGGCGTGCAGGGAGTCCCCCGCCGCGCCGCCGAGCCGGGCGGCGATCTGGTAGGCCTCGCCGAGCGAGTGCGCGGCGTCGCGCGCGTCCTCGGCCGGGACTCCGGGAACGTGCGCGAGGCCGGGCGCGTAAGCGGCGTTCATCACACTGCCGAGCAGGGCGATGCCCATGCCCGCGCCGAGCTGGTACGAGGTCTCGCCTATGGAGGCCGCGCCCCCGGCGGTGTCCGCCGGGGCCTCGCTGAGCATGGACTCGTAGGCGGCGAACAGGGTGGTCTGGAGGCCGAAGCCGAGCAGGACGAACCCGGTGGTCAGCAGCGCCGGCCGGTCCTGCTGCCCCATCAGCGTCAGCAGCAGCACGGCCCCGGCCGTCAGGACGAAGCCCAGCGAGACCATCGTGCGCGGGCCGATCCGCTGGAGGGTGTAGGAGCCGGTGGCTCCGGCGGCCATCGCGGCGAAGGTCAGCGGGAGCAGCCGCAGGCCCGTCTCCAGCGGACTCAGGCGCAGCACCAGCTGGAGGTACTGGACGGCGATCAGCTCCAGCCCGACCAGCGCCAGCATCGCGAGCACGATGCAGCCGACGGAGGTGGAGAAGGCGGCGCGGGAGAACATCCGCATGTCGATCAGCGGGTGCTCGCGCCGCTTCTGGCGGCGCACGAAGAGGACCACCAGCGCCACGCCGAGCAGCAGCGGCACCAGCGCCGCCGCGTCGGTGAGGTCGCGCTCCGCGCCGAGCCGCTTGACGCCGAGCACCGCGCCGAGCACGCCGGCGGCGGCCATCAGCGCGCCGGTCACGTCCCAGGGCCCGTCGCAGGAGCCCTTCGACTCGGGCAGCAGCCAGCGGCCCAGCGGCAGGATCAGCGCCATCAGCGGAATGTTGATGAGGAAGACGGAGCCCCACCAGTAGTGCTGGACGAGGAAGCCGCCGAGCACCGGCCCGCCGGCCGCGCCGATCGCGGCGACGGCGGTCCAGATGCCGATCGCCAGGGCCCGCTCCCGCCGGTCGGGGAAGACCTGGCGCAGGATCGACAGGGTGGCGGGCATGATCATCGCCCCGCCGACGCCGAGCAGGGCGCGCGCGGCGATGAGGACCTGGGCGTCCTGGGCGAGGGCGGCGATGGCGGAGGCCACGCCGAAGAGCCCGTAGCCGAGGAGCAGGACCCGCCGGCGGCCCACGCGGTCACCGAGGGTGCCGAAGAGGATCAGCAGGGCCGCGCAGACCAGCGGGTAGGCGTCGACGATCCACAGGAGTTCCACCGCACCGGGGCGCAGGTCCGCGGCCACGGAGGGGACGGCCACGTGGAGGATGGTCGCGTCCAGCGCGACGAGCACCAGGCTGACGCAGAGGACGGCCAGGACGAGCCAGCGGTTGGCCCCGCCGGAGGCCGCGCCGATCCGCTGCCTGAGGGAAGGATTCCTGTCGCCGGTCATGTGCGTGCCCGACATGCATGTACCTCCCAGGTGATCCCTCGCACTCGGCGGACCAGCGTCTTCGCGGCGCCGCGGGTGGTGCGCTCTGCGGCGTCCAACGGGGTCCGGCATCGACACACGAGTGAAGGGTCAGCGTACGCGAGTTCGTGTGTCCGACACGTGGTCAAGCTCTCACGCCGGCGCCGCCCGCCCTGTGGTGTGCGCCACTCGACCCGCCGCGTCCTCACTTCCCCGTACACGCCGGGTCACGGCCCGTGGTTCTGGTGCCGGAGCCCGTCCGCGCGCCGTCGATACTCGTCTGCGTGAGAACTGCGCCCGCGGAGGAAGTACCCGTGAAGGAGCCCGGACCGCGCCGGGCCGCGCCCGCGCTCGCCGCCTTCGCGGCGGTGCGGCTGCTCGGGCTGGCCGTGCTCGCGGGGTGGAGCGCCGTGGCGGGCAGCAGCCCGTACACGCTGCTGTCGGCCCGCTGGGACTCTCTCTGGTACGCCCGGGTGGCCGCCGGGGGGTACGGGTACGAGGTGGTCCTGCCGGGCGGGGCCGTCCATTCCAGCCTGGCGTTCTTCCCGCTGCTGCCGTGGCTGGAGCGGGTGGTGGCCGCGCCCACCGGGCTCTCCTACGGCGCGGCGGGGCTGGTGGTCTCGGCGGTGGCGGGGACGGCCGCCGCCTGGGGGATCTTCGCCGTCGCGGACCTGCTGTACGGGCGCCGGGCCGGCGTGCTCGCGGCGGCGCTGTGGGCGGCGCTGCCCGTCGGGATCGTCCAGTCGATGGCGTACAGCGAGTCGCTGTTCACCGCGCTGGCCGCCTGGTCCCTGTACGCGGTCCTGCGCGGGCGCTGGCTCACCGCGGGCCTGCTCGCGGCCGGCGCGGGGCTGACCCGCCCGGTCGGAGCGGCGGTGGTCGCGGCGGTGTGGGTGGCCGGGGCACTGGCGTGGCGGCGCGGCGAGCGGTCGTGGCGGATCGCGGCCGGTCTGCTGCTGGCGCCGCTGGGCGCGGCGGCGTACGTGCTGTGGGTCGGGGCGCGGACCGGCGGCGGCCTGCTGGGGTACCTGGACGTGCAGGCGGGCTGGGGCAACGGCTTCGACGGGGGCTGGGCGTTCGCCCGCTTCGTCGGGGCGAAGCTGTCCTCCTTCCCCGCCGTCCTCGCCGGGGCCGCCCTGATCGCCGGGGTGCTGCTGGTGCTGTGGGCGTACCTGCTGTGCGTACGGCGGCGGCAGCCCGCCGCGCTGCTGGTGTACGGCGGCGTCGTGGTGGCCCTCGCCCTGTGCGCCTCGGGCTACTTCGGCTCCAAGCCCCGGCTGCTGCTGCCCGCGTTCCCGCTGCTGCTGCCGGCGGCGGTGGCGCTGGCCCGGTGGCGCCCGCGCCGGGCGGCGGCGCTGCTGGGGGCGCTCGCCCTGGCCTCGGCGGTGTACGGGGCGTTCTGGCTGAACGGCTCCGGACCTCCGTGATCACGGAACGGATCATTCCAATCCATGATTGTGCAAAGGAATTGACCTGCGGCAATAAGTTCACCGTAAGCATGCGGATAATTGCGGGGGCAGCACTCCCGGAGTTGAATCGACGGAGTTCCAACAGACGTCGAAATAGCGGCAATTAAGTTCTGTGTGAGACGCACTCCACATCACATGGTCATCACAAAGCCCGCGATTCGACCGGGCCGCGCTTCGCCGCGCGGTAACGTCGATTGAGTGCGTACCGACCAATTGCTGACCCGTCTGGAGCCGGTGTTCGCCCGGCTGGACAGGGAACCAGAGCGACCGGCTCATCTGCAGACACCGCAGATGAGCCGGCACCGCGTCGTGCTCCTCGCCTCGTTGCTCGCGTGCTACCTCGCGATCGTCGTGGCCGTACTGACGACGTCCTGGCTCGTCCGGCTGGACTGGCAGATCATGTTCTTCCGGCCCTACGAGCAGTGGCCGCAGCTGCACGCCTTCCTCGACTACCTCGTCGTCCTGGGCCAGCGCGGACCCACCGCGGTGATGGTCGCGGCCTGGCTCGGCTGGCGCTCCTGGCGCCAGCACACGCTGCGGCCGCTGATCACCCTCGGCGTGGCGCTGCTGCTGCTGAACATCACGGTCGGCTCCGTGAAGCTCGGCCTGGGCCGGCTCGGCCCGCACTACGCCACCCAGATCGGCTCCGCCGAGCTCTTCGCGGGCGGTGATATATTCCCTTCCGGCCACACCGCCAACGCCGTCGTGACCTGGGGGATCCTGGCCTACCTGGCCTCCACCTCGGTCACCCGCCGGGTGCTGTCCGTCTTCTCCGCCGTCGTCTCGCTGAGCGTCGGCGCGACCACCGTCTACCTCGGCACCCACTGGGTGAGCGACGTCCTGCTCGGCTGGCTCGCCGGACTGCTGATCATGCTGGCGCTGCCCTGGTTCGAGCCGCTGATCGCCCGCGCCGAGGCCTACGTCTTCGAGCTGCGCGAGCTGTGGCGCCGCCGTCTGGAGGAGGGCCGGGTCTCCGAGCCGGTCGCCGCCGCGCTCACCCCGCTGCTGTCCGCCGGCGGGAAGTGGCAGCTGGAGCGCACCGCCGACGCCGAGCGGGAGCCCGTACCGGCGCAGCCCGGGGCAGCCGCCGGGCACGCCCCGGCGCTGCGCTCCGCCACGCACCCGACGGCCCGCCAGCACGTCATCCGCTCCGAGCGCACCCCCGTCACCCCGGCCGGCAGCCGCCGCCCGGCGCACACCGAGCGGGCCGCCACCCGGGGGGCCTCGGCCCGCCCGGCCACCGGCGGCTGACCCCCGCCTCCGCGGGGCCGGTACGCACGCCCCCACCCCGCACCCCGACGGCGGGCCGGTTCCCAGAACCGGCCCGCCGTCGCCGTTCATATGCACGGTCCGTCAGCCCGGGGCCCGGAGGTTCCTCCGTACCGGGTCACGCTTGTGTCACGGGTTGTCGACAGCCGGCCCCTCCCGGGGCATTCGTCCGACGACTGTCCGCATTCCACCGAAGACCGCCCCGAAGACCGCCCCGAATTCCCCCGCCGCATTCCCCCGCCGCCCCTCCGGGAACACCCCGCCCCAATACGCATCCACCCCCGCCATTCCCCCCGGCCCCCCCCCCCCCCCCCCCCCCCCCCCCCCCCCCCCCCCCGGGCCCCCGCCCCCCCCCCCCCCCCCCCCCCCCCCCCCCCCCCCCCCCCCCCCCCCCCCCCCCCCCCCCCACCCCCCCCCCCCCCCCCCACCCCGAACCCCCAGCCCCGCCGGCGTTTGAGGCGCGGGCGCGGAGCGCCGTGCAGTGGGCCGCGCGGGACGCGGCCCCCGGCCCACCCGGGGGCCGGTCCTCCAGCCGCGCGGGCGCCTGAGGCGGGAACGGTGGAAGGGCGGGTAGGGGACGCCACGCGCAGCGGCGCCCCCCGGCCCCGCCCGGCCTCAGCGCCCCGGCACGGCCGGCGCCGGCCCCGCAGACGGCACCCCCGGCCCCGGAACCACCGCCGGAGGCACCACCACCGGAGGCGACACCGGCGGAGCCGCCGTCCTCGGCGGGAGCGCCAGGAACAGCCCCACCCGCAGCCGCTCCGGCCGGTCCCCGATCACCCCCCGGTTCGCCTCGTACAGCGCCCTCCACCCACCCCGAACCCCCCTCTTCCGCGCGATGGCGTCCAGCGTCTCCCCGCCGCGCACCACGTGCGCCCGCCCCGCCAGCCCGTACCGCTTCGCGCACACCGGCCACGCCTCCCACCCCTGCGCGGCGAGCAGCTCCTCCCCCACCCGGATCTGCTGGTCCCGGCTCGCCAGGTCCGCCCGCACCGCGTACGCGAGACCCCCGTACTCCTCCCAGGTCGGCTGCCAGAACTGCAGCCCCCCGTAGAAGCCGTTCCCCGTGTTCACCGCCCAGCGGCCGCCGCTCTCGCAGTCGGCGACGCAGTCCCACGGCCACTGCCCGCCCGGTCCGCAGTCCCCCGCCCCCGCCCCGCGCCCGACGCCGACCCCCGGCGGCCCGGGCGCGGGCGGCGGCGGGACGGCGGCGCCGACGGCGCCGACGGCGCCGACGGCAGCCTCCGCGCGTACGGGTACGGGTACGAGCACCAGCGCGGCAACGGCCACGACCGAAGACGCCAGGCGCCGCAATCGGAGTTCGGGCATCGCGTCACGCTACGCAGCCCCCTCCCGCCGCCCCGCCCGCCACACCGCCCGCCCCCGCGCCCCACCCGGACGGCCGACCGCCACCCCTCCCCCAAACGGCCAGCGACAGCCGCCAACTGCGCACAACCAGCCAACACTTGACACAAAAGCGAAGCGCCGGTCGGCCGGTTCACTCTTCCGGGTGGCCGGTTCGATTCCGTTCCCTCAAACGGCGTGACCCCGGCGACCGCTGCTCCGTTGAGCCCGGCGAGCCGGGAACCCCCCGGCCTCCGCACGAATGAGGAGCCACCCCGTGCCGCGCATGCTCGACGTCAGTCTTGAGGTACGTGAAGAGATCGGTGACGAGGAAGCCGACAGGCTGCTCACCGGCGACGACGCCCCGGGCAGTTACGACTGCACCTCCTGCCGGACCCCCGGCGACCCCGAGACCGACCCCACGAGCACCGTGCTGTTCGTCGGCGACGAGACCGCGGTGCTGGCCTTCGCCCACGCCAGCTGCATCCCCTCCCAGGTCGTCACCGTCTCCGAGGAGCAGCTCCAGGGCGCCGTCCGCAGCATCACCGGCGACAGCCCGGCCCCCGAGGACCGCCTGGCCACCGATGACGACCCGCAGCCCGTCCCCGGCGGCCAGGCGGTCCTCGGCATCACCAGCGGCCTGGTCCTGATCCGCGGCGAGCTGCACCCGGCCCTGGTCGTCGAGCCGACCGGCCCGATCGCCCGCCCCGGAACCACCGGCCCCGGCGACGACTTCCTGCCGCTCCTCATCGAGCAGGGCTTCATCCCGGTCACCGACACCGACGAGGTCCCCTCCGCCCTCGCGGGCTGGTCGGTGCTCCTCGCGGGCGGCCAGCTGCACGCCGTGCTCCAGCCCGGCGCCGAGGGCGGCCCCCAGGTGGCGTGGTGGCAGGCGCACCAGGCGCTCAGCGTCACCGACGGCTGGCGGGCCGCCGTCAACAAGACCCAGCGCGTGCTCATCTACGCGGCCCCGTTCGGCTCCATCGGCCAGCAGCCGCGCGAGGACCTGCTCCGCGACGCCCTGGACAAGGCCGCGAGCAACGGCAAGCTGGTCGCCGCCTCCATGCCGCTGGCCGGTACCCCCGGCGCCTGAGCGCCCCGTCCTTCCTCCCCCCGCAGGAAACGGCCGCCCGCCCCGGGCTCCGGGGCCGTGCGGCATGCGCCGGGGGTGCGCGGTCCGTCCCGCGCACCCCCGGCGATCTGCGTTTTCCGTGCCGTCACCCCGCATCCGCACGGCCCCGGGTTCGTTGGCTGATACGTGCATTCATACGACCCCTCCCGCGCCCCGTCCTATCCGAGCAGCGTCCCCCCGATGCGCCCCGCACGGGACCGGGACATCACACCGGCCGCCTCGCACACCCCGATCTACGACACGCTGTACTCCGAGTACCTGCGCGCCTTCCGGGCCCTGCCGGGCGACCGCAGCGGGGAGGAGGACCTCGGCTTCACGGCGTTCTCGTACGGGTCCTCGTACTCCGGCAGCGGCTACGGCGGGTCCTACGGCAGCGGCTCCTACGCGGGCGGCTGGAACGGTTCCGCGTGGCAGCCGAGCGAGCCCTGGCAGCCCGCCCACGTGCCCGCGCCGGCCCCGCAGCCCTCGTACGCACACGCCGGGACCTCCGGGTCCGGATACGGCGGCGGGCGACAGCACCCGACCGGGATGCAGCACATCCCGGCGGCCCTGCCGCCCGCTCCGCGCCGGGGCTACTGACCCCGGCGGCCGTCCGTCCTGCTACTTCTTCTTCTTGTACTGGGCGCCGCGCTTCTCGCGCACCCGCACCGAGATGTGGATCGGGGTGCCCTCGAAGCCGAACTCCTCGCGCAGGCGGCGCTCGATGAAGCGGCGGTAGCCGTGCTCCAGGAAGCCGGAGGCGAAGAGGACGAACCTCGGCGGCTTGCTGCCCGCCTGGGTACCGAACAGGATGCGGGGCTGCTTGCCGCCGCGGATCGGGTGCGGGTGGGCCGCGACGACCTCGCCGAGGAAGGCGTTCAGACGGCCGGTGGGGACGCGCGTCTCCCAGCCCGCGAGGGCGGTCTCGATCGCCGGGACCAGCTTCTCCATGTGACGGCCGGTCAGCGCGGAGACGTTGACGCGGGGCGCCCAGGCGACCTGCTGCATCTCCGTCTCGATCTCGCGCTCCAGGTAGTAGCGGCGCTCCTCGTCCAGCTCGTCCCACTTGTTGTACGCGATCACGATCGCGCGGCCGGCCTCGACGGCCATGGTGATGATGCGCTGGTCCTGGACGCTGATGTTCTCGGTCGTGTCGATCAGGATGACCGCGACCTCCGCCTTCTCGACGGCGGCGGCCGTGCGCAGCGAGGCGTAGTAGTCGGCGCCCTGCTGGAGGTGCACCTTCTTGCGGATGCCCGCGGTGTCCACGAACTTCCAGGTGACCCCGCCGAGCTCGATCAGCTCGTCGACCGGGTCGCGGGTGGTGCCCGCCATCTCGTTGACGACGACGCGGTCCTCGCGGGCGACCTTGTTCAGCAGGGAGGACTTGCCCACGTTCGGGCGGCCGATCAGCGCGATGCGGCGCGGGCCGCCGGGGGCGGCGCCGCCGAAGGTCTGCTCGGGGGCCTCCGGAAGGGCTTCCAGGACGGCGTCGAGCATGTCGCCCGTACCGCGGCCGTGCAGGGAGGAGACCGGGTGCGGCTGGCCGAGGCCGAGGGACCACAGGGAGGCCGCGTCGGCCTCGCCGCTCTGGCCGTCGACCTTGTTGGCGCAGAGCACGACGGGCTTGCCCGCCCGGCGCAGCAGCTTGACGACGGCCTCGTCGGTGTCGGTGGCGCCGACCTTGGCGTCCACGACGAAGACGACCGCGTCGGCGGCCTCGATGGCGTACTCGGCCTGAGCGGCGACGGAGGCGTCGATGCCGAGGACGTCCTGCTCCCAGCCGCCGGTGTCGACGACCTTGAAGCGGCGCCCGGCCCACTCGGCCTCGTACGTCACGCGGTCTCGGGTGACACCCGGCTTGTCCTCGACGACGGCCTCGCGGCGGCCGATGATGCGGTTCACCAGGGTCGACTTGCCGACGTTCGGGCGGCCCACGACGGCGAGGACCGGCAGCGGGCCGTGGCCCGCCTCCTCGATCGCGCCTTCGACATCCTCGATGTCGAAGCCTTCCTCCGCGGCGAGCTCCATGAACTCCGCGTACTCGGCGTCGCCAAGTGCTCCGTGGTCGTGCTGGTCGTTCATGAAGTCCGTTCCTCGTCGTTCGTGGTGATCGGTGGCACCCGCGCAGCGCGGTTCCACTACTAGGTCAAGTCTCGCTCAGCGCCCGGTGAGGCGCTTGGCGTCGGCCAGGTGGGCGGTCAGCCGTCCCTGGATGCGTTCGGTGGCCTGGTCCAGCGCGGTGCGAGTCCGGCGGCCGGTGCCGTCGCCGGCGTCGAAGGCGGAGCCGAAGACGACGTCGACGCGGCTCCGCAGCGGCGGCAGGCCCCGGACGAGCCGGCCCTCGGCCTCGGTGCTGCCGAGGACCGCGACGGGCACTATCGGGGCGCCGCCGCGGACCGCGAAGTACGCGAGTCCGGCGCGCAGCGAGGCGAAGTCGCCCTCGCCGCGGGTGCCCTCGGGGAAGATCCCGAGCGCGCCGCCCCGCTCCAGCACTCCGAGGGCGCGGGTGATGGCGCCCCGGTCCGTGCCGGTC
The DNA here is from genome assembly GCF_042890765.1 of Streptomyces sp. NPDC002032. Lineage (NCBI taxonomy): Bacteria > Bacillati > Actinomycetota > Actinomycetes > Kitasatosporales > Streptomycetaceae > Streptomyces > Streptomyces sp. NPDC002032. The sequence continues at coordinate 40,165 of NZ_JBIASM010000022.1, read as the reverse complement.
CGGTCCACCTTCACCTGGCCGATCCCCTCCAGGAAGGGGCCGAGGGGGCCGACGTAGGCCTCCTTCTTGATCAGGAAGTGCAGCGGCCGGGGCGCGGTGCCCATGACCATGGGGCCGTCGATGTTGTGGGAGTGGTTCACGGCCAGGATGACGGGGCCGGTGGCCGGCACCTTCCAGGCGCCCAGCACGCGCGGCTTCCACAGCCCGTACATGAGCCCGATGCCGATGCGCCTGCCGACCGCCGCACCCTTGAGGGAGGGCGTACCGCTCACGGGCGGCCCGCCCGCTTCTCTTCCACCAGGGTGACGACGCACTCGATCACCCGGTCCAGGGTGAGGTCGGTGGTGTCGACCTCGACGGCGTCGGCGGCCTTGGCCAGCGGGGAGGTCTTGCGGCCGGAGTCGGCCGCGTCGCGCTTGATCAGGGCTTCCCTGGTGGCCGCGAGGTCCGAGGCCTCCTTGCCGCGCAGCTCGCCGCTGCGGCGGGCCGCGCGGGCTTCGGCGGAGGCCGTCAGGAAGACCTTGAGGTCGGCGTCCGGCAGGACGGTGGTGCCGATGTCCCGGCCCTCGACCACGATGCCCTCGGCGTCCCGGACCGCCTCGGCGGCGATGGAGCGCTGGAGCTCGGTGATCAGGGCGCGCACCTCGGGGACGGCGCTGACGGCGCTGACCTTGGAGGTGACCTCCTGGGTGCGGATCGGGCCGGAGGCGTCCTGGCCGTCGACGGTGATGGTGGGCGCGGCCGGATCCGTACCGGAGACGATCGCGGGCTTGCCCGCGGCGACGGCGATGGCCTGCGGGTCGTCGGTGTCGACGCCGTTGGTGATCATCCACCAGGTGATGGCCCGGTACTGGGCACCGGTGTCCAGGTAGCGCAGCCCGAGCTTGGCGGCCACGGCCTTGGAGGTGCTGGACTTGCCCGTGCCGGAGGGACCGTCGATGGCGACGGTCACGGCGGACGGAGCGGCGGTTTCCACGGTGCGGGCACCTTCCTGGTTGCACGTACGTGTCCGGGCGCGCCAAGAGCGCCCCTCCCCCAGGTTACCGGGCCCCGGCACCCCTTGGTCCCGCCCGGTCCAGGACCGGTCCGGTCACTGCCGGCGCAGGGACCAGCCGCGCTCGCGCAGCTCGTCGGTCAGGCCCGCGACGGCGCGCGGCTCGACCATCAGCTGGACCAGGCCGGCCTGCTGGCCGGTGGCGTGCTCGATGCGGACGTCCTCGATGTTGACCCCGGCCCGGCCGGCGTCGGCGAAGATCCGGGCCAGCTCGCCCGGCTTGTCGCTGATGAACACCCCGACGGTCTCGTAGGCGGCGGGGGCCGCGCCGTGCTTGCCCGGGACCCGTACCCGGCCCGCGTTGCCGCGCCGCAGGACGTCCTCGATGCCGGCGGCCCCGCCCCGGCGCTTCGCCTCGTCGGCGGACTGGAGTCCGCGCAGGGCCTCGACGGTCTCCTCCAGGTCGGCGGCGATCCCGGAGAGCACGTCGGCCACCGGGCCGGGGTTCGCGGAGAGGATCTCCACCCACATCCGGGGATCGGAGGCCGCGATCCGGGTGACGTCGCGGATGCCCTGCCCGCACAGCCGCACGGCCGTCTCGTCGGCCTCCTCCAGGCGGGCGGCGACCATGCTGGAGACCAGCTGCGGGGTGTGGGAGACCAGGGCGACCGCGCGGTCGTGCGCGTCGGCGTCCATCACCACGGGCACGGCCCGGCACAGGGCGACCAGCTCCAGCGCCAGGTTCAGCACCTCGTGGTCGGTGTCCCGGGTGGGGGTGAGCACCCAGGGGCGGCCCTCGAAGAGGTCGGCGGTGGCGGCCAGCGGGCCGTTGCGCTCCTTGCCGGCCATGGGGTGGGTGCCGATGTACGCGGAGGTGTCCGCGCCCAGCGCCGCCAGTTCCCGGCGGGGGCCGCCCTTGACGCTGGCGACGTCCACGTAGGCGCGGGCCGTCCCGCGGCCGATGGCGTCGGCCAGGGCCCGGGCCACGTGCGCCGGGGGGACCGCGACGATGGCGAGGTCGACCTGGCCCTCGGGGGCCTCGTCGCTGCCGGCCCCGAGGGCGGCGGCCGTACGGGCCTGGGACGAGTCGTGGTCCATGAGGTGGACGGCGACCCCGCGCGCGGTCAGGGCGAGCGCAGCGGAGGTGCCGATCAGTCCGGTTCCGATGACGACGGCGGTTCTCACGGGGGCGCTCCAGGGTGATCGCGTGACGGCGGGCCTGACTCAGGGTAGCCACCGGGGGTGCGGCGAGGGCCCGGCGGCCACCCCGTGGGACGGCCGCCGGGCCCTCGCCGGCGCGCGGAGCGGGGCCCGGAGCGGCGCTCCGAGCCGCGCTCTGGCCGGCGCCGGGAGCTCGTGCTGTGGCCGGCGCTCTGGCCGGCGCCCTAGAGGTTCTGCTGCTTGATGATGTCCTCCAGCGAACCGCTCGGCAGCTGTCCTTCCGGCGACAGCTTGTCGACGGCCGCCGGCAGCGCCTGCGCGATCTGTTCGGCGGCGTGCTCCGGGCTGACGCCGGCCTGCTCGGCGGCCTTGCGGAGGGCCTCGTCCGGCAGGGCCTGGGCGATCTCCGGACCGCTGACGGCCTTGTTGTCGCCGGTGCCGAGCCAGGACTGCGCCTGGTCGGCGAGGCCGGACTTGGTCAGCATGTCCAGCAGCCCGCCCAGCGGGTTGTTCCCGCCGCCCGCGCCCTGGCCGCCCTGGCCGCCCTGGCCGCCGCCCCCGCCGCCGAGGGCCCCGAGCAGCGCGCCGAGGATGTTGCCCGCGCCGCCGCCCTGACCACCGCCCTGGCCGCCGCCGCCGAGCAGACCGCCGAGAAGTCCGCCGAGGTCGTTGTTACCCGCCATGCTCATGCCTTTCGAAGAGGGGCCGGGCCGCACGCCGGCGTCGTGCCCGGCTTCGAGACACGGACAATGTCGCCCGGATCGGGACGGGTCGCCACCCGGCGCGCGTCCTTCGGCGGCTCCTGCGGTAGAACCACCGGCATGATCTTCCATCTCGTCCCGCTCGCCGACTGGAGCGCCGCGCCCGCGCTCCCGTACGCCCCGGCCTCGCTCGCCGCCGAGGGCTTCGTGCACTGTTCGGCGGACCGCCCGACCGCCCTCGCCATCGTGGACGCCCACTACCGGCAGGTGCCCGGCACCCTGCTCGCCGTGGAGCTCGACGAGGCGGCCCTGACCTCCGAGGTGCGCCGGGACGACGGCCCCGACGGCCGCTACCCGCACGTCTTCGGGCCGTTGAACCGGGACGCGGTGGTACGCGTGTGGGAGGTGGTACGCGTCCCGGACGGTCCGGCGGAGCTCACCCCCTGGCAGCCGACGGGGTGAAGCCGAGCCGGGGCCGAAGGTGTGGCGGGCTTCTCCCGGAGCCCGCCACGCGCCAGGATGCTGCTCGCCCTTCCGGCCACCGAACGAGGAGTCCCCCCATGAGCGACCCGAATCCGATGAGCGGCGCCGCCCCGACCGCCCGGCGCACGGTACTGGCGGTCGGTGCGGCCGCCCTGGCCGGCGGCACCCTCGCCGCGTGCGGGGGCGGCGGCGCGGACGCGCCCGCCCGGGAGTCGGGCAGCGCCCCCTCCCCGAAGGTCTCCGGCGAGCCGTCCGGGCAGGCCGCGGGCAAGACCCTCGTCAAGTCCTCCTCGGAGGTACCGGTCGGCGGCGGTGTGATCCTCAAGGACCAGAAGCTGGTGGTGACCCAGCCGACGGCCGGGTCCTTCCGCTGCTTCTCCGCGGTGTGCACGCACCAGGGCTGCCTCGTGAACAAGGTCGCCAACGGCACGATCGACTGCCCCTGCCACGGCAGCACGTTCCAGGTCTCGGACGGCGCCGTGATCAAGGGCCCGGCCACCCGGCCGCTCCCCGAGCAGAAGATCACGGTGGCGCCCGACGGCGCCATCTCGCTCGCCTAGGCGGCCCCTTTCGGAGCTTGTCGGGCCCGGCACGATCCGAAAGGGGTCGCCCAGGACCGTCCCGGCCGCCTACCCTCCCGGGATGGACGACCTGACCCTGGTACGGGAGCACACGATCTACGCCTGCGTCATGGGCTCCCGTGCCTTCGGCCTGGCCACGGAGGCGAGCGACACCGACCGGCGCGGCGTCTTCCTCGCCCCCACCCCGCTGTTCTGGCGGTTCCAGAAGCCGCCGACGCATGTGGAGGGGCCCCGGGACGAGGAGTTCTCCTGGGAGCTGGAACGTTTCTGCGAGCTCGCGCTGCGGGCCAACCCGAACATCCTGGAGTGCCTGCACTCCCCCCTGGTGGAGCACCTCACCCCGGCCGGCGAGGAACTCCTCGCCCTGCGCGGGGCGTTCCTCTCCCGCCGGGCCCACGCCACGTTCACCCGCTACGCGAAGTCCCAGCACGGCAAGCTCCTCGCGGACGTCCGCCTCCACGGCGCCCCGCGCTGGAAGCACGCCATGCACCTGCTGCGGCTGCTGGTCTCCTGCCGCGACCTGCTGCGCACCGGCCGCCTGACGATCGACGCGGGCCCCTACCGCGAGGAGCTCCTCGCGGTCAGGCGCGGCGAGCGGACCTGGGAGGAGGCCGGGGCCTGGATGGCCCGCCTGGAGCGGGAGTGTGACGCCGCCCTCGCGGCCTCCCCCCTCCCCGAGGACCCCGACCACGCCCGCGTGGGCGACCACCTCCACCGCGCCCGCCTCGCCTCGGCCCTGCGGACCGGGCGCGCCGCGTAGGGATCAGGCGTCCCAGAGGGCGCCGAAGTCCAGGAGCTCGGAGCGGTACTCGATGCGGCCCTCCCAGTCGCGCGGCCAGACGTCCGCGCCGAGGTGGGCGCCCGCGAAGGCACCGGCCAGGCAGGCGAGGGAGTCGGAGTCGCCCGCCGTGCAGGCGGCCCGGCGCAGGGCGAGCAGGGGCTCCTCGGGGAACAGCAGGAAGCAGTGCAGGGCGGTGGCCAGCGCCTCCTCCGCGATCCAGCCCTCGCCGGTGGTCAGGCAGGGGTCGGTCTCCGGGGACGGCGTGCGCAGCGCGGCGGCGAGCCGGTCGAGGGCGGTCAGGCACTCGTCCCAGCCCCGGGCGATGTACGACTCCGGACCGGGGTCGTGGGCGGTGCGCCGCCACAGGTCGCCGAGCCAGCGCTCGTGGTAGCGGGTGCGGTTCTCCAGGGCGTACGAGCGCAGCTGCCCGACCAGGCCGGTCACCTCCGTGCCCCGCGCCAGCAGGTGCACGGCCCGCGCGGTGAGGTCCGAGGCGGCGAGCGCGGTGGGGTGGCCGTGGGTGAGGGCCGCCTGGAGCTGGGCGGCGCCCGCCCGCTCCTCCTGCGTCCAGCCGGGGACGAGCCCGACCGGCACCACCCGCATGTTGGCCCCGCAGCCCTTGGAGCCGGTCTGGCTGGCGTCGCGCCAGTCCCGGCCGGGCTCGTCCAGGAGGCGGCAGGCCACCATGCAGGTACGGCCGGGGGCCCGGTTGTTCTCCGGGGAGTGGTACCAGTCGACGAACTCCTCCCGGACCGGCCGGGTGAGCCGCAGCGGGCCGACGGGCCCGCGTGCGGCGGCGGCGCGCATGCCGCGGGCCAGCGCCAGGGTCATCTGGGTGTCGTCGGTGACGACGGCCGGGGCCGGCAGGGCCATCCGCCGCCACGGGCCGGTCTTGGCGAGGATCGACGGCACGTCGTTGAACTCGGTCGGGAAGCCGAGGGCGTCACCCAGCGCCAGGCCGATCAGGGCGCCGGTGGCGGGGCGCTTGCGCGCGGCCGGGCTCTTCGTGGAGCGCGTCGTGGGGCTCGTCGTCATCGGGCCTGACCTTCCGTGGGGCGCAGCAGGGGCGGGTGGAGGACGGTCGCCGGGCCCGCCCGGTACAGCGCGGCGGGTTTGCCGCGGCCGCCGGTCAGCCGGGCGGCCCCGGGGACGGCCTCGACGAAGCCCGGGGTGGCGAGCACTTTGCGGCGGAAGTTGGGGCGGTCCAGGGTGGTGCCCCAGACCGTCTCGTAGACGGCCCGCAGCTCCCCGAGGGTGAACTCGGGCGGGCAGAAGGCGGTGGCGAGGCAGCTGTACTCCAGCTTGGAGCCCACCCGCTCGCGCGCGTCCGCGAGGATCAGCGCGTGGTCGAAGGCCGGCCCGGACACCTCCCCCACCGGCACCCAGCGGGCCCGGTCGGCGTCCCCGCCGCCCCCGGCGGCCGGTTCGGGCATGTCGGGGACGAGTGCGGTGAAGGCCACCGACACCACCCGCATCCGGGGGTCCCGGTCGGGTTCGCTGTAGGTGCGCAGTTGTTCCAGGTGGAGGGCCTCGACCAGGGAGGGCGCCAGGCCCGTCTCCTCGGCCAGTTCCCGGCGGGCGGCGGTCTCGGCGGACTCCCGGGGCAGCACGAACCCGCCGGGCAGCGCCCAGGCACCGGCGTACGGTTCCTGGCCGCGCCGGATCAGCAGGACGTGCAGTACGCCGCCGCGCACGGTGAGGACGGCGAGGTCCACGGTCACCGCGAACGGCTCGAAGGCCCGGGGGTCATACCCCCCGGCCCCGCCGGGCCCGGGGCGGGCAGTGCCCGCCGCGCCGGCGTTCACCGTCGCTCCGGGAGGGGGGCCGCGAACCGCCAGCCCTCTTCCAGCAGGGCGTCGACCGCCGCCACGGCCTTCTCCAGCCGGGTGCGCCGGTCCCCGCTCACGAGCAGGAAACGCCGTCCGGTGCGCGTCAGTTCCCGCCGGAAGCGGGCCGTCATCCACGGCCGCAGCTGCGGCTGGTCGCGCAGCCCGTCGTCCTCGAAGGGCACCCCGGCGTCGTCGGTCAGCAGGTAGAGGTGGCGCCGGGTCCGGTCGGCGATCTTCTCGACCTCCCGGTTGCGGCCGCCCGTGTACCGCGCGTGCCAGATGCCGGTCGCGAAGGAGTCGGTGTCGCAGAACAGCACCGGCGAGCCCAGCCGCGCGGCCCGCTCCTCCGCCGCGTCCTGGCGGCGGGCGATCACCGGGAACTCCCGCGAGGTGAAGGCCACGTCCGTCCAGGACGCCGACGGATCGGCCGCCCGGGCCGCCGCGAGCTTCTCCTGGCTGTACTCGCGCCCGTACTCGGCGACCCAGCCGGTCTTCGCCCACACCCCGCCGCGCCGCCGGTAGTGCGCGGCCAGCTCCCGCGAGAGCGTGGTGGTCCCGGTGGACTCGGCGCCGAGCACGACGACCCGCCGGGTCAGCGCGGCCCGTACGCCCGGCCCGAGGAACTCCCAGCAGGCCGCCGGGTCGGCGCGCACGGCCGTCCCCGACACCGGGAAGAGGCTGCGCGCCGGGTCCACGCAGACCTCCTCGGCGCCGAACCGCCGCGCGAGCTCGCTCCCGTAGGCCTCGGAGGTGAACACGGCGTCCACGGGGCGGCCCACCGCGCCGCGGAAGATCGTCATGTGCGCCTCCCACACCGCCGGGTCGTGCAGGTCGACGGGGATGTCGTCGACCGCCCCGACCACCCGCGCCCCGGGGTGCTCCTCGCGCATCCAGGCCACCCGGTCGGCGAGCGGCACCGACTCCACCGAGGCGGCGCACACCAGGACGGTGAGCCGTTCGCACTGGTCCTGGGCGGTGCGCACCAGGTGGTGGTGGCCGGCGTGCGGCGGGTAGAACTTGCCGAGCACCAGCCCGTGGCGGTACCGCTTCCGCCGGGCCGCGGTCCTGTCCGCGCTCATGCCGTCGCCCCCGCGGCCGTACGGGCGTCCGCCACCGGCAGGGTGCGCCGCCAGCCGATGAGGCCGGCGACGCAGAGGGCGAGGAAGGCGACGTACAGGACCGAGGTCAGGTACAGGCCCTTGTAGAGGTAGAGCGGGACGTACACCAGGTCGGCGGCGATCCACAGCCACCAGGACTCCAGGAGCTTGCGGCACTGCCCGTAGGTGGCCATCAGCGAGAGCCCGGTGGTGAGCGCGTCCCAGAAGGGGACGGTGGAGTCGCTGACCGCGCCGAGCAGCAGGGTCAGCCCGGCGACCCCCACCGCCCCCGCCGCGAGCAGCCAGGCCCATTCGGCGGCCGTGGTGCGGCGCACCGGCAGGGCCGTGGCGGTTCCTGGTCCACCCCCGTGGGTCCAGGACCACCAGCCGTACGCGGCGAGGGCGATGAAGACGATCTGCAGCCCGGCGTCGGCGTAGAGCCCCGCCCGGGCGAACAGGACGATGAAGAAGACGTTGTTGGCGATGCCGACCGGCCAGTTGGCGAGGTGCTGCCGCGCCACCAGGACGACGCAGACGGCGCCGGTGACGAAGCCGAGCACCTCGGTCCAGCTCGTACTCCACCCCATGGCGGTTGCCCCCGTTCCCTTAATGGTCACTCTGACTATAAACAGGGAAGGGGGCGCCCGACAAGCGGGAAACCGGGCCGGAAACGGCGGAAGCCCGCGACGCCTCGGGGGCGTCGCGGGCTTCCGGTGCACCCCGTGGGGCACGGGGGTGCGGGGGTGTTACAGGCCGACCTCGCGCATCAGCATGCCGACCTCGGTGTTGGTCAGGCGGCGCAGCCAGCCCGACTTCTGGTCACCGAGCTCGATCGGGCCGAAGGAGGTGCGGACCAGCTTCTCCACCGGGAACCCGGCTTCGGAGAGCATGCGGCGGACGATGTGCTTGCGGCCCTCGTGGAGGGTCACCTCGACCAGGTAGTTCTTGCCGAGCTGGTCGACGACGCGGAAGTGGTCGGCGCGGGCGTACCCGTCCTCCAGCTCGATGCCGTCCTTGAGCCGCTTGCCGATGTCGCGCGGCAGCGGGCCGGTGATCGCGGCGACGTAGGTCTTCTTCACGCCGTACTTCGGGTGCGTGAGGCGGTGGGCCAGCTCACCGTGGTTGGTGAGGAGGATGATGCCCTCGGTCTCGGTGTCGAGCCGGCCGACGTGGAAGAGGCGGGTCTCGCGGTTGGTGACGTAGTCGCCCAGGCACTGGCGCCCGTCCGGGTCCTCCATGGTGGAGACGACGCCGGCCGGCTTGTTCAGCGCGAAGAACAGGAACGACTGGGTGGCGACGGTCAGGCCGTCCACCTTGATCTCGTCCTTCGGCTGGACGCGCTTGCCCTGCTCCAGCACGATCTCGCCGTTGACCTCGACGCGCGCCTGCTCGATGAGCTCCTCGCACGCGCGGCGCGAGCCCATGCCGGCCCGGGCGAGGACCTTCTGCAGTCGCTCGCCCTCCTCCTCGGCGCCCGGGAAGGTCTTCGGGGTCTTGATCACGGGCTTGTCGGCGTACCGGTCGCGCACGCGCTCCTCGATCCGCGCCTCCAGCTCGCGCGGCTTGGACTGGCCGCTCCGGCTGCCGGGGCCGCTGCGCGGGCCGCCCGCTCCGCCGATGCCGGGGGTCCTGGAGGTCTTGGGGCCGCCCTTGGCACCACCGCGCGCGGCAGCGCCACGGGCACCGCCGCCACCGGCACGGGGGCCGCTGCGCCCGTTGCGCTCGCCCTCGGGGCCGACGTCGTAGCGGCGCTCCTCGGGGCGGGGGTTGCGGATCCGGGGCGCGGGCGCCTGGTCACGGTCGCGGGAGTCGGAACCGCCCTGGTAGCCGCCGCTCTGGTAGCCACCGGAGGACGAACCACCGCGCGAGCCGCCGCTCTGGTAGCCACCACCGGACGAACCACCACGGGAGCCGCCACCCTGGTAGCCACCACCGGACGAACCACCACGGGAGCCGCCACCCTGGTAGCCACCACCGGACGAACCGCCGCGCGAGCCGCCACCCTGGTAGCCACCACCGGAGGAGGACCCTCCGCGGGAGCCGCCGCCTGCGGAGCCGCCGCGCGAGCCGCCGGACGAGCCCCCGCGGGAGCCGCCGCCCTGGTAGCCGCCGCCCGAGGAGCCGCCTCGTCCGCCTCCACCGCCGCTGTTCCTGTTACCGCCGCCGTTGCCGTTACCGCTGCTTCGCATCAAAAATTCCGTCGTCTTGTCGTCATTCATGAGTATCCGGCGCGTACGGTGCGTCCGGATCGAACGACGGCACACCCTCCAGCGTCTCGGCTTCGATCGCGTCCGCCTCGGGGAGGAAGGGCGCGAGCTCCGGGAGCTCGTCCAGGCCTCGCAGGCCCATCCGCTCCAGAAAGTAGTTCGTCGTCCTGTACAGGATCGCACCTGTTTCGGGTTCCGTCCCCGCCTCGGCCACCAGACCCCGCTGCAGGAGGGTCCGCATGACCCCGTCGCAGTTGACTCCGCGGACCGCCGAGACCCGCGAGCGGCTGACCGGCTGGCGGTACGCGACGACCGCGAGGGTCTCCAGGGCCGCCTGGGTGAGACGGGCGTGCTGGCCGTCCAGGACGAAGGCCTCGACGGCGGCCGCGTAGGCGGGCCGGGAGTAGAAGCGCCAGCCGCCGGCGACCTGCCGCAGCTCGAATCCGCGCCGCTCGGCCGTGTACTCGTCGGCCAGCGCGGCCAGCGCCCCGGCGACCTCGCGCGGGGTCCGCTCCAGCACCTTGGCCAGGTGCTCCGCCGTCGCGGGCTCGTCGACCACCATCAGGACGGCCTCCAGGGCGCCCTTGAGGTCCAGCGCCTGCGTCGTCATTCCCGTACCTCCACGACCTGGTCGAACTCGTCCGTCACCGTCGGCATCCCGTCGCCGTCCCCGCCGGTCCACCGCACCGTGAGCGTCAGCAGGGCGTCCTCCTGGTCGAGGGAGACCGCCTTCTCCCGGTAGAGCTCCAGGAGGGCCAGGAAGCGCGCCACGACCGTGAGGGTGTCCGGGGCGTCCTCGGTGAGCTCCTGGAAGGTGGCCTCGCCCCGCGCCTTGAGCACCCGTACGACGAGCCCGGCCTGCTCCCGCACGCTGACGAGCGGGGCGTGGATGTGGTCGACGTAGACCTCGGGCTTCGCCTTCGGCTGCATGGCGCGCACCGCGAGGCGGGCGAAGCCCTCGGCGCCGATGGCGATGACGACGTCGGGCAGCAGTTCGGCGAGGTGCGGCTCCAGCCCGACGGTGCGCGGGTGGCGGCGGCCCTCGTCCTCGGCCCGGGTCTCGAAGATCGCGGCGATCTGCTTGTACGCCCGGTACTGGAGCAGCCGGGCGAAGAGCAGGTCGCGGGCTTCCAGCAGGGCCAGGTCGGCCTCGTCCTCGACTTCGGCGACGGGCAGCAGCCGGGCGGCCTTGAGGTCGAGCAGGGTGGCGGCGACCACCAGGAACTCGGTGGTCTGGTCGAGGTCCCCGTCGGGGCCCATGGCGCGGATGTGGGCCATGAACTCGTCGGTGACCTGGGACAGGGCGACCTCGGTCACGTCCAGCTTGTGCCGGGAGATCAGCTGGAGCAGCAGGTCGAAGGGGCCTTCGAAGTTCGCCAGCCGCAGCGTGAACCGGCCGTCACCTCCGGCCGCGGGCTCCTCGCGCGCCGCGACGGGCCCGCCTGCGGCTTCGGGGGTCCCCGTGGCCCCTTCCCCGCTCCCGGTGGCCGTGGGGGCCTCAGCGGGCGCCTCAGCGGCTTCCTCGGGGGCGGGCTCCCCGGGGGCTCCCGGGCCGCGCCCGAGGCTCCGGCGGGCGGGGCGGGCGGCGGGGTGGTTCGGGGGCATCGGGGTCCAGGGTGGGGCGGGGGACGGCCGGACGGCCATCAGCAGCCTAGGCCCTGTCCGGGAGGATGTCCGGGTACGCCCCCGCCCGGGTCCGCGGCGTCGCGGCCGCCGGCGGCGGCCGCGCGGGCGGCGGGGGCCTCACGGCGGTCGCGACGGCCCGGGCGGCGCGGTGGCCGGCGGGCGGGCGGTCAGCGGCCGCGCAGGCGGCGGACGAGGATGCTCGCGTCGCCGCGGGACTCCAGGTCCGCGAGGACCACCGCGACCGCCTCGCGCACGATGCGGCCGCGGTCGACGGCGAGGCCGTGCTCGCCGCGGAGCACCAGACGGGCGTGCTCCAGGTCCATGAGCTCCTCGGCGGAGACGTAGACCGTGATCTTCTCGTCGTGCCGCTCGCGCCCGCTCGGCCGCCGGTTGGCGCCCCGGCCCTGCCCCTTGCCGGACCGGGGCGAGGACGCCCCGGCGGAGGTGGCAGAACCTTCCTGCGGCCTGCGCTGCGGGCCCACGCCGGGCTCGCCGGGCTCCCGGCCGCGGGCGTCTCCCGTGGTCCTCGCCGTGCCGTCCGCCGGTGCGGCCGAGCGCTCCGCTCCGGCGGCCTGCGCCTCGTCGCCGCCCCGCCTGGGCGAGGACGACTGCAGGGCCGTGCCCCCGGTCGTACGGAACAGTTCGTCGGCTCCGGGCAGACTCACTCGGCGGGACACCGGGCGAGCACCTCCCTGGCCAGCTGGCGGTAGGCGGCGGCGCCGACGGAGTTGGACGCGTACGTGGTGATCGGCTCACCGGCGACCGTGGTCTCCGGGAAGCGGACCGTCCGGCCGATGACCGTGTGGTAGACGTGGTCGTCGAAGGCCTCGACGACGCGCGCCAGCACCTCGCGGCTGTGCACCGTACGGGAGTCGTACATCGTGGCGAGGATGCCGTCGAGCTCCAGCTCGGGGTTGAGCCGCTCCTGCACCTTCTCGATGGTCTCGGTCAGCAGCGCGACACCGCGCAGCGCGAAGAACTCGCACTCCAGCGGGACGATGACCTTGTGAGCCGCCGTCAGGGCGTTCACGGTCAGCAGACCGAGCGAGGGCTGACAGTCGATCACGATGTAGTCGTAGTCGGCCATCAGCGGCTTGAGCGCCCGCTGGAGGGTCGACTCGCGCGCGACCTCGCTGACCAGCTGCACTTCGGCGGCGGACAGGTCGATGTTGCTCGGCAGCAGGTCCATGTTGGGGACCGCCGTCTTGAGCAGCACCTCGTCGGCCGACATGCCCCGCTCCATGAGCAGGTTGTAGACCGTCAGGTCGAGTTCCATCGGATTCACGCCGAGGCCCACGGACAGCGCGCCCTGCGGGTCGAAGTCGACGAGCAGCACGCGGCGCCCGTACTCGGCGAGCGCGGCACCCAGGTTGATGGTCGACGTGGTCTTGCCCACGCCGCCCTTCTGGTTGCACATCGCGATGATCTTCGCGGGACCGTGGTCGGTCAGCGGACCCGGGATCGGGAAGTACGGCAGCGGGCGTCCGGTCGGGCCGATCCGCTCACGGCGCTGGCGGGCAGCGTCGGGGGCGAGGGTGGCCGCGTACTCGGGGTCCGGTTCGTACTCCGCGTCGGGGTCGTAGAAGTGCCCTTCGGGCACGTTGTCGTAGTCGGCGAAACCCACGGGCTTTTCGCCGCTCGGGTCGCCGGCCCTGGAGTTCACGTCTAGGCCGTCCATGCTCTTTTGGGGCGTCGTCATGTGCTGGTGGTTTGCGAAGGTGCGGACTGCGACGGAGCCCACGGCTTCGAGCCCGGCAGGACCTTGGCCCCGCTCAGGCACGTCTGCTCGACCACCCCCAGGAGCAAATGTCGACTCATTCACAAGTCGTCTTACCTCCTCGGACGTGACCAGGACACTTATCGATAGGTCAGCGTTGCACCATGCCGACGGTTGGCGACTCTATGGCGTGTCACCGCCCAGCGGCAACACAATCCGCCGTACCCGACGCGTTGTGTCGGCAACCGAACACCACTCTGTCAAGGGCGTACGAGCTGTCGCCGCGAAGTTTCGCGGGTGTGCGAAAGGGTTAAAGGGTTACGTTCGAGGCGAGTTGAACGGGGTCACCGGTACCGCCGCAAACGCGTCCGGCCGGACCTCGGGGGCAAGGTCCGGCCGGATACGTGAGATTGACGTCAGTCGTTGACGGCTCAGCCGAGCAGGGTGTTCAGCTCAAGGGTCGGCAGACCGTGCGCGTCGGCGACGGGACCGTAAACCACCTGGCCGTCATGGGTGTTGAGGCCCAGCGCGAGCGCCGGGTCACGGCGCAGCGCCTCGGCCCAGCCGAGGTTCGCGACCTGCACGATGTAGGGCAGGGTCGCGTTGGTCAGCGCGTAGGTGGAGGTGTTCGGCACCGCGCCCGGCATGTTGGCGACGCAGTAGAAGACCGAGTTGTGGACCATGAAGGTCGGCTCGGCGTGGGTGGTCGGACGGGAGTCCTCGAAGCAGCCGCCCTGGTCGATCGCAATGTCGACAAGGACACTTCCGGGCTTCATCTTGGCGACGAGCTCGTTGGTGACCAGCTTCGGGGCCTTCGCACCCGGGATCAGCACCGCGCCGATGACGAGGTCGGCCTCGATGACGGCCTTCTCCAGCTCGAAGGCGTTGGAGACGATCGTCTTGATCTTCGTGCCGAAGATCTTGTCGGCCTCGCGGAGCTTGTTGATGTCGCGGTCCAGCAGGGTCACGTGGAAGCCCATGCCGATGGCGATCTGCGCCGCGTTCCAGCCGGAGACGCCGCCGCCGATGACCACGCACTCGCCGGCGTGGGTGCCGGGGACGCCGCCCGGGAGCACGCCGCGGCCGCCGGCCGAGCGCATCAGGTGGTAGGCGCCGACCTGCGGGGCCAGCCGGCCCGCGACCTCGGACATCGGGGCGAGGAGCGGGAGCTGGCGGGCGGCCGTCTCCACCGTCTCGTACGCGATGGCGGTGGTGCCGGACGCGAGGAGGGCGTCCGTGCACTCGCGGGAGGCCGCGAGGTGCAGGTAGGTGAAGAGGGTCTGGTCCTTGCGGAGGCGGTGGTACTCCTCCGCGATGGGCTCCTTGACCTTCAGCAGCAGGTCCGCGGTCGCCCAGACCTCATCGGCGGTACCGAGGATCTCGGCACCGGCCGAGACGTACTCGGCGTCCGTGATCGAGGAGCCGACACCGGCGTTCTGCTCGACGAAGACCTGGTGGCCGTTGCGGACCAGCTCATGCACACCGGCGGGCGTGATGGCGACCCGGAACTCGTTGTTCTTGACCTCGCGGGGGATGCCGACCTTCATCGTCGATCACGGTCCTTGGCTCAGGGGATATTACGGGGCACTTCCATACATACCCGCCCACAAGAACGCGCAACGGGATGCACCACGAGATGACGTGGTGAAGCCAGTCTAATGAAGGATGAGTCGCTGTCTAGCCTTGCAAACGAATAATCTTAGTCGGAACTACTACGGATTTCGTAGGCTGCCGGGTCATCTCCCAGCAATCTGTCGGCTGCCGACCGGTGCAGCCTGGCGGCCGCGGGGTCTCCCAGCCGGTCCAGCGTGTCGGCCAGCCGCACCTGGAGCGCGGCCTGCAGCCGCAGGTCCCCGGCCCGGCGCGCGAGCTCGATCGCCTCGCGGCAGGTGTGCAGCGATTCCTCGGGCCGTCCCGCGTATTCCTGGACCCGCGCCATTTCGCTCAACGCCTTTGCCTGGCCCGGGACATCGGCCAGCCTGCGGTACCCCGCGGCGGCGGCCCGCCAGCTGCGCAGCGCCTCCCCGTAGCGGCCCGCGTAGGTGTGCACGTTGCCGAGCCGGCCGTACAGCCTGGCCTCGTCCGCCCGCTCGCCCCGGGCGAGGGCGTGGGCGAGGGCCCGGCCGAACCAGTCGGAGGCCCGCGGCCAGTCCGCCAGCTCCTGGTACGCGCCGCCTACGGATTCCATCGCGCGGCCCGTCGCGTACGGGTCCCCGGCGGCCTTCCCGGCGTCCAGCGCGGCCCGGTACCGCTCCAGCGCCTCCTCGGTCCGGCCGGTCTCGGCGTCCAGATCGGCCAGGTTCAGCAGCGCGGCGGCCCGCTCGCGGTGCAGGCCGCGCCGCTCGGCCACGTCCAGGACCAGCCGGTGCAGCCCGTACAGCTCGGGGGCTGCGGCCTCCGTGCCGCGGTGCTCGGCCAGGGCCCGGACCAGGGCCGCGACCAGCCTGCGCGCCAGGGTGTCCAGCCCGCCGTCGGCCACCGCCAGCTGGGCGGCGGCGGTCAGCGCGGGGAGCCGGGTGTCGAGCCAGCCGGCGGCGGCGCGCCGGTCGGGGAAGCGCAGGGCGCGCGGCATCCCGTCCAGCCGCTCGCGCAGCAGGTCCTCGTCGTCCTCGGCCATGGCCCGGCAGGAGGTCAGCAGGCGTACGGTGCGCTCCAGCATCCGGGCCCGGGCCAGCTGTACCTCGGCGGGCCGCTCCTTGGTCTCCAGCAGGGCCTGGATCAGCGGGGCGAGGCAGCCGGGCAGCAGGAACAGGCCGTCGGGCGCGTGCCGGACGAGGCCCAGCCCGGCGAAGTCCTCCAGGGTGGACTGCGCGGCCGCGACCGAGCAGCCGGCGAGGGCCGAGGCGGTGTGCGAGTCGAGGATCCCGGCCGGCGCGAGCGGCAGCAGCCGCAGGGTGCGCTGGGCGGGCTGCGGCAGGGACTCGTAGACCAGCCGGAAGGTGCGGGCCAGCGGGCCGGCCGCGGCGGGGGGCATGTCGTGCAGCTGCTTGGCCACGTCCGCGACGGCGGCCTTGGGGTGCGCGGCGAGCCAGCCCCCGGCGAGGGCCAGGGCGGCGGGCTGCCCCCCGCACTCCTCGGCGAGGCCTTCGGCGGCGCGCGGGTCGACGGTGACGCGGGTGTCCCCGATGGTCCGGGACAGCAGTTCGACGGCGGAGGGGGTCTCCAGGCCGCCGAGGGTGCAGGGACGGACGTCCGGGATCCCGGTGAGCGGCCCTTCGGCGGTGACGACCACCAGGCACTCGGGGGTGTCCGGGAGCAGCGCGTCGACCTGCTGCGGGTCGGCGGCGTCGTCGACGAGCAGGATCACCCGGCGGCCGGTGAGGGCCTCGCGCAGGGCCGCGCTCAGATCGTCCTCGCAGGCTCCGGGCGGGGTGGGCCGCCCGAGCCCCTCCAGCAGGGTCCGCACCGCCCGCTCGGTGGCGACGGTCTCCCCGCCGGGGGTGGTGAGCCGCACCCGGAGCAGACCGTCGGGGTACTGGTCGGCCACCTCGCGGACGAACGCCTCGGCGAGCGCGGTCCGGCCGGAGCCGGGCCGTCCCGCGACGAGCAGCACCCGCGCGCGGGGCGCCTTGGCCTTGCGGCCCGAGAGGGTGTCGAGCCCGGTCCGTGCGATGTCCTCGCGCAGCTCCTTGAGCTCACGCCGCCGCCCGACGAAATCCGCCACGGATCCGCTCCTCTCGCTGCCTTCGGGTTGCGAGCGTAGTTCACGCAGAGCGACGACCCGTGGGGAGCGTGGCGGACAGATCGCCCAATCGGATCAGCGGATGTACCTACTTATACGCCCGGCCCGGCGGCCCACACCGGCTCCCCGCCGCCGCGCCTACCCCACTTCCCGGCGCGCCACCCGGCCCCGGCGCCCTCACCCCGCCGCGCGCCGTCCGGCCCCGGCGGGCCTCACCGTCTTCACGCCGCCGCGCCGGACTCCATACGCAGGGCGGGGCCGCTGCCTCGGGCCGGGGCCCGCTCGTCGCCTGCGGGTGCGTTCGCCGCTGCGCGGGGCGTGATCCCCTACCCGCCCTTCCACCGTTCCCCGGGCTCCGCCCGGCCCCGTCACCCCACGGCGCTCCGCGCCCGCGCCTCAAACGCCGGCGAGGCTGAAGTTGCCGCTCGAAGCCCAAGGAGACGACTCACACCCGCCGAAATCCAGCCCCGCCGGCGTTTGAGGCGCGGGGGTCCGGGGGCTGGCCCCCGGCAGCCGGCCCGCACACGGCCCCCGTCCCGCCGGCGTCTGAGGCGCGGGCCCGGGGCGTACGCCGTCGCGTCGGCGGGGGGTCAGGCTTCGTAGGGGCGGGCCGGCCAGGGGGAGAGGGGCGGGCGGAGGGTGGTCAGGGCCGGGTCGGCGGCGAGGGCCGCCGAGAGGGCCAGGACCCCCGTCGCCAGCGCCGCGTTGGACAGCTCGCCCGCCAGCACGCCCCGCACCAGCTCCGCCACCGGCACCCACGCCACCTCCATGTCGGCCTCCTCCGAGTCCTTCTCCTCGTACCGCACCCCCTCCGCCTCCGAGACCCCCCGCGCCAGGAAGATCCGGACCGCCTCGTCGGAGCCGCCCGGCGAGGAGAAGAAGTCGACCAGCACCCGCCAGTCCTCGGCCTTGACGTACGCCTCCTCGTACAGCTCCCGCTGCGCCGCGGTCAGCGGGTTCTCCCCGGCGACGTCCAGCAGCCCGGCCGGCAGTTCCCACAGCCGGTGGCGCACCGGGTGGCGGTACTGGCGGATCACCAGCACCCGGCCCTCCTCGTCCAGCGCCACCACGCAGACCGACCCCGGGTGGACCTGGTAGTCGCGGCGCACGACCGAGCCGTCCGGCATCCGCACCTGGTCGGAGGCCACGGCCGTCTTGGCCCCCTCGAAGGGCCGCCGGGTCGCCAGTGTCTCCCAGGTCTCGGACGTGTCCTTGATGACGTTGCCCATGCCGAATGCCTCCAGAACGCGCGACAGCCGGGGTACGGAACTCCGTACCCCGGCTGCCTACGTTACCGAGCGTCAGGCCTTCTGCTGGCGTTCCACGGCGGCCTTGACCAGGCCCGCGAACAGCGGGTGCGGCCGGGTCGGGCGGGAGCGGAGCTCCGGGTGGGCCTGGGTGGCCACCAGGTAGGGGTGGACCTCGCGGGGGTACTCGACGTACTCGACGAGCTTGTTGTCCGGGGAGGTGCCGGAGAAGACCAGACCGGCCTTCGTCTCCAGCTCGCCGCGGTAGGCGTTGTTCACCTCGTAGCGGTGACGGTGGCGCTCGTCCACGTACGCCTCGTCGCCGTAGACCTCGCGCACGATCGAGCCCTCGGCGAGCTTCGCCGGGTACATGCCCAGGCGCATGGTGCCGCCCAGGTCGCCCGCGCCCTCGACGAAGGCCAGCTGCTCCTCCATGGTCGAGATGACCGGGTGCGGGGTCGAGGCGTCGAACTCGGTGGAGTTCGCCTCGGCGATGCCCGCCAGGTTGCGCGCGGCCTCGATGACCACGCACTGCAGGCCCAGGCACAGGCCGAGCAGCGGGATCTTGTTCTCGCGGGCGAAGGTGATCGCGCCGACCTTGCCGTTGACGCCGCGGTCGCCGAACCCGCCGGGCACGCAGATCGCGTCCACGTCACCGAGCACGGCCGCGGCACCCGCCGGGGTCTTGCAGTCGTCGGAGGCGACCCACTTGATCTGGACGCGGGCCCGGTTGGCGAAACCGCCGGCGCGCAGCGCCTCGGTCACCGACAGGTAGGCGTCCGGCAGGTCGATGTACTTGCCGACCAGCGCGACCTTGACCTCGTGGTCGGGGTTGTGGACCCGGTCCAGGAGGTCCTCCCACACCGTCCAGTTGACGTCGCGGAAGGGCAGGTCGAGCTTGCGGACGACGTAGGCGTCCAGGCCCTCGGTGTGCAGGACCTTGGGGATGTCGTAGATCGACTTCGCGTCGATGGCCGCGACGACGGCGGCCTCGTCCACGTCGCACATCAGCGAGATCTTGCGCTTGATGGAGGTGGGGACGTCACGGTCGGCGCGCAGGACGATCGCGTCGGGCTGGATGCCGATGTTGCGCAGGGCCGCGACGGAGTGCTGGGTGGGCTTGGTCTTCAGCTCGCCGGAGGGGCCGATGTAGGGCAGCAGCGAGATGTGCACGACGAAGACGTTGTCGCGGCCGACCTCGTGGCGGACCTGGCGGACGGTCTCCAGGAACGGCAGCGACTCGATGTCGCCGACGGTGCCGCCGACCTCGGTGATCACGACGTCGACGTCCGCGGTCGCCATGCGGCGGATGCGGTGCTTGATCTCGTTGGTGATGTGCGGGATGACCTGCACGGTGTCACCGAGGTACTCGCCGCGCCGCTCCTTGGCGATGACCTGCGAGTAGACCTGGCCGGTGGTGACGTTGGCCGAGCCGTCGAGGTCGACGTCGAGGAAGCGCTCGTAGTGGCCGATGTCCAGGTCGGTCTCGGCGCCGTCGTTGGTGACGAACACCTCACCGTGCTGGAACGGGTTCATCGTGCCGGGGTCGACGTTCAGGTACGGGTCGAGCTTCTGCATCGTGACCCGCAGGCCGCGCGCCTTAAGCAGCGCACCCAGGCTGGAGGCCGTCAGCCCCTTGCCGAGGGACGAAGCGACACCCCCGGTGACGAAGATGTGCTTGGTCGTCATGGCTGTGCTGTTTCGAAAAGCAGCGGGCGGCATAGCCAAGAGGGGGCTCCCGTGGTCGCGAGGTGAGGTGCGTCCGGCGCCGTTCCGCGGAGACCGGAAAGGGTCCCTGGGGGCGCCGAAGCTGCGGTTTCGGGGTTCCTGATTCGCACAGGCAGACCACCGGTCCACGGGGTACCAGCCTATCAGCGCCTCGGACGGTCCGCCTCCGGGCGCGCGCCGCGAAAGGGCCGCCCGGCCCCTTCCCCGAACCCCGGCAACGGCCCCGACCTGGGCATTCGTCCAGGTCACCCGTTCAGCCGAGTCACATTGTCCCAAGACTTCAGGAGATCACTAGGGTGCCGTCATACCCTGCTCGGATACCGCTGCACATCGCCGCCGAGCAGCCCGGCAAACGGCGTAACCGCGCCACATCCGGCAATCTAGGGCTCGACGCGGGGATCCCTGCGCACAGGAGACCGCGCAACAGCGCAATGCAAGCGCCCTACGGGGCGGACGTGGCCGTTCGACTGGAGAGCAACGTGTCCGGGCGCATCGAGGATTACGCACTGATCGGGGACATGCAGACCGCGGCGCTGGTCTGCCGGGACGGGGCGGTGGACTGGCTGTGCCTGCCACGCTTCGACTCCCATGCCGTCTTCGCGAGCCTTCTGGGCACCGAGGAACACGGGTTCTGGCGCATCGGCCCGGCCTTCGCGCCGGGTACGGAGCCGCCACGGGCCACGCGCCGCCGCTACCGGGGTGACTCGCTGGTGCTGGAGTCGGAGTGGGACACCCCGCGCGGGACCGTCCGCGTCATCGACTTCATGCCGCCGCGCGAGGACCACGCGCCCCAGCTGATCCGTATCGTGGAGGGCATCAGCGGGCGCGTCCCGATGCGCTCCGCGCTGCGGATGCGTTTCAGCTACGGGCGCGTCGTGCCCTGGGTGCACAAGGTCGACGGCCGCACGGTGGCCGTCGCCGGACCGGACTCGGTCTGGCTCGACTCGGCGGCGGAGACCTACGGCAAGGACCTGACCACCTATTCGGACTTCACCGTCGGGCCCGGCGACCGGGTGGCCTTCGCCATCAGCTGGCAGCCCTCGCACAAGGGCGCCCCGGAGACCCCGGACGCCGAGGCGGCGCTGGAGGCGACGAGCGACTTCTGGCGGGAGTGGGTCTACCACTGCACCTACCACGGCCCCTACCGGGAGGCGGTGATCCGCTCCCTGATCACCCTCAAGGCGCTGACGTACGCCCCCACGGGCGGGATCGTCGCGGCGCCGACCACCTCCCTCCCGGAGGAGATCGGCGGCAGCCGGAACTGGGACTACCGCTACACCTGGCTGCGCGACGCCGCCATCACCCTGTCCTCGCTGCTGCGCACCGGCTACCGCGAGGAGGCCTCCGCCTGGCGGGACTGGCTGCTGCGCGCGGTGGCCGGCGACCCGGAGAACCTGCAGATCATGTACGGGATCGCGGGCGAGCGGGAGCTGGGCGAGACCGAGCTGGACTGGCTTCCCGGCTACGAGAACTCGGGCCCGGTGCGCGTCGGCAACGGCGCCGCCCACCAGCTCCAGCTCGACGTGTACGGCGAGGTCACCGAGGCCCTGCACCTGGGGCACATGACGGGCCTGGCCCGCAACGACTACGCCTCGCTGCTCCAGCTGAAGCTGATCCGCTACCTGGAGGTCCACTGGAACGAGCCGGACGAGGGCATCTGGGAGGTGCGCGGCCCGCGCCGGCACTTCGTGCACTCGAAGGTGATGGCGTGGGTGGCCGTGGACCGCACGATCAAGCTGATCGAGAGCGGGGACGCGGACGGCCCGCTGGAGCGCTGGCGCGAGATGCGCGACGAGATCCACGCGGACGTGTGCGAGAAGGGCTACGACCCGGAACGCAACACCTTCACCCAGTCCTACGGGTCGAAGGAGCTGGACGCCTCGCTGCTGCTCATCCCGCAGATGGGCTTCCTGCCCCCGGACGACAAGCGCGTGATCGGCACCATCGAGGCGATCCAGCGGGAACTGTCGACCCCGGACGGCTTCATCCTGCGCTACCCCACGGCGGGTGACGAGGCGGGTGTCGACGGCCTGGAGGGGGACGAGGGCGCCTTCCTGGCCTGTTCGTTCTGGATGGCGGACGACCTGGCGATGATCGGCCGGGTCGACGAGGCCCGCCGGCTCTTCGAGAAGCTGCTGGCCCTGCGCAACGACCTGGGGCTGCTGGCCGAGGAGTGGGACCCCAAGCTCCAGCGCCAGGTCGGGAACTTCCCGCAGGCCTTCAGCCACGTCCCGCTGATCGACACGGCGCTGCGGCTGACGGCGAGCGGGGCGTACGGGGGCTGAGGCACCGGGGCCCGGCGGACGGGGCCCGGCGGGCGGGGAACGGCGTACGGGAGGCGGCGTACGGGGGCGCGGACGGCGCGCGGCCCCGTACCCGCCCGCCTACGCTGGAGGGGCCCCACGCCCCTCACGGGAAGGGGGGACGGCCATGCCACCCCTCTCGAAGGCGGGCACGGCCCTGGCCGCGCTCCGCGAGGACCTGTCCGGCGAGGTCCTCGCCCCGGACGACCCCGGCTACGACGAGGCGCGCACCGTCTTCAACGCCCTGGTCGACCGGCGCCCGGCCGTGATCGCCCGCTGCGCGGGCGAGGCCGACGTGGTCACGGCGGTCCGCTTCGCCCGTGACCTCGACCTGAAGATCGCGGTGCGCGGCGGCGGCCACAGCGTGGCGGGCATGGCCCTGGGCGACGCGGCCCTCGTCGTGGACCTGCGCGGGATGCACGAGGTGACGGTCCATCCGGCGGCCAAGGCGGTCCGGGTCGGCGGCGGCGCCACCATGAGCCACCTGGACCGCGCCTGCGCCCCGCACGCCCTGGCCACCACCGGGGGCCGCGCCTCCACCACCGGCGTGGGCGGCTTCGTCCTCGGCGGCGGCTCCGGCTGGCTGGACCGGGCGTTCGGGCTGGCGGTGGACAACCTCATCGGCGCGGACGTGGTCACCGCCGACGGCACCCTGGTGACGGCCACCGCCGAGGAACACCCGGAGCTGTTCTGGGCCCTGCACGGCGGCGGCGGCAACTTCGGGGTCGTCACCTCGCTGACGCTGCGGCTGCACGAACTGCCCGCGATGTCGATCGCGCTGCTCATGTACGCCCCCGAGCGGGGCCCCGAGGTCACCGCCCGGTACCGGGAGCTCATCGCCTCCGGGCCGCGCGGGGCGAGCGGCGCCGTGATCTTCCTGACCGCACCGCCCGCACCGTTCGTCCCGCCGCATCTGGTCGGCAGCCTGCTCTGCGCGGCCCTGCTGACGTACACGGGCCCCGAGGAGGGCGTGCGCCGGCTGGCGGCGCCGCTGCTGGCCGTCCCGCACGAGGCCGAACTCGTCACGGACATCCCGTACGCGGACCTCCAGTGCATGATGGACGACCCGCCCGGCCTGCGGAACCACTGGTCCGCCGAGTACCTGAGGGACCTGCCCGACGAGGCGGTCGCCGCCTTCTGCGCCCGGGCCGCGTCCATGCCGGTCCCCACCGGCACGCAGCACATCCTGTTCCCGCTCGGCGGGGCCATCGCCGAGCAGCCGGACGGCTACCCCGTGCCGTACCGGGACTCCCCGTGGGCGGTGCACCCCTTCGCCATCTGGGAGGACCCGGCCGACGACGAGCGGTGCCGGCGGTGGGTGAAGGACGTACGGGCGGACGTACGCCCCTGGAGCAGCGGGGCCGTGTACCTCAACTTCCTCGGCGACGAGGGCGCCGACCGGGTCGCCGCGGGTCTCGGCGAGGACAACCTGCGGCGGCTGCGCGCGGTCAAGAGGGAGTACGACCCGGACAACGTCTTCCGGTTCAACCACAACATCAAGCCCGCCTGAGCCTTTGGTAGCGTCCGCGCATGGACAACCAGGGCGGAATCACGGTTCAGCGGGCACTGGAGCTGCCGGGGCTGCGCGGCGGTCTGCCCGAGGTGGTGGCCTGCGCCGACCGGCTGGGCCGGACCGTCCGCTGGGTGCACGCCGGGGAGGTCCCGAACATCGCCTCGCTCCTCAAGGGCGGGGAGCTGCTGCTGACCACCGGTCTGGGCCTGGGCACCCGCCCCGCCGAGCAGCGCGCCTTCGTACGCCGCCTCGCGGACCGGGGGATCGCCGCGCTGGTGGTGGAGCTGGGCCCGCGGTTCACGCGGCTGCCTGCCACCCTCGTGGAGACGGCGAAGGCGGCGGGGCTGCCGCTGGTGCAGCTGCACCGCGAGGTCCCCTTCGTGGCCGTCACCGAGGAGGTCCACACCGAGATCGTCAACGGCCACTACGCGCTGCTCCAGCGGGCCGAGGAGGTCCACCGGCGGTGCACCGAGGCCCTGCTGGGCGGCGGCGGGATCCCGCAGGTGCTGCGGATCCTGGCCGACTTCACCGCGAACCCGGTCTTCCTGGAGACCCCCGACGGACAGCTGCTGTACGCGGCCGGGCCGGTCTCGGGGGACGCGGCGGCCGACCCGCTCCAGGTGTGGGAGGGGCTGCGCGGGCAGCGCCCGGCCGAGCCCTCGGCGGCGGCGGTGGTGGTCGACGTACCCGGCGGCGGCCACGGCACCGGGACGGTCCGGGCGCGGGTCGTGCTGGCCGGGGTGTCGGCGCCGCTGCTGCCGGTCCACCGGATGGCGGCGGAGCGCACGGCCGGGGTCCTGGCGGTGGTGCTCATGCAGGCGCGCCAGGAGGAGGAGCTGGCCGCGCGCGGCCGGGGCGACTTCCTGACGGACCTCGCGGAGGGGCGCATCTCGGCGGAGGACGCCCCGGCGCAGGCCCGCGTGCTGGGGTTCCGGCCGGGGGCGGGGCCGCTGCTGCCGATCGTGATGCGGCTCTCCTCGGACCTGGGGGCTTCGGGGAACTGGGCGGTGCTGGCCCGGGCGGTGCTGGAGGAACTCTCGTCGGTCGGGGTGCCGGTGCTGCTGGGCGTCCGCCCGGTGGAGGGACGGGTTCCGCTGCTGGTGTCGCTGCGGGCCGAATCGGAGCGGGCGGCCGTCTCCGACCGGGTCGCGGCGGCGCTGCGGGCCGGGGTGGAGCGGGCCGGGCTCGACCGGGCCGGGGCCCCGCCGGCGGTGGTCGTCGGCGTCCCGGGCAACTGGGCGGCGGCCTCGGCGGGGCTGCGGCACGCCGCCGAGACGGCCACCGCCGCGCACGGCCTGCCGGCCCGGCCCTGGTACGACGCCCGCCGGCTGGACATCGACCTGCTGCTGTGGCGGCTGCGCGAACACCCCGACCTGGCGGCCTTCGTGGACCGCGCGATCGGGGCGCTGCGGGTGCACGACGTGACGTCCCGGCCGCCGCTGCTGCCGACCCTGGAGACGTACCTGGCGCATGCGGGGCGCAAGGCGGAGACCGCGCGTGAGCTCCACCTGAACCGGCAGACCCTGTACAACCGCCTGGCCCGCATCTCGGACCTCCTGGGGACCGACCTGGACGACCCCGAAACGGTCCTCTCCCTCAGCCTCGCCCTGCGCGCCCGCCGCCACGCCACCCCCTCCTGACCCCACCCCGCCCGATTCCGCCCGGCGGGGCCGCTGCCCCGGGCCGGGGCCCGCACGGCGCCTGCCCCTGCGGCTCACCACGGCGGCCGGCCGGGGCCGCTGGCCCTGACCGAGGCCGATCGTCGCCTGCGGGTGGGTGCGCCGCTTCGCGGAGAGGTCCCCTACCCGCCCTTCCACCGTTCCCCGGGCTCCGCCCGGACCCGTCACCCCACGGCGCTCCGCGCCCGCGCCTCAAACGCCGGCGAGGCTGAAGTTGCCCCCCGAGGCCCAGGGGGGCAGCCCACGCCCGCCAAAATCCAGCCCCGCCGGCGCTTGAGGCGCGGGGTCTGGGGCGGAGCCCCAGGAGCTCGGCGCAGCCTGCGCCTCACCCGCCGTCCCCGACCGCCAAATCCAGCCCCGCCGGCGCTTGAGGCGCGGCGGTCCGGGGCGGAGCCCCAGGAGCTCGGCGCAGCCCCGACCTCACCGGCCCACCCCGACCGACACCCTCCAGCCCCGCCGGCGTTTGAGGCGCGGGGGTCCGGGGGCTGGCCCCCGGCAACGGCGCGGAAGCCGAACGGACGGCGCAGCCACCATCCAGCCCCGCCGGCGATTGAGGCGCGGGTCCGGGGTCAGGGGCGGTGGCGTTCCATCAGTTCGTCGTAGACCGACAGGACCTGCGCCACCGTGTCGTCCTCCGACGGCCACGTCGCGGCCTGGGCCCGCCCCGCCGCCGCCAGCTCCGCCCGCCGGTCCGGATCGTCCAGCAGCGCGGCCACCGCGCCCGCCAGCGCCCCCGAGTCCCCGTACGGCACCAGCACGGCCGCCTCGCCGACCAGCTCCGGCACCCCGCCGACCTCGGTCGCCACCAGCGCGACCCCCGCCCGCAGGGCCTCCTGCGCCAGCAGGGACCGGCCCTCCCAGCGGCTCGGCACCACCGCCACGTCCGCCGCCGCCAGCAGCCGGTCCGCGTCCCGCCGACGGCCCAGGAGCCGCACCGGGAGCCCCTCCGCCTCGATGCGCCGCGCGAGTTCGGCCCGTAGCGGCCCCTCCCCCGCGATCACCAGCAACGGCTGCGGGTCCAGCACCCGCCAGGCCCGTGCCGCGTCCAGCAGGACGGAGTACCCCCTGCGGGCCACCAGGCTGCCGACCGCGACGATCAACGGCCGTTCCACCGCGCCCAGTTCCGCCCGGGTCTTCCCGGCGTCCACGGCCGGTTCCCCGCCCGGTTCCCCGCCCGGCACCCCCGGCGCCGCCAGCCGCGCGTCCCGGGCCCCGCGCCGGCGCGCCAGGTCGACCTGGTCGGAGGAGGCGCCCAGCACCACGGCGGCGGCCCGCGCCACGTGCCGTTCCAGCAGCCGGCTCAGCCGCCCCAGCGCGCCCGCGGGCTCGGGGGCGCCGCCGTGCCAGGTCACCACCAGCGGCACCCGGCCCCGCCCGCCGCCGCGCAGCGCCAGCGCGGCCCGCATCCCGGCCCGCACCCCGTGCGCGTGCACCAGGTCGGCCCCGGCGCAGGCGGCCCGCAGGGCGCTCACCGCGTCGGGGGTGAACCGCGCTCCGGCGCCGGTGAAGTCGTACTCCCCCTCCGCCGCGACGGGGGCGCACACGGTCACCCGCACGCCCCGGGCGGCGAGCCCGGTCGTGAGGGACCGCACGTGCGCGCTGCTGCCCGCGCCCGCCCCGCCCAGGACCTGGACGGTGCGCAGCGGGGGCCGCCCGTACGGCTGTACGGGGGCGGGTGCCGGGGAGCTGCTCACGGGCCGAGGCTCCAGGGTGAGGGAGGCAGAGACGTCGCCCAGAATGCCAGTCCGCACGCGCGTTCCGGGACCATACGGGTGCGGATCCCGTGCGGGATACCGTCGTGCGCCCCCCAGGCTCACCCACACGGGCTACCCCGCGTCGGCCCGGGGCCTCCCCGGCGGTCGGCCGGAGCCCTCCCGGGCCCGCGCTCACGCGTCCGCGCGCGCCGCCGCCAGGAGTTCCTCCGCGTGGGCCCGGGCGGTCTGCGAGTCCTCCTGGCCGGCCAGCATCCGCGACAGCTCCCGGATGCGGTCCTCGCCCTCCAGGACGGTCACCCCGGAGCGGGTCACGGATCCGTCGACGGTCTTCTCGACCAGCAGCTGCCGGTCCGCGAAGGCCGCCACCTGCGGCAGGTGCGTGACGACGACGACCTGGGCGGACTTGGCCAGCTTCGCCAGCCGCCGCCCGACCTCGACGGCCGCCTTGCCGCCGACGCCCGCGTCGACCTCGTCGAAGAGGTACGTCGGCACCGGGTCGGAGCCCGCGAAGACGACCTCCACGGCCAGCATGACCCGCGACAGCTCACCGCCCGAGGCGCCCTTGGCGATCGGCCGCGGCGCGGCGCCGGGGTGCGGGGCCAGCAGCAGCTCGACCTCGTCCACGCCCGAGGGCCCGTACGCGACCGGGCGCCCGCCGACCTCGACGCCCTCGTCGTCCTGGGTCTGACGGATGTCGAAGGTCACCCGCGCGTGCGGCATGGCCAGGGAGGCCAGCTCGGCCGTCACGTCGGCGGCGAACCGCTCGGCGGCCTCGGTCCGCGCGTCCGTCAGGGCCTGCGCCAGCAGCGACAGTTCGGCCCGCAGGCCGTCCCGCTCGGCGGTCAGCTCCCCGATCCGCTCGTCGTCGCCGTCCAGTTCCAGCAGCCGCTTCGAGCCCCGCTCGGCCCATTCCAGGACGGCGGCCAGCCCGCCATCGGCGTCCCCGTACTTGCGCACCAGCTGGGTCAGCGCCGCCCGGCGCTCCTCCACGGCGGCGAGCCGCAGCGGATCGGCGTCGAGGTCGTCGGCGTACCCGGCCAGCTCCCCGGCCACGTCGGCGAGCAGGATGCCCAGTTCCCCGATCCGGTCGGCGAGGGCGCCGAGCGCCGGATCGTGGGAGCGTACGGATTCCAGCGCCCGGTGCGCTCCCGCGACGAGCGTGTTCGCGTCGACGCCCTCCGGGTCCTCCACGTCTCCGGCCAGCGCCCCGTGCGCGGCCTGCGCCGCGGAGGCGAGGGATTCGGCGTGCCCGAGCCGCTCGGCCTCGGCGGCCAGCTCGATGTCCTCGCCGGGCAGCGGTTCCAGGGCGGCGATCTCGTCCAGCCCGAAGCGCAGCAGGTCCGCCTCCTGGGCCCGCTCCCGGGCCCGGGTGGTGATCTCCTCCAGCTCGACGGCGACGGCCCGCAGCCGCCGGTAGGCGCCCGCGTACTTCTCCAGGGGGACGGCGACCGCGTCCCCGGCGTAGCGGTCGAGGGCCTGCCGCTGCCGGGCGGGCCGCAGGAGCCCCTGCTGGTCGGTCTGGCCGTGGACGGCGACGAGTTCGTCGGCGAGCTCGGCGAGCAGGCCGACGGGGACGGAGCGGCCGCCGACGTGGGCGCGCGAGCGCCCCTCGGCGGACACCGTCCGGCTGATCAGCAGGGCGCCCTCGTCGAGTTCGGCCCCGGCCTCCTCGGCGCGCAGGGCGGCGGGCGCGCCGGGGCTCAGCACGATGCGCCCCTCCACCACCGCCGCCTTGGCGCCGATCCGCACCAGGGCGGGATCGGCGCGGCCGCCGAGCAGCAGCCCGAGGCTGGTGACGACCATCGTCTTGCCCGCGCCGGTCTCGCCGGTCACCGCGGTGAAACCGGGCGACAGCTCGACCACCGCGTCGTCGATGACCCCGAGCGACCGTATCCGCATCTCCTCAAGCACGGGACGACGATACCGAGGTTTCCCGGGTGCCATGTGACGTCACCCGCCCGGAGTTCTCCGAACGCATGTGCTATTACGAGGCGCCGCCCGGTCCCCGGGCCCCGAACCGGCTACGCCGTCTCGTGCGGCGCGCCGCGCCATCCCGACACCGGCAGCGCGAACTTGGCGACCAGCCGGTCGGTGAAGGACGCGTGGTGCAGCCGGGCCAGGCGCACCGGCACCGTGCCCCGCCGGACCTCCACCCGCGCCCCGGCGGGCAGCTCCAGCATCCGGCGCCCGTCACACCACAGCACCCCGTGCGGAGTACCGGTCTGCACCTCCACCGCCAGCACCGAGTCCGGCGAGGTCACCAGCGGCTTCGCGAACAGCGCGTGCGCGCTGATCGGCACCATCAGCAGCGCCTCCACCTCCGGCCAGACCACCGGCCCGCCCGCCGAGAAGGCGTACGCCGTCGAGCCCGTCGGCGTCGCGCAGACGATCCCGTCGCAGCCGAAGCCGGTCACCGGGCGCCCGTCGATCTCCAGGACCACCTCCAGCATCCGCTCCGGGGACACCTTCTGGACGGCGGCCTCGTTCAGCGCCCAGTCGCGGTGCACGACGTCGCCGTTGGTCCGCACCAGGACGTCGAGGGTCATCCGCTCCTCGACCTCGTACGACTTGCTCACCACCCGGTCGACGACCTTGTCCAGGTCGTCCCGCTCGGCCTCGGCGAGGAACCCCACCCGGCCCAGGTTGACGCCGAGCATCGGCACCCCGGAGCCGCGCGCGAACTCCGCCCCGCGCAGCAGGGTGCCGTCACCGCCCAGCACGATCAGCAGCTCGCACCCGTCGAACGCCTTCGGCGTGCACTCGGCGACCAGCTCCACCTCGGGCGGCAACGGCAGGTCGCACGCCTCCTGCTCCAGCACCCGGACCCCCAGGCCCGAGCGGAGCAGGCCGAGGACGACCAGCTCGGCACTGCGGATGGCCGCGGGCCGCCCGGTGTGCGCGAGCAGGAAGACGGTCCGCGCCTCCCCCTCGCGGCCCCCCGGACCAGAACCAGAACCTGCTGAACCTGCCGGACCGGCTGAACCTGCCGGACCTGCTGAACCTGCTGACGCGTCTGTCACTGCGGCCCCTCCGCCACTGCCCGATCGACATCCCCCGGGTCGAGCGCGGGTGCCCCCGCCCGGAGCCACAGAAAGTACTCGACGTTGCCCGACGGCCCCGGCAACGGGCTCGCCGTCACCCCGAGCACGCCCAGCCCCAGCTTCCAGGCCTGCGCGGCGACCTCCCGCACGGCCTCCGCACGCAGCTCGGGACTGCGTACGACGCCCCCGCTGCCCAGCCGGTCCTTGCCCACCTCGAACTGCGGCTTCACCATCAGCACCAGGTCCGCGCCGGGCGCCGTGCAGCGCACCAGCGCGGGCAGCACCAGCCCGATGGAGATGAACGAGAGGTCCCCGACGACCAGATCGGCCGGGACCCCGTCGATCAGCTCGACGGTCAGCTCGCGGACGTTCGTCCGGTCCTTGACGGTGACCCGTTCGTCGCTCTGCAGCGACCAGGCGAGCTGCCCGTAGCCGACGTCGACCGCCACGACGTGGTCCACGCCCGCGCGCAGCAGCACGTCGGTGAAGCCGCCCGTCGAGGCGCCCGCGTCCAGCGCCCGGCGGCCCTCGACCGCCAGCCCCCGAGGCCGGAACGCCGCCAGGGCGCCGGCCAGCTTGTGGCCGCCCCGGGAGACGTAGTCGGGGTCGCTGTCGTCCTTGAGGACGACGAGGGCCGCGCTGGTCTCCACCTGCGTGGCCGGCTTGGTCGCGGTGGTGCCGCCCACGGTCACCCGGCCCGCGGCGATCAGCTGGGCCGCGTGCTCGCGCGAGCGGGCCATGCTGCGGCGTACCAGTTCGGCGTCCAGGCGGCGGCGTGCCACTCCTGCCACGTTCGGTTCAGCTCCTGTTTTCGTAAGGTCCGGGGACGGACGGTGCGTCCAGCGCGGTCAGCGCCTCGCGCAGTCCCCCGTGCACATCCTCGTACACCGCGGCGTGCTCCCCGGCGGGCAGGTGGTCCGCGTCCGCCAGCCGCTCCAGGGCCGCGTCGACGCCGGAATGCCCGGTGGGGGTCCGTACGAGGCCCAGCGGAGCGGCTCCGGCGGGCTCGTCCGCAGACCCGCCCCCGGACTCCGTCACGGGCTCCTCGGGGTCCTCGGGGTCCTCCGCGGCGCTCGCGGACGCTTCGTCGCTCATGCCCCGACGCTACCCCGAAGCGCGGCCCCGGCCGCGCACGGCTCTGCGGTACGGTCGTGATCACCATGGCTACGATCCAGGAGTGCCGCGAAGCACTCGACCGACTCTCCGACAACCTGGCCCAGGCGGACGGCGACGTACGCGGCGCCGCCGCCTTCGACCGCTCCCTGAGCTGCCACGTCACCGACCTCGACCAGACCTTCTCCGGGCGCCTGCGGGACGGCCGGATCCGGGTGGACTCGCTCACCCCGGGCCCGCCCCCCGCCAAGGCCGAGATCCGGCTCGCGATGACGGGCGACGACCTGCTCGCGCTGGTGGGCGGCGAGCTGAAGTTCGCCAAGGCCTGGGCCTCCGGCCGGGTCCGCCTGGAGGCCGGCTTCCGCGACCTGCTGCGCCTGAAGAGCCTGCTCTGAGGCTCCGCGTCAGACGGCCGCCCGGACCCGCGCCTGCCGGGCGGCCGGCACCACGAGCGGGGTCCCGGTCTCCGGGTCGTCGATGACCTGGCAGCGCACCCCGAAGACCTCCTCCACCAGCTCCGCCGTGACCACCTCGGCCGGCGGGCCCTCGGCGACGACCACGCCGCCGCGCAGCGCGATCAGGTGCGTGGCGTAGCGGGCCGCGTGATTGAGGTCGTGCAGCACCGCCACCAGGGTCCGGCCCTGGTTCTCGTGGAGCTCCGCGCACAGGTCGAGCACGTCGAGCTGGTGCTGGATGTCCAGGTACGTCGTCGGCTCGTCCAGCAGCAGCAGCGGTGTCTGCTGGGCCAGCGCCATCGCGATCCACACCCGCTGGCGCTGCCCGCCCGACAGCTCGTCCACGGCCCGGCCGGCGAGTTCGGCGACGCCGGTGGCGGCCATCGACTCGGCGACGATCCGCTCGTCCTCCTCCGACCACTGGCGCAGCAGCCCCTGGTGCGGGTACCGGCCGCGCGAGACCAGGTCGGCGACGGTGATCCCGTCCGGGGCGATCGAGGACTGCGGGAGCAGACCCAGCGTCCGGGCCACCTTCTTCGCCGGCATCGAGGAGATGGCCCGGCCGTCCAGCAGCACCCGCCCTGCGGAGGGCTTCAGCATCCGCGACAGGGCCCGCAGCAGGGTGGACTTGCCGCAGGCGTTGGGGCCGACGATCACCGTGAAGGAGTGGTCGGGGATCTCCACCGACAGGTTCTCGGCGATGACCCGCTGGTCGTAGCCGAGGGTGACGTTCTGCGCGGTCAGCCGCTGCACTGGGGTACTCCTCGTGTGGCCCGGCGCTCCGCCGGGCTCGTTGCCGGACGCGGGAAGCAGTTCGTCCCGCGCGCTCATATCCGTCCCGCCTTGCGCTCGGTGACGAGCAGCCAGAGCAGGTAGAGGCCGCCGACCAGGCCGGTCACCACGCCCACCGGCAGCTGGTCCGCGCCGAAGGCCCGCTGCGAGGCCAGGTCGGCGGCCAGCAGCAGGACGGCGCCCATCAGCGCGCCGGAGAGCAGGTTCGGGCCGGGCGAGCGGGTCAGCCGCCGCGCCAGCTGGGGCGCGGCCAGGGCGACGAAGCTGATCGGGCCGGCCGCGGCGGCCGCGGCCGTGGTCAGCAGCACCGCCGCCGCCATCAGCAGCATCCGGGTCCGCTCGACGGGCACGCCCAGCGCGTACGCGGAGTCGTCGCCCATCTCGATCATCCGCAGGGCCCGATTCTGCCCGAGGACCAGCGGGAACAGCACGGCGCACGTCCCCAGCAGCGGCCAGACCTGTGACCAGTCCCGCCCGGCCAGCGACCCGGTCAGCCAGACCATCGCCCGGGTGGCGTCGACGAGCTGCGCCTTCGCGATGAGGTACTGGATCACCGCGACGAGGACGGCGGAGGAGCCGATGCCGACGAGCACCAGCCGGTACCCGTGCACGCCCTGCTTGTACGCGAGCAGGTAGACGAGGACGCCCGCGAGCACCCCGCCCACCACCGCGCCCGCCGCGACCTCGGTCGCGCCGCCCTTGAACAGGATGATGACGACGAGCGCGCCGACCGCCGAGCCGTACCCGAAGCCCAGCACGTCGGGGGAGCCGAGCGGATTGCGCGAAACGGACTGGAAGACCGCCCCCGCCATGCCGAGGGCCGCCCCGACCAGCACCGCGACCAGCACCCGCGGCAGCCTGAGGTCGTTGACGATGAAGTCGTCGGCGGGGTTGCCGTTGCCCAGCAGGGTCCGCACGACGTCCCAGGGGGCGATCTCGAAATCGCCGGTGCCGATGAGCACGACGGCCAGCGCCAGCGCCACGACGACCAGCACCACCCCGGCCGCCACGGCCCGCGGCTCGACGCGCAGCGAGGTCCGGCCGGGCCCGCGCAGCGCCCGCAGGGGCACTCCCCCCGCACCCCGCCCGCCCTTCGCGCCCTTCGCGCCCGTCGCGTCCTGCATGTCCTTCGTGGTCGTCGCGGTCACAGCTGGGCCATCCTCTTGCGCCGAACCAGGTAGATGAAGACGGGGCCGCCCAGCAGCGCGGTGACGATGCCGACCTGGAGCTCGCCGGGCCGGGTGACGACCCGTCCGACCACGTCGGCGCCGAGCAGCAGCACGGGCGACAGGACCGCCGAGTACGCGAGCACCCAGCGCATGTCCGGCCCCGTGACGATCCGCGCCAGGTGGGGGATCATCAGCCCGACGAAGACGATCGGCCCGCAGGCCGCCGTCGCCGCCCCGCACAGCAGGGTGATGGCGGCCATGGCCGCGATCCGGGTCCGCGTCAGGTGCGCGCCGAGCGCCCGCGCGGTGTCGTCGCCCAGGGCCATCGCATTGAGCGGCCGGCCCAGCACGAGCGCGAGCACGGCCCCGGCCAGCAGGAAGGGCGCCACCTGGGTGACGGTGTCCATGGTGGCCGAGGCCAGCGAACCCACCGTCCAGAAGCGCAGCTTGTCCAGCGCCTTGCTGTCCATCAGCTGCACCGCGTTGATGTAGCCGACGAGGGCCGCGCTGGCCGCCGTACCGGCGAGCGCGAGGCGCACCGGGGTCGCGCTGCGGCTGCCGCCGAGCACGTAGACCAGGACCGAGACGAGGGCGGCGCCCAGGAAGGCCCACCACACGAACTCGTCCAGGGAACCGGCCCCGAAGAAGCTGATGGCCGAGACGACGGCCGCCGCGGCGCCCGCGTTGACTCCGAGGATGCCCGGCTCCGCCAGCGGGTTGCGGGTCAGCGCCTGCATCACCGCGCCGGACAGGCCCAGGGCGAGCCCGACCAGCACCCCCAGGAGGGTCCGCGGGATCCGCAGGTCCCGCACGACGACGTCGTTCGTGGTCCCGCTGTAGTGGAAAAGGCCGTGCCACACGTCCGCGAGCGGCATCGCCTTGGCCCCGACGGCGATGCTCGCCACCGCCACCAGGGCCAGCACGCCGAGGGCGGCCAGCAGACCGGCCGCCCGCACGCCGTGGCGGGGACGGGGGGCGGCGGCGGCCTGCGCCGCGCTCTGTTCGGGGGGACTCTCAACCAGCACGGAAGTTAGGTTAGCCTACCCTCCGGCCGAAACAGTTCCCCCGGACGGCTCCCTCTCGTCCCTTACGTCTCCTCGCGCCCCTACAGCCCGAGCAGCGCCAGGGCCTTGTCCGCGTCCAGCCCGCAGGAGCCCTCCCCCGCCCGCGTCCAGGCCGCCGCGCACAGCGCCCGCAGCCCGTCCATCGGCTCCCCCTCGCCCTTCAGCTCCAGTACCTCGTCCAGCGCACGGGCCGTCCACCCGCCGCAGCGGAACCCGTCCCCGGCCGGCTCCACCTCCGGCTGCCCCGTCAGCAGCCCGCGCAGGTCCCGGTCCACGTACGTCGGCCGGTACTTCGGCTCGGCCCGCAGCAGCTGCGCCCCGTCCGTCACCCCGGTCAGCACCAGCAGCGAGTCCACGTCCCCGTTGAAGGCGCCCTCGATGTCGGTGTCCAGCCGGTCCCCGACCACCAGCGGCCGCCGCGCCCCGGTCCGCAGCACCGTCTCCCGGTGCATCGGGGGCAACGGCTTGCCCGCCACCTGCGGCTCGGCACCCGTCGCGATCCGCACGACCTCCACGGCGGCCCCGTTGCCCGGCGCGATCCCCCGCGCCCCCGGAATCGTCAGATCGGTGTTCGACGCGTACCACGGCACCCCGCGGTTGATCGCGTACGAAGCCTCCGCGAACCGCCCCCACGCCAGATCGGGCCCGCCGTACCCCTGCACGACGGCCGCGAGACCCTCCTCCTCGGCCGACTCCACCGGCACCAGCCCGCGCTCGCGCAGCGCCACCCGCAGCCCCTCGCCGCCGATCACCAGCACCTTGGAACCCGGCTCCACCTGCTCCGCGATCAGCCGGGCCACCGCCTGCGCCGAGGTGATCACCTCGTCCGGCTCCGTCGGGATCCCCAGCTCGCCCAGGTGCTCGGCGACGGCGTCCGGGGTGCGCAGCGCGTTGTTGGTGACGTACGCCAGGTGCATCCCGCCCTCCCGGGCCGCGGCGAGCGAGTCCACCGCGTGCCCGATCGCGTGCCCGCCCGCGTACACCACTCCGTCCAGATCGAGCAGAGCCGTGTCGTAGGCCTGGTGGAGACTCCGCTCACTGCCCGCGGGGCTGGTCCTGGTCTGCCGGGTCATCTTGGCCGCCCTTCCTCGCTGTTCGCGCGTTCCGCGCAGGTCCCGGGATTCTTACGATCGATCTTGTCCGATTTTGCGCCGATCCCCGTAACTCCCCCGATCATCCCGCATCGCGAGACGCGTTTTACCATGCACCAATGACCACACCTGGCAACGCGGAGCACGGGCTGCGCCTGATCCCCTTCCACGGACTGCGCTATGTCCCGCAGCGGGTCGGCAGCCTGGCCGCCGTCACGTCTCCGCCCTACGACGTGGTCGTACGGCCCGATGGAGTCGACTACCTCGAGTCCGCCGATCCGCACAACATCGTCCGGCTGATCCTGCCGCAGGCGCGGACCCCCGACGCGCGCAACGAGCAGGCCGCCCGCACCCTGAACGACTGGCTCGCCGAGGGCGTCCTGAGCGCCGACCCGCAGCCCGCGCTCTACGTCTACGAGCAGCGCAAGGCCGGCGTCCTCCAGCGCGGCGTCATCGGCGCCCTCGCTCTGTCCGAGGCGGAGGCCGGCATCGTCCTGCCGCACGAGGACGTCATGCCCGACGTGGTCAAGGACCGGGCCGGACTGATGCGCGCCACCTCGGCCAACCTCGAACCCCTCCTGTTGACCTACCTGGGCGACGGACCGGGCACGGGCGCGGCCGGGGTCATCGAGGCCACCGTCGCCCGCAGGCCCCCGCTGCTCTCGACCGTCACCGAGGACGGCTTCTGCCACAGCCTCTGGGCCATCACCGACCCGGCCGAGCTGGCCGCCGTCACCGCCGACCTCGGCGGCCGCCAGGCCCTCATCGCCGACGGCCACCACCGCTGGGCGACGTACCTGCGCCTCCAGCAGGAGCACGGCTCCCCCACCCCGTGGGACTTCGGCCTCGTCCTCCTCGTGGACACCGCCCGCTACCCCCTCCAGGTCCGCGCCATCCACCGCATGCTGCGCCGGCTGCCGCTGTCGCAGGCGCTGGCGGCGCTCGACGGCTCCTTCCGGGTCCGCCCGGTCGACGGCCCGCTCCCGCTGGCCCTGGAAGTCCTCGCGGACGCCTCGGAACGCGGCAACGCCTTCCTCCTCACCGGCGACGGCACCTACCACCTGGTGACCGACCCGGATCCGGACCTCATCCAGCGCACGGTCCGCCACGACCGCCCCGAGGCCTGGCGCCGGCTGGACGCGACTGTCCTGCACGCGACGCTGCTCGACGAGGTGTGGAAGATCCCGGACGCCCCGGACCAGATCTCCTACATCCACGACGCCGCCGCCACGGTCGCCATGGCGGAACGCCACGGCGGCACCGCCGTCCTGCTGCACCCCGTACGGGAGGCCGTCGTGCGGGACCTGGCCCGCCAGGGCGTCACCATGCCCCGCAAGTCGACCTCCTTCGGCCCGAAGCCGGCCACCGGCCTGGTCCTGCGCAGCCTGGACTGACCCGGCGCGCCCGGCACCTCCCGCCTGCGGACATGCGAAAGGGCGGCACCCCTGGGGGGTGCCGCCCTTCCTTTGCAGCTAACGCGTACTACGCCTTGTCGCGGGCGTCACGGTCATCACGGCCGTCACGCACGTCGCGGTCGTCGTCCTCGTCGTCTTCGATGACCACGATCTCGTCGGTCACGTCGACCTCGGGCTCGTCGAGCGGCTCGTACTCGTCGTCGTCCTCGTCGTAGTACTCGGCCTGGTCGGAGGCACGCTCGGCGGCCGCCACCTCGGCGTCGTCCTGGTCCTCGTCCTCGTCGTCCTCATCCTCGTCGAGGGCGTCGAGGTCGGAGTCGTCCTCGAGCGAGGCGGCGTCCACGAACTCGACGCCGTCGATCTCGGCCAGTCGGTCGGAGGCGTCGGTCGCCCCGTCCTTGTCGGCTTCGAGGGTCTTGCCGAACCACTCGCGCGCCTCGTCCTCACGGCCGGCGGCCAGCAGGGCGTCGGCGTAGGCGTACCGCAGACGCGCGGTCCAGGGCTGGACGGAGCTGGAGGCCAGCTCCGGGCTCTGCAGGGTCACGATGGCGGCGTCGAGCTCGCCCATGTCCCGGCGGGCACCGGCGGCGACGAGACGCATCTCGACCTGCCCGGCCTTGTCCAGCTTCTGCACCTCGGGCTCGCCGGCCATGGCCAGCGCCCGCTCCGGACGGCCGAGGCCGCGCTCGCAGTCGGCCATGACGGGCCACAGCTCGACGGAACCGGTCATGCGCTTGGCGGCACGGAACTCCGCGAGCGCCTCGCTGTACTTCTGCGTGGCGTACGCGGCGAAGCCGGCGGCCTCACGGACGGCGGCGACGCGGGAGGCCAGACGCAGGGCGATGCGGGCGTACGCGTACGCCTGCTCCGGGTCCTCGTCGATCAGCCGGGCCACCATGACCAGGTTGCGGGAGACCTCTTCGGCCAGGCCCTTGGGCAGGCTCAGGAGCTCCTGACGCACGTCGGCGTCGATCTCGTGCCCGGTGATGTCGTCATCGATCGGGAGCCGCTTGACCGGGTCCCGGTCGCGGTCCGCACGGTAGTCGCGGTCGCCGCCACGGTCGTCACGGCCGCGGAAACCACCACGGTCACCACCGCGGTCATCGCGGCCACCACGGAAGCCACCACCGCTGGGACGGTCGCCGCCCCGGTCATCGCGACGCGGGTACGACGGGCGGTCGCCACCACGGTCGTCACGGCCACCGCGGAAACCACCACGGTCATCGTCACGGCGCGGGAAGGACGGGCGGTCCCCACCACGGTCATCACGACGCGGGTACGACGGGCGGTCGCCACCACGGTCATCACGGCCACCGCGGAAGCCACCACGGTCGTCATCACGGCGCGGGAAGGACGGGCGGTCCCCACCACGGTCGTCACGACGCGGGTAGGAGGGCCGGTCGCCACCGCTACGGAAGCCACCACCGCTGGGACGGTCCCCACCACGGTCATCACGACGCGGGTACGAGGGACGGTCGCCACCACGGTCGTCACGACCGCCACGGAAGCCACCACGGTCGTCATCACGGCGCGGGAAGGACGGACGGTCCCCACCACGGTCATCACGACGCGGGTACGACGGACGGTCACCACCACGGTCGTCACGACCGCCACGGAAGCCACCACGGTCGTCATCACGGCGCGGGTACGAGGGACGGTCCCCACCACGGTCGTCACGACGCGGGAAGGACGGGCGGTCGCCACCGCTACGGAAGCCACCACCGCTGGGACGGTCCCCACCACGGTCATCGCGACGCGGGAAGGACGGGCGGTCGCCACCACGGTCATCACGACGGGGGTACGACGGGCGGTCGCCACCGCTACGGAAGCCACCACCGCTGGGACGGTCGCCACCACGGTCGTCGCGACGCGGGTACGACGGGCGGTCGCCACCACGGTCATCGCGGCCGCCGCGGAAGCCACCACGGTCGTCATCGCGACGCGGGAAGGACGGACGGTCCCCACCACGGTCATCACGACGCGGGTACGACGGGCGGTCGCCACCGCTACGGAAGCCACCACCGCTCGGACGGTCCCCACCACGGTCATCACGACGCGGGTACGACGGACGGTCGCCACCACGGTCATCACGACCGCCACGGAAACCACCACGGTCGTCATCACGGCGCGGGAAGGACGGACGGTCCCCACCACGGTCATCACGACGCGGGTACGAGGGACGGTCGCCGCCACCGGTCGGACGGCCACCACGGTCGTCACGACGGAAGCCGCCGCCACCGCCACCGCTGCTGGGACGACCACCACGGTCGTCGTCACGGCGCGGGTAGGACGGGCGGTCGCCACCGCGGTCGTCGCGGCCACGGAAGCCGCCGCCGCTGGGACGGTCGCCGCCGGGGCGGTCGCCGCCGGCGGGACGCCCGCCACGGTCGTCACGACGGAAACCGCCGCCACCACCGGTCGGACGGCCACCGCGGTCGTCGCGGCGGAAGCCACCACGGTCACCGCCACGGTCGTCACGACGGAAGCCGCCCCTGTCACCGCCGTCGTTGCGCCGAGGCTCGCGCTCCGGACGATCGTCGGGAGAGTTGGACATGGGTGTGACTCCTGTCTTCGGGGTACCGCTAGTCATTCTCGCGCAACCAACCCATGGCCGCGCTTCGGCGTAAAGAGGTGAAAAACAAAAAGACCCCTGGTCCAGCGTTGAACGCTGGACCAGGGGTCCTTTGAAAAATTGTTCGGCGGCGTCCTACTCTCCCACAGGGTCCCCCCTGCAGTACCATCGGCGCTGAAAGGCTTAGCTTCCGGGTTCGGAATGTAACCGGGCGTTTCCCTAACGCTATGACCACCGAAACCCTAATCGGTTTCGAGCGAACAAGCACACTTTGTAGTTATGTTCTAGCTCTAGAAACCAGCAACCGTTCGTTGCTTCAGAACTAACACAGTGGACGCGAGCAACTGAGGACAAGCCCTCGGCCTATTAGTACCAGTCAGCTCCACCCGTTACCGGGCTTCCACATCTG
>NZ_JBIASM010000021.1:0-123537 GCF_042890765.1 Streptomyces sp. NPDC002032 | reverse complement strand
AGGTGCAGCATGACGATCGAGTCCTTGCCGCCGGAGAAGAGGATCACCGGCTTCTCGAACTCACCCGCCACCTCACGGAAGATGTGCACCGCCTCGGACTCCATCGAGTCCAGATGGCCGAAGGTGGCGGCTTCCTTGTGCAGGGGAATGACGGTCACGCGAGACCCCTCTGGTCGAGCAGCGCGTGGAGCGCCGCCGCGGATTGGTGGACGGACTGCGTGTGCGACTCAATGCGCAGGTCCGGGGACTGCGGTGCCTCGTACGGGTCGTCGACTCCGGTCAGGCCGGAGATCTCGCCCGCCGCCTGCCTGGCGTACAGGCCCTTCACGTCACGGACGGAGCACACCTCGACCGGGGTGGCCACATGGACCTCCAGATAGGCGGTGCCCTCGGCGGCGTGGCGCTTGCGCACGGCCTCACGGCTGTCGGCGAACGGCGCGATCACCGGCACGAGCGCCTTGACGCCGTTGGAGGCGAGGAGTTCGGCGACGAAGCCGATCCGCTGCACGTTGATGTGCCGGTCCTCACGGCCGAAGCCGAGGCCCGCGGAAAGGAACTCACGGATCTCGTCACCGTCGAGGACCTCCACCCGGTGGCCCTCGGCACGCAGCCGCTCGGCCAGCGCGAAGGCGATCGTGGTCTTGCCCGCGCTCGGCAGCCCGGTCAGCCACACGGTGGCACCCTGGTCGCTCACGCTCATCTGCTTCTTCTCCGTAAGGGATTCGCTGTCCGTCATCAGCCGTGCAGTCCGCACTCGGTCTTGCCCCGCCCCGCCCAGCGGCCGGCCCGCGCGTCCTCGCCCTCCGCCACCCGGCGGGTGCAGGGAGCACACCCCACCGACGCGTAACCGTCCATCAGCAGCGGATTGGTGAGGACCCCGTGCTCGGCGACATAGGCGTCCACGTCGTCCTGCGTCCAGCGGGCGATCGGAGAGACCTTCACCTTCTGCCGCTTCTCGTCCCATCCGACGACCGGGGTGTTCGCCCGGGTCGGGGACTCGTCCCGGCGCAGGCCCGTCGCCCACGCGTCATAGCCGGCCAGACCCTCTTCGAGGGGCCTGACCTTCCGCAGCGCGCAGCACAGGTCCGGGTCGCGGTCATGCAGCTGCGGCCCGTACGCGGCGTCCTGCTCGGCCACGCTCCGGCGCGGGGTGAGCGTGATGACGTTGACGTCCATCACCGCCGCCACCGCGTCACGCGTCCCGATGGTCTCCTCGAAGTGGTAACCCGTATCCAGGAACACCACGTCCACGCCCGGGAAGGCACGCGAGGCGAGGTGGGCGACCACCGCGTCCTCCATCGAAGAGGTCACACAGAACTTCCTGCCGAAGGTCTCGGCCGCCCACCGCAGGATTTCCGGTGCGGGGGCCTCTTCCAGTTCCCGTCCGGCGCGCTCGGCCAGCTTTTCGAGATCGGCCATCCGGCAGCTCCTTCGCAGGGGTGAAGCGGTGCACGGACAGGAATTCGCTGCGCCGAGATTAGCAATGTTGACAGGTAAATCACTGACGGTTCGCTGATCGCGGCTATTTTCAGCCGAATCGGCCTCCCTGTGCCCCTGGCCTGCCAATTCAAGGAATTGAGTGGATGTGCGGTATGCGGTCAGCGGGCGGTAAGGCTGTTATCAGCGGGCCGCCAGCACCCTTGTGCCATAGTGGGCCGGAAAATATGCCGAATGGTTTACGCATTCCGGCCGACTTCCCCCGGAGAGGGCATACAGAGAAATGAGCCTGCAAGGACTGCGCCGAGGAAGGCTGATACGCCGCCTCGCACTCTGTCTGTCGGCGGTGGGACTCACCGCCTCCATGCTCACGGGAGCGGACCCCGCCGCCGCCGGCACGCCGGTGACCTGGACCTCCACCTTCCAGGGCACCGACGGCGTCACCTACTCGGCGACCAACCACCTCGTGCCCGCCGCCAAGGGCCCCGCACGGCAGTGGATGCTCGTCTGGTCCGGCCCGGCCAAGCAGCCCGCGCCCGACTTCCTCACCGTCATCGACGCCACCCCCGGCTCCCCCACGTACGGCAAGGTGGCCAACACCGTCACCGTCGGCCCGAACAACGGCAACGAGCCGCACCACATGCAGTACGTGTGGCACAAGGGCGACCGGATCTACGCCGGCGGCATCATGAGCGACACCACGTTCGTCTTCGACGCGAAGGCCCTGCCCGCGCTGACCATCGCCGGGGTCAACTCGACCGTCGACACCCCCTGCGGGACGCTGCCCGACGCCTACCAGGTGCTGAGCGACGGAACCGCGTACGGCACCTACATGGGCGGCCCGAACGTCACCGGCCCCTGCACCTACACCAACGGGCAGGTGCGCGTCGGCAACGGCGCGGCCGGCTCCCCCGGTGAGATCGTCCGGATCGGCAAGGACGGCCGCACGCTCGCCGAGATCCCGGCGGCCACGGCGGCGGGCGAGGATCCGGCCCAGTGCGGCAACGTCCCGGCGCTGCCCGCCGCGACCTGCGCCAACCCGCACGGGGTGGCCGTCCGCGAGGACCTGAACGTGATGGTGGCGAGCGACTTCGCCGAGGCCCGCAACTTCATGACGCCCGACTCGGAGCTGAGGGAGAACCTGGCCCGCCAGACCGTACGCGTCTTCGACATCACCCACCGCGACGACCCGACGCTGCGCTCGGTGTCCAAGGTCGCCGACGGCCCGCGCGGGACGCAGGAGCAGCGCGCCTTCTTCCGCGAGTCCCGCGTGGTCATGGAGACCGCGCTGACCAACCGGCCCGGCCACAAGGGCGCCTTCGTCTCCTCCATGGCCGGCGGGGCCGTCTTCTACACCCCCGACATCACCGCACCCGCCCCGCAATGGAAGGAGGTCTTCGACGACACGACGGCCTACCGGTCCTTCCAGGACGACAAGAGCGTCACCGGCAGCGGTGACAACGGCAGCTGGCTGGCCGTCAGCCCCGACGACCGGTTCCTCTTCCACACGGTGATGGGCCAGTCCGTGCCCTACGGCAAGCCCCTCGACCAGACCACCGGCATGATCTACGTGCTGGACATCCAGAAGCTCCTGGCGGCCGGGAACGGCGCCACGTGCTCGGTCGACGAGCTGGCCGAGGCCACCCGGGGCGGGCACGAGCGGGACTGCCCCGAGCTGGTCAGCACCGTGCCGATCCGCGACGTCAGCGCGGGCGGCCCGCACTGGGGCGCCATGGACAACTTCAAGCGGGGCGCGGACGGCGTCTACCGCGAGACGCAGGACGTCAGCCGGATCGCGGTCGCCAACTACTTCGTCGCCGGTTCCTTCGGCGGCGGCGGTGACCACCGGGTCTGCATGTTCGACCTCGACCGGCGCGGCCGGGTCTCCCTGGACCGCTCCTTCCGCGACGAGAACACCGGCAAGCCCTGCGTGGGCTTCAACCGGGCGTCCTGGCCGCACGGCGACACCGGGGACGCCCAGCCGCACGGCGTCCTGTTCGTGGTCAGCGACAGCGTCGTACGACGGTGAACGCCGTCCTCGTGGCGGCGGTCGCCCTGACCGCCGCCCTGGCGCTCGGCCTGGTGCTGCTCCTGCGCACCCGGCTGCTGCGCCACCGCGCCACCGCCACGGCGTACTTCGCCGTGGCGGTGGCGGGCGCGGTCCTGGCCGGGGTGTGGGGCGGCGCCGGGGTGTGGGGCGGCGCCGGGGGGTGGGGCGGCCCGCCGCTCGCCCCCGCGCCCGCGCGGCCCGTGGCGGGGGGCCCGCTGCTGGACTCCCTCGTGGTGGGCGGCCGGACGGTTCCGGTGCTGGTGGTGCCGAACCGGCCCGGGTACAACCTGGTGGCCGTCGGCGCCCCCGACGCCGCCGCCGGAACCGGCCGGGACCGGCTGACCCGGGGCGAACGGCGCCCCGGGTCGGCCCTGACCTGGGTGCCGGTCGAACTGCCGGCCGGGCCCGGCCGGGTGTGGGTCTCCACCGGCGGGGCGACGGCCCCGCTGGCCGTGGACACGGGGCGCGCGGGAGGCGCGGCGGGCCCCGCCGCGGACGTGCGGGGCGCCGACGGGCCGGAGTGCGCGAGCGCCGCCGCCGGGGCCGTGGTCGGGGGCAGTACGAAGCCCCTGTCCGGCTGTCCCGCCGACCGGCTCACGGAGGCGGACGCGGCCGCGCTGCGCGAGACCGTGGGCTTCCTCGCCGGGCGCGGGGCCCGCTCCCTCGCCCTCGCCGAGGACGGCTCGCCGCGCGGCCGGGCCGCCGCCGCCGAGGTGCGCGCCGCCGCCGCCCGCGCGGGCGTCTCCGTCGGCGGGCCGGACGGCGAACGGCGGCCGCTGGTGGTCACCGCCGGCTGGGCGGGCGCCGACACGGCCGTCCGGGACGTCGCCGCGGGCCACACCACCGCCGAGGGCACCTACCTGGCGCCCTGGCTGTTCACCGCCCCGCTGCTGTCGCCGAGCGCGGGCCAGCTCATCGCGTTGCGGTACGCGCCGAACGGCCCGGCCGCGGTGGAGTACCTGGCGGCGCTCGGCAGCCGCCTGCCGGGCGAGGTCGCGACCGCCGCCGGCTACGAGGCCTGGCGCGCGGCGCGCGGCGCGGCGGGCCCGGCGCCCGCCCGGCTGTACGCCACGGCCGTGCTCTACGTGCCGGGCAGCGCCGGCGGCCACCACCACGAGGAGTCCACGAGCTGGCTGCCCAGCGGAATGATCGTCCCGGTCGCGCCCCTCGGCACCGCCTGACCCCCTCCAC
This sequence comes from Streptomyces sp. NPDC002032, assembly GCF_042890765.1. NCBI lineage: Bacteria > Bacillati > Actinomycetota > Actinomycetes > Kitasatosporales > Streptomycetaceae > Streptomyces > Streptomyces sp. NPDC002032. The sequence goes on along the minus strand of NZ_JBIASM010000021.1, from coordinate 118,859 downwards.
CAGCCCACGTAGGAGCACACGGAGATGACGGAAACAGTCGCGCCGCCGGTCGTCCGGACCGCACGGACCGCACGGACCGCACGGACCGCCGCCCAGCGCCCCGAGGGACAGTGGGCGCTGGGGGAGCGGGAACCGCTCAACGCCAACGAGGAGTTCAAACAGGCCGAGGACCCGCTGCTGGTGCGCGAGCGCATCGAGCGGGTCTACTCCCGCGAGGGCTTCGCCTCCATCGACCCCGACGACCTGCGCGGCCGCATGCGCTGGTGGGGCCTGTACACGCAGCGCAAGCCCGGCATCGACGGCGGGAAGACCGGCTCCCTGGCCCCGGAGGAGCTGGAGGACGAGCACTTCATGATGCGGGTGCGCTGCGACGGCGGCACCCTCGGCCTCGAACAGCTGCGGGCCATCGCCGACGTCTCGATGCGGTTCGCCCGCAACACCGCCGACATCACCGACCGGCAGAACATCCAGCTCCACTGGGTGCGCATCGAGGACGTGCCGGCGATCTGGCGGCGGCTGGAGGCGGTCGGCCTGTCCACCACGGAGGCCTGCGGGGACTGCCCGCGCGTCATCGTGGGCAGCCCGGTGGCGGGGGTGGGCGCGGACGAGGTGCTCGACGCGACCCCGGCCGTACGGGAGATCGCCGCCCGGTACGTGGGCGACCCCTCCCTCTCCAACCTGCCGCGCAAGTACAAGTCGGCGGTGTCCTGGCTGGCGGACATCCCGTACGAGATCAACGACCTGGCCTTCCTCGGCGCGGTGCACCCCGAGCACGGGCCGGGCTTCGGCATGTGGGTGGGCGGCGGGCTGTCGACGGTGCCGATCCTCGCGCGGCACGTGGGGGTGTGGGTGCCGCTGGAGGAGGTCCCGGACGTGTGGGTGGCGGTGGCGCGGCTGTTCCGCGACTACGGCTACCGGCGGCTGCGCGGCCGGGCCCGGCTGAAGTTCCTGATCGCGGACTGGGGCGTGGAGAAGTTCCGCCGGGTCCTGGAGGAGGAGTACCTGGGCCGGCCGCTGCTCGACGGGCCGCCGCCCGGGCTGCCGCCGGAGCCGATCGACCACATCGGCGTGCACCCGCAGAAGGACGGCCTCTCGTACGTGGGGGCGGCCCCGGTCGTCGGGCGGCTGTCGGGGACGCGGCTGGCGGCGCTGGCCGACCTGGCCGAGGCGCACGGCAGCGGGCGGATCCGCCTGACCCCGTACCAGAAGCTCCTGGTCCTGGACGTGGCCGAGCCGGAGCCGCTGGTGGCGGAGCTGGCGGAGATCGGACTCCAGGCCCGGCCCTCGCCCTGGCGGCGCAACACGATGGCCTGCACCGGGATCGAGTACTGCAAGCTGGCGATCGTGGAGACGAAGGAGCGGGCGGCGACGCTGGTGGCGGAGCTGGAGAAGCGGCTGGCGGGCGAGGACGTGGCCCTCGGCATCAACGTCAACGGCTGCCCCAACTCCTGCGCCCGCACGCAGGTCGCGGACATCGGCCTGAAGGGGCAGCTGGTCGCGGACGAGGACGGCCGGCAGGTCGAGGGCTTCCAGGTGCACCTGGGCGGCAGCCTGGCGCTGGCCGCGGACCAGGAGGGGGCCTTCGGCAAGAAGGTCCGGGGCCTGAAGACCACGGCGGCGGACCTCCCGGACTACGTCGAACGCCTGACCCGCGCCTATCTCGCCGGGCGCTCCGGCCCCGCGCAGACCTTCGCGGCCTGGGTCGCCGCCTGCGAGGAGTCCGCCCTCCAGTAACCGCCCCACCTCCACCCACAGCGGCCCGGCACCCCCACCCTGCCGGGCCGCTGCGCGTGCCCGGCCCCTCCCGGTCCGGGGTGCCCGAAGGCGGAGTCTCAGCTGCGGGTGATCCCGACGAGCAGAGCGCCGAGTACGACCAGCACGCTGACGACGTACAGCGACTGCCGCTGCCACTCCCTCACCGGACGAAACCCGACCGTCGATCGGCGGGCGCCGCGGCCAGGTTCCGCAGAATCCGGGCCAAGGCGCGCGCATGGTTCCAGTTCGCGTGGTCGCCCCGCCCCGTCGGGCCGGCGTCGGCGAAGTACGCCCACTCGGCCAGGGCCGCGCCGACGCGCTCGGTCCGCTGACCGCTGGGCATCGCGGCCACCTGGGCGTGCAGCACCTGCCCGTGGGTGATCAGATCGTCAATGAGGTAAGCGACGGCCTCGGCGTCGGGCCGGTCCGAGTAGGGCACGATCGCGCGCCTGATGAGTTCTTCGATGGTCTGCGTCTCGCCGGGGTTCATGCCGTGCTCCTTGCCGTCGTCAGTGGGTGTGATGACGAGTGTGGGAGCACGCCGGGGCACGAATGCTCACAGATCTGTGAGTGCCATGAGCGCTACAAACCCACCCAGCGCGCCATCCCACCCAAGCTGTCCGGCGCCCGCCGCGACATGTGCACCAACCCACGAATCGTGGCCCGAGTACCCGGCAGGTGCCGCGTCTGCTCAGGTGCGACCTTCCTGGCCTCGGCCAAGAAGCTGAGCGACGTCTTGGCCGAACCGGCCTCCATCTCCACCAACGCGCGGTCCACCAGATAACGGGCGCGCCGCGATGTCAGCGTCGACGGCGGCAGCTTCAACGCGCGGGCCCGGCCGAGGGCCTCGTCGAAGTCGCTCATCGTGATCGACGTGCCGAGCTCGTGCAGCTTGACGTTGACCTGCCCGAAGGAAAGCCAGTGCACTTCGCCCGCCTCGCCACCGATTCGGTCCGCCATCTCCCGAGCGGCGGCGAGATGCGCCTCCACTGCGGTCGCGTCCTCGTTCTTCGCCGCCACGGTGGCCAAGCCGAGATGGAGCTGCCCAGTCACGGCGAGCGCCTCGCGGCTCGTTTCCCCGGCGAGCAGGGCATGACCCGACTCGATCAGCGGCCCGCTGGTTGCACAACGCCACAGAATCGCACGTTTGTATCGCTGTACGGCTTCGATACACGGGTCCGAGGCTCGGCCTGCGGCCCAGCCCATCCGGTCCAGGGCGACACGGGCAAGGTCCGGGTGGTCGAGCTTCAACGCCACGTCGTGAGCGCTTCGGTACGCCGACGCGAGGGCCCGCCACGACGCCGTGGACGGCTCCGTCCACACGGTGTGCGTCAGCTCTGCGGTCAGGGTGGGCAGAGCGCGAGCCGCGGCGCGCAGGTGCGTGGCCCTCACCTGTCGGCACAAGGTGTCAGCCTCGGCGATCTGTTCCGGGGCGGGCCGTACGTGGGTGAGGTCGGGGTTCGGTCCAAGGTCGAAGCGGTCGAGGGCTTCCCGGATCGGGGCGACCAGCGCGAGCAGCCGGTCAGCGGGAAGCGCGGTCACCGCGGGTGGTCCGGTCAGCTTGGACGTGTCCACGCGCAGCGCGTGCGCCACGGCCGCCACGAAGCCTGGAGTCGCGGGGCGTGCACCGCACTCGACCTGATTCAGGAGACTCAGGCTGTACGGGATCCGGTCAGCCAACTCGCGTTGCGTCAGGCGGGCCAGCCGCCGCTGTTGCCGGATTCGGGAACCGGTGTGGTCATCATTGGGTAGAGGCATGCCGGACTCCGTCCAAGACTCGTCATCAAGGACCGTACCCGCGCGGTGCGCTGGGCCTGCGCCATCGCCCCGACTCCACTCGGATCGGGGGCGATTGCATAGGCTCGGGCGTCATGACGACGAGGACTCTGTACCTGCTGTGCTCGGCGGCCCCGCCGGTTTTCGAGATCGCCGGTGTGGTCGAGGAGGCACAGCACCGCGGTTGGGACGTCTGCCTGGGCCTCACCCCCGTGGCCGCCGACTGGCTCGAGGACAGCCTGCCCGGGCTGGCAGCTCTGACGGGGCACCCGGTGCGCTCGCGCTACAAGCGGCCCGGTCAGCCGGACGTGTGGCCTGCGGCGGACGCGGTGCTCGTGGCTCCGGCGACGACGAACACCATCAACCGGTGGGCCCTCGGCATCACCGATACCTGGCTCGTCGGATTCGTCGCCGAGGGCATCGGCAAGGGCATCCCGATGACCACGATGCCGTGCGTGAACTCGGCATACGCCCAGCACCCCCAGCTGCCCCTCTCTCTGGAAACCCTCCGCACGGCCGGGGTCCAGGTGCTGTACGGACCGGACGGCTTCGAACCGAACGCGCCCGGGGAGAAGCGGCCCTACCCGTGGGACCTGGCACTGGACGCGGTCGACGAGCAAGCCCGTTAGTGGCGGCCCCATCGCGCGAAGGCGGCACGCCGGCAGGCCGGGCCCGTGGGTGGCGGGCCCGGCCTGGGTGGGGGGTGGCGGAGGGACGGAGTCAGGAGGCGGCGGCGAGTTCCGCTGTGAGGGCTTCGCGGATGACGGCCGCGCTGCGGTCCACGTCCTCCCGCGTCGTACGCCAGTTGACGACTGAGATCCGCATCGCGGCCCGTCCCTCCCAGAGGGTTCCGCCGAACCAGCAGACGCCGCTGTCCTGGATGCGGGCGATCACGTTCCGCGTCACCTGGTCGTCGTCCCCGAAGCGGACCATCAGCTGGTTGAGGACGACGTCGTTGAGCAGTTCCACCCCCTCCACACCGGCCAGGTGCTCGCCGAAGCGCCGGGTGTGCGCGCAGCAGCGCTCGACGAGGTCGGCGACGCCGGAGCGGCCCAGCGAGCGCAGTGCGGCCCAGACCGGCAGGCTGCGGGCGCGCCGCGAGAAGTCGGGGACCCACTCGATGGCGTCGCGCTCCCCGTCGGTGCCGGGCGGCAGGTAGCCGGCCCGCTCGTTCAGCATGGCGGCCCGGTGCGCCTCGGGGTGGGCGATGACGACGATGCCGCAGTCGTACGGGACGTTGAGCCACTTGTGGGCGTCCAGCGCCCAGGAGTCGGCGCGCTCGACGCCCTCGACGAGCGGCCGCAGTTCCGGGCTGGCCGCGGCCCACAGGCCGAAGGCTCCGTCGACGTGCACCCAGGCCCCGTACCGGTGCGCGATGTCGCAGATCTCGCCGACGGGGTCGATGGCACCGGAGTTGACGTCGCCGATCTGCGCGGCCACGATGACCGGCCCGTCGATCCCGGCGAGGACGGCCTCCAGTTCGGCCGGGACCATCCGGCCCTTCGCGTCGACCGGCACGTTGCGGATGCGGTCGGTGCCGAAGCCGAGGTAGCGGGCGGCCAGGTCGATGGTCATGTGGTGCTGGGCGCCGGCGACGATGGCCACGTCGGGTGCGCCGCCCAGGCCCCGGCGTTCCACGTCCCAGCCGGCCTCGGCGAGGAGCTTGTGCCGGGCGGCGGCCAGGGAGGTCAGGTGGGCCATGGTGCAGCCGGTGGGGAAGCCGACGGAGGCGTGCGCGGGCAGGCCCAGCAGTTCCAGGACCCACTGCGCGGCGACGTCCTCCGCGACGGCGACGGCCGGCGAGAGGTTGTAGAGGCTGGCGGTCTGGTCCCAGGCGGAGACGAGCCAGTCGGTGGCGATGGCCACGGGCAGAGTGCCGCCGGTGACGTAGCCGAAGTAGCGGGGGCCGTTGGCGGTGGGAATGCCGCCCTCGGCGACGGCCCGGCCGAGGAGTTCGATGGTGTCGGTCGCCTCGACTGGCCCGTCGGGCAGCGGGCCACCGAACATTTTCAGCAATTGTTCGGAGCCGGCAGTGGCAGCCACCGGCCGATCGGCGAGGCCCGCCAGATATTCGATGGCCTGCTGATAGGCCAATGCGAGAGGCGCACTGTCTGCTGTGGTCATAGTACTAACCTAGGCGGCCGGTACTGACGTGCGACTGACGAAATTGGCCGGAACAACCGGTTACCCGAAGTGCGTGGACTCCAGGGGCTGTTGGACTGTATTACTTTCTCCTGTGGCCCGGTCCGACCGGCGGGCCGCCCGCGCCGAGCCATGAGACATGAGGAGCCCCGATGTCCGACGAGCAGACACGCAAGGTTATCGACCAGTTCAACCAGGCATTCCAGCAGCACGACGCGAGCCTGCTGAAAGACCTCCTCGCCGAGAACTGCCGGCTGGAGAACTCCGGACCGGCTCCCGACGGTTCGAAGCACGTCGGTTACGACGAATGTCTCCAGTTCTGGACCGCCATCGCGGCCAATGAGCAGATGACCTTCGAGGTGGAGGAGGTCTGGACGGCCGGCGAGCGCGCCGTGTGCCGCTGGACGCTGCGCTGGGGCGGCGGCCCGCAGGACTTCGTGCGGGGCGTGAACGTGACCCGCCTGGAAGGCGGCCTGATCGCCGAGAGCTTCGGTTACATCAAGGGCTGATCCCCGGGGAAAACGAAGGGGGCACGGGCCGCGAGCGGCCCGTGCCCCCTTCGTTTTCCCTGCCGCGCGCCGCTTTCCCGCGCGTGTGCCGTCCGGCGCGTCAGCCCAGCTGGGAGACGATCATCACGCAGTCCTCCAGCGCCTTCGTGGCGTGGCCCTTGCCGTGCGTGTCCTCGACCAGCTGCGTGTTTCCGGGGACGAAGGTGCGCCAGGTGCCGTCGCTGACCCCGCACTCCATCCGGCCGCTGACCAGGGTCATGATCTGGCGGCGCGGCGCCGGGTGGAAGTCGCCGAACCAGCCGGCCGGGATGTAGAGGTAGACGGCCTGCTTGGCCGGCACGCCCTCGGAAACGAAGAGCGAAGGGGCGGGCGGCGCGAAATTCACCGCCGTCACCTCCAGCGTCTCGTCGATGAAATGCGATTCGCCGTTCTCATCGGCGTACAGACGCGATACGGCAATCTTGGCGGTTTCGGCGCTCACGGGAACTCCCCTGGGACCAGATGAAGAAGCTCGATCGCCTTCGACTATCCCAGTCGCCACTGATGGGCCCCTGACCGGTTCTCCGATTTCCCTCTCAGATATCCATCAGCACCGTGTCAGCCGCCGCATGCCAAGCTGATGGCACAGAAAGGCCGAGGAGAGGTTCCCAAAGCGGCCGAATGGGGTCCGGTGGGGTTCACTCGCCGGACGGGCTCTGCCCACGCAGGTTCGAATCCTGCCCTCTCCGCTGGTGCTCATCCCAGGCACGCGCATCCCGATCCGGTACCAGGGGTGCGCGTGTCTTCGGCATGAGGGGCCCACGGCGGTGCCGGGGCCCGGTGAGCGCCCGTCCCGTCCCCGGACCCGCGGAGCGACCGCGTCCGGCCCGTCCGCCCGTGGGCCCCGTCGACGGAACGCACCTCTTCCCCCCACCTCCATCCTTCCCACCTCCTTCCCACCTCCGGCGGGACCCGACCAGGCGTCGTTTTCCGAGCGACCCCGAGAGACATGGAGACGCAGTTGCCCAGCAGCGACAACCCCACCGTGCCCACGATCCGCAGGACCGACGCCGCCGCGCTCGTGGAGGAGGTCTCCTCCTGGCTGACCGTGGACGCCGACGAGATCGACGCCAAGTTCCTCGGCGAACGCGCGCGCGTCGTCGAGGCGGTGGCCGAGATGAACGCCGCCGCCGTCGCCGGCCCCGACCGCGACGACGCCCACTACCACCAGCAACTCCTGCTGTCGCGCATCTACCAGACGGTGATGCAGATACCGGACCGGCCGACGGCCGAGGGCTCCGTGCTGCTGCACGAGGTCACCCGGATGCTGGAGAACGCCACCCTGGCCGCCGAGGACGCCCACCTGGAGCCCGGTCTCCTGGAGTCGGCGCCCACCGAGCCCAAGCAGTTCCTGTCCTGGCTCAAGGGCCTGGTGCGGCGGCACCGCGCCTTCAAGCACCCGTACTACACCGACTTCATCAACCGCGAGGCGCGGAGCGAGGACCTGCGCACGTACGTCATCCAGGAGTCGCTGATCGACGGCCGCTTCGACGACTTCCTCGCCATGATGCAGATCGGCACGGCCGGCGCCAGCAAGATGGAGATCGCCGGGAACTACTGGGACGAGATGGGCAACGGCGACCCCGAGGCCGTGCACACCCACCTCTTCAACAAGATCTACGAGGTCTTCGACGTCCGCGCCGAGGACCTCGAGGCGGCCATGACCACGACCGACCTGCACTCGGGGAACCTCGCCGTGCTGCTGTGCCGCTACCGCCACCTGTACCCGGAGGCGGTCGGTTTCCTCGGCATGACCGAGTGGCTGGCCCCCGACCGGTTCCGCAACGTCGTGCGGGCGTGGGAGCGGCTGGGCCTGCCCGAGGTCGGGATCACCTACCACCGGCTGCACATCACCATCGACTCGCAGCACGCCGCGGGCTGGTTCCACAACGTGGTCATCCCGAGCGCCGACACCGCGTACATGCGCCGGGGCATCGCCCGCGGTGCGCTGTGGCGGGCCAACTCCTCGGCCCGCCACCTGGACGAGCGCCTGGACCTCGCCAGGCTGAGCGCCGGGCGCACGCCCGTCGCCGCGGGCTGAGCCGTGCGGACGGGTGCGCACGGACTGCGCGAACACGGCTTCGCGCCGGTCGGCCTGCCGCCGGTCCCGGCGGCGGTCACGGCGGGCTTCCGCGACCACCCGTACCGCACGCTGCGGCTGCGGATGTCCTGGACGGCGGACGACGACTGGCTCTTCCAGTACGTGCCGCCGTCCGGGGCGCCCGGGGCCCCCGGGCCCGTACGGGAGCTCGCGGACCGGCGCCTCGCGGCGGGGTTCGGCTCCTTGCTGCGGCGCACGCTCAGCGGTCCGTGGCTCGACGTCCACGCGGACTGGCTGATCTGCCTGCACCGGGTCCGGACCGTCGCCCCCGCGGGGACGTCGGTCCGGGTGGAGCTGCCCGAACCTCCGGCGCCGGACTGCGCGTTCACCCTGGTGGCAGTCGTCGCCCGGGAGGGGGACGGCAGCCTGCGCTCCCGCCTCTACGGCCCGGGCGGCGCCTCGGCCCCGCTGCTGGAGGCGGCGCCGCGGCCCGGGCAGGGCCTGCTGCTGGACCGGCGGACCGTCACCGACGACCTCCACGAGCTGCTGGCCGGCCCCGGAGGGCCGGTGACGCAGGACCTCCTGAGCGCCCACCTCGCCCCGGCGGCCGGCCCGGTGGCCTCGGCCCTCCGCGTCCGCCCGATGCTGGTCCGGGGCCCCGCGGGCACCCTGATCCACACCCGCCCGTCCCTCCGCTGACGGGCCACGGGTACACCGCTTCCCGATGACCAACACAGCGTTCTCTCCCAGCCCTTGCGCTGGGAGGGGTCGGCCCGTCGTGTGCCGGTACCGTTCAGATGTCGAGTCTGAACGGGAGCCACGATGCACTCTCTACCGCACGACCACACCGGCACGCGTATCAAGCGCCTGCGCCTCGAACGCCACCTCACCCAGCAGGGCCTGTCGGACCTGGCACAGGTCCCGTACAGCACTCTCACCAAGGCGGAGCAGGGTGTGATCCCCGCCAGTCCCCACCTGATCGCGGCCGTCGCGCGGGCCCTGCGCGTGGACGTCGCCACCGTCACAGGCCAGCCGTACGCCACCGAACTGCGCGCGGACCAGATGGACGTGCTGATCCGGCCGATCCGTGAGGCCCTCGACGTCTACGACCTCGGCGCGGATCCCGCCATCACCCCACGTGCGCACCAGTCGCTCGCCGAGGACACAGCGGCTCTCCACAGCGCGGTCCGCGCCGGGGGGATCAAGCAGACCGCCAGCCAGCTACCCGGGCTCGTCCAGGAGGCCACCACGGCCGCTCACACCGCTCCAGCCCGGGACCGGTGGCTGCTACTGGCCAGCCTCTACCGCACCTCCTACGACGTCGCCTCCAAGCTCGGGTATTTCGACCTGGCCGCGCTCGCCCTTGCCCGTATGGACTGGGCCGCTGAGCGCGGATCGGACGCCGTCGTCGGCGGGATGTACCGGTACATGCGCGCGCTCACCTACCTTCGCGACGGCGAGTACCACACCGGTGAACGCCTCGTGGACCTCGGCCTTCGCACCCTCGCACAGGCGGATCCCTCCCGGGAGCGTGATGTCGTCACCGGACAGCTCCACCTGGGTGCCGCAGTCATCGCCGGCCGGTCCAAGAACGGCGGCCGCGCAGAGAGCCACCTGGCGGAGGCAGAACGGATCGCGTCGGGAACAGGAGAGGCGGTTGCCGTGCACTGGCTGACGTTCGGCCCGACGAACGTGGCGGTCCACCGTGTGTCCGTGCTGGCCGAGCTCGACGAGTACGGTCAGGCCTCGGAGATGGGCCGCAGGGTAACGATCCCGGCAAACTGGCCTCAGTCCCGCAAGAGTCATCACTACGCGGAACTCGCTCGGGCCCAGATGTGGACCGGCGACCTGGACTCGTCCTTCCAGAACCTGTTGAAGGCGCGGAAGACAGCTCCACAGCAGGCCCGCTATCACCAGACTGTCCGCGAAACGTATGCCGGTCTGGAGGCGGCTCGTCGCCAACTGCCCGACAGCTTCCTCTCGTATGGCTCCTGGCTGGGCACATAACCCGGCGCGAAGCCTTGGCCCCGACTATCAATATGTCGTGATAGTCGGGGCCTTGCTGTGCTCCCACACTCGTCATCACCACCCGCTGACGACGGAAGGGAGCACCGGCATGGAACCCGGCGAGACGCAGATGATCGAGGGCCTCATCGGGCGGGCGATCGTGCCCTACTCGGAGCGGCCCGACGCCAAGGCCGTGGCCCGCCTCATCGATGACCTGATCACCCACGGGCAGGTGCTCCACGCCCAGGTGGCCGCGATGCGCAGTAATCAGCGGACGGAGCGCGCCGGGGCGGCGCTGGTCGAGTGGGCGTACTTCGTCGACGCCGGGCCTATGGGGCGGGGCGACCACGCGAACTGGAACCACGCCCGGGCCTTGGCCCGCATTCTGCGCAACCTCGCCTCGGCCCTGGATGAACGCCCCGGCAGGGTCCGGTGACCGAACACCTGCGCCAGCTGCTGTGCATCGTGATCCTGCTCGGCGCGCTCTCCGTCATCGTCGTCGGTACCCGCTGACCCGCCACGCGAGCGGCTCAGGCCTCGGCCGCCTCCCTCAGCAGGGTGTCCAGGTGGGTCAGGGCCTCGTCGCAGAGGCGGGCCGCTTCCAGGTCGTCGGGGGCGGCGGCGCAGGACTGGAAGCGGTCGACGACCAGCAGGCCCTGGGTTTCGATCTCCTCGGGCATCGGCATCTCGTGACTCCCCTCAGACCGCGTTGCAGGCGCGGAAGACGTGGACCAGCGCGGGCAGGCTCGCCCGGTGCTGGAAGGCTATGTACTCCGGCAGGACGGCCGAGGGTGCCCACTTCTGCTTGTACTCCAGCTGCGTGCGCGCCGGGTAGATGTGCGCGCCGTGCTCCCACAGGTGCTCCATGAACCAGTGGAAGCCCAGGCTGTGGCCCGGGAACTGGGGGGCCGTCAGCGTGGTGAAGGGGGTGAAGCCGAAGTGCAGCCAGCGGGTCCCCTCGGCGGTGAAGACGTCGATCGCGGCCTTGTTGAGGGCTTCCATCACCCCGGGCGGGGAGTCGGGCTGCCGGCGGCTGAGGTCGTGCATCCAGCCGGGCTGGGGTCCGTAGACCGGGGCGTAGGAGACGTAGCCGATCAGTTCGCCGTCGCGGACGGCGGCGAAGAGGCGGCGCAGGTGCTGGTAACGGCCGCCGGTCTGGCCGACGAGGAACTCCAGCGGTTTGACGCCCTCGCCCTTGGTGGAAAGCCAGGCCGTGTCGAGTGCGGCGATCTGGGCCGCGTAGTCCTCGTACTCGACCTCCTTGATCTCCAGGCCGCTGCGCAGCGCGCGCGAGATCTTGTTGCGCAGCTGCATGAACTTGGTGCCGGCCAGGGTGAAGGTCTCCAGGTCGACGGCGTACGAGGAGCCCATCTGGTTCACCGTGAAGCCCTGCTCGACGTAGACGTCGGCGTCCGCGCCCTGGAGCTGTACGGAGACGATCTCGCGGCCCTGCTCCGCGGCGAAGGCGATGAAGCCCGCCAGCAGGCGTGCCCGGGGGCCGTGCGGTCCGGCCGGGGCGAAGGGGGCGAAGGGGCCGCCGAACTGGACCAGGTAGCGGCCGACCGGCCGGTACACGATCACCCCGGGCACCTCCGGCAAGCGGAAGTAGCTGTTCCCGTCACTGAAGGCGAAATACGCGCTCGGATTCCCCGCGTCCGCGTACCGCCGGATGGCGTCGAGCGCGACATCCGTCTCCAGAATTGCTGCGGTCATTTCTGATCCATTCTCCCGCCGGCACTTCCCCACGACACTCCCCCACTTATGGCACGCACCGCACCGCACCACAAGGCCACCCCGCCTCACGGTCAGCCGTCCGTCAGGGACAGGTCAGGCGAAAGTGCAGGTCAGATGAGTGTCAGGCCTCAGTCAGACACTCAGTGAAACGATGCTTTACGACTATTGGCTTTCCTTCGCAGGAAATTTCTTCCGGTCCGCAAGAGAATTCCCAGAGAGCCCGAGGAGAACACGGCGATGCGTTCCCTGACGACAGCGCGCGGGATCTGCGAGCAATTCCACGCAGGTCTTCTCGACGCACTCGAAGACCTGCCGCTCGGCACCCGGGAGGGCGAGGAGAGCCCGGTCCTGGAGCTGTACCGCAAGCACGGCGGCCCCGGCCTGCTGGTGCCCGCGGCGTACGGCGGCGCGGCGGCCGGCCCGCTCCAGGCGGTGCGGGTGCAGCGGGCCATCGCCGCCGTCTCCCCCTCCCTGGGGGTGGCCACCGTGATGCACCACTTCACGGTGGCGATGCTGTTCCGGCTGGCCGGGGCCGCCGGGCGGCTGACCCCGGCCCAGCTGAAGCTGCTGGGGGCGGTGGCCCCGGACGGGCTGCTGCTGGCCTCCGGCTGGGCGGAGGGGCGTACCGACCAGAACATCCTGGCCCCCTCGGTGGTCGCCGAGGCGATCCCGGGCGGCGGCTACCGGGTCAACGGTGCCAAGAAGCCGTGCAGCCTGTCCGGTTCGATGGACGTGCTGACGGCCAGCGTGCAGGTGACGCGCGAGGACGGGCGCTCCGCGCTGGCCCTGATGCTGATCCCGGCCTCCTCCCCCGGCATCGTGATCCGGCCGTTCTGGGCGACGCCCGTGCTCGCCGCCTCGCAGAGCCACGAGGTGCGGTTGAACGACGTGGTCGTGCCCGAGGACCTGGTCATCCACAGCACCCCCGAGGACGCCGAGCGGCTCGACGACCTCCAGACCGCCGGCTTCACCTGGTTCGAGCTGCTCGCCACCTCCTCCTACGTCGGCGCCACCTCCGCGCTGGTCGCCCGGGTGCTGGAGGGGAAGCGGGGGAGCGACTCCGAGCGCGCGCAGCTGGCCGTACGGCTGGACGCGGCCGTCTCCCTCGTGGAGGGCGCGGCCCGCTCCCTGGAGGACGGCACCGAGGGCGACGAGGCGGTGGCCGCCGTCCTCACCGCCCGCTACGCGACGCAGGACCTGCTGGCGCAGACCGTCGACCAGGCCGTGGAGATGCTCGGCGGGATGGCCTACATCCGCTCCGGCGACGTGGCCTACCTCGCCTCCGCGGTCCGCGCCCTGGCCTTCCACCCGCCGTCGCGCGCGAGCGTGGCGGCGGAGCTGGCCGAGTACTTCGCCGGCGGCCCGCTGCGGCTGTCCTGACCCCGCCGGCGGCCGCACCGCCGCCGGCCCGCCCGCGCCGGCCCGCCGGCCCGCACGCCAGCCCGCCCGTCGGAAGGACACCCCTGATGGACATCAAGAACCCGGTGGAATCACCGGTCACCTTCAGCCTGCACCGCGCCGAGTACCTGGTCGCCTTCGCCGTGACGATCGGGTTCATCCTGTGGCACTTCCTGGACATCAACTGGTTCGCCGCGATCGGCCTGTTCCTCTACATCGACCTCATCGGCTACATCCCCGGCGCCATCGCCTACCGGCGCAGCGCCGACGGCCGGATCCCGAAGGCCTACTACGTCCTCTACAACACGATGCACAGCCTGCTCAGCGTGGCCGCCGTGGGCCTGCTGTGGATGTGGCTGATCGGTCCCGAATGGGCGCTGCTGGCCCTGCCGTTCCACGTCTTCGGCGACCGCGGCGTCTTCGGCAACTTCCTCAAGCCGTTCGGGCTGCCCTTCGAGCCGGTGGACACCCCGCTGGTCGACCAGGTGACGGCCATGCTCAAGCGCCGCGGCGCGACCGACGGTCCGGTCCCGCTCCCCTACGAAGAGGCCGCCACGACAAACACCGGGGCGACCGTCGCCGCCACCGCCACCGCCCCGGCCGTCGGGGTGAACCGGTGAGCCGCTACCCGGCCTGGCTCACCGACCGCTCCCCCGCCGCGCCCGCCGAGGGCTACGAGGACCCGGAGGCGGCCCGGCTGGCGCTGCGCCGGCTCGCCTCCAGCGTGACGGTGCTCACCGTCAGCCGGGACGGCGTCCGGCACGGCACCACGGCCAGCGCCGTCGTCACCCTGTCGCGGGACCCGCTCGTGCTCGGCGCCTGCCTGCGCCCCACCTCCACCTTCGCCTCGATGGTGCGGCGGGCCGGGAAGTTCTCGGTGAACGTCCTCGCCTCGGCGCAGAACGACGTGGCCCGCCGCTTCGCCAACCCCTCCCGGCCGCTCGGCGACGCCCAGTTCGAGGGCTTCGACTGGTCCACCGACCCGCTCACCGGCGCCCCGCTGCTCGGCGGCAGCCTCGCCCACATGGCCTGCCGGGTGCTCGGCTGGCACCAGGTCGGCGACCACGACATGCTCCTCGCCGAGGTCACGGGCGGCACCCACACCGTCGACTCCCCGATGCTCAGCTTCGCCGGCCGCATGCACAGCGCCGCCGTCACTCCCGCCGCTTCCGTCTCTCCCAGTGAGGTTGCCTCATGACCACCGTCCCGCAGATCCCCGTCGAGGCCGACTGGGACCGCGCGCCCAACCTGCTCGACGGGGCGCAGGAGATGACCCTGACCGCCGAGGAGTGCGACCTGGGGTACTGGCTGTCGGCCGTCGCCCAGGGCACCCTGCGGGGGCGGGCCGAAGCCGGGCACGACGCCGGGACCCCGGAGTACATGCGCGAGGACGGGCCGCTGCGCCAGGCCCTCGTGCTGGAGCTGGGCAACCGCTCGCTGGCCGAGACCCGCGCGGTCGAGGTGCTCTCGCACTACGTGATCGGCGCGCCCGGGGTCGTCGAGCAGGAGTTCTTCACCACCCAGGTGGTCGACGAGGCCCGGCACGCGATGATCTTCCGCAAGCACCTCACCGACCTGGGTGTGCCGCAGGACGGGCTGCTGGACTTCATCAAGGAGCAGGGCGCCGACTACACGAAGCGGGTGCTGAACCCGATCGCCGAGTTCGCCACCTCGGTCGTGCGCGACGAGGGCGACTTCATCGGCGCCGTCGCCGTGTTCACCATCGTCATCGAGGGAGTGCTGGCCCCGGCCGCCGAACTCAGCGAACGCAAGTGGACCCTGCTGGACCCGGCGGCCGCCGAGATCGCGCGCGGCGCCTCCATCGACGAGATCCGCCACCTGACCGTCGGCAGCTCCATCGTCCGCGAGCACCTCGCGCGCACGCCCTCGTACCGGCCGCGGCTGATCGAGCTGATCCGGCGCGGGCGCCGGCTGTGGGACGAGCTGCCGTCGGAGGAGTTCGTGCTGGAGCGCGAGGAGCTCTTCCAGGAGGGCATGTTCGCGCACGCCCGGCTCCTGGACGGGTACGAGGTGTTCCCCGGCTGCAAGCTGCTGGAGACCACCCCGAAGCAGCGCTACGACCTCGCCGAGCAGTGGACCGACGACATGGCCGAGGTGCGGCTGCCGTACATGGGCATCCCGGAGGCCGTCGACATCATCCGCAACCACCCGAGGTGATCCGGTGACGTCCACGATCCCCGCGAGAGCCGGCGCCGCCGCGGACGCGGCCGCCGGGAAGCCCGCGCTGCGCCGGACCCTGACCACCCCCCGGATCGTGTTCCTCGTGGTCGCCGCGGCGGCCCCGATGTCCGGGGTGGTGGGCTCGGTCCCGCTCGCCTACGCCATCGGCAACGGGGCGGGGGTGCCCGCGACCTTCGCCCTGGCCGGGCTGATCCTGCTGTGCTTCTCCGTGGGCTACGCGGCGATGAGCCGCCATGTGGTCGGGGCGGGCGGCTTCTACACGTACATCGGGCAGGGGCTGGGCCGGCCGCCGGCCGTCGCGGGCGTCGCGGGGGCCTTCGGCTACTTCGCCGAACTGGTCTGCGCCGCCCACCACCTGACGGTGCCGTGGCCGGTGTGGACGGGCGCGGCGCTCGCGCTGACCGCCGTCATGGGATACCGGCGGATCGACCTGAGCGCCCGGCTGCTGGCGGTGCTGATGGTCGCCGAGGTGGCGGTGCTGGGCCTGCTCGCGCTGGCCATCGGCGTGCGGCACGGCGCGGACACCCTCCCGGTCGCCTCCCTGCGGCCCGACACCGTCTTCTCCCCCGGCCTGGGCGTGGCGCTGATGTTCGCGCTGATCTCCTACGTGGGCTTCGAGGCGGCGGCGCTGTACGGCGAGGAGAGCCGTGACCCCAAGCGCAGCGTGCCCGTCGCCACCTACGCCTCGGTGGTGCTGATCACCGTCTTCTTCGCGGGGATCAGCTGGGCGGCGGTCGGGGCGATCGGCGCGGACCGGGTCGCGGACCGGGCCGGGACGGAGCTGGGCGACCTGTTCTTCCACCTGTCCGACGAGTACCTCGGCACCTTCGCCACGAGCGTGATGCAGGTCCTGCTGTGCACCAGTCTGTTCGGGGCGCTGCTGGGACTGCACACCGCCGCGAACCGGTACCTGTTCGTCCTGGGCCGCGAGCGGGTGCTGCCGGTCTCGCTGGCCCGGATCCATCCGCGGCACGCCTCCCCGCACCGGGCGAGCGTGGTGCTGTCGGTGGCCACGGCCGTGGTCTGCGCCCTGTTCGCGCTCGCGGGGGCGCACCCGTACACCAATCTGGCCACCACCATGCTCGCGCTGGGCACGGTCGGGATCGTCGGGCTCCAGGCGGCCGTGGCCGTGGCGGTGCTCGTGTTCTTCCGCCGCCACCCGGACGCGCACTGGTGGCGCACCCGGCTGGCCCCCGCCCTGGCCCTGGCCGGACTGCTGGGCGCGCTGGCCCTGCTGCTGGCCAACTTCCCCCTGGTCACCGGCACCACCTCCGCCTGGGTCAACCGGATCCCCTGGCTGATGGTCGCGGCCGCGCTCGGCGGGCTCGGCTACGCCGGCTGGCTGCGGGCCCGGGCGCCCGAGCGGTACCGCGCGGTCGCCACCGCGGCGCAGGACATCCCCCCTCTCCCCTGACTGAGGAGCCCGTCATGCACGACCCGCACACCCTGCTCCAGGACGGGGCCGCTCAGGCCCTGGCCCGTCGCGGACACCGGCTGGACCGGGACGCCCTGCGCGACCTGACCGAACAGCGCGCCCGGCTGATCGCCGAGCGGGACAAACTGCGGGCCGAGCAGAACCGCTCCGCGCGCAGCGGCGTGCGCCCCGACGAGGCGGCCCGGGCCCGGATGCAGGAGGCCAAGGAGCGCCTGCGGTCGGTGGCGCAGGAACTGCGGGAGGCGGAGGAGGGGCTCGGCGCGCTGCTGCTGTCCGTGCCCAACCTGCCCTACCCGGACGTCCCCGAGGGGACGGAGCAGGATCCGCCGGTGGTGCGCCGGGTCTGGGGGGAGGTGCCGGGCTTCGACTTCACCCCGCGCGACCACGTGGACATCGGCACCGGCCTCGGGATCCTCGACCAGGTGCGGGCGGCGCGGCTCTCGGGCTCCCGCTTCGCGGTGACCCGGGGGGCGGGGGCCCGGCTGGAGCGGGCGCTGGCGGCGTTCCTGCTGGACCTGCACACCACCGAGCACGGGTACACCGAGCACGGGGTGCCGCACCTGGTGACCCGGGAGACGATGACCGGTACCGGGCAGCTGCCGAAGTTCGAGGACGACCTGTTCCTGACGACGGCCGCCGACCGGGAGCTGCTGCTGATCCCGACGGCCGAGGTGCCGCTGGTCAACCTGTACCGGGGCGAGACGCTCCCGGAGGACGCGCTGCCGCTGGCGCTGACCGCGTGCACGCCCTGCTACCGGGCCGAGGCGGGCTCGTACGGGCGCGACACCCGGGGGCTGGTGCGGCTGCACCAGTTCGAGAAGGTCGAGCTGGTGCGGATCTGCCGGCCCGAGCGGTCCGCCGCGGAACTGGAGCTGCTGACCGGGCACGCCGAGACGGCGCTGCGGCGCCTGGGGCTGGCCCACCGGGTGGTGGAACTGCGCGCCGGGGACCTGGGGTTCGCCGCGCGGCGCACGTACGACATCGAGGTGTGGCTGCCGGGCCAGGGCACCTACCGGGAGATCTCCTCCTGCTCGGACTGCGGGGACTTCCAGGGCCGCCGGGCCGGCATCAAGGTCCGTGACCGGGACGGCCGCAAGGCCTTCGCGGCGACCCTCAACGGTTCGGCGCTGCCCGTGGGGCGCACGCTCGTGGCGGTCCTGGAGCAGTACCAGCGCGCGGACGGCTCGGTGGGCGTGCCGCCCGCGCTGGTGCCGTACACCGGTTTCTCGGCGATCGCCCCGGACGGGACGCCGGTGGTCAGCTCGCCCTGAGCCCGGCCGCCCGCGCCGGCGCCCGTACGAGGTCGCCGGCGCGGTCGCGGGTGCGGTCCGGCCAGGGCAGGACCGTGACCGGCGGGAGCTCCCGGGAGACGAAGGCCGTCATGGCCCACGGGGAGTCCTGCCGGGTGGGCTGGAGCGTGGTGTGGCCGTGCCAGGGCAGGGCGCCGTGGCCGCTGATCCCGCGCAGGGTGACGGCCCCGTCGGGCCCGAAGTCCAGGTCGACGTCGCGGGCTCCGTCGGTCAGGCCCCGGCCCGTGGCCTTCACGGCGGCCTCCAGCAGGGTCCAGGCGTGGAAGAAGGTCTCGGGGGTGGCGCTGTCCGGGACCCCGGGGTAGACGAAGGCCAGCACGTCCAGGCTGGTGGTGGACGGGCGGACCAGTTCCACGTCCACCCCCACCGGCCCGCTCTCGGTGGCACCGAGCAGCAGCAGTCCGTCGGAGCGCGACCAGCTGACGTGGGTGCCGGGCTGGTCGGGCAGGTAGGGCTTGCCGGCCGGGTCGTAGTGGATGCGCAGGTCCCGCGCGGCGAGGCCGAGGCGTTCGGCGAGCAGCCGGCGCACGGTGAGCCGGGCGCGGTAGAAGCGGTGGGCGGCCCGCGCGTGGACGAACTCGGCGCCGCGCCGCAGTTCCTCCTCGGTGAGGCCCTCGGGATAGTGCGCGCTGATGTCGGTGGGGGCGACCTGGTCGAGATCGACCAGCCATGCGTCCATCATGCTCCTTTCTCGGACACGGGCCCTTGGTGCGTACGGCCCTGCGTACGGCCCTCCCGCAGGCGGGGGCCTACAGGGCGAACACCTGCGTGCGGGAGCGCGAGGGGTCGCCGGGGCGCAGGTGCAGCAGGCCCGCCGCCGGGAGCATGACGGCCGCGGCGACGGTGCGTTCGGCGCGGATGTCGCCCCGGTCGGGGACGCACACCGGGGGCCGGGACAGCAGGGCGAAGTGGTCCTCGGCGGACGCGTCGGCGGGCAGGGCGGCCAGGCCCTCGCGGGCGGCGCGCAGCCGGCGCAGCGAGGAGTTGCGGGCGAAGACGTTCAGTTCGTCGGCCGGGGCGAAGTCGGGGTGCAGGAAGTGGTTGGTGTGGGCGAGTTCCCCGGGGGCGGCCTCGGTGACGCGCAGCGCGCCGTCGAGGTGTTCGGCGTACAGGACGCGCTCGCGGTCGCAGAGCATGAGCGAGCGGGAGCTGGTCAGGGGCAGGTCGGCGAGGATCTTCAGGGCCTCGCCGGTGTCCCGGGCGCTGTCCAGGAGGTGGCGGATCGCCAGGTACGGGGGGACGCCCGGGCGCCAGGTGCCGCCGAGGACCAGGTTGAGGCCGATGGCGAGGCCGTCGCTGTTGAGGCCGAGGTAGCCGAGGAGTCCGGCGAAGCTGAGGACGAGGGAGCGCCGGCCGGTCCCGGTGCGGGCGGTCTCCAGGACGCTGATGTGGGTGTCGAGGTCGCCGTTGAGGTCGACGGTCTGGGCGAGGACGGGCGGCCCGCCGGGGCCGGTGCGGGCGTAGGTGGTGCAGTCGCCGGCGGGGCGGACGGCGGAGTAGCCCATGACCTCGCGGCGGATCTGGAGCAGCCAGGCCTCCTCGGCGCTGATCCGGGCCCCGTCGGCGAGGCCCGCCACCTCCTCGGCGAGGCCGGGCAGGGCCGCCTCGACGGCCGCCCGGTGGGCGGCGATCGTCGCCCGCAGGCCGGACGGGGTGGGGGGCCGGTCGGTGAGGTGGCGCAGGCGGGCGAGCCCGTCGTCGAGGAAGGCCCGCAGCGGGGCGGCCAGGGCCGCCCCGTGGACGCGGCCGATCTCGTACGGGGTGCCCGCCGCCCGTATGAAGGTGATCCCGTCGGTGGTGGTGGCGCTCATGCCGGTACGGCGTTCTTCGGGCCGCGCGCCAGCAGCGCCCGGACGGCGGGCCATTCGGAGCGGAGCACGCTGTAGAAGACGGCGTCGCGGCGGCGGCCGCCCGGCATGTAGTTGAAGCTGCGCAGGACGCCTTCCTCGGTGGCGCCGATGTTGGCGAGGCCGCGGCGGGCCTGGATGTTGAGGACGTCGGTCTTGAACTCGGCGCGTTCGGCGCCGAGCACCTCGAAGGCGTGGGCCAGCAGCAGCGCCTTGGCCCAGTGGTTGACGCCCCGGCCCCGGAAGTCGCGGCCGAGCCAGGACCAGCCGACCTCCAGGCGGCGGTCGGCCTCGGCCAGGTTGCCGAAGCTCATGCTGCCCGCGACGCGGCCGCTGTCCTTGTCGGTGATGACGTAGACGAAGCGGCGGCCGGCGGCGTGGTCGGCGAGGTTGGTGTCGAAGAAGGCCTCGAAGTCGGCGTCGGTGTCGACGGCGGCGACGAAGTAGCGCCAGATGTCGGGGTCCATGGCGACGGCCCGGACGCCCTCGCGGTCGGCCTCGGTGATCGGGGTGAGGCGGACCCGGTCGTTCTCCAGGACGGCGGTGGCGTGCTCGCTCCAGCTCATGGCTCAGACTCCGGTGGGGGCGTGGTGGCGGGTGAGGGCGTCGGTGACGTCGCGCAGGGTGCGCATGGCGGCGAGGTCGTGCTCGGTGAAGTGGGCGAGGTCGACGCCGGTCTCCTCGCAGACCTCGGTGAGGAAGAGGACCTTGTTGAGGGAGGTCAGGCCGTAGGCGGCGACCATGTCGGCGTCGGGGTCGATGGCGTCGGGCCCGACCTCGGGGATCAGGACGAGGGAGAGCTGGTCGCGGGCGGCCGCTTCGATCTCGGACGGGGTGTCAGGCATGGATTCCGGCCTCCTGGGTGTGCAGCGGGGAGTGGTAGGCGGCCCGGATGTCGGGGCGCTTGGGCTTGTACTGGGAGGTCAGCAGGCCGTTGCCGATGCTGAACGGCGGGTCGGCGACCACGACCCGGCTGATCCGCTCGTCGGGGGTGGTCACGGCGTTGGTGGCGGCGAGCCGGGCGGCGATGGCCCGGGCGTCGGCGGGCCGGGCGGCCGGGGAGACCACGGCGACGAGTTCGGTCTGGGTGGGGCTGAAGACGACGCATTCGGCGATGGCCGGGTCGGCGCGCATCAGTTCCTCGATGGGCCGGACGATGACCTTCTTGCCGTTGTCGAGGACGATGACGTCGTCGGCGCGGCCGTGGACGAACAGGAAGCCGTCCTCGTCGAGGTGGCCGAGGTCGCCGGTGCGGACGGTGCCGTCGGGCGAGAAGACCTTCTCGGACTCGCCGGGGCGGGCGTACTCGTAGTGGTTGTTGACGGGGTGGGTGCTGCGGATGCTGATGACGCCGTCCTCGCCGATGACCACCTCCTTGCCGCGGACCGCCTTGCCGACGCTGCCCTCGCGGTGGGCGCCGGGGTGGTTCTTGGTCGCGATGCAGGTCTCGTTGAGCCCGTAGCCCTCGTAGATCGCCAGCCCGGCCTCGGTGAAGAACCGCAGGACGGCGGGCGAGGCGGGGGCGGAGCCGGTCCACAGGTAGCGGATCCGGTCGCCGAACAGGGCCCGGGCCACATCGGGCAGGGTGCGGCCGGCGGAGCGGCGCAGCCGGCCCTCGATGGTGCGGCGGGCGCTCTCGTAGAAGGCGGGGACGCCCATGACGACGGTGGGGCGGACCCGGCGCAGGGCCGCGAAGGCGGCCTCGTAGGTGGTGATGGTGACGTCGTGGCCGTGCAGCAGCGCGGAGTAGACCCAGTAGCGCTGCTGGAGCAGGGAGAGCGGCAGGAAGACGAAGAGGTGGTCGTCCGGCGTGTGCCGGAAGATCTCCTGGACGGCGGTGAGCGAGCTGTCGATGCTGCCGGCGGTGGCGCCGAGGCCCTTGGGGACGCCGGTGCTGCCGGAGGTGAACTTGATGGTGGTGACGTCCTGGGCGCCCCAGCGCACGGGCGGCAGCAGGGTGTCGGCGGCGCCGGAGGGCTCCGTCAGCTGCCAGATCGCCTCGGTGGGGAGGGTGTCGGGGGCGTCGGTGGGCTGGTCGGTGCAGAGCAGGTGCAGCCCGTAGCGGTCCATGAGGGCGGTGGAGGGGGTGAACTTGTCCGGTTCCAGGCCCGCGGTCTGGGCGCCCAGGCGCAGCGCGGCGAGGTCGAGGAGCACCCATTCCAGGCTGTTGGCGGCGAGGATGCCGATGCGGTCGCCGGGTCCGATGCCGTACGTGTCCCGCAGGTGGTGGGCGAGCCGGCCGGAGCGCGCGTACAGCTCGCGCAGGGTCACGGTCCGGGTTCCGTCGAGCCGGGCGACGGAGATGCTCCCGCCCGCCGTCGGCGGCCCGCCGACGATGCGCCGGATGGTCTCGGGGGCGGTCGTCTCCGCCGGGGCGGTCGCCTGAGTCGGGGCGGTCGTCTGCGCGGTCGTCATCGGTTGTCTCCCGGCATGAGCACGGCGGCCATGGCGCGGACGGTGTCCACCTCGGAGAACTGGTCGAGGGTGAGGGTGACGCCGAAGCGCTTGCGTGCGGCGGTGAGGATGCGGGCGGCCGCGATGGAGTCGCCGCCGAGGGAGGCGAGGGTGTCCAGGGCGCCGACGTCGGGGCGGCGCAGGACGGTGGACCAGATGTCGCAGAGGATCTTCTCGGCCTGGGTGGCGGGGGCGCTGCCGCCCGTGGCCGTGCCCTCCGCGCCGGCGGGTCCGGCGGGCGCGGCGGACAGCGCTGCCAGGGCCGTGCGGTCGACCTTGCCGTTGCGGGTCAGCGGGAGTTCGTCGTGCCACAGGACGGCCGCGGGGAGCATGTAGTCCGGCAGGTCCGCGCGCAGGGCCTGGCGCAGGTCGTTCAGGTGCGGGCGGTGGGTGCCGCTGGGCACGAGGTGGGCGACGAGGCGGTTGCCCTGGGCGGCGACGACGGCGCGGGCGACCTCGGCGAGGGCCGCGAGGCGGGTCTCGACCTCCCCGGCCTCGATCCGGTAGCCGTTGATCTTGATCTGGAAGTCGCTGCGGCCGAGGATCTGGATGTTCCCGTCGGGCAGGTACCGGCCGAGGTCGCCGGTGCGGTAAAGGCGTTCGCCGCGTACCGGGTCCGTGTAGAAGCGGGCGGCGGTGCGCTCCGGGTCACCCCAGTAGCCGCGCGCCAGACCGGTGCCGGCGGCGACGATCTCGCCGGTGACCCAGTCGGGGGCGTCGAGGCCGTCGCGGTCCAGGACGTAGGCGCGGTTGTTGGCGTTGGGGCGGCCGTAGGGGATGGACTCGCTGCCGTCCTCGTCCCGTGCGACGGGGTGCAGGATGTTCCAGATGGTGGTCTCGGTGGGGCCGCCGAGGGAGACCACCTCCAGGCCGGGCAGCAGAGCGCGCAGTTGCGCGGGCAGGGCGGGCGGCAGCCGGTCGCCGCTCATCATGACGAGGCGCAGCGCGGGCGGCAGGGCGCCGTCGGCGCGGGCCTGGCCGTGCAGGAGGCCGACGATGGCGGGGACGGAGTTCCACACGCTCACGTCGTGCAGACGGCACAGGTCGAGCCAGTGCGCGGGGTCGACGGCCTTGTCCCGGTCGGGCATGACGAGGGCCGCGCCGGCCGCGAGGGCGCCGAAGACGTCCCAGACGGAGAGGTCGAAGTTGAAGGCGCTGATGGCCATGAACCGGTCCGCGGGGGTGATCCCGAAGCGTTCCCGGCAGTCGGCGACGACGTTGGCGACGTTGCGGTGGGTGACCATGACGCCCTTGGGGGCGCCGGTGGTGCCGGAGGTGTAGAGGACGTACGCGAGGTCGTCCGGGTGGGATCCGGGCAGCCGGTCGGGGACCTCGGCGCGGCCGGAGCAGGGCTGGGTGAGGTCGAAGGAGGCGATCGCGGCGGTGTCGGTGCGGCCGGTGTTGGTCAGGACGCAGCGCACCTCGCCGTCGGCCAGCATGTAGTCCTGCCGGGCGGCGGGCAGGTCGGCGTCCACGGGCAGGTACGCGGCTCCGGCGAGGACGGTGGCGAGGATGCCGACGATCTGTTCGGGGCCGCGCCGCATGACGAGGCCGACCAGCTCGCCGCGGCCGACGCCGTGTCCGCGCAGCCAGGTGGCGGCGGTGGCGGCCCGGTGCAGGAGTTCCCCGTAGCTCATGGTGCGGTCGCCCGTCAGGACGGCGGGCGCGGCGGGGGTGCGGGCGGCCTGGGCGACGATGGCGTCGCCGAGCATCTCGTCGGGCAGCGCGACGGCGGTGTCGTTGGCCGCGCGGCGCCGCGTCCGCTGGGCGGGCGGCAGCAGGTCGAAGCTGTGGAGCTGCCAGGCGGCCTCGTCGACGAGCGCGGCGAGCAGGGTTTCGTAGCCGTGCGCGAGGTCGTCGAGGAGTCCCTCGCAGAAGAGTTCGTCGATGCCGTCGAGCTGGACGACGAGGGCGCCGTGCTGCTCCATCGCGAAGGCGTTCAGCCACACCTGCGGGGTCTGGCTGACGGAGAAGACCTCCTTGCCGAAGAGTTCGAGGGCGGAGCCGTCGACCTCGCTGCTGACGTGTCCGATGGCGCTGTTGAAGGTGAACGGCATCCGCGCGCCGGCCACCCCGCCGCGGCGGCGGGCCAGTTCCTTCAGCACCTCGGTGCCGGAGAAGTGGCGGTGGTCGATGTCGGTGTGCAGGCGGGTCTGGAGGGCCTTGGCGCGTTCCGCGAAGGGCAGGGCGCGGTCGATCGCGGCCTCGACGAGCAGGGTGTCGGAGAACTGGCCGACGGCCTCGAAGACGCGGGGGTGCACGGGCGGCCGGTTCGCGACGGTGGTGGTGAGGGTGAACCGGTCCCCGGCGCCCCAGGTCGCCAGGGTCTCCGCGTACGCGGCGAGCAGCAGCGCGGAGGGGGTCAGGCCGGCCGCGGCCGCCCGTTCCTTGAGGGCGCTCCACCGCTCGCGGCCGAGGCGGACCCGGCGCTGGGTGAAGCGGGTGCCCTTCAGGGCGGCGGGGCTGGTGCGCAGCGGCAGGTCGGGGTGGGGGGCGAGGTCGTCGCAGCGGTCGGTCCAGTACTGGCGCGAGCGGCGGGCGGGGGCGCGGTCGCGGGCGCTCTCCAGGGCGGCGACGTAGTCCTCGTAGGGGAGTTCCTCGTGGACCTCGGCGGCGGGGTTCTGGTAGGCGTGCCACCAGGCGCGGAAGAACAGGAACATGCTGATCCCGTCCATCACGAGCCCGTCGTGGCCGACGTGCAGCACCATCTCGTCGTCGCCGAGGATGGTCGCGTCGACGGTGAGCAGGGGCGCCTGGTCGGCGGGGAGCACCTGGTGGGAGCGCATCTCGCGCAGTTCGGCGCGGATCAGTTCCTGCTGGCGGGGGCTGTGGCCGCGCAGGTCGAGGACGCCGATGCGCGGGGCGTGGTCCCCGTACTCGGTGGCCTGGCGTTCGTCGGACAGGAAGCGGGAGCGCAGGGCGCTGTGCGCGGCCACGACGGTGTCGAGGGAGGCCTGGAGCCGGTCGAGGTCCCAGTCGCCCTCGATCTCGTGGAAGACGTGGCTGGCGACGTCGCCGATCTCGAAGATGCCGCTGCGGCCGAGGTAGTAGCTGCGCTGGAGCGGGGTGAGGGGGAAGCCGGGGCCGTGTTCGGCCTCGCGGGCGAGGTGGGCGACGAGGGCCGGCTTGGCGGCCTTGAGCCGGCCGATGAACTCGGGGTCCATCCGCTCGCGGTTGCCCTGGAGGCGCAGGTCGCCGTCGGTGAGGGTGACGGACAGTCCGCGCTCGGCTATCTCGCGCAGGATGCGGCGGCTGTTCATCGGGCCTCTCCGGAGGTCAGGGCGGCGACGGCGGTGGGCTCGGCGCGCTCGGCGAGGACGGCGGCGAGTTCCGCCAGGGTGCCGCCGTGCAGGAGTTCGTCCATGGAGAGGTCGACGTCGAGGCGGTCGAGGATCTGGTACTGGACGGTGACGGCCTGGAGGGAGCCGGCCGCGAGCTGGGTGAGGGTGCGGTGGGAGATCCGCTCGTCCTCGCCGAGGCGCAGGGCGGTGCGCACGACGCCGGTGAGCCAGGGCGTGAGCTCCGGTTCGGCGGCCGGCGCGGGCTGCGCGGGCGCGGCGGGCGCGGCGGCCGGGGCCGGCCGGAAGAAGACGGCGTCGGCGAGGGTGACGGCGCTGCCGGGGGCGAGGAGTTCGACGTGACGGGGCCAGGTGCTCGGGGCGCCGGTACCGAGGGCGGCGGCGAGCCGGGCGGCGAAACGGGGCATGACGGGGGCGGCGGCGTGCGCGAGGAGGCGGGCGGCGGCCAGTTCGAGGGCGACGGCGGTGCGGTTCTCGCTCTCCCAGCCGGGGGCATCGGTGAGGAGGCCTTCGGCGCGGGTGAAGCGGACGGTGTCGCGGACGATGCCGTCGAGTTCGGCGGCGGCCTGGTTCAGGGAGAAGGAGTCGTTCTGGAGGGCGCCGGTGACGGCGGCCAGGCGGGTGCCGAGCCGGGCGAGGAAGGCGGAGTGCTCGGCGGTCCAGTTCCCGGCGTCGGGGGCCCGGCCCGCGTGGTACTTGGCGACGCGGGCGCCGAGGTCGTTCAGCCACTGCTGCCAGGTGCCGATGAGGGTGTCGGTGAGGGTGGCCTCGAAGGCGGCGCGCCGGAAGTCGGTGCGCGCCCCCTCGGGGCGGGTGGCGGCCAGGAAGTAGCGGACGGCGTCGACGGTGTCGGGGGTGAGGATCTCCTTGCCCCAGATGGCGTGCCGCCGGCTGGTGGAGAACTTCTCCCCTTCCAGCAGGTAGAACTCGTTGACGTGGTAGTCGATGTCGGGGGTCCAGCCGGGGAAGGCGAGCTGGTAGAGGACCGGGTAGAGCACCGCGTGGTAGAAGCTGTTGTCGTATCCGAAGAAGTGGACGATCTTCCAGTCGGCGGCCGGGTCGGCGGCCTTCCAGGCCTTGCCGAGGCGGGCGCCGAGGGACTGGATGCCGTGCAGGAACCCGTAGCTCATCTCCGGCCAGACCCAGATGACCTGGCCCTCGGTGCCGTCCTCGCGCGGCTCGACGCCCCAGCCGGAGGGGTGGGTGAGGGGGATGGACAGCTCGGGGCGGCGGAAGAGGCGGTCGGCCAGTTCGCGGAGCCGGGCGGGGACCCGGCCGAGGCGGTGGTGGGCGCGGACGTCGCCGGCGTAGGCGTGCAGGGGCAGGGTCCAGCGGGCGGCCGGGGCCGTGGCCGGCGGGGCGTCGGAGAGGGCCGAGCGGGGGCCGGTGAGGTCGGCGACGGTGTTGGGCTCCCCGCACTCCTCGCAGATGTTGCCGGAGGTGGTGCTGCCGCAGCCGGGGCAGCCGCCCTTGACGTCGGCCTCGTAGAGGTAGTGGCCGGTGGTGGCGTCGTAGAGGGCGTCGGTCTCGGTGACGGCGATCTCGCCGGAGGCGACGACCTTCCCGAAGAAGTCCCGCAAGCCCTCTCGGTAGGCCGGGTCCTGGTCGGTGACGGTGTACTGGTCGAGCGGTATGTCCATCAGCCGCAGGGTCTCGGCGATCTCGGCGCTGTAGTGGGCGGCGGTCTCGGCGGGGGTGCGGCCGTCCTTGGCGGCGGCCCCCAGGACGTAGCTCTGGTAGTCGTCGCTGCCGGTGAGGTGGTAGGCCTCGGCGCCGGTCATGCGCTGGTAGCGGGTGAAGGCGTCGGCGCCGAGGTAGGGACCGGACAGGTGGCCCAGGTGCAGGTCGCCGTTGGGGGTGGGCGGGGTGGAGAAGACGAAGACGGGGCGCTCGCCGAAGCCCTTGCGGACGGGGGCGGCGGCGGAGAGCGCGGCCCGCTCGGCGTCGCGCCAGTACTGGGTGAAGAAGACGAGGTCGTCCTCCGAGGTGTTCTCCAGGACGTGGGACTCGAAGGGCTCGAAGAGGACGACGGTGCCGGGGGCGGCCGGGTGGCGGCCGCCGTCGGTGACGAACTCGCCCCGGCCGGAGACGATGACGAACAGCTCGGTCTCGTCGTGCCGGTGGCCGTCGGTGGCGCGGCCGGGAGCGACGCGCCCCCAGCCGGCGGCCGTGCCCAGCCCCTCGACGCCGCTCATGTCGATGCCGAACGCCTGCTCCAGGACGTCGGCGTCATAACTCGCGATGATCATGTCGTGGCCTTTCGCGGGGACGGGAGGGAGGGGATCAGGCCGACGGCGCGGGCGGCGAGCGCCGGGGCCAGCCGGTAGCCGGAGCCGCTCGCCGCGCCCGCGAACACGAGCCGGCCGAAGGGGTCCAGCGGGGTGACCAGCGGGGTGCCGTCCGGCCCGTACGCGTCGCAGAAGACCCGGCCGGAGCGGCAGTGGGCGGCCAGGTCCGGGGCGTAGCGGGTGAGCAGGGCCCGGGCCTCGCGCAGGTGGCCGGCGGTGAGCGCGGGGTCGACGGCGGCGGGGTCGACGTCCCATTCGCGGCAGGTGTAGCTGAGCAGCCAGTGCCCTCGGTGGTGCAGGGGCAGCAGGAAGGCGTCCTCGTCGTGCAGGACGACCGCCCGGTCCCCGAGGGCGGGCGCCCGGTCCACGTGCAGGGCGACGATCTTCTTGACCCGGGCCCCGAGCGGGGCGACCAGCTCCCGCCAGGCGGGTTCGGCGAGCCAGGGCCCGGGGGCGATCACCACGTGGCCGGCGTTCAGGGTGGCGCCGCCGGTCAGGGTCAGCCGGGCGCCGCCGGGTCCGGCGGCGACGGACGTCACGGCGACGCCCTCGCGGAAGGAGACCCGTCCGCGGAGTTCGGCGGCGAGGAGCTGGGTGAGGGCGTGGACGTCCGCGTACTGGCAGCCGTCCCCCTCCCAGGCCCCGAAGTGGGCGGGCAACTGCGGTATGCAGGGCGGGAGTTCGCCGGTCCAGCGGAGTTTCGCCTCGGGCAGGTAGACCTCGCGCAGCCGCTCCTCGGCGGCCTCGGGGGCCAGGACGGTCATGCCGAGCGGGTGGATGGGCAGGTCGGGGCGGGCCGCCGCGAGGTCGGCGTAGAAGCGCTCGCTCTCGGCGGCCAGGGTGCGGACGGTGTCGTTGGCGCCGCGCGGGAAGTGCAGCCCGGCGGAGCGGCGGCTGGCGCCGGAGCCGATCATGTCCCGGTCCAGGACGGTGACGGTGGCGGCCGGGTCCCGGGCCAGGATCTCGCGGGCGATGAGGACGCCGAGGATCCCGGCGCCGACGACGGCCACGTCGCAGCGCGCCCCGGTGGGGCCGCCCGCGCGGGGTGCGGTGGTGCGGTAGGCGCCGGGCCCGGTGACGTCGGGGGTGGCGGGGGCGACGGTGACGTCGGGGGCGGCGGTGACTCCGGTGACGTCGGGGGCGGTCATCAGGCGGTCCACCGTTCGTCCTGCGGTGCCTTCGTGGACCATTCGATGAAGGAGGCCAGCTGCTCGTCGCCGCGTACGCCGCACAGCCGGTCGGCGATGCGCCGGCTGCGCCAGGCGTTGAGGCTGAGGTTGGGGTCGGCGAGGCCGCGCTGCCCGCGCACCCCGTTCTGGACGAAGATCCGCCGGTCGGCGGGGCCGTCCCAGCGGACGGCGTAGTCCTCGTCGACGCGCAGTTCCTCGCCCTCGTGCTCCAGCCGGCCGGCCAGCGGCGCGAGGAAGTCCATGGCGGCGGGGCGGTAGCCGGTGGCCCAGACGATGACGTCGGCCTCGAAGCGCTCCACCGACTCCGGCTCGCCGGTGTGGCGGGCGCAGACCTCCCAGCCGCCGAAGGGCCCGGCGCTGACGTCGAAGACCTCGCGGCCCGGGTGCAGGGCGACCAGGTCCTCGTTGCCCTCGACGAACCGGTGGACGTAGATGGTCTGGTAGATCTCGCGCAGCGTGGACTCGGAGATGCCGTCGCTGGTCAGGATGTTGCGGGAGTTCAGCGACTGGCGGCGCTCGCGCGGCAGTCCGTAGAAGTAGTCGGCGTGGCTGGGCATGTAGTAGTCGTTCGTGAACGGCGAGTCGTCGATCGGGAAGTAGTTCTGCCGGCGCGAGATCCAGGAGACGCGGCGGGGCAGTTCCCAGCCGCCCCGGGAGATCAGGTCGAGGAAGGCCTCGGCGCCGGACTGGCCGCCGCCGATGACCACGACCCGCTTGCCGCCGACGTCGCGGGCGGCGTTCAGGTAGTCGGCGACGTGGAACTGGGTGGGGCCGAGCCGCCCTTCGCCCTGCGGCGGCACCCAGGGGCGGCTGCCGACGCCGACGACGACGTTCTCGGCGGTCAGGGCGCGCTGGTCGGTCAGCACGGTGAACACGCCGAGGGCGTCGTCGAAGCCGACCTCCCGGACGCCCTCGCCGAAGACGATGTTCTCGTTGCGGCGGCTGGCCCAGGCCAGGTAGTTGCGGAACTCCAGCCGCGGCACGTCGTCGAACTGGGCGTTGAGGAAGTGGTAGACCCGCCCCTTGGCGTGCAGGTACGACAGGAACGAGAAGGGGCTGGCCGGGTCGGCGAGGCTGACGAGGTCCTTGAACTGGGAGACCTGGAGGGTGGTGCCCGGGATCTGCTGTCCGTCGTGCCAGCTGAAGGACTCCTTGCGGTCGAGGAAGAGATTGGGTACGTCCGGCCTGCTGTGCAGCAGGGAAGCCAGGCTCAGGTTGGCCGGGCCCACGCCGACGCCCAGGCAGCGGAAGTGGGTGATGCCGGGCCGGAAGCTCTCGTGCCCCATGGTCGGAACCTCTCGTTCGATCGGTAGGGAAAAGGGCGGGGAGGGGGTGGGGATCGTTACGACAGGTCCTGGGACGCCGCCGGACGCGTGCGTACGGCGACCAGGGCGAACAGGGTGGCGAGCAGGGAGCAGGCACCGACCAGCGGCCAGACGAGCGAGCCGAACCGCAGGAAGAGCCAGGTGCCGGCCATCGGCCCGAGGGCGGAGCCCAGGCCGAAGACGAACTGGAAGCTGCCGATGTAGCGCGAGCGCAGCGGCTCGGGTCCGGCGCCCGCCGGGTAGGCGAAGACGGCGGGTCCGCCGAGGATCTCCCCCAGGGACCAGATCAGGGTGCCGATGACCACGGCGGCGGGCCCGATCGGCAGTCCGTAGCAGGCGACTCCGGCCCCGACGAGGGCGAAGCCCAGGCCGATGGTGATCTTCAGGGGCCAGCGCTGGGAGACCTTGGTGACCAGCAGTTCGAAGGCGATGACGATGACGCCGTTGAGCGCGACCGCGAAGGTGTACCAGAAGAGCGCGATGTGGGCGTCCTTCAGGGACAGCGGGAGGGTGGACAGGTACTGCATGTAGACGGCCGAGTGGAAGAAGGCCGCGACGAGGTAGAGCAGGTAGCGGCGGTCGCGCAGGACCGCGCCGTAGCCGCCGGTGGGGGCGGCCCCGCCGGCGGCCCGGTCCGCGGCCTCGGGGGTACGGGCCCGGTTCCGGGCGGGCAGGGTGGCCCGGGCGACGAGCGCGTAGGCCAGGGCGAGGGCGGCCTCGCCCCAGAACAGCAGGGTGTAGGTCTGGCCGCCGGCGTGGTAGAGGGCGTAGCCGAGCAGCGGGGCGGCGGTCGCCCCGACGTTGAGGCCGAAGCGGTACATCGCGAAGATCATGACCTGCCGGTCGCCGTCGGTCTGCTCGGCGAGCAGGGTGGCCGAGGCGGGGCGGAACAGCTGGGCGCCCAGGCTGACGAGGGCGATGGCGCCGAGCAGCGGCGTGAAGCCGGGCAGGTAGAGGAGGGCGGCGGTGAGCACGGCGGTGCTGCTCATGGACAGGACGGTGGCGCCGCGGATGCCGAGCCGGTCGGCGAGGGTGCCGCCGGCCAGGGAGCCGGCGACGGCCCCGGCCCCGTAGACGCCCAGCGCGATGACGGTGCGGCCCTTCGAGTAGCCCTGGGAGGTGAGGAAGAGGACGAGGAAGACCTGGAGGAAGCCGCTGAGCCGGTTGACGAGCACCCCGGCCAGTACGGTCTTCACCGCGCGCGGGGCCTCCTTGAAGGTCACCCACACCCCGGGGGCGGGCGCGGCCGGGGCCGCGGGCTCCGGGGCGGCTTCGGCGGGGCGGACGTCAGTGCTCACCGGCGGCCTCCCCCGGCTCGGTGACGATGGTGACGGCGGCCCGCACGGCGCGCTCCAGCTCGTCGAGGTCCTCGGGGGTCGGGGCGTCGATGAGGAAGGTCACCGCCCGGTCCTCGGAGCTGGCGAGCGGGCGCAGCCGGGCCCCGGCCTCCTGGAGGACGAGGAGCGCGCGCAGCGCGGCCGGGTCCGCGGGCCGTCCGGGCGGCCACTCGGGCCACATGCCGGCCTCGCCGACCCAGAGCGGGCGTACGCCGGGCCAGTCGAGGGTGACGTCGGCGAGGACGCCGGGGGTGTGGTCCAGGTAGACCTGGCGGGCGAAGCGGCGCGGGGCCGGGTAGGCGGCGCTCTCCCCGAGGGCGATCTTGATGATCTCGGGTTCCATCGGGTGTCCGGTGGCCAGGTGGTAGAGGGCGAGCAGGCCGTCGCCGGGGGTGCGGGCGGCGACCTCCATCAGGCAGGGCCGGCCGTCGGCGCCGACGCGCCATTCGGCGTGGGCGATGCCGTCGCGGAAGCCGAGGGCGTCCAGCATCCGCCGGTTGGCGTCGAGCAGGGCCGCGTCCGCGTCGCCCGGGGCGCTGGGGACGGAGTGGGCCAGCTCCACGAAGGTGCGGGCGCCGGACTCGGTGGTCTCCTTGCGGGTGACGGAGGTGAAGACGGGCTCGCCGTGCTGGACGAGGGACTCGACCGAGTACTCCTGGCCGGTGGCCTTCTCCTCGATCAGTACGGTCTCGTGGGCGGGGTACTCGGCCAGCAGGACGCGCATCGCGGCGGCGTCCTCGACGGCGACCACGCCCGAACTGGAGTGGCGGGTGGCGGGTTTGGCGACGACCGGGTAGGTCAGCGCGCCCAGGTCGGCGTCCTCGCGTCCGCCGGGCGGCACCACCAGGCAGGCGGGGCCGAAGGCGTCGAGGTACCAGCGCTGGAGGTACTTGCTGCGGCACACGCGGGTGGCGCGCGGTCCGGGACCGCGCAGGCCGAGCGCGTCGCAGAGCAGGCCGGTCTGCTCGACGAGGGTCTCGCCGACGGCGTACGCGCCGCGCACGTCGTAGCGGCCGTGCCAGGCGCGGGCCCGGGCGGCGAAGCCGGGGGTGAAGGAGCCTTCGAGGTCGAGGGAGCCGTCGACGTAGGCGATCTCGTCGATCAGGGCGGCCGGGTGCTCGGGGTCCTTGCGGGCGGTCTCGGCGGCCTCGCGGTTGCTCTCGGGGGTGATGAGGAGGATCTTCAGGCCGCGGGCGGCGAGTTCCTCCAGGTAGCGGGGGTTGCGGCAGACGACCCGGAAGGCGCCGGTGAGGACGAAGGCCCCGGGGAGCGGGCGGGGGGCGGCGGGCCGGGCCGGGGGCGCGGTCGGGTCGGTCATGCCGGGACTCCTGAGGGGGTGGAGGAGGTTTCTTCGCGGGTGCCGCCCAGGCCGTGGGCGGCGAGGAAGGTGAGCCACCGGGTGGTTTCCCGGGGGGTCTCGGCGGCCCGGTTGAGTCCGGCGGGCAGCGCGCCGGCCAGGATCCGGGTGACGCCGTAGGCGACGGGGAGGCTGACGCAGCGGGCCATCGCGGACTCGTCGGCGTCGCCGGTGAGGTCCAGCAGGTGGGAGCCGCGCCAGCGGGTCCCGGCGGCGGTGCGCAGTTCCAGGGAGACGGACAGCACGACGCGGTCGCGGTCGGCGGGGGTGGTGGGGTAGCGGGCGGCGAGGGCGGCGGCCAGCGCGCGGACGGCCTCGGGGTCGCCGGTGGAGACGGTGTCGAAGACCTCCTTCCAGGCGGTGCGCCAGCCCGCGTTGCGCAGGGTGCCGCGGACGAAGGTGGCGAGCTGCCACTGGTCGGGCATGCCGTACTGGGCGACGAAGGGGAGGCTGTCGCGGTTGGGGTAGACCTCGAACTCCTCGCCCGCCAGGGTCAGCGGCCGGGTGGCCTCCCAGGGGCGGGCGGCGGTCCGCTCGGCTCCGGCGTCGATGTGCCGGGCCGGGGAGCCGAGGGCCGCGAGGACCCCGTACGGGGCCCAGCTGAAGCGGTAGCGGAAGGAGTTGGGGACCGCCGGGACCCCTCCGCAGTAGGAGGTGAACGCGGCGGTGGCCGGGGCCGGGCCGATGGCCTCGCGGGCCCGGGCGACGAGGTCGTGGGCCATCAGGTGGTCGATGCCGGGGTCGAGTCCGGCTTCGGTGAGGACGACGGTGCGGCTCGCCGCGGCGGCCTCGGCGGCCAGGGCGGCCAGTTCCGGGGAGACGTAGCTGGTGCAGGCGAAGTGGGCGCCCCGCTCGGTCGCCAGCCGCAGCAGCGGGGCGTGTTCGGCGGCCGGGAGCATGGAGACGAGGACGTCTCCGGGGCCCACCCCGGCCGCCAGGGCGGCCGGGGTGAGGGCGCGGACTTCCGCGCGGTCCGCCAGGCCGTGGGCGGCCAGGCGGGCGGCGGCGCGCTCGGCGGTGCGGTCCCACAGGACCACCCGGCGGGCGCGCTCGCAGACGAGGGAGAGGCCGGAGCGGCCGGTGGACAGGCCGGTGCCTATCCAGTGGACGGTGCCGGACGCCGGGGCCGCGCCGGGCGCGGACGGGTTAGCGGACAAGGGGGGCCTCCTGGGCTTCGACTGCCGTCCGGTAGGTGGTCAGGGCGCGGTCCCAGACGCCGTCCCGCCCGGCCAGCCGCGCCAGGTGCGGGGCGAGTTCGGCGGAGAAGGCGGTGCTGGCCTCGACGGGGAGGAGGGAGGGGAGGTTGTCGATGGCGATGAGGTCGAGGCGGGGCGCCTCGGCGCGCAGGGTGCGGACGGGTTCGGTCCAGGTGGTGGTCTCGTCGTAGACGGGCAGGACGTTGCAGTCGGAGGTGACGTCGCAGGTGACGTCACTCAGCACGGACAGGCGCCGGGCCGGGTCGTCGAGGTCGGCCTTGGTCAGGAAGGGCGCCACGGGGGTGGTGGTCAGGACGGTGTTGACCATCAGGTCGTGGCCGAGCAGGGCGGCCCGGTCCAGGGAGCGGGTCTCGGGGAGGTCCCAGCGGGTGGGCGCGAGTCCGGCCCGCTCCAGCGCATCGCAGGCGCCGCGGCCGCTGCGCCCGAGCGCGCCGACGACCAGGGCGGTGGTGGGGTCGTCGACGGTGGCGCCCGAGGCGAGGAGGGCGTCGAGGCGGGCGCGGTCGGTGGGGCGCAGCGGGGTGGTGAGGGCGCCGCGGTGGTGCAGGACGGCGAGGGCGGCGCCGACGTAGCCGGCCCAGTAGCCGAAGGCGGCGACGCGGCGGCCCGTTTCGTCGGTGAGGTACTCCAGGTCGAGGAGGGCGCCGCCGCCCGCGGTGAAGCGGGCGAGCAGTTCGCCGGCGCCGGCCTGGCCCTTGTAGGCGTGGGCGAAGTAGATGTGACGGTGGCGCAGGGCGGGGGCGTCCGCTCCGGAGGGGAGTTCCTTGAGGCCGAGGACGTGGGCCTCGTCGGGGGCCTGCTCGTGCCAGGAGGCGGTGGCGGCGGTGGCGCAGCCCGCGGCGGCGTACTCGGCGAGGGGGAAGGCGCGCTGGTCCGACTCCTCGACGGTGATCCGGACGCCGGCCTCGACGAGGCGGGCGGCGTCCTCGGGGGTGAGGGGGGCACGCCGCTCGGTGGGGCGGGCCTCGTGGCGCATCCAGAGGTGAATCGTGTCCGACATGGTGCGGTTTGTCCCGTCTGAAGGCATAGGGGTGGGAGACCCCCGGCCTGATCGCGGTTGCGGGGGCGGCGTCCTGGAGGTGCCTGCGCGCTAGAGGTGCGGGATCCGGGCGTTCGCCAGAGGGCGATAGGCGGGGGTCGCGGTGGTGGTCAAGCCTGCCGTGCGCAGTTCGGTGACGACGGCGGTCGCGAGGGCCACCGCGAGCTCCTCGCCCGGGCAGCGGTGGGCCGCCGCGCCGAAGGTGAAGATCACGGGATTCACCCGGCCGGGGAGCAGGGTGTGGGGGTCGGGGTTGACGGCGGGGTCCCGGTTGGCGGCGGCGAGCACCACCAGCAGCTGCTGCCCGGGCTCCACCGTGGAGCCGGCGTGGGTGAAGGTCCCGGCCGCGAACCGGCGGGTGTTCTGGACGGGGGCGTCGTGGCGGACCACCTCGCGCACCAGCGCTCCCGTGTCGGGGGCGGCCGCGCCCCGGGCGAGGGCGACCAGGGTGTTGCCGATGAGCCCGGCGGTGGCGTCGTAGGTCTGCGAGAGGAAACCGATGGCGTTGGCGAGCAGGGGTCCGAGCTCCACCCAGCCGTCCCGGTCGGCGGCCCGCACCAGCTCGGCGAGCAGCCCCCGCGCGGGACCGGATCCGGCGGGGGTGGATCCGGCGGGGGCGGGGGCGGCCGCGGCCGCGTCCAGCCCGGGGCCGAGCAGGGCCCGCAGCCGGACGGCGGCCGCCGCGGCCGCCGCGTGGTCGGCCGGGGTGGCGGTGGCCGGGATGCAGCGGACGAAGTCGCCGATCGCCCGGGCCGCCTCGCGGTCGGCCCCGTCCGCCAGCCCGCAGAGCACCGCGACCACCCGGGCCGGAACCCCGAACATCAGCTCCTCGTAAGGGACTTCACCCCCCGCGGCGAGCGCCTCACGGGTGAAGCGGGCCGCCAGCGCGGCCGCGTAAGCGGTGTCGGCGCGGGCCAGGGCCCCCGCGACGACCCCCTTCAGGCGGGCGGCCGCCGCGCCGTCCGTCATCCGCACCAGCCGGCCGAACACCTCCCCGGCCACCGTGCCGTCGATGCCCGCCGGAACGGGCTGCGCCACCGGCCGCACCCGCAGCACGGCGCTGCCGAGCACCGCGCGCACCGCCGCCGCGTCCGCGGCCACCCACGCCCCGAGCGCCTCGTCGAAGGCGAAGGGGCGCTCGGCCACCAGGCGCGCGTAGAAGGGATAGGGGTCGGCGAGGCGGACGGCCTCGACGGGGGTGACGGTGGTGGTGCTCACGAAGACTCCTTGCTGAACGGGCGCTACGGGCGGGGCGGTTGGAGCGGCGGGCGGTCGGGCGGTCGGGCGGCGGGAGGCCGGGCGGCGGGGGGTCAGGCGGCCGTCACCCGGGCCGCCCTGCGCATGTCGAGGGAGCCCGCGATGGCCATCCGCAGCACCTCCGAGGTGCCCTCGTAGATGCGCAGGGAGCGGATCTGCCGGTACAGCCGCTCGGTGACCGACCCCTGCACGATGCCCGCCGCGCCGAGCAGCTGCACGGCGGAGTCGACCACCCCCTGGGCGGCCTCGGTGGCGTGCACCTTGGCGATGTTGGAGTGCCGGGCGAAACGGCGGCTGCCCCGGTCGGTCTCCCAGGCGGCCCGGGCCACCAGCAGCGCGGCCGCGTTCAGCTGCACCTCCATGTCCGCCAGCGAGGCCTTGACCAGCTGGAGGTCGAACAGCGTGGCCCCGTACGCCTCCCGCCCCAGGACGTGGGCGAGCGCGGTGTCGAAGGCCCGCCGGGCGAAGCCGAGCGCGGCGGCGCCGACCGTCGTGCGGAACCGCTCCAGCAGGTCGACGGCGATCACGAACCCCTTGCCCGGCCGGCCGAGCAGCGCGTCCGCGGGCAGCCGGCAGCCCTCGAAGGACAGGTGCGCGAAGGAGCGCGGGGCGATGGCGTCCACCCGCTCCACCCGCAGCCCGGGCGTCCCGCGCGGCACCAGGAAGGCCGACAGCCCCAGCGGTCCGGGGCCCTGGCCGGTGCGCGCGATCACCACGAACACGTCGGCGATGGTCCCGTTCGCGATCCACGCCTTGCGCCCGTCGAGCACGTACGAGCCGTCCGCCGGGTCCCTGACCGCCGCCAGCCCCACCGAGGCCACGTCCGAACCGGCCTCCTTCTCGGAGACCGCGAAGGCCCCGATCAGGGTTCCGGCGGCCATCCCCGGCAGGTAGCGGCGGCGCTGCGCCTCGCTGCCGAAGCGCAGCAGCGGGGTCGCGGCCAGCGCCTGGATGGAGAAGGCGAAGTCGGCCAGGTCCTCGGCGTACGCGAGGGCCTCGCGGCGCAGGCACACGGCCCGGAAGTCGTCCACCGGCGCGCCCCTCGGGTCGAGTTCGGCGAGCCAGCCGGCCGCGCCGAGGGCGCGCACGAGACGGCGTCCGGCGGCGTCCGGGTCGAGGGTGCGGATCTCCTCCCACAGCACCCGGTTGCTGTCGCACCAGGCCCCGGCCGACTCGGCGAGCCGGCGGTGGGAGTCCTCGTAGAAGGGCAGGGCGATGACCTCGGGGTCGAAGCTCGTCGTCAGTTCCATCGTCCGGCTCCTCAGATGACCAGGTCGGCGGGGGCGTCGGTGGCGCCGGCGGGGGCGGCCGGGTTAGCGGTGGCTTGGGCGGCGGTCTGGGCGGTGGCCTGGGCGGCGGCCGCCTCGGCGCGGACCCGCTTGACCAGGCCGTGCTCGACGAAGTGGGCGAAGGAGGCGTAGCCGCGCCAGATCCGGCGCCACTCGCGCTGCACCGCCTCCTCGCCGGAGCCGCGCCGCACGTCGTCCAGGTAGGCCACGACGATGTCGGCGGACTGACGGGCGTGCCCGGCCGAGAAGTTGTCGATGGACAGGTGGGCCTCTTCGTAGGAGACGTCGAGGCCGTGCCGGCGCAGCTTCTGGATCTCGTGCAGCCGCATCGCGCCCAGACCGAACATCTCGATGCCCAGGTTGTAGCCGAGGATCTCGTTGTAGAGGCTGTCGGGGAACAGCGACAGGCACATCTGGTGGATGGAGAAGCCGTACAGGTGGTCCGGCAGGTCGCCCTGGTGCAGGAACGCCTCCTGCCGGATGTGCGGCAGGTCCATGTCCATGCTGGCGAGCACCTTGTGGATGATCGTGATGTGGTTCTTGTCCATGTCGCCGCGGCCCATCTCGTCCGCGTAGATGGAGAAGAGCAGGTCGTCGCTGCGCCGGCCGCGGCGGCCGAGGTTGCCGATCCGGTGCGCCCAGGTGCCGTCGATGAGGCTGCCGAGCGCGTACGTGGACTGCTCGAAGACCACCTCGTCGCGGGAGGGGATCTCGGTCAGCGGCTCGTACGGGTCCACGAGCTTGTCCCAGTAGATCCGCTCGACCCGCTCCATCAGCGCCTCGGGCGTGTACGGGAACCAGCTGGCGTCGGTCAGGACCCCGCCGGCCCCGTGCTCGAAGAGCAGTTCGGCGTCGGCGAGCCCGGCCTCGGCCCGGGCCCGGGCCTGCGGCAGCACGTTCGGGTGGCGCTCGAAGTTGACCAGGCGGTGGAAGAAGCGGCGGTGGTCGCGGGTGCCCTCGGGCTCGCGCACCAGCAGGCCGGCGGGCTCGACGGTGGCGAGCCGGCCGCTCCAGGCCCGGGCCGGCTCGTCGCCCGCGGTGCTGGGCACCAGGTCCGGGCCGGCGGGCTCGCCGGCGGCGACGGCCGCCGCCCACTCGGCGAGGACGGCCGCCTCCCGCTCGTCGAAGATGCCGAACATCGGGCCGCCGAACTTGATGGACTTCAGGAAGCGGCAGGGGCCGCCGTCGCGGGCGGGCCGGATCTGCCGGGCCGTGCGGAACTCCCGTACGAAGGCGGCCGCGTCGAGCCGCTCGTCGTCGAGCCAGTCGGTGAGCTTGCGGGTGCCCAGGCGCACCGCGCGGTGCTGGCGGCCGGCGTGCGGGGCGTGCCGCTCGACGATCCGCGCGACCTTGGCGTCCAGCGACAGTCCGTCGTACCAGCCGGCGAGCTCG
Source organism: Streptomyces sp. NPDC002032 (assembly GCF_042890765.1). Classification (NCBI taxonomy): domain Bacteria; kingdom Bacillati; phylum Actinomycetota; class Actinomycetes; order Kitasatosporales; family Streptomycetaceae; genus Streptomyces; species Streptomyces sp. NPDC002032. The sequence continues at coordinate 79,220 of NZ_JBIASM010000021.1, read as the reverse complement.
GCGAGGGCGGCGGTGTGCTCGCGCTCCAGGCGCACGAGGAGGCGTACGGCGGCCAGCGCGCGGCGGCGGTCCTCGGCCCCGGTGGGGGACTGCGCGGTGAAGGCCAGGTAGTCGGCGAGCAGGGGGCGTACGTCGCTCTCGGCGAGCATCGGCTCGATGCCGAGCAGGAGGTCGTCGAGGCCGAGGGCGTGGGCGGCGTAGTGGACGCCGACGACCTCGGGGAGGAAGGAGGCCGGAAGCCGGGACAGGGCCAGGTGGAAGGCACCGTGCAGGGCGGTCAGCGGCCGGGCGCCGGTCTCGTCGAGGAAGGCGGCGGCCTCCACGCCGGGCAGGAAGACCCCGGCGCCGATCAGGGCCCGGCGGCGGCGGCCGAGCATTCCGGCCTCGGCGGTGCCCTCGCCCTGGAGGAGCCAGTGCTGGCCGAAGAGCCGGCCCACGATCTCGGCGGGCTGGGTCGCGGCCTGGGAGAGGGTGTCCAGCCAGCAGCCGCCGGTCAGCGCGAGGGGGGCGCGCTGGCGCAGTACGGCGGTGCGCACCTCGGGGTCGGGGTGGTCGCGCAACGGGGCCAGCACGGCGGCGAGTTCGGCGCGGGCGGCCAGCACCTGGGCGGCGACGGCCTCGGCCTCGGCCTCGGCGGTGGCTTCGGCGGGGGCGTGGGCGGTCGCGCCCGATCCGGCGGGCCGGGGCAGGTCCGGGTCCTCGGACTCGGGAGCCAGGAAGGCGGCGAGGACCCGGCGGGCGGCGACCAGGACTCCCTCGCTCTCCTGGTCGGCGAGCAGCCGCCGGAACAGCCCGGCGGGGGGCAGCCCGGCGATCCGCGCACCCTCGGTGGCGCCGGCCGGGGAGGCCTCGAAGGGGCCGGAGGGCAGCGAGGTGGTCAGGTCGGGCAGCGCGTGGGCGGGGGCGTAGAACCCGCGCGCCATGTCGAGGGAGGTCTCCTCGCCGGGGGTGAGGTGGGCGCTCATGTCAGCGCTCCCCCTGCCGGTCGGCGGTGGCGGCGGTGGCGGTGGCGGCGGTGGCGGTGCCTTCGGCGGCGGCGCCGGCTTCGGCGGGGTGCGGCAGGCGGCGCAGCAGGACGGCGATCCGTACGCCCGGGACGCTGGAGGCGAGCAGGTAGTGGCCGCGGGGCCGCAGCTCGCCGGCGTCCTGGCGGTCGACCAGGTTGATCAGCGGGTCGGCGGCGAAGCAGTGGCCCACGCGCGGGATGTTGTCGAGGTAGAGCTGCTCGCGGGTGAAGCCCGCCTGGCGCTCCTTGAGGACGACGAGCGGCTTGTAGAGGTTGGGGTGCAGCACCCCCTGGATGTCGCCGATCTTCATCCCGGTGTCCTCCAGGATCTGCCGGTTGACCTCGCGGGCGAGGTCGGAGCTGATCTCGTTCGACCAGTCGAGCCCCGCCGGGTCCTGCGCCGTCGCGCCCGCGACGATCTCGTAGGCGTCCGGGCCGAGCGGGTCGGCGCTGATCAGGCAGGAGGCGGCGCCGTCGCTGAAGAGGGCGAAGTTCTCCATGCGGACGGACTCGTCGGTGACCCGGTCGGTGGTGACGACCAGGACCCGGCGGTGCATGCCGGCGGCGACGTACGCCTGACCGGTGCGGATGCCGGCCAGCAGGTTGGCGCAGCGGCCGAGGGTGAGGCCGGTGAAGGCGGCGGCGCCGAGGCCGGTGGCGGCCAGCACGTTCTCCACGAACGTGCCGTGGGTGCGCGGGCCGCCCGGGAAGCGGGTGGAGCACACGATGAGGCAGTCCACGTCCGCCGGGGCGGCGCCCGCGCCGTCGAGGGTGGCGCGGGCGGTCTCGGCGGCGAGGGCCTCCAGGGACTTGGCGGTGCGGTGGACCGTGCCCCAGCCCCACAGTCCGGCACGGGCAGGCATGCCGAACCGGCGGGCCCGCTCCGGCAGGGCTTCGACCGTGGTGTGGTCGGCGGGGAGTTCCCCCAGCACGTAGCGGGGCGCGGACAGGTGGACGGCGGTGGCCGCGGGTGACGCGGGGGCGGCGGGTGACGCGTACGGAAGGCTCACGGTGCCGGATCGCTCTCTCGGTCGGCGGGCGGGGCGGACGGGGCGGGGGCGGCGGGGGCCAGGAGCTCGTTGGCGTCGGCGTACGGGAGGGCGTCGAGGCCGAAGTCGAAGCTGCCGGACTCCGTGATCTCGCGGGCGGCCCGGACGAGGGCGCCGAGGGCGGCCCGGGACAGGGCCGAGCCGGTGCTGACGCGGCGTACGCCGAGGTCCCCGAGGTCGGCGACGGACAGCTTCAGGGCGCCGGTCATCAGGACGTTGACGGGGCGGCCGACGGCGGAGCAGACGGCGCGGATGGAGTCGGCGTCCGGCAGGCCCGGGGCGTAGAGCACGTCGGCGCCGGCGGCTTCGTACGCCCGCAGGCGGCGGATGGTGTCGTCGAGGTCGGGCAGTCCCTGGAAGAAGTTCTCGGCGCGGGCGGTGACGGTGAAGGGGAAGTCGAGCCCCTTCGCCGCCTCCACGGCGGCCGCGACCCGTTCCACGGCCTCGTCGAGCGGGCGCACCGGGTCCGCGTCGCGGCCGGTGGAGTCCTCGACGGAGCCGCCGACCAGACCGGCGGCGGCCGCCAGCCGGATGGTCTCGGCGACGTCCTCGGGGCGCTCTCCGAAGCCGCTCTCCAGGTCGGCCGTGACGGGCAGCCCGGTGGCGTCGACGATGGCGGCCGCGTTGGCGAGGATCTCGGCGCGGCTGAGCTGGTTGGCGCCGTCGGGGCGGCCGAGGCTGTGGGCCAGTCCGGCGCCGGTGGTGGCGAGGGCGGCGAAGCCGAAGGAGGCCAGGACGCGGGCGGTTCCGGCGTCCCAGGGGTTCGGGACGACGAAGGGGCGGGGGCCTTCGTGCAGGTCGCGGAAGGCGATGGCGCGCCGCAGCCGGGCGGCCGTGTCGGTGCTGCTGTTCATGGGTTCCTCGCAGGTGCAGGGGTGCGTCGGCCGGTGGATCAGATCAGCTCAACGTACTCATCTCCGCTGCGGGCCGGGCCCGTTGCCGCGCTCGCCAGGTCCGCTGCCGCGCTCGCCGGGCCCGTTGCCGCGCTCGTCGCCGCGCGGGCCAGGGCGCCCAGGACGGCGGTGACGGAGTGCGGCCGCTCCTCGAAGTAGAAGTGGCCGCCCGGCACCCAGTACTGGTCGGGCTCGGCGGCGCACTCGTCGGCCCAGGGGCCGAGCGCGGCGGGGCTGACGTGCGGGTCCTCGGTGCCGTTGACCAGGGTGAGCGGAACGGTGAGCGGGGCGGCCGCGCCGTGGCGGTAGCGGTACCCGGCGACCATCCGGAAGTCCGCCAGCAGGTGCGGCAGGAGGAGTTCCCGCACCGCGTCGTCCTCCAGCACCTCGGGGGGCAGTCCGCCGAAGAACCGGACGGCCTCGGCGAAGGCGCGGCCCTCCAGAGCGGCGGCCTCGACCACGCGCGGGGTGGGCAGCAGGGAGGGTGCGGAGCAGCCGGAGGCGACGAGGCCGGCGAAGCCGCGTACGCCGTCGAGCCGGCGGGCGACCTCGAAGGCGAGGGCGGCGCCGAAGCTGTGGCCGAAGAGGAGGAAGGGCCGGTCCGCGGCGGCGCCCCGGCCGATGGCGGTGGCGGCGCCGTCGGCCAGCTCGGTCAGCGAGGCGGGGGCCGGTTCGCGGAAGCGGTGGCCACGGCCGGGCGGGCAGACGGCGAGGATCCGCGCGTCGCGCTCCAGGGCGGGCTGCCAGCCGAGGAAGGTCCGGGGGTTCCCGCCGGCGTGCGGGAAGCAGTAGACGCGGGCGGCGGGGTCGGGAGCCGCTGCGACGGGGTCGGGGCCGGCCGCGGTCTCGGAGGTCAGGAACCAGGGGGAGGCAACCACGAGGATCAGCCATTCCTTTGCCGGGCGGTCGGTGGCGGGAGGTGAAGCAGTGCAGGACGGGGCTCTGGTGGAGGATCAGTTCCAGCCAACGTCGTTGGTGGAGGTGGGCGTGGGGGCCGGGGTGGTGCCGGGCTGCGGGTTGTTCCAGCCGACGTCGCCTGCGTCACCCGCCACGACGTGCGGGTTCGCGTTGTTCCAGCCGACGTCGCCGAGGCGCAGGTGGCTCACGGAACCGGCCGGGGAGCCCCCCTGGACGGCGAGGCCGGTGACCGCGGTCCCCAGGCCGATCGCGATGCCCGCCGAGGCGAGTACCATGCGGCCGCGGATTCCCGAAACGCGGCCGGCCCGACGAGTCACCATGTGGTTCTTCCCCATTTTTCCCAGTCCCCTCAAGTCGTTTCGCGTTCGGCCATTCCAGGAACGCCAAACCGAGGCGGTTTCCGGCGGTGGTGATCTCCGGTTCGCCTTCTCGGTGTTCGTTCCTGCGGTGAGACCAAATCTCCCCTGCCGGGTCACGACGAGGTAGACCTACGATGGCTCCGGTTTACGCATTGCGGGAACCCACGGGGTCTAGACCGCTACAAACAGCTGCATACCGGACAGACAGGGGTGGCACGTGGACGTAGTCAAATACGTCAAAACCGCACAAAGCGGTGCACCTGAAGCGCTGTGCGCGGCTGCGGCGGGGGAACCGCAGGCGTTCTTGCGGGAACTCGCAACGCACCTGGGCCTGCTCGCGCAGGAAGCCGCGCAGCAGGCCCAGCGGCCCACCCCGGCGGAGGCCATCGAGGCCGGTCCGGACGAGGTCGTCGTGGGCCCCGGCGTCCGGTACCTGCACGGCCTGGGCAGCATCTCCACGGCGATCAACGAGGCGCTGGGCTCGGTCCGGCGGGACATCCTCACCGCACAGCCCGACGGGGCGCGGCCGAGCGCGGTGCTGAAGGACGCGCTGGAATCCGTACGGCGGCACATCGCCGCGGGGATCGCGATGCGGACCCTGTATCAGCACACCACGAGATTCGACGAGGCGACCAAGGAATATGTCCGCGCCGTTACGGAATACGGAGCCCAGGTTCGCACTCTTGAAGAATTCTTTGACCGTTTGATCATTGTCGACGACGTGGCCTTCATTTCGGCAAACGAGGACCGTACCACGGCGATCTCCATTACCGAACCGACCATCGTACGATTTCTCCGGGACACCTTCGACAAGGCCTGGGACCGGGCGAAGCCCTTTCCCTTCGTCCCGCTGCACGCGGCGAAGGCGGCCGACGAGGTCGTCCCGGCGATCCGGGAGTCCATCAGCCGGCTCCTGGTGGAGGGCTACTCGGACAAGGCCATCGCCCGCCGCATCGGCATCAGCGAACGCTCCCTGCAAGCCCATATCGCCGCCATCAAGCAGGAATTGGGCGCCCTGAACCGATTACAGCTCGGCTACCTGCTGGGCCGCAACGAGGCCACGTACGTCCTGTAGCGGGTGCTCCCCCTCCGGGCGGAGGGGGAGCACCCGCTCACTTCCCGGCCGGGGCCACCTGGGGGGCCGGCCGGGGCCGCCGCCGGGAGACCGCGACGCCCGCGAGGCAGATCGCCCCGCCCAGCAGGGTCCACCAGCCGGGCACCTCGTCCAGCACGATCCAGGCGACGAGCACCACGACGGCGGGCACCGCGTAGGTCGTCGCGCCCATCTTCCCGGCGGTGGTGCGCGAGAGGGCGTACGTCCAGGTGGTGAAGGCCAGCGCGGTCGGGAAGAGGCCCAGGTACACCATGTTGAGGGTGGCGGTCAGCGGGGCCTCGGGGATCTGGCGCAGCAGCTGCCCGGCGAACGGCAGGGTGCAGGCCGTACCGACGAAGCACCCGTACGTGGTCACCTGGAGCGGGTTCGCGTACCGCAGGGCGGGCTTCTGCGAGACCACCCCGGCCCCGTAGGCGAGCGCCGCGACCAGGCACAGCAGCACCCCGGTGAGGGAGGAGCCGCCGCCCTTGGAGGTGGACATCCCCACCACGGCCGCCCCCGCGAAGGACACGGCCATCCCCGCCAGCAACATCGGCGGGAACCCCTCCTTCAGCAACCACCCGCTCAGCAGGGCGATCACGAGGGGCCCGATGTTGACCACCATGGCGGCGGTCCCCGCGTCGACGCCCTGCTCGCCCCAGTTCAGCGCCACCATGTACAGCCCGAACCAGAGCACCCCGGACGCCAGGATCCCGGGCCACGCCTGCCGCGGCGGCAATGGCACCCGCTTGACGAGCAGGACGGTCCCCAGCGCCACGGAGGCCGTGGCCAGCCTCCCCAGCGCGAGCGCCCCGGGCCCGAAGTGGTCGGCGGACGCCCGGATGGACACGAAGGCGGAGGCCCACATCACGACGGTGACGCCGGCCGCCACCAGGGCGCGCTGATCGGTTCTGGATTCCCCAGCCGTTTGATCCATCCCCCGATGTTGGCACCAATTCCCCTGCCGGACCCCCCTGTTGCCCCCCAACCCCCCTCCCACCGACCACTTCCGGCCCCTCCGGGGCGACCCCTCACCGGCCCTCAGTCACCCTCGTGGCGGTACGGGCCCATCGGGTCGGGCCGGGGAGGTGAAGGCAGTCAGGTCTTCGGTGAGGGCGCGGGTCACGGCCTCGTGGTGGTCGGCCAGGTAGAAGTGGCCGCCGGGGAAGCCGCGGAAGGTGAAGGCCGCTTCCGTGAGCTCCCGCCAGCCCATGGCGTCGGCCACGCTCGCCCGCGGGTCGGACTCGCCGAGCAGCACGCTGACCGGGGTGCGCAGCGGGGGTCTGCCCGGCTCGTGGCGGTAGGTCTCGATGGCCCGGTAGTCGGCGCGCAGCGCGGGCAGGATCAGCTCCCGGAACTCCGGGTCGGCCAGCAGCGCCGGGTCCGTGCCCGACAGGGCGGCCACGTGGGCCAGCAGGGCGTCGTCGTCCCGGAGGTGGACGGTCTCCGGCGCGCGCGCCACCAGCGGGGAGCGCCGTGCGGAGACGACCAGGCCGCGCGGGCCCGCGCCACGGGCCTCCAGCCGGCGGGTCAGTTCGTAGGCGAGGACGGCGCCCATGCTGTGGCCGAAGAGGACCAGCGGCCGGTCCCGCCACGGCAGCAGGGCCCGCTCCACCCCGTCGACCAGCCCGGCCACCGTGTCCGGGGCGGTTTCCGCGAGCCGCTCCTGGCGGCCGGGGTACTGGACGGTGAGGACCTCGGCGCGCGCGGCCAGGTCCCGGGAGAGCGGGAAGTAGAAGGAGGCGTTGCCCCCGGCGTGCGGGAGGACGACGAGGACCGGCGCGGCCGCGGAGTGCGCCACGGGGTGGAAGCGGCGGATCCAGGAGCCCGGGCCCTGGTGGACGCGGTCGGCGGTGGTCATCCCCGGTCCTCGCGGAAGTGGTCGGCGAGCAGCAGCTTCTTCTGGGGCTTGCCCATGGCGTTGCGCGGCACGGCCTCGACGAAGCGGACCTCGCGGGGGCGCTTGTGCACCGACAGGTGGGCGGCGACGAAGTCGGTCAGCTCGGAGCCGGTGACCCCCTCGGCGACCACGAAGGCGACGATCCGCTGGCCGAGGTCCGTGTCCGGGACGCCGACGACGGCCGCCTCGCTCACCTTGGGGTGGTCCAGCAGGGCGTTCTCGATCTCGCCCGCGCCGATCCGGTACCCGCCGGACTTGATCATGTCGATGGAGGCGCGGCCCACGATGCGGTGGACCCCGTCGCGCTCGTCGACGGCCGCGATGTCACCCGTACGGAACCACCCGTCCTCGGTGTACGCGGCCGCGGTGGCCTCGGGGCGGCCCAGGTACCCGGAGAACAGGGTGGGCCCGGTCAGCTGGAGTTCGCCGATCTCGGCGCCCGGCTCGGCGGCGATGCGGGTCCGGATGCCCGGGAGCGGGGTGCCGACGGTGCCGGGGCGGACCTCGCCGCCGGCCCGGCCGCTGAGGGTGATCAGCGTCTCGGTCATCCCGTACCGCTCGACGGGGCGGTGGCCGGTGAGGCGCTCCAGGTCCCGGAAGACGGGGGCGGGCAGCGGGGCGCTGCCGGAAACCAGCAGCCGGGCCCCGGACAGCGCGGCGGCCGCCTCCGGGTCGGCGGCGACGCGGGACCAGACGGTCGGCACCCCGAAGTACAGACTGCCGCCCGCCGCGGCGTAGGCCCCCGGGGTCGGCCGGCCGGTGTGCACGAGGCGGCTGCCGGTGCGCAGGGCGCCGAGCACGCCGAGCACCAGGCCGTGTACGTGGAACAGCGGGAGCCCGTGCACCAGGGTGTCCTCGGCGGTCCACTGCCAGGCCCCGGCGAGCGCGTCGAGGTCGGCGGCGAGTGCGGCGGCGCCCAGCACCACGCCCTTGGGCGGCCCGGTGGTGCCGGAGGTGTAGAGGATCAGCGCGGGGTCCTGCGGGGAGCGGGCCGGGCCGTCGGCGGGCCGGGCGGGGGCGGCGGCGCGGCGGGCGAAGTCGACCTCGAACTCGACCGCGCCGGAGTCCTTCAGGATGTGCTCGCGTTCGGCCGGACCTGCGTCCGGCGGCAGCGGTACGAAGGGCACCCCGGCCAGCAGCGCGCCGACGACGGCGGCGACGGTCTCCAGGGAGGCGGTCGCGGTGACGGCGAAGGCGGGGGCGCCCGCGACGTCGGCGGCGACGGCCCCCGCCGCGCCCAGCAGTTCCTCGTACGAGGCGGTACGGCCGGCGACGCCGACGGCGTCCTTCCGGTCGCCGTACGTCCCGTCAAGTGCGGTCAGCACGCGGCAACTCCCCCTGTCGGTGATGGGAGGCCAGGCTACGTGCCGCCGCTCTCCGCCCGCCCGCGCGGCCCCCGCCCCACCGGTTGGGGCGGGACGGGAGCGCCGGGGCGGCAGAGCGGCTGAGCCGCTGAGCCGCTGAGCCGCTGAGCGGCGACGGCCCGGGCGATGCCTAGATGACGCCCTGGGCGAGCATCGCGTCGGCCACCCGCTCGAAGCCGGCGATGTTGGCGCCCGTGACGTAGTCGCCCGGGGCGCCGTAGCGCTCCGCCGTCTCGTGCGCGACCGCGTGGATCGACCGCATGATGCCCGCGAGTTCGTCCTCCACCCGGTCGCGGCTCCACGCCACCCGGCCCGCGTTCTGGGCCATCTCCAGCGCGCTGACGGCGACACCGCCCGCGTTGGCGGCCTTGCCCGGCCCGAAGGCGACGCCCGCCGCCTGGAAGAGGTGCACCGCCTCGGGGGTGGTGGGCATGTTCGCGCCCTCGGAGACCGCCTTGACCCCGCTCGCGATGAGCGCGCGCGCGTCCTCGGCGCCCAGCTCGTTCTGGGTGGCCGACGGGAAGGCCACGTCCGCCGGGACCTCCCAGACCCGGCCGCCGCGCACGAAGCGGGCCGACGGGCCGCGCCGGGCGGCGTATTCGCTGATGCGGCCCCGCTCGACCTCCTTGATCTGCTTCAGCAGCGCCAGGTCGATGCCCTTGTCGTCGACCACGTAGCCGGAGGAGTCGGAGGCCGTCAGCGGGTTCGCGCCCAGCTGCTGGAGCTTCTCGATCGTGTACAGGGCCACGTTGCCGGAGCCGGACACCACGGCGCTGAGCCCGTCGAGGGACTCCCCGCGGACCTTCAGCATCTCGGCGGCGAACAGCACGGCGCCGTAGCCGGTGGCCTCGGGGCGGATCGCGGAACCGCCCCAGCCCTGGCCCTTGCCGGTGAGGACGCCGGCCTCCCAGCGGTTGGTGATCCGGCGGTACTGGCCGAACAGGTAGCCGATCTCGCGGCCGCCCACGCCGATGTCACCGGCCGGGACGTCGGTGTGCTCACCGATGTGCCGGGACAGCTCGGTCATGAACGACTGGCAGAAGCGCATGACCTCGGCGTCGGACCTGCCGTGCGGGTCGAAGTCGCTGCCGCCCTTGCCGCCGCCGATGCCGAGGCCGGTCAGGGCGTTCTTGAAGATCTGCTCGAAGCCGAGGAACTTCACCACGCCGATGTCCACCGACGGGTGGAAGCGCAGGCCCCCCTTGTACGGGCCCAGCGCGCTGTTGAACTCGACGCGGTAGCCGCGGTTGACGTGCACCCGGCCGTGGTCGTCCGTCCACGGGACGCGGAAGATGATCTGCCGCTCCGGCTCCAGGAGCCGCTCGACGAGCCCGGCCTCGGCGTACTCGGGGCGTGCGGCGAATACGGGGGCCAGGGTGTCCAGGACCTCCCGTACGGCCTGGTGGAACTCGGGCTGCGCGGGGTTGCGGCGCTCGATGTCCGCCCGCAGTGCGTCCAGCCTGTCCTTGGGGTCGGTCACGGTCAGTTTCCTCTCCGACGTCTGTTCCGGGGGCGTGCGGGCCCAGCGGGAGGGTACATCCCGCGGATCCCGCTCCGGCAAAGCCCCTTGGGGCCGCCGGGCCGGGCTCCGGGCAGTCCCACATGCCGGGACGCGCGGACCGCCGGACGTAGGATCGGCCCGCGCCGGCGGCGCCCGGCCGTTCGCGGAGCACGGGGGAGGCAACTGCGTGGAAACGGTACGTTTCGCGTCACTGATCGCGGCGACGGTCACCATGGGCCTGGTGAGCGGCCTGTTCTACGGATTCACGGTGGCGGTCATGCCCGGCCTGCGCGGCGCGGGCGACCGGACGGTCGTGGAGGTGATGCAGCGGATCAACGTCGCCATCCTGGGCGGCTGGTTCCTGGCCGGCTACGCCGGCTCGCTGCTGCTGACCGGGCTCGCCCTGGCCCTGCACCTCCCGCCGGACGGCCGCTCCGTGCTGCCGCCGCTGATCGGGGCCTTCGTCGCCTGCGTCCTCGCCATGGCCGTCACGGGCGGGGTGAACATCCCGCTCAACAACGCCCTGGCGGCGGCGGGCCCGGCGGACCGGATCACCGACCCCGCCGCCGTGCGCCGCGCCTTCGAGCGGCCGTGGGTGCGCGCCAACCTCTGGCGCACCCTGCTGACGACGGCCTCGACCGTCCTGCTGGCCTGGGCCCTGATCCGGTACGGGCAGTCCCGCTAGCCGGGCCGGGGCGAGGTCGGCGCGGGGTCAGCGCGGGGTGGCGCGGCCGTGCAGGAGCAGGGCGCGGGCCAGGGCCGCCAGGGCGACGGTGCACAGCAGCGTACGGGCGGTGTTGGCGGGCACCCAGGTGCCCCTGAACCGGTCGAGCACGTCGGCGGCGGTGGCGCCCGCCGGGTCGCCCGCCGCCGCGAGCTCGTTGTTGAGCGGGATGTTCACCGCGAAGGTGAGGACCAGGACGACGAGGTAGGCGACGGCCGCCGCGCCCGCCCACAGCGCTGCCCGGCGCCGCCCGGCGCGGTATTCGACGGCGCTCGCGGCGGCGGCGGCGAGCAGCGCGAGGACGAAGGCGGTGCCGAAGAGGCCGTTGCCGTCGATGGCGGAGTTGAACTGCCGCATGGCGGTGGCGTACGTACGGGCGTCGGAGGCGTCCAGGCCCGGCATCACCGAGACGGTGAAGGCGAAGAACAGGCCCGCCATCAGCCCGACGAGGACGGTCGCCAGCCCGAGCAGGAATCCGGCCGCCCGCACCCGGGAAGCGGCAGAAGCAGGGGCGGGAGCGGGGGCGGGGCCGTCGGTGTGCGGTGCCGGTCTCTGCTGGTCCATGAACCTGTCCTCACCCGGTGTCGGCGGGCCCGGTGCCCGCGCGCGCGGCCGATCGTGACATCCCGCACCGCCCCGGGGCCAGGGACCGCGCGCGGAGCATGCGGTTCAGCCGCGCGCGAGTGCGGCTCCACCGGGGGTGCGCACCATCTCTGCGGCACCAGGTGGCGCTGACAGGGCCTACGTGCGGGTGCAATACGTGCGGGTGGAAGAGGGACGATGCCTGAGCACACGCGTGGTTTTCCCGACCGGTCCGCCGCCCGGACGGCCGGCGCGCCGGCTCCCTTACAGCGGCCGGCGTACGCCTCCCGCCCCTCGCCCCGGGGCCGGGAACTGGCGGTGCTGTTCACCGGCCAGGGCAGCCAGCGGCCCGGCATGGGGCGCGGGCTGTACGAGGACTTCCCGGTGTTCGCCGCCGCCTTCGACGCGGCCTGCGCGGAACTGGACGGGGCCGTCGCGGAGGCCGTCTTCGGCGAGGACGCCGACCTGCTGAACCAAACGGGGACGGCGCAGCCCGCCCTGTTCGCCTTCGAGGTGGCCCTCTACCGGCTGGTGGAGTCCTGGGGCGTGGTGCCGGCGGTCGTCGGCGGCCACTCCGTCGGGGAGATCGCCGCCGCGCACGTCGCCGGGGTGCTGTCGCTGCGCGACGCGGCGGTGCTGGTGAGCGCGCGGGGCCGGCTGACGCAGGCGCTGCCCGCGGGCGGGGTCATGGTGTCCGTCCAGGCGGGCGAGGACGAGGTGGCTCCCCTGCTGGTGCCGGGCGCGGCGATCGGCGCCGTCAACGGGCCCCGGGCGGTGGTGGTCTGCGGCGCCCGCGAGGCGGTGCGGACGGTCGTCGGCCGGCTCGCGGAACAGGACGTCAAGTCCAAGGCACTGCGCGTCAGTCACGCCCACCACTCGCCGCTCATGGACCCGATGCTGGAGGAGTTCCGGCGGACCGTGGCGGGCCTCGCGTTCCGGCGGCCCGCGACGGCCTTCGTCTCCGGGCTCACCGGGGGCCTCGTCTCGGACGAGGTGGCCCGCCCCGAGTACTGGGTGGTCCAGCTCCGCGAGACCGTCCGCTTCCACGACACCGTCCGCACGCTGGCCGGCCGCGGCGTCGGCGCCGTGCTGGAGCTGGGCCCCGACGCCCTGCTGACCGCCCTGGCCCGGGGCTGCGTCACCGGCGACGACGACATGGCCCTGGTGCCCACCCTGCGCCGCGGCCACGACGAGGCCCCGAGCCTGACCAGGGCGGTGTCCGACCTGCACCGGCACGGCATCGACGTGGACTGGCAGACCTTCTTCACCGAGTCCGCGGCCTCCCGCACGGAGCGCCCCGCGTACGCCCTGCGCCGCAAGCGGCTGTGGGTCGCGGGCGCCGACGACGCCCCGCCGGCCGCCCCGCGCCCGCGCCCGCGCACCGGCGGGGCTGCGCCGGACGGCACCGGAGCGCGGGCCGTGTTCCCCGCGCCGGCCCCGGCGCCGGACGGAGCGGCGCCGCGCGCCCGGGGGCCGGAAGCCGGGGAGGGGCCCGCCCGGTGGACGCCGGCCGGCACCGGGGGCCGCGGCCCGGGCGGCCCGTACGCGGTCCCGGCCCTGGCCGGCGCCACGACCCGCCGGGCCGCCCCGCAGGCCCCCGACGCCGAGCACGGCCGCGCGGCGGCGCACGCCGACGCCTCCCGGCCCGCGGCGCGGCTGCCCGCGCCCGTACCGCCCGGGCACGGTGGGGCCGTCGTACGGGAGCGGGGCGCCGCGGTGTGCGACCCGGCGCCGGAGCGGGGCGCGGGCGGGACCCTCGTCCGGCTGCTGCGCGGGGCCCACGCCCAGGGGCGCACCGCCGAGGGCGCGGCGCTGCTGATGGCGGCGGCCGAGCTGCTGCCGCACTACGACCACCGCGCCGGGGTGGCGCACTGGCCGGCCCCGGCGGAGCTCGCGCCCCACCGGGAGGGCGGCGCGCGGCTGTTCGCGTTCCCCTCGCTCGGCGCGGGCTCCGGCCCCCACGAGTACCGGGAGCTGGCCGCCGCCCTGGAGGGCCGCCGGGGTCTGACGGTGCTCCCGCACCCCGGCTTCGCGGGCGACCCCGTCCTGCCGCGCACCCGCCAGGCGCTGGTCCGGGCGCAGGCGGAGGCGGTGGCCCGGGCCTGCGGGGAGCGGGCGCCGGTGCTGCTGGGGCACTCCTCCGGCGGCTGGATCGCGCACGCCGTCGCCCGCGAGCTGCCCGAACTCGGCCGGGAGGCGGCGGCGGTGGTGCTGCTCGACACGTACGCGCGCACCGAGGGCGGCCGCGGCCTCGCCCTGCTGACGGAACGGCTGCTGGACCCGGCCGCCCCCCTCGGCGTTCCCGACGACGGGCGGCTCCTCGCGATGGGCGGCCACCTGCGGGTGTTCGCCGACTGGACGCCCGAACCGGCCGCGGCGCCGACGCTGCTGGTGCGGGCGGCCCGCTCGGCGGCCGGGGGGACGGGCGGCTGGGAGTACGCCGACCACGTCACCGAGGCCCCGGGGGACCACTTCTCGCTGCTCGGCGCGGACAGCGCCGGGGTCGCCGACGTGGTGGAGGACTGGCTGGGCCGCCTGGCGCGCTGACGCGGCCGGGCCGCCGGGCGGCGCCGGACATCCCTTAGGCCAGCGCCGGCAGTCCCCGGGGCCGGGTGAACTGCCGGTCGTGGTAAACGAGCGGGTCGGCGCCGCCCGCGTGGACGGCCTCGACGCGGCCGACCAGGATGCTGTGGTCGCCGCCGTCCAGTACGTCGTACAGGGTGCACGCGATCCGCGCGGTGGCGTCCGGCAGGCCGGGCAGGCCCAGCTCGCACGGCCGCATCGGGGTGCCCGCGAACTTGTCGGCTCCGGAGCGGGCGAAGTGGCCCGCGATGTCGGCCTGGTCGGCCGCGAGCACGTTCACCAGGAACCGGGTGCCGGTGACGAAGGCCTCGTGGCAGGAGGCCGTCTTCGCCGGGCAGACCAGCACGAGCGGCGGGTCGAGGGACAGCGAGGTGAAGGAGCTGGCGGTGAAGCCCCAGCGCCGTCCGGTCGCGTCCACCGTGGTCACCACGGTGACCGGGGCCGGGACCTGGGCCATGACGCGGGCGAACTCGGCGGGGTCGGGATTGGGCATCGGTCCTCCTGGCTCGGAAAGGTACGGTACGGCGCCCCGCGCGTCGGTCCACCGCGGCGGCGCGGACGCCCGGCGGCGCGGACTCCGGCGGCGGGACGCCCGGCGGACGGGCTCCGCCTCAGGCGGCGGCGCGGACCACCACGGCCGCGTTGAAACCGCCCCGGCCGCGCGCCAGCACCAGCGCCGTACGCAGCGGGCCGGGCCGGCGGGCGTCCGTCACGAGGTCGATCGGGCAGTCCTCGGCCGGGGCGGCGGAGTTGACGGTGGGCGGGATGACCTGGTCGCGCAGGCAGAGCAGCGCGGCGGCCAGGTCGAGCGAGGCGCCGCCCGCGGCGAGCCGGCCGGTCATCGTCTTGGGCGCGGTGACGGGCACCGCGTACCGGCCGAACAGCCCGGCGATGGCCTCGGCCTCCTCGCGGTCGGCGGTGCGCCGGCCCGCCGCGTCGGCGAAGACCACGTCGACGTCGGCGGGGGCGAGACCGGCGTCGCGCAGGGCCAGTTCGGCGGCGGTGCGCAGCCTCGGCGCGCCGCCCGAGCCGGGCGGCGGGTCGAAGGTGGCGGCGTACCCGGCGACGGTTCCGTAGACCCCGGCGCCGCGTTCGCGGGCGGCGGCGGCGTCCTCCAGGACGAGCAGCGCGCCGCCCTCCCCCACCACGTGGCCGTTGGCGTCGGCGGAGAACGGCAGGAAGGCGCGCGCGGGGTCGTCGGCGGTGCTCAGTTCGCCGCCGGCGAGGTGGGCGGCCCAGCCCCAGGGGCAGATGGAGGAGTCCACGCCGCCGGTGACCACGAGCCGGACGCCCTTGCGGACCTGGCGGCGGGCCTGGGCCACCGCGTCGAGGCCGCCGGCCTGTTCGGTGACGAGGACGCCGCTGGGTCCGCGCAGGCCGTTCTTGATGGAGATCTGGCCGCTGTTGACGGCGTAGAACCAGGCGAAGGACTGGTACGCGCTGACGTACTGGCCGCCCTGGCTCCACAGGGCCTGGAGCTCCTTCTGGCCGAACTCGTAGCCGCCCGCCGAGCCGGCGGTGACGACGCCGGCGGAGAAGTCGGGCAGCTCGGCCGGGTCGACGCCGGCGTCGGCGAGGGCCTCGTCGGCGGCGGTCAGCGCGAGCCGGGTCATGTGGTCGGTCTGCGGCAGCAGCCGCCCGGGTATGTGCGCGGCGGCGTCGAAGCCGGGGACCTCGCCGGAGAGCCTGGCCGGGTACTGGGCGGCGTCGAAGCGGCCGACGGGGCGGATGCCGCTCTCGCCGCGCAGCACGGCCGCCCACCAGGCTTCGGTGCCCAGCCCGTTGGGGGCGGTGACGCCGATGCCGGTGACGACGGGTGCGTCGGCCGGGCCGGACTGCCCGGCGCCGGGGCGGGCTGCGGTCTCGTTGCTCATGCGGCATCTCCCAGGCGCGGGCGGGTCAGGACCATGGCGCTCTGGAAACCGCCGAATCCGCTGCCGACGCTGAGGACGGTGTCGGTGCGCTGCTCGCGCGCGGTGAGCGGGATGTAGTCCAGGTCGCAGGACGGGTCGGGGGTGTGCAGGTTGGCCGTCGGGGGGACGGTGTTGTGCGCGATGGCCAGGGCGCTGGCGGCGATCTCCAGGGAGCCGATCGCCCCGAGGGAGTGGCCGATCATGGACTTGATGGAGCTGACGGAGACGTCGTGGGCGTGCTGTCCGAGGCTGCGCTTGAAGGCGGCGGTCTCGTGCCGGTCGTTCTGCTTGGTGCCGGAGCCGTGGGCGCTGATGTAGTCGACGGCGGTGGGGTCGAGGCGGGCCTCGTCGAGGGCGACGGTGATCGCCTCGGCCATCTCCACGCCGTCGGCGCGCAGTCCGGTCATGTGGTAGGCGTTGCAGCGGCTGGCGAAGCCCGCGATCTCGGCGTAGACGTGGGCGCCGCGCCTGCGGGCGCTCTCCAGCTCCTCCAGCACCAGGACGGCCGAACCCTCGCCGAGGACGAAGCCGTTGCGGGTGGCGTCGAAGGGGCGGGAGGCGGTCGCCGGGTCGTCGTTGCGCGGGGAGGTGGCCTTGATCGCGTCGAAGCAGGCGACGGTGATCGGGGAGATCGGGGCCTCGGTGGCGCCGGTGACCATCACGTCGGCGCTGCCTTCGCGGATCAGCTCCACGGCGTGGCCGATGGCGTCGAGGCCGGAGGTGCAGCCGGTGGAGACCACGGAGACCGGGCCCTGGGCGTTCACGCGCCAGGCGACCTCGGCCGCGAGCGAGCTGGGCACGAAGTAGTCGAAGAGGTGCGGGACGGCGAGGGTGTGGTCGACCTGCCAGGTGCTGCCGCCCCGGCTCACCGCGTTGTACTCGACGTCCAGGCCGGTGGTGCAGCCCACCGCGCTGCCGAGGGTGACACCGGTGCGCGCCGGGTCCGTCTCCGCGCCGGCGAGGCCGCTGTCGCGCAGGGCCTCGTCCGCGCTGACGAGCGCGAACTGGGCGGCCCGGTCGAGGCGGAGGGCCTCCTCGGCGGTGAACCCGTGGTCGAGCGGGTCGAAGTCGGCCTCGGCGGCGATGCGGGAGCGGAACGCGGAGGCGTCGAACAGGCTGATCGGCCGGGTCGCGGTCCGTCCGGCGGTGAGCAGGGACCAGAACTCCTTGGTGCCCACCCCCCCGGGCGCGACGACTCCGATTCCGGTGATGACGACGCGTCGGCTCATTGGGTGTCCTTCACGGGTGAGTCCTTCTGCTGTGCTTTCGGCGCATCCGGCGGTCCGGTCAGCCCCTCGTTGGTCCGTGTCCGCAGGACGAGCCTGGTCAGGGCCGCTCGACGGCAGGTGGAGGGCTGGTGGTGACCGGCCCGCGCCCCGCCCCGGACCGGCCGTCCCGGCGCGGGCACCGGCCGCGTCCCGAGCCGGTCTCGACCCCGTCTCCAGGGGATCCGGGGATTCGGGGGATCCGGGGGATCCGGGGGATCCGGGGGATCCGGGGGATCCGGGGGATCCGGGGGATCCGGGGGATCCGGACGTTCCTGACGCCCGGGGCTATGCGGCCCGGGCGGCTGTGGCGGCTGTGGCGGCTCCGGCCGCTGCGGCGGGCCGGGCGGCTGCGGCGGGCGTTCCGGAGCCCAGTACGTTGCGGTGGATCTCCAGGGTCGCCGTCGAGCGGTTGAGGGTGATGTAGTGCAGCCCCGGGGCGCCCTCGGCCAGCAGCCGCCGCGCCATGGCGGTGGCGTACTCGACGCCGATGGCGTGCCCGGCCGCCGGGTCGTCGCGCACGGCGTCGAGGCGGCGGGCCAGGTGCCCGGGGAACGCGGCTCCGCTGAGCTCGGCGAACCGGCTGATCTGGCGGACGTCCGTGGCGGGCATGATCTCCGGGATGACCGGGGTGTCGCAGCCCGCCGCGGCGACCCGGTCGCGCAGCCGCAGGTAGTCGTCCACGTGGAAGAACATCTGCGTGACGGCGTAGTCGGCGCCCGCCCGGCACTTGGCCACGAAGTGCCGCATCTCGCTCTCCCAGTCCGGGGAGCGCGGGTGCCGTTCGGGGAAGGCCGCGACGCCGACGCTGAAGGCCCCCGCGTCCCGCACCAGGCTGACCAGTTCGTGCGCGTGGCCCAGGCCCTGCGGGTGGCGCACCCAGGGCGCGTTCGGGTCGCCGGGCGGATCGCCGCGCAGCGCGAGGACGTCGCGTACGCCCACGTCCGCGTACTGGCCGATGATGCGGCGCAGTTCGGCGACCGAGTGCCCGACGGCGGTGAGGTGGGCGACGGGCCGCAGCGTCGTCTCGGCGGCGATCCGTTTGGTCACCTCCACGGTGCGCTCGCGCGAGGAGCCGCCGGCCCCGTAGGTGACCGACACGAAGGTGGGCGCCAGCGGCTCGATGCGGCGGATCGCGTCCCACAGGACGCGGCCACCGGCGTCGGTCCTGGGCGGGAAGAACTCGAAGGAGAAGGACGGGACCCCGTGGGCGAGGGCGTCGCGCAGGGCTGTCATGTGCGGCCTCCGGCGTGGAAGGCGGGCGGGGCGCGGGCGGGGACGCCCGGCCCGCGTCCGAGGTGGATGGGGGCGGGTCGCGGACGCCGGTCACGGCCTCCCGGACCGCTGCCGCGGCGTGGGGGGCGACCCTCTCCGACCGTGCTGGAGGCGGGCTCGAACGGCGGGGGCCGCAGCGCCGGGCCGCAGGCCGCCGGGCCGCAGCGCCGGGCCTCAGGCCGCCGGGCGCGCGCCGCCGCGCGCCTCACCAGCCAAGGCCTCCGTTGATCTCCAGTACGTGGCCGTTGACGTAGGAGCCGCTGTCGGCCGCGAGGTAGACCGCCGCGTCGGCCACCTCCGCCCCGCTGCCCATGCGGCCGAGCGAGATCTTCGGCGCGTACTTGCTCCACACCGCCTCGTTGCGCTTGAGCAGCTTGCCCATGCCCTCGTCGATGAAGCCGGGCGACAGACAGTTGACGGTGATGCCCCGGGGGGCCAGCTCCAGCGCGATGACCTTGCTGAACATCTCCACCGCCGCCTTGGTGGCGCAGTACGAGGAGGCCCCCGGGGTGGGCCGGCTGCCGAGGGCGGAGGACATCGCGATGATCCGCCCGCCCGCCCGGCTCCGCTCCAGGTGCGGAACCGCCGCCCGGACGCAGTGGAAGAGGCCGTTGAGGTTGGTGTCGACGACGTCCGCCCAGTCCGCCCCGGCCAGTCCCGCGGCGGCCCCCGAGCGGCTGACGCCCGCGTTGGCCACCAGGATGTCGATCCCGCCGTACGCCTCCGCCACGGCGTCCGTCAGGATGCGCACGGACTCCGGGTCGCGCACGTCGACCCGGTGGAAGACGGCCCGCTCTCCGAGCGGTTCCAGGGCCTCGCGCGCCCCCTCCTCGCCGCGCGCGGCGGCGACGACGTACGCCCCCTCGGCGACGAAGCCCTCGGCGATCCTGAGGCCCAGGCCCCTCGTGGCGCCGGTGACGACGGCGACCCTGCCCTTGAGTTTCACATGCAACCTCGCACCGCTTTGGGACGGATATGGGCGGCCAGGCTCTGAGGAACCCGGCGCGCCTCACCGGAGGCTGCCTGGAGGAACACGGTCCCGGCGGAGGCCGCCGGCCGCCGTGCGGGGCGGCGCCTTCGGCGGCCGCGCCGTGCCCCCGCAGCGGCGACGACCGTACGTCGAGTCCGTTTCCAGCGGATCTGGACGCAATGCGTCCAGGGTGGCCGCACTGCCGCCCGCCCGGCGGGCCGCCCCGAACGGACGAGGAAAGTGGTGCCGATGCCAAGCTCCCCGACATCAGGCACGGATCTGCGTGCGGGAGCACAGGAGCTGGCTTCCCTGGCCGTCCGGTACGCGGAACGGGCCGACAGCGAGCGCGCCCTGTCCCCCGTCGTGACCGAGGGGATCCTCGGCGCGGGCTTCGCCCGGTACTTCGTCCCCGCCCGCTGGGGCGGCCGGGACGGTTCGGCCACCGGACTGCTGGAGGCCGTCGCCGCCCTCGCGCAGGGCTGTACCTCGGCCGGCTGGTGCGCCTCGGTGCTCGCCGGCGGCGGCCGGATGGGCGCCTACCTGCCCGAGGACGGGCAGGCGGAGCTGTGGGCCCGGGGCGCCGACACCGCCGTGGTCGGCGCGCTGCTGCCGCGCGGCGGCGCGACCTCGGTCTCCGGCGGCTGGCGCGTGTCCGGCGAGTGGGACTGCACCAGTGCCGTCGGGTTCTCCGACTGGGCCCTGGTGTGCGCGCTGGTGCCGCAGGACGGCCGGCGGGTCCCCTGGTTCTTCGCGCTGCCCCGGAGCGACTACGCGATCGCCGACACCTGGACCTCGGTGGGGATGCGCGGCACGGGCAGCCACACCCTGGTCGCCGACAACGTCTTCGTACCGGCCCACCGCGGCTTCCCCCGCCGGCACATGACCGAGGGCCGGGCCGTGGGCTCCGACGCCCGCTGCCACACGGCGCCGCAGCCGCTGCTCGGCGGCCTGTTCCTGGGCGCCCCCGCGCTCGGCGCGGCCCGCGCCGCGCTGCGCGTGTGGGCCGAGGACTCCCGTACGGGAGCGGAGCCGGAGGAGCTCGCGCTGCGCACCGCCCTGGCCCGCGGGGTGATCGCCACCGACAGCGCGGGCCTGCTGCTGGAACGGGCGGCCCGGGCCGCCGACTCCCCCGGCGCGGGCGCGGCGGAGCTGCTCCGCAGCCCCGCCGAGTGCGCGTACGCCGTCGAGCGGCTGGTGGACGTCGTCGAGCGGCTGCTGCGCGCCACCGGGAGCTCCGGGCAGTTCGCCGGGCACCCCCTCCAGCGGATCTGGCGCGACGTGCACAGCCTCGCGAGCCATGCGGCGCTGCGGTTCGAAGCGGCCGGGGGCCCTTACGGGGCCCGGCTGCTGTCCCCGTCCGCCGGCCTGACCGCCGCCTGAGCGGGGCGGGCGGGTGAGCGGGGAAGCGCGGGAAGAGGCGGAAGAGCGCGTCGTCGCCGTCATCGGCGCGGGCACCATCGGACTCGGCTGGATCGCCCTGTTCCTGGGCCACGGGCTGACCGTACGGGTCAACAGCCGCCGCGCGGACGCGCCGCGCGTCGTCGCCGAGGGCCTGCGCCTGCTGGCCCCGTACCTGCCCGACGGCTGCGCGGACCCGGCGGGCTTCCCCGGGCGGCTGTGCTTCGAGCCGGACCTGGAACGGGCGGTGGCGGACGCCGACGTCGTCGTCGAGGCCGTTCCTGAGGACCTGGAGCTCAAGCGGGCGCTGTACGAGCGGATCGGCCGGGCCGCCCCGGCCCGGGCGCTGCTGCTGTCGTCCGCCTCGGCCCTGGACCCGGACGACATGGGCGCCCGGATGGCCGACTCCGGCCGGCTGGTCGTGGGCCACCCCTGCAACCCGCCGCACGTGGTGCCGCTGGTGGAGGTCGTGGCCGGCGGGCGGACCTCGGAGGCGGCCGTGGAGGAGGCCGTGCTCTTCCTGGAGTCGGTCGGCCGGGTCCCGGTGGTCCTGCGCGGGCCGGCCGTCCCGGCGTCGGCGGCGGACCGGCTCCAGGCGGCGCTGCTGCGCGAGGCCGTGCGGCTGGTGCGCGAGGGAGTCGTCACCGCGGAGGAGCTCGACCGGGTGGTCACGCACTCGCTCGGGCTGCGCTGGGCCGCCGTCGGCCCCTTCCTCGCCTTCCACCTGGACGGCGCGCAGGGCGGTCCGCGCGGCTGGCTGGACGTCGGGGCCTCGGGCCGGCTCGTCGAGCGGGCCGGGCAGGCCTACGGATCGAAGACGTACGAGGAGCACGTGCGGGAACGCGACGCCCGGCAGGCGGCGGTCCTGCGCGCGCTCGCCGAGGTCAGCGGCCACGGCTGAGGCCGAGGCCGAGGCCGAGACCGAGGCCGAGGACCGCGTACGCACGGGAGTCCCGCTACGGCCCGCACGCCATACCGGGACTCCCGTGCGTCGCGGTGCTCAGGACGCGGTGCGTGCCGCGGGCTGTTCCCGGCGGCCCGGGACCTCCTGGCCGCCGGGCACGCGGGGCCGGACGGTGCGGTCGATCCGGTCGATCCGGTCGGTGCGGTCGATCCGGTCGGCGCGGTCGGGCTGCGGGACGGGGCTCAGCAGCCGTGCCTGGAGCTGCTTGAGCTCCAGGGAGGGTTCCAGGCCCAGTTCGTCGGCGAGCAGCCGCCGGACGTTCTGGTAGGCCTGGAGGGCTTCCGCGCGCCGGCCGGCGGCGCCGAGGGCGCCGATGAGCTGGCTGTGGAACCACTCGTTGAGCGGGTAGTCGTTGATGAGCTTGCGCAGCTCGGGGATGGACTCGCGGTGCCAGCCGAGCTGTTCCTCGCAGGCGATGCGGATCTCGAAGGCGCGGATGCGCAGTTCCTCCAGGTGCACGACGTGCCCGGCGAGCAGGTCGCCCGCGGGGAAGTTGGACAGCGCCGGCCCGCGCCACAGGTCGAGCGCCTCGCGCACGGTGCGCAGGGCGGTGAGCGCGTCGCCCTCGCTCAGTTCGAGGCGCGCCCGCGTGACGAGCGACTCGAATATCCGGATGTCGATCTCCGAGTCGGCGGCCTGGATGGAGTAGCCGGGCGGGCTGGTGAGGATCAGCCGGCGGCCGGCCGGGGCGAGCGACTCGTTCGTGAACATCCGGCGTGCGTGGTACACGTACGTCTGGAGCGTGGTGACGGCACTGCGCGGCGGTTTCTCGCCCCACAGCTCCTGGATGAGCGCGTCGGCCGTGACGATCTCGCCCGGCCGGGTGAGCAGCAGCGCCAGCGTCTGGCAGACCTTGGGGGTCCCCGGCCGGTAGGTCCTGCCGTCGTCCGTGACGATTTCGAAGGGGCCGATGAGATTGAAACGCATGGGTGATGACTCCTCGTCAGCAGGACAATGCGATGAGCAATCCGCCTGAATTATAAGAATTCTCTTCCAGTCCTCTGATGCACGTCAACCAGCCATTTGTCAGGGCGTCGTCAACTTGCGTCAGCATTCGGAATGCTTTTCACAGATCCCCGTCACGGACGTCCGGAAACGCAAAAATACGGCCGCCCCGCCGGATTTCTCCGGCGGGGCGGCCGCATGGTGTGGACCGGCTCGCGACTACTCTCCGAGCAGGTACCGGATGTGCTTGACCAGTTCGCCGATGTCCGGGGTACGGAGCAGGCTGTAGTGGTCGGCGTCGAGGTCGATGACCGTCGGCGGCTCGGCGGAGTAACCACTGCTGTTCTCGATGAACGAGTAGTCGTCGCCGCGGGCCTTGAAAATGGTCACCGGCGCGCTCAGCGTGCGCTCGGACAGCTCACGGAAGGAGTACTCGAATTCGTAGGTCTGACCCACGACCGAGATGATCCGCTTCGCCAGGTCGATGTCGATGCCCTTGAGCTCGCTGATGAATTCGGCGAAGGATTCCTCGTCCGTCGCCGATTCCAGGCACTTGTCCAGGTCCGGACCCGAAATGGTGCCGGTGAACACCGAGAAGAGGATCGTCGTGTAGGCGCGGTTGGCGAAGGACGCCTCACGGCCGTACACCTTGCCGTTCTCGGCGCGCACGGTCGGCGAGCCCGGGGCGATCAGGAAGAGGTTGTCGACCTTCTCGCCCGCCTGCTCCAGCTGGTAGGCGGTCTCGAAGGCGACGCGGGCACCGAAGGAGTAGCCCCACAGGGTGTAGGGGCCCTTCGGCTGGAGCTCCTTGATGGCCTCGATGTCGGCCTTGGCCATCTCCGTGATGGTCGCGTACGGGGCTTCGCCCTCGTTGATCCCGTGCGCCTGGATGCCGTAGAACGAGCGGCCGAGGCCGATCTCGCCGGCCAGCGTGCGCAGGTTCATCGGGTAGCCGCCCAGGCCCGGCCAGCACAGCACCGGACGGTCCTTGCCGGTCTCGGCGTGCAGCCGCACCAGGCGGGAGGACTCCTGGGCGACCTCGCGCTCCAGGCGGCGGGCGAGCTTCTCGACCGTCGGGGACTCCAGGACGCTCTGCAGCGGCAGGGAGACGGCCAGGCGCGAGTTGAGCTCGCGGATGAGGCCGACGGCGATCAGCGAGTTGCCGCCCGACTCGAAGAAGTCGTCCTGGACCGAGACGCTCTCGCGGCGCAGGGACTTGGCCCACACCTCCGCGATCTCCTTCTCGGTCTCGGTGCGCGGGGCGACGAAGGGCCGCTCCACGAGCTCGGCGTTGACCTGGTCGGAGGCGGCGAGCGCCTTCGCGTCGATCTTGCCGTTGGCGGACAGCGGCAGCCGCTCGAACACCACGACCCGGTTCGGGATCATGTAGTCCGGCAGGAAGCTGACGAGGTCGTCGCGGATCAGCTCCGCCGGACCGCGCATGTGGACGCTGTCCTCGCGCATGCCCTCGTGGCCGAGCTGCTCCTCGCTGACCCGGCCGCCGACGAAGAAGTACGACGGACCGCTGTCGACCCCGGCCGCGTTCAGGACGGCGTCGATCCGGCGCGACGCGGGCAGCGGGTTGCCGGTCTTGGAGCTGTAGCCGGAGGACATGAAGCCCAGGCCGAGCCCGTTCATCATCAGGTGCTGGAGCTTCTTGCCGAGGGTGATGTAGTGCAGCCACTCCTCGGGCGCCCGGCTGACCACGCTGATGCCGAAGCTGGCGGCCTCGTACACCGACTGGTTGATGGCGATGACCTGCTTCTTGAGGACGATGTCGTCCGAGAAGCGGGTGAGCTCGCCGTCCGCGTAGCGGTACTGGCCCTGCGGCAGGCCCTCGACCTTGCCGCCGTGGGTCTGGACGTAGACCTCGGCGTGGTCCTCGCGCGGGCCCGTGTGCGGGACCAGCTCGAAGGTGCCGAGGTAGAAGTCCTCCTCGGGGACGTCCAGCAGCTCGCGGACGGCCGGCTCGAAGGCCAGGTCGCGGATGTCCAGGCCGTAGGCCGGCAGCACCTGCTCGAAGAGGCCGACGATGTGGCCGGTCTCGATCTCCAGGACCTCCTGGATGTTGTTCTTGTAGACGGGCTCGATGCCGCCCTTCTTGCCCATGAAGTGGATCCGGGCGGTGGGCTTGCCGGTGGCGGCCCGCTCGCTGATGAGGACGAGCTGGTGGCGGACCGGCTGGTAGTAGTAGTAGCCGGGCTTCAGCGAGCCGACGCCCTCCAGCTCGAAGTACATCTGCGTCGCGTACAGCGCGCCCGGGGAGGCGTAGCCGTACTTCGGCAGCAGCCGCTCCTCGCTGACGTACTGGCCGAACCAGCGCAGGATCTGGCCCAGTTCGGCCGGGGCGAGGTCGGCGGACTTGCGCGAGTAGGCCGAGGGGACCTTCGCGCCGAGCAGCGCGAGCAGGTCGCCCTGGGTGACCGCGCCGCCCTCGTAGAAGCGGTACGTCTTGCGGGCGAAGACCCGGCTGCGCTGCTCGGGGGTGGGCTGGGCGCCCGGCAGGTCGAAGGTGGAGCGGCCGGCCAGCTCGGAGTCGTCGCGCAGGCCCGGGTTGGACAGCTGCGCCTTGACCTGGAGCTTGCTCTTCTTCGAGGCGTGGTGGGAGCCGTGGTTGCCCTGGTCCATCAGGGCGGCTTCCTTCTCGCTCAGCTCGACGCAGGCGATCAGGTTCTGGAAGCCGGTGCGGCCGTCGTTCTTGACGATGACCGCCGCGTTGCGGACCCAGTCGTGGTTCTCGATCGCCAGGGATATCTCGTCCAGCTCGACGCGGTAGCCGCGCAGCTTGACCTGGTTGTCGGCACGGCCGGCGAACTGCACGGTGCCGTCCGGGTTCCACTGGCCCAGGTCGCCCGTCTTGTACAGGCGGGTGGTGCCGGCGCCCTCGGTGAGCTCGATCTCCAGGAAGCGCTCGGCGGTCAGGTCGGGGCGGTGCAGGTAGCCGCGGGCCAGCTGGCCGCCGCCGATGTACAGCTCGCCGATCTCGCCGACGCCGACGGGCTTGAGGTCGTCCTTGCCCAGGATGTGGTACTGGGTGTCGTGGACCGGGGCGCCGATGGAGATGGACTGCGGCGCCTCGTCGAGGGCGGCCGGGTCGACCACGAACGAGGACGAGTTGATGGTGCACTCGGTCGGCCCGTAGACGTTGATCAGGGCGCGGCCCGGCATCTCCTGCGTGACCTGGACGGCGAGCAGGCGCGAGAGCGCCTCGCCGCCGCTGAAGATCTGCTGGAGGGAGACGCACTGGTCGAACTTCTCGGTGTCCAGCAGGCCCTGGAGCAGGGTGGGCACGCACTGGAGCGTGGTCACGCCGTACTTGACGATGGTCTCGATGAGGCCCTCGGGGTCGGCGTAGACGCCGGGGGCGCCCATGACGACGGTGGCGCCGTTGGCCGGGGAGAGGATCTCCCACTGGGCGGCGTCGAAGCTCATCGGGGTCTTCTGCAGGATGGTCTTGCTGCGGTCGATCGCGTAGGTCTCGCGCAGCCAGCCGAGCTGGCTGACGATGCTGTGGTGCTCGATCATCACGCCCTTGGGCTTGCCCGTGCTGCCCGAGGTGTAGATGACGTACGCGAGGGTGTCGGGGCGGGCGCCGTCGAGGACGGGCGCCTCCTGCCGGCCCTCGGGCAGGAGGAAGGCGTCGGAGTCGCGCAGGGTGACGACGGTGACGTCCGCGGGCGCGAGTTCGCGCAGCCGGGACACCAGGCGCTGCTGAGCCAGGATGATCTTGGCCTGGCTGTTCTCGATCATGTACCGGAGGCGGTCCTCGGGGTACTCCGGGGACAGCGGCAGGTAGGCGGCTCCGGCGGTCAGGATGCCCCAGGCACCGACCATCAGATCGATCGACGGTTCGACGAAGAGGCCGACGCAGTCGTCCGCCGCCACGCCCAGGTGTCTGAGGTAGGCGGCCAGGGCGGAGCTGCGGGAGGCGAGCTCCCGGTAGGTCAGCCGCTCGTCACGGTAGACGACTGCGGTCGCCTCGGGATGCTCGGCGACACGCTCCGCGAGCAGGCCGGGCAACGTGGTGGTGCCGCGCAGGGTGGGCTCGAGCACGGTGGTCTCCTGAAGTGTCATTTCCCGCTTCCTTACGTTCCGTTGTCGAGCAGCGGGCGCGCGCACGCCCCCGCGACCGGGCCTGCGGTCGAGCGGTCGGCCCGGTGTGCGACGGCTCACCCGTGCGCCTGGGGGGAGGTGTCCGCCCTGGGGCGGCCACCGCGCCGGCGGTGAGCGTCGGGCGCCGGAAGGAGTTCCGGCGATAAGAATCAGAGAAACGAGGGGCGCAGGTCAGGAGCCTCACCTCCCGGGAAACGACCCGGAACGGTGCGGTGCGTGCGGCCGCCTCCCCCATCGGGCGGACGGGCCCCCGTCGGGCCCGTCCGTCCGGGCGATCACCGGCTCTGGAGGAGCCGGGTCACTGATCCGTTTTCGAACACTTCACGGGTGGCCCCGGCGATGAGCGGGGCGATCGACAGGACGGTGACCTTGTCCAGTCCGAGCGCCCCGGGCACCGGCAGGGTGTCCGTGAAGACGAACTCGCTGACGCGCGAGTTCTTCAGGCGGTCCGCGGCGGGGCCGGAGAGCACCCCGTGCGTGGCCGCCACGATGACGTCCTTCGCCCCCTGGGCGAACAGGGCGTCGGCCGCGGCACAGATCGTGCCGCCGGTGTCGATCATGTCGTCGACCAGGACGCACACCCGGTCCCGGACGTCGCCGACCACCTCGTGGGCCGTGACCTGGTGGGCCACGTCCTTGTCCCGCCGCTTGTGGACGATCGCGAGCGGGGCGCCCAGCCGGTCGCACCAGCCGTCGGCGACGCGCACGCGGCCCGCGTCGGGCGAGACCACGGTGAGGTCCTCGCGGTCCACCTTGGAGCCGATGTAGTCCGCGAGGACCGGCATGGCGAAGAGGTGGTCCACGGGGCCGTCGAAGAAGCCCTGGATCTGGTCGGCGTGCAGGTCGACCGTGAGGATCCGGTCCGCTCCGGCGGTCTTGAGCAGGTCCGCCACCAGGCGGGCCGAGATGGGTTCCCGGCCGCTGTGCTTGCGGTCCTGCCGCGCGTATCCGTAGAACGGCAGGATGACCGTGATGCTGCGGGCCGAGGCCCGCTTCAGCGCGTCGATCATGATCAGCTGTTCCATGATGGACTTGTTGATCGGCGCCGTGTGGCTCTGGACCACGAAGCAGTCCGCGCCGCGCACGGAGGCGTGGTAGCGGATGTAGATCTCGCCGTTGGCGAAGTCGATCGCCTTCGTCGGGACCAGCGTCGTGCCCAGCTCGGCGGCGACCGCCTCTGCCAGCTCGGGATGCGCGCGCCCCGAGAACAGCAGCATCTGCCCGGTCTCGCTCACGCGGCGAGCGTCGGGTAGTCGGTGTAACCGGTGTGGTCACCGCCGTAGAACTTGCTCTGGTCGGCCTCGGCCAGCGCGGCGCCGGTGCGGATGCGCTCCGGCAGGTCCGGGTTGGCGAGGAAGGCCGAGCCGAAGGCGACGGCGCAGGCGACGCCGGTCTCCAGCGCCTCGGTGGCGATCTCGGCGTTGACCGGGACGCCGTTCTCCGGGTGCGGGCACAGCACGATGGTGCCGGTCCACTGGGCGCGCAGGGCCGCGATGTGATCGCGGTTGCCGCCCTCCAGGATGTGCAGGAAGGCCACCGGCGGCAGGGCCGCGACGAAGGCCTCGTAGAGGGCGCGGGTGTCGTTCTCGACGATGTCGTTGTACGGGTTCGACGGCGAGATGCGCACGCCGACGCGGTCGGCGCCGATGCGCTCGGAGACCGCCTCGATCACCTCGATCGCGAAGCGGACGCGGTTCTCGATCGAGCCGCCGTACTCGTCGGTGCGCTGGTTGCTGTTGTCCGCCAGGAACTGGTGGAGCAGGAAGCCGTTGCCCGCGTGGACCTCGACGCCGTCGAAGCCGGCCTCGATGGCGAGCTCGGCGGAGTCCGCGAACTCCTTGACGACACCGGCGATCTCCTCGGTCGTCAGCGCGTGCGGGACCGGGTAGTCGAGCGGGCCCTCGGGGCCGTAGGCCTGGCCGGCCGCGGCGATGGCGGACGGGGCGACCGACTGGTGGCCGCTCGGGTACAGCGCCGGGTGGCCGATGCGGCCGGCGTGCATGAGCTGCACGACGATCTTGCCGCCGGCGGCGTGCACGGCCTCGGTGACCGGCTTCCAGGACTCGGCCTGCTCCTGGGTGTGCAGACCCGGGCTGTTGGCGAAGCCCTGGCCCACGGCGCTGGGCTGGGCGCCCTCGGTGATGATGAGGCCCGCCCCGGCCCGCTGGCCGTAGTAGGTGGCCATCAGGTCGGTGGCCAGACCCTCGGCGGTCGCCCGGTTGCGGGACATGGGCGCCATGACCACTCGGTTGCTCAGGGCCAGCTTCCCGAGGGTGACCGGCTCGAACAGCTTCTCGGACATGTGTCTCTCCAGACTGAGGTCAACGCGTGGTGCGGTGGTGGAACGGAAAACGCCCGCGGGCGGGGCGGATCAGCGGCCCGCGATCTCGGCGAGGTGGCGGGAGTGCGCGACGGCGAGGCGGCCGGCCGCCTCGGCGCAGGAGGCGAGGACGGCCATGTTGGCCTTGGCCGAACGGCCTTCGGTCGCCGCGTCGACGGCGCGCATCAGGTACTTGGTGATGGCCTGGCCCGACACCCCGTCGCGGGTGGCCTCGGCGACGGCGGCGCGGATGGCCGTGTCCACCTCGGCGGAGTCGATGGCGTCCTCCTCCCTGACCGGGGTGGTGATCAGGAAGGAGCTGTTGTTGCCGAGGGCCCAGTGGGCCTCGACGGCGCGGGCGATGACCTGCTCGTCGTCCAGCCGGTGCGGAGCCTTGTGGCCGCTCGTGCGGCAGTAGAAGGCGGGGAAGTCGTCCGAGCGGTAGGCGACGACGGGGACGCACTGCGTCTCCAGGTACTCCAGCGTCAGACCGAGGTCGAGGATCATCTTCGCGCCCGCGCAGACGACGGCGACCTTGGACCGGGTGAACTGGATGAGGTCCGAGGACACGTCCCAGGTCTCCTGGGCGCCCCGGTGCACGCCGCCGATGCCGGCGGACGAGAAGAACGGGATCCCCGCGAGCTCGGCCGCGACGACGGAGGTGGCCACGGTGGTGGCGCCCAGCCCGCCCTGCGCGAGGACGACGGGCAGGTCCCGGCTGGACACCTTGGGGATGCCCGGCAGCGAGGCGAAGCGCTCGATGTCCGCGTCGCTCATGCCGACCCGGATCTCGCCGCCCTCGATGGAGATCGTCGCGGGCACCGCGCCGCCGGCCCGTACGGCGTCCTGGACCTTGCGGGCCGTGGCCGCGTTGTCCGGGTAGGGCAGGCCGTGCGTGATGACGTTGCTCTCCAGGGCGACGACGGCCGCGCCTTCGTGGAGGGCCTCACGGACCTCCTCGGTGTAGACGACGGGGATGCCGCTGCTTGCGCTCATCGGGGCTCTCTCAACTCTCGTTCCAGTAGCCGGGTGCCTTGATCAGCTCGTCCCGGCGCGCGGCTATCTCGGCGAGGACCTGGGTGTCCCAGTCCTCCGGGTCGACCGGCTCCAGGGAGATCGAGACGGTTTCCTCGCCGGTGGCGAAGGTCTTCGTCACGGCGGCGGTGACCGCCTCGTCGATCGCCCTGAGCTGCTCGTCCGTGAAGTTCCTCGGGTAGTGCCGGACGTGTATGTGGGGCACGGCCTCGGTCCTCTCACGGGGAATGCGCGTACGTGTGGTCGTGGGGGGGGTGGGCGGCACACCGCGGACGGGGGAGGCCGCGGTGTGCCACCACCGCTCCCCGCCCGTGCCCAGGGGGGAAGGGGCCCGGCGGGGAGTCTCGGGCGGGAGTCCGGCGCGTTACGCCGGGGCGGATTCCCGCGGGGTCTTGGGGGAGGCCGGCCCGGGGGCCGGCTCCGCGGCCGCCGCGGCGGCGGCCTTCTTGGCGCCCGGCCGTGGCTGGGCGAGGAACACCGCGGCCACGACGATCAGCGCTCCGACGATCTGGAGCGGCGAGAGCGACTGGTCGAGGACGAAGTAGCCGAGCAGGGTCGCCGCCAGCGGGGAGGCGAAGCTCAGGAACGAGACGGCCAGGGCGGGCAGGCGCTGCACGCCGCGGAACCAGATCGCGTAGGCGAACAGGGCCCCGATGATGCCGAGGTAGAGGAAGCCCCAGATGTTCTTGCCGGTGATCTCGCCGGGCAGGCCCTCACCGATCAGTGCGATCGGGAGCAGCACCAGACCGCCGACGGTCAGCTGCCAGCCCGTGAAGGGCAGCAGGCCGACGCCTTCGGGGCGTCCCCAGCGCTTGGTCAGCACGATGCCGGAGGCCATGCTGAGCGCGCCCAGCAGACCGGCGATGACACCGGTGGCGTTCAGCCCGGCGTTCGGCTGCAGGACGAGCAGCGCCACACCGGCCGCGCCGAGCGCACAGGCCGCCAGGTGGATCCGCTTGATCTTCTCCTTCAGCAGCACGGCGCCGAGCAGCAGCACGATCATCGGCTGGATGGACATCACCAGCGCGGCGACACCGCCCGGCAGGTGGTAGGCGGCCACGAAGAGCAGGTAGAAGAAGGCGCCGATGTTCAGGACGCCCAGGACCAGGGCCCGCCACCACCACATGCCCTTCGGCAGGGTGCGGCCGAGGATCACCAGGATGAGACCGGCGGGCAGGGCACGGAGCACGGCCGCCAGCAGGGGGCGTCCCTCGGGCAGCAGCTCCGTGGTGACCAGGTACGTCGAACCCCAGATCGCGGGCGCCAGCGCCGTGAGCGCGGAGTCCGCCAGGGTGCGGGGGCCCTTCATCGCGCGGCGCCCGAGTCCGTCGTGCCGAAGAAGCGGTCGCCGAAGTCGCCGATGCCCGGGATCATGAACGCGTGCTCGTTGAGGCGCTCCTCGACCGAGGAGGTGACGATCTTGACCGTCGGGTGCTCGCGGTGGACCGCGGCGATGCCCTCGGGGGCGGCGAGGAAGTTGACGAAGACGATGTTCTCCTCGCGCACGCCGGCGTCGAGCAGGACCTCGATCGCGGCGTTGGCGCTGCCGCCGGTGGCGAGCATCGGCTCCAGGAGCAGGACGTACCGGTCCGCTATGTCGGACGGCAGGTTCTGGTAGAAGAGGTGCGGGAGCTTGGTGGTCTTGTCCCGCTGGATGAGGACCTTGCCGATGCGGATGTTCGGCACGACCTCGCGCAGCTCGTCCACCATGGAGTCACCGGCCCGGATCACGGGCACGGCGCACAGCTTCGGAGCGAACTTCAGCCCCTCGAACGTCTCGCCGACCGGCGTGACGACCTTCACCTTGTCGAACGGCAGCTGGTCGAGCGCCGATTCGAGCAGGAGTCGGATGATGCGCCGGGAGTAGAACACGAAGTCGGCACGCGAGGCCTCGCGGTCGCGGATGATCGTGTGCATGGCCCGGAGCTGGTTGGTCTGCGGCAGCGGGTGGACGTTGTGGTGGCCGGTCGCCATCTGAACCTGCTTCTCGTCGGTCGGTGGAGACGGGCTGTGGCCGGGCCCGGGGCCCAGAGGGCCCCGGGCGGCCGCAGCCGCGTGGTGGGGTGCCGAGGTCAGGAGGCCGCGATCTCGGCGAAGGCCTTGCGGGACTCGGCCACGAACTTCGCGACCTTGGCGCGGTCCTTGCGGCGGTCGGTGCCCTCCAGGAGGCTGTGGGCGTCGACGGCGGCGGGCTTGACGAAGCGGATCGCGTCGGCGACGTTCTCCGGGCTCAGGCCGCCGGCCATCATCAGGGGCTTCGGCGAGCGGCGCACGAGCTCCGCGCTGACGTTCCAGTCGTGGGTGAGGCCGGTGGCGCCCTTGGCACCGGTGGCCGGGTTGAAGGTGTCGGTGATGAACATGTCCACCGAGTCGGCGACGTCGTCGACGAGCTTGAGCAGCTCCTCGGCGTTGTCCTCCTTCACGACCAGGCTCTTGAGCACGTACAGGTCGGGACGGTTCGCCTTGAGCTTGCGCAGCTGCTCCGGCTCCACGTCGCCGTGGAGCTGGACGGCCTTGACACCGAGCTGGGTGGTGAAGGCGCTGATCTCGTCGGCATCCGTCATGTAGCTGATGAGGACGCCCTCCTGGGGGGCCTTCAGGCCGGCGATGATCTCCGTGGCCGCGGCCTCGGAGATGTCGTCCTTGCCCGACGGGAGCCGGAGCGGGAAGCCGAACCAGTCGACGCCCTCCTCGGCCAGCAGAGCGGCCTCCTCGGCGTCGATGATTCCGGCGACCTGCACCAGGTCCTTCACGTCACTCATGTGTGTTCCTTTTCGGGATGTATCTGCTGAATCAAAGCGAGTACGGGCCGAACGAGTTGACGTGTCCCGGCATGACGGATTTTCGTTACACGTCTCGGGATGCTCACGAAAAGCCTCGTTGGTGACGATCTGTTGGTCAACGGGCTTTATGTCAGATCCGCGTCAACCTTCTTCAGGTCTCTGTCAGACGGCCGGCCGACGCGGACCGCAGCGGCGTCACGGGCGAGCAGGCACTCCTCCAGGAAGGCCAGAACCCGGAGGTGATAGGTGCGAGCCGCCCAGCCCAGGCTGATGTTATGACCGGAATCGGGCAGTCGGACAGCCTCTGCGAACCCCCGGGGCAGCGGACTCAGGAGTTCCTCCAGCGCCGCGCCGTCGGTCCTCCACCACAGCTCCTGTTCGGCGAAGGTGAACCGGACCGGGACCCTGGTCCGGGCCGCGAAACGGGGGTACATGTCCGGCCAGCGGACGGTCTCCCGGGCCTCCAGGGCGGGCACCGGACGGACCAGGGCCGCGCCGAGCCGGAAGGCGTCCGGCGGGTAGAACCGCAGCGCGCCCCAGTGCCGGCGCCACTGGCCCTTCAGGTCCGCCGCCGCCCCGGGCAGCTGCCCGGGCTCCACCGCGAAGCGCCGGCCGAGCCCGCTGAGGTCCAGCCCGATTGGCGCGAAGTCCGCGTCGGCCGCGGCGGACAGCGCGAGCCTGCCCCCGTTCGAATGGGCCACGAGGAAGTATCCGGCGCCCAGTTCGTGGTCCCGGGCGAAGCCGTCCAGGGCGGCCAGCAGGATCTCGGTCTGCCCGGCGAGCTCCTGCCCCTCGGGCAGCGCCGCCGCCGAGGCCCCGTAGCCGGGCCGGTCCAGGGCGAGCACGGCGTAGCCGAGGGCGGCGCCGAGTTCGAGCAGCGAGAGCCCGGGGCGGGCCCGGCTGTCGAAGTAGCCGGCGCTCATCCCCGCCCCGTGCAGGGCCACCACGACGGCCCGGGGCACCGGCTGGGCGGGCAGGGCGAGCAGCCCGGACAGCGGAACGCCGGCCGCGTCGAGGACGACGGGCCGGATCCCGGGCGGGCCGGGCGGCGGTGGAGCGGGCATGCGGGGGCCTCCGGGAAGGGTGACGGGGACAGGGAGGGCAGGGGGGTCGGGGGTCAGCCGCGGGGGCGCGCCGTGCGGACCCGGGCGGCGGCGAGCGCCCAGGCGGCCCGGCGGCGCAGCAGCGTGGTCAGGGGCGGCAGCGGGTGGCGCACGGCGTGCGGCGCGGGGCGCCGTACGGCGTGCGGCGGCGCGGGCTCGCGCAGCGGTTCCGGGGGGAGTTCGCGCGGGGTTTCGCGCGCGGGGACCCAGTAGCCGGCGATCTGCACGGCGTTCATCCGGCGCTCACAGCCTGACTCCGGCCAGTTCGGGCAGGCGGACGCCGGAGTCCCACACGACGTGGAAGGCGATGTGGCTCAGCCGCCAGCCTGCCGGGGTGCGCACGGCGCGGGCCTCGGAGTAGCCACCGACCTCGAAGTGGGCGGGCGGCTCGCCGGGCGCGTGGTGGACGTGGGTGGTGAGCTGCTGGGCGCGCAGCGTGGCGCGGTCCCCGTCGAGGACCACGCTGTGCCCGGTGCTCAGGTGGTGCGTGCGCGCCCACCGTTCGCGGGCCTCGCGCTGGAAGGCGGCGAAGGCCTCGACGCCGGTGCAGACCCCGATCGGGAAGGCGAAGGTGACGTCCTCGGTGAAGAGACCGGCGAAGCGCTCCCGGTCCGGGCCCGGCGGCCCGCCGGAGTCGAGGGCGGTGACGTAGCGGTCGAACAGCTCGCGCAGTTCGGCGTGGTCGCGAAGGAACCGGATCTGCTCGCGCAGGTCCGCGATGTCGTCGTGGGGCGAAGGCATGGCCTCTCCAGGGGCGGACTTCATGGGCGGGTGGCGCGACGACCCGGCAGCCGGTCCCCTCGGAGGTGTACCGCTCCCGTGGTCGGGCGGGGCAGCAGGGTGCGCGCCCGGACGTCGAGGTCGTGGTGGTGCCGGAGCAGGGTGGTGAGCTGCCCGGGGGCGGCCCACCGGCGGCCGGGCGGGTCCGCGAGCGGGACGCGTGCGGGACGCGTGCGGCGCTCAGGTCGTGGCGGGAACGCTCGGCGGTGGACCAGGAGAGCAGCGCGGTGTCCGTGTGCGGGGCTGGGCCGTCCGGATCCCCGGCGGGGAGGCGGGCCAAGACGCCGTCCCGGCGCGGGAGTCCGCCGGTCCGGCCGAAGGGCAGCAGCCGGCGGATGCCCTCGTGGGCCGGTACGTCGCCCACGGCCCGGACGAGCATGACGCGGCCGCCCGCGCGCGGGAACCGCTCGCCGTGCGCGGACGGGAGCGTGCAGGCCGGCATCCGGCCACGGGTTACGGCCGGCGCCGGCTGGAGGGTGGCGCGGCGGCCGGGCTCCGACGCGGCGCGCGGCAGGAAGTGCGCGACGCCGACGAAGAACCTTGACCAGAATGCCGAAACGCCGAGGACGCCGAGGCCGCCGGGTCACGACCGGCTGGTGCCACGGCCGGCCGCGTCCGTCGGTCGAGCCGCTCACCCACACCCCTCGGCGGTGAAGGGCGTCCCGCTGCGGCGTCCGGGGCCGCCGCAGGGCAGCCGCGGAGCGGACGAAGCGCCCCGGGAGACCCTGGGGAACGTCGCTCCGTCCGCACCCGGCGGGCGCGTCAGGCGGGCCGGGGCCCGGCGCGGTGTGCCCGCCAGGTGCGCGGCCCGAGGAAGCCGCGCGGGCCTCCGGACCGGCACCAGCCGGCCACGGCCGGACCGCTGCCCGCCGTACCGCCGTACTCGCCCTCGAAGGCGGCGGCCCGGGCGAGCACGACGGCGGTGAGCGCGGCGAGTTCGTCGGTGTCGGGGCGCCCCCTCACCACACGGATGAGCTGGTCCGGCGCTTGCGTCTCCACGGGCTGCTCCTCTGGTCGGGACGGTCCGCGCCGGCGGTCGCGGCGGCGGGTTCGCGTGCGCGGGCGGTCCCGCGTACAGGGGCCGGCCGGGGCCGGAGCGGGGTCAGACCGGGGTCAGACCGGGGTCGTGCTGAGGGCCCCCACGGCCTCGGCCAGCCGCTCGGCGGTGTGCGTGGGGTGGACGCGGGCGCCCGGCAGGATGTGCCGGACAAGTCCGCTGAGCACCTGGCCGGGGCCCACTTCCACGAACCGGTCGGCGCCCGAGGTGGCGAGCGCGCCGACGGCCTGGGTCCAGCGCACCGGGCTGGTGAGCTGGCCGCGCAGGGCGACGACGGCCTCGGCGGCCGTCGTCACCCAGCCGCCGGTGACGCCGGAGACCAGGGGGACGGCCGGGTCGCGGAACTCCGTGGCCATCAGCGTCTCGGTGAACTCCGCCTCGGCCTCGTCCAGCAGGCTGGAGTGGAAGGGGCCGCCGGCCCGCAGCCAGGCGATCCGGGCACCGGTCACGGCGGCCTCCCGCGCGACCCGCTCCACGGCCTCCGCCTGACCGGAGACCACGGTCTGCCGGGGCCCGTTGTCCCCGGCCACCTCCACGACCTGGCCGGTGGCCGCCCGGGCCTCGGCGCACATCCGCATCAGGTCCGTACGGCGCGGGCCGATCACCGCCACCGTGGCGCTGCCGACCCGGTCCCCGACGGTCGCGACGAGCTCGCTGCGCAGCCGGACGAGCCACAGCGCCTCGGTCCACTCCAGGACGCCCGCCGCCACCAGCGCCGCGTACTCCCCCAGGCTGTGCCCGGCGACGGCGTCGGGCGCCAGGCCCTCGCCGCGCAGTACCTCCAGCACGGCCAGGCTCGTCAGGAAGACGGCCGGCTGCGCCACCGCCGGGTCCTCGAAGTCCCGGGGGGACCCGTCCCGGCAGATCCGGGCCAGGGGGATGCCGAGGAGGTCGTCGGCGGTGCGGTAGTAGGTGTCGGCGAGGTCGGGGCGCAGGGCGAGCAGCTCCCTGGCCATTCCGGCGCATTCGGAGCCCTGGCCCGGGAAGAGGAAGGCGGTGCGGCTCATCCGGTCACGTCCTTTTCTGCGGTTAGGCCGGCCGTTTCCACCGGTCGGTTCAACGGGCGAGCGGGGTGTGGTCCGGGGCGGAACCGGCGCACACGGTGTGGCCGACGGAGAGCCAGGCGTCCGGTACCCACCTGACGTCGACCTTCGCGGGGGAGGGTCCGGCGACGGCGACGGCCGCCGCGTGGCTGGCGTCGGCGGGGACGCCGACCATGGTCCAGCCCTGCGGGTGACGGTCGTGATCGGTGCCGAGGTAGTCCTCCGCGGGGGAACGGCTCAACCCTGTCCCCAGCCCCTTGAGGAATGCTTCCTTCCGCGTCCAGATCTGGCCGAAGAGCTGCCTGCGCTCCTCGCCAGCCTCGGCTTCGGCTATCTCCAGCTGCTCCTGCGGGTGGAGCGCCTTCGAGCAGATGTCCACCGTTTCGGCACCGGGGAGCTTCTCGACGTCCACGCCGAGCGGCACCGTGCCGACGCCCACCATGGCCACTCCCCCGCTGTGCGAGAGGGAGTAGTGCAGCGGGGGCGGCGGGGGCGACAGGGCGGGGCGGCCGTGTGCTTCGCCGCAGCCCGGGCACGGCTCGCGCATGAAGCGCACGTCCTCGGGCCGGGTGGCCGTGTAGCGCCCGAGGAGGCGGCGTACGGCCACGTGGGCGGCCGCGTAGAGCATGCCGTCGGACTGGCGGATGAAGGAGTCGGTGCGCTTGCGCTCCTTCTCGTCGAGTTCCTCGATGGCGAGCGCCTCGGCGTCCGCGCCCGTGGGGCGGCGGATCAGCCAGAGGTCGACGCGGTCGGCGGAGAGGGTGAAGTCGGGGCGCGCGAGGTCCCGGTGGTTCACTACCGGGCGCGTGGCCGGCAGGAGCGTCGTGGTCGTCATGCCGGCACCGGTGCGCCGTGCAGGTGGGCGTCCGGGCCGAACTGGCCGGCGAGGCAGTCGATGAGTTCCTGGGCGCTGTTGGCGAGCAGCAGCCGCTGGAGGTTCACGTCGACGCCGAGCGTGTTCTCCATCCTGTACTGGAGTTCGATCCCGGAGATGGATCCGATGCCCAGGCAGCCCATGGGGCGGCCCGTGGTGTCGACCATGTGCGGCTCGATCCCGAGGATGCGGCCGAGCTCCTCGCGGACGTACTGCTCCAGGATCCGGGTGCGCTCGCGCAGCCCGGCGGTGTGCAGCACGGCCATGTCGGGCCGGGTCATGTGGACCAGGCCGGTGTCTGTCTCGTACGTCTGTGACATGTGAAGTGTGTTCATGACGCTTTCCGGGGTCGGGGCGGACGGGGTGGTCCCCGTCCGCCCGTGGTCGGTTGCTTTCACGGTCGGATCGGTGATGAGGGGGACGGTGAAGCCGGTGGTGAAGGACGGGCACGGGCACGGGCCCGGGGGCGGGGGCGGGGGCGGGCGGCCGGGATCAGGCCGCCGAGGGCGACGCAGGCTCCGGCGGCCCCGACGGCGGTGACCAGCAGGAGCGCCGGCCGCGGGCCCACCGTGCAGAGGGCGGCGACGGGCGCCGCCACCAGGGCCGCACCCGCCTGGACGAAGGTCTGGTAGAGCCCGCCGGCCGCGCCCTGGAGCCCGGCCGGGACCGAGCCCGTCGCCTGGAGGTGCAGGGCGGTGAAGGCGAGGACGAAGGCGGCTCCGACGCAGGCCGTCGCGGGCAGCAGGGCCGTGAACCCCGGATCCGCGTCCGGGGCCCGGGGGTAGAGCGCGTAGCCGAGCGGGGCGAGGACGGCGCCGGCGGCGACCGCCCGCGCCGGGCCCAGCCGGGCGGCGATCCGGGCCGAGTGCAGTGCGCTCAGCGCGAGCGGGGCCGCCGCCGGCAGGAAGACGAGGGCGGTCTGCCAGGGGCTCCGGCCCGAACCCTGCACGTCCAGGGTGGCGACGAGCAGGAAGCCCACGTACGAGCCGTTGAGCGCGGCGGCGCCGAGCGCGGAGCGCAGCAGCGGTGCGTGCCGCAGCAGTACGGGGGGCACCAGCGGCCGCGGCGCGCGCCGTTCGGCCGCCACGAACACCGCCCCGAGCGGCACGGCCCCCGCGAGGGCGGCCGCCGCCCCGGCCGGGTCGCGGCCGGGGCCCGCCAGGTGCGCGAGCCCGTACACGAGCAGCAGGACCGCGCCGGTCAGGGCGAGGGCGGCCGCCACGGCGTGCCGTCCGGGGCCGCGGGCGGCGCCCGGGTCGCGGACGTCGCGCGGGACCAGCCGCGCCCCGGCGGCCAGCAGGAGCAGGGCGACGGGGGCCGGGAAGGCCAGGGTCCAGCGCCAGCCGGCCGGGGTGAGCAGCCCGGCCAGCAGCAGCCCGGTGCAGAAGCCGGCGGCGCCGAAGAAGGAGTAGAGGGACACCGCCCGGCGGCGGGCGGGGCCTTCGGGGACGGCGGAGGTGATGATGGCCAGCCCGGTGGGCGCGGTCAGCGCGACGCAGCAGCCCTTGACCACACGGGTGGCGGTCAGCAGGGCGGCGCCGTCTGCCAGCGCCCCGGCCAGCGAGGCGGCGGCGAAGACGAGCAGGGCGGCCAGGAACACCCGGCGGCGGCCGAGGTGTTCGACCAGGCGGCCGCCCAGCAGCAGCAGTCCGCAGAATCCGGCGGCGAAGCCGCTGACGATCCACTGCGACTGCGGGACGGACAGCCCGAGACCGGCGCCGACCGAGGGCAGGGCGATCAGGTTCGCGGACACCTCCAACGCGTCGACCAGCATGTTCGCGGCGAGTACGGACACCAGGGCCCGGGGGACCGGGTGCCGGTGCGCCGGCCCGCCGCCGGTCGGGGTTTTCGTCGAGGGCTGCATGCTCGCGTTCCACCAGGGGGGACGGGGAGGGAAAAGGGGGCGGGGCGCCGGGGAGGGATCCCCGGCACCCCGCCCCGGCGCCGGCGCGGCGCGGGTTGCGCCGGCGGGTCTGGGTGCGGACGCGTCGCGGTACGGGCGCGTCCCGGTGCGGACGCGTCCCGGTGCGGGCGGCCGGTTCAGCCGAGCAGCGTGCCGCCCGTGGCGTCGACGAAGGAGCCGGTGATCCAGCGGGCCTCGTCGGTGGCGAGGAACGCCACCACGTCGGCCACGTCCTCCGGTTCGCCCACCCGGTTGAAGGCGGACAGCGAGGCCATCTGCTCCACCGCCTCGGGGATGTCGAAGACGGGGCTGCCGTTGCGCGTGATGCCGGGCGCCACCGAGTTGATGGTGATGCCCCGGGGGCCCAGCGCCTTCGCGAAGTGCAGGGCGAGCTGTTCGAGCGCCCCCTTGCTCATCGCGTACGCGATCTCGTCGGGGTTCGCGAACCGGGTGAGGCCGGAGGAGATGTTGACGATCCGGCCGCCGTCGGGCATGTTCCGCAGCGCCCGCTGGATCAGGAAGAACGGCGCCTTCGCGTTGACCGCGAAGATCCGGTCGAACTGCTCCGGCGTGATGTCGTCGGGGCCGACCCCGCCCATCACCCCGGCGTTGTTGACCAGGATGTGCAGGTCGGTGCTGCCGGTGCGGTCGAGGAGGTCCGCCTCCAGGGCGCCGAACAGGGCGTCCACGTCCCCCGGTACGCCCAGTTCGGCGCGTACGGCGAAGGCGCGGCCGCCGTCGCGCTCGACGGAGGCGACGACGTCGCGGGCGGCCGCCTCGTCGCTGGTGTAGTGGACCGCGACGAGCGCGCCCTCCTCCGCCAGCCTGATCGCCGCCGCCCGTCCCATGCCCCGGCTCGACCCGGTGACCAGCGCGGTCCGGCCCGCGAGGCGCTCCGTGCCGCTCCTGCGCTCCCGTGCGGCGGGCACCACCGCAGACACCACCGCAGGCTCGCGTACGGCGGCCGGCCGCGGGGTACGGGCGGACGCCGGCCCGAACCACCGTTCCAGTGCCGCGGCCGGGCCCTCGGCCGAGACCCCGTCCGCCCAGACGACGTGGCCGTCCGGGCGCACCAGTACGGCCGCCCCGCCCGGCCCGCCGGTCCCGTCCGCCGTTTCCGCGGCCGTCGCCACCCGCACCCGGTCGCTCCAGGGCAGCGCGGCGGCGCGCAGTTCCTCCCGGCGGGCCTCGTCGCCCGGTGCCAGGAGCAGCAGGCCCCGGCCCGTGCGCAGCAGTTCGGAGGTGGTGGTCCCGCCGTCCTCGCCGACGGCGTCGGCGCGCGGCAGGCGCAGGCCCAGCGGGGCGGGGTCGTCCGCCGAGGGCGCGTAGCGCACGTCGAGGCCGGAGATCATCCCGGCCAGGTGGGCGCGTACGTCCTCGTGGCCGGTGAGTTCGGCGAACACCTCCCGCACCGCGTCGACCTCGGGGCCGCCGAGCAGCAGCAGGGCCTGGGTCCTGATGTTGCTCTGCACGGCCTGGCCGACGGGGTGGCGCTCCTCGTGGTAGCTGTCGAGGAGTTCCTCGCCGCCGCGCCCGGCGATGACGGCGGCCAGCTTCCAGCCGAGGTTGAAGGCGTCCTGGAGCCCGAGGTTGAGGGCCTGGCCGCCGATCGGCATCTGCTGGTGCGCCGCGTCGCCGGCGAGCAGGAGGCGGCCGCGGCGGTAGTGCCCGGCCTGCCGGGAGGCATCCCCGAAGGAGTTCACCCACAGCGGGGTCCCGCCTCCGATGTCCTCGCCCGTGATGCGCTTCCAGGTGTCGGCGACCTCCTCGAAGGAGGGCGCTCCGCGCCGGGGCCGGGATCCGAACTCGTGCACCATCACCCGGGTGACCCCGTCGGGCCGGCGGGCCGCGACGGCCAGTCCGCCCTCCAGCCGCTCGAAGCGGCGGGCCGGGATGTCCAGGCCGGCGACGTCGGCGCGCAGCAGTTCGCGTTCGGAGTCGGTGCCGGGGAAGTCGAAGCCGCCGAGCGTGCGGACGGCGCTGTGTTCGCCGTCGCAGCCGACGACGTAGGCGGCCCGCAGGGAGGTGGGCGTGCCGTCCGGGCCGCGCGCCTCGACGGTGACGGACTCGGCGGTCGCGGTCAGCGCGGTCACCTCGTGGCCGCGCCGTACGTCGGCGCCCAGATCGGCGGCCCACTGACCGAGCACTTCCTCCAGGCGGGTCTGCGCGACCTTCCACTGGCCGGGGTAGGGGCCGGGCAGGGTCAGGCCGAAGGGGATCCCGCCGAAGTGACCGGCCGGGTCGTTCGGGATGTCGCCCAGGCCGTCGAGCAGGCCGCGGGTGTCGAGGATCTCCATGGTGCGCGAGTGCAGGGTGGAGGCGCGTGATTCGGTGGTCGGCGCGGTGAGTTTGTCGAGGACCACCACGTCTGCGCCCGCCAGCCGCAGTTCCCCGGCGAGCAGCAGACCGACGGGCCCCGCGCCGACCACGATCACCTCGGTTTCGGTGTAGTCCCCAGACATGATCAGTCCTTGTTCTCGGCCCGTGCGATGCCTTCGGCATGCGCTTTGGCGTGGTTGAGGGTGGCGGTGCTGTTGGTGCTGAGCGCGGTGTGGACGTACCGCTTGGCGTCCTCGACCGTGGCCCCGTCCCCGAGGATCCGGGCGATGTTCGCGGGGTTGACGGTGACCGTGTGCTGCGAGGAGGCCGCGACGCCGTCCTCGTTCTCGGTGAACGTCCAGTAGCCGGTGTGCAGGGTCATCAGCGCCGGCAGGGTGGTCTGCTTGTACGCGATCTTGTGGTGCGGGAAGGTCACCCGGTACGACTTGGTGGTGTGCACCGAGCCGTCCTTGGCCCGGGTGTCCATCTCCAGCTCCTGGAGCCCGGGGGTGTCCTCGCTCAGGCGTACGGTCGCCACGTGCGGGAGCCGCTCGGGCCAGCGGCCGGCCTCGTTGACGAAGTCGTAGACGTCCTTCGCGGAGCCGTCGATCTGCACGGTGTCCTCGAAGGAGAACGTCAGGTCTTCCGCCGCGTGCGCCGCCTCGACGTTCGTCTTCAGCGCGGCGAGTTCGGAGCGCGAGTTGCGGTCCACGGCCCGGTCGATCCATTCCAGGGACGCCGGGTCGTCGTCGATGGCCCGGTAGTCGTGGAGCAGCCGTACCCGCGAGGCGTCCGCGGCGAGTTCCTCGATGATCCAGGTGCCGCCCATCGCGGCGACCGGGGGCGCGGGGACCTCCTGGCGGAAGGTGATCGTCAGGGCCGCGGCGTCCAGGGTGCGGCGCGAGGTCCAGCTCTTCGCCTCGCCGTTCGCGGTCGCCCATATCCGGATCCGCTCCTCGCCGGGACCCTCCGGTATCTGGTCGACGTAGATCGTCGGGGGGAAGATCCGGGGCCAGTTCCCGACCTCGGCGATCAGACGGTAGACGGCGGTGGCCGGGGCCGAGATCGTGATCTCGTGCTCCACCTCGCGCAGGCCGGGCTGCGTCATGCTGGTGACTCCTCGGAATCGGAGGGACGGTTCGCGTCGGCGGACCGCGGGCGGGCGGGCGGTGGACGGCGGCCGGCGGACCGGCGGCCTGCGGACGGCCTGCGGACGGGCGGCCCGCGGCCGGTCAGAAGTTGCCGAGGCCGCCGCAGACGTTCAGCGCCTGCGAGGTGATCGAGGCGGCGGTGTCCGAGGCCAGGTAGCCCACCAGACCGGCGACTTCCTCCGGCGTCGAGTACCGGCCGAGCGGGATCTTCGCCTGGAACTTCTCCAGGATCGCGTCCTCGGTGGCGCCGTAGGCGGCCGCGTAGCCCTGCCGCACCCGCTGCGCCATCGGCGTCTCGACGTAGCCGGGGCACACCGCGTTCACGGTGATGCCGGTCGGGGCCAGCTCGTTGCCGAGCGCCTTGGTGAAGCCGACCACGCCGTGCTTGGAGGCGGAGTAGGGGGCGCCCAGCACCACGCCCTGCTTGCCGGCCGTGGAGGCGATGTTGATGATCCGGCCGCGGTCCTTGGCCCGCAGGCCGCCGGTGGTCAGCGCCTCGCGCGTGACGCGGAAGACGCTGTTGAGGTTGGTGTCGATGACGTCGTGCCACAGCTCGTCGTCGATGTCGGCGGTGACGCCGCCGCCCGAGCGCCCGGCGTTGTTCACGACCACGTCCACGGTGTCGAACCGGTCCACCGCGGCCGTGATCCAGGCCCGCACCTCGTCGGTCGAGCGGACGTCGACCTCCGCCCCGTCGACCTCGAAGCCCTCGTCCTGGAGCTGCTTGACGGTCGCGGCGACGTTCTCGGCGTTACGGGCGCCGATGAAGACCCGGTGGTCCTGTGCGGCGAGCAGCCGCGCCACGGCCAGCCCGATGCCACTGGTGGCGCCGGTGACGACGGCGACCCGCTTGCCCTGATCCGACATGTGTCTCTTCTCCAAAACCAGAAAGGTGAACGGTGTGGGGGCGGCGGACGCCGCGCCGGAGCGGCGCCCGCCGCCGAAGGGGCCCGGACTAGGCGTCGACGAGGGAGCGCAGGCTCGCGTTGACGGCCGTGACCAGCAGACGGGGGGTCGGGTTGTCGGTGAAGACGTCGTCGTCGAGCGTGATGCCGAACTCGCGCTCGATGCGGCCGCCGGTCTCCAGCAGCGCGAGCGACTCGTAGCCCAGCATCTCGAACTCGCTGTCGAGGATGTCGCCGTCGAGGTCGACGTCCTCGTCGGCCCCGGCACCCTCCAGGAGGATGCGCTTGAGGTCGTCGAAGGTGAACTCGTGCTTGGACAAAATGGGTCCCTTCATCGGTACGGGGTGGGTCGGTCGGACGTCAGTCCAGGGAGCGGACCACGACCGCGGAGTTGAAGCCGCCGTGGCCGCGGGCGAGGACGAGCGCGGTGCGCACGGAGGCGGTGCGCGGGCGCAGGGTCACCAGGTCGAGGTCGTACGCGGGGGACAGCTCCACGTTGGTGGTCGGCGGGATCAGGCCCTCCCGCATGGCGAGGACCGCCGCGAC
This sequence comes from Streptomyces sp. NPDC002032, assembly GCF_042890765.1. Lineage (NCBI taxonomy): Bacteria > Bacillati > Actinomycetota > Actinomycetes > Kitasatosporales > Streptomycetaceae > Streptomyces > Streptomyces sp. NPDC002032. The sequence continues at coordinate 34,586 of NZ_JBIASM010000021.1, read as the reverse complement.
CACGTCGATCGGGGCGGCGCCCGAGTTGATCCGTCCGGTCATCGTCTTGGGGGCGGTGACCGGCACCCCGTACGGTCCGAAGACGGCGGTGATCGCCTCGGCCTCCTCCCGGTCCAGGCGCGGGGTGGCCGCCGCGTCCGCGAAGACCACGTCGACCTCGGCCGGGTGGCAGTCGGCGTCCGCGAGCGCCGTCTCGATGGCCCGGCGCAGCCCCGGTTCGCGGCCGCTGCCGGGCTTGGGGTCGAGCGTGGAGCCGTAGCCGGCGAACTCGGCGTAGACGGTGCGCGCCCCGCGGGCCCGGGCGCTGTCCTCGTGCTCCAGGATCAGCAGCGCCCCGCCCTCGCCCGGTACGTAGCCGGCGGCGGCCTCGTCGAAGGGCAGGTAGGCGCGCTCGGGCTCGTCGCTCGTGGACATCAGGCCGCCGTGCAGGTGCGAGGCCCAGCCCAGCGAGCAGATCGAGGCGTCGAAGCCCCCGGTGGCGATCAGCCGGCTGCCCCTGCGCAGCTGGCGGCGGGCGTGGGCGAGGGCGTCGAGGCCGCCCGCCTGGTCGCTGATGACGACGCCGGTGGGACCGCGCAGCCCGTTGCGGATCGAGATCTGCCCGCTGTTGACGGCGTAGAACCAGGCGAAGGACTGGTACGCGCTGACGTGGTTGGCGCCCAGGCTCCAGAGCTTGCGCAGTTCGTTCTCGCCGAACTCGAAGCCCCCCGAACCGGCCGCGGTGACCACGCCCATGTCGTACGGGTCGATCTCGCCCGGGGCCACGCCCGCGTCGGCGAAGGCGCAGTCGGCGGCGACGAGGGCGAGCTGGGTCACCCGGTCGGTCTGCGGGACGAGCCGGCCCGGCAGGTGCTCCCCGGCGTCGAAGCCGTGGATCTCCCCCGCCAGGCGCGAGGGGTAGGAGGAGGCGTCGAAGCGGGTGACGGGCCCGATGGCGTTCTTGCCGACGCGGGTCGCCGCCCAGTAGTCCTCCACACCGAGCCCGCTGGGGGCCGCCACACCGATGCCGGTGACCAGGGTCCTCGCGCTCATGCGGTCCTCCTGTCGGGCCGGGCCAGCACCATCGCGCTGTGGAACCCGCCGAACCCGCTGCCGACGGTCAGGACGGCATCGGTGCGGTGTTCCCGCGCGACGAGCGGGACGTAGTCGAGGTCGCACTCGGGGTCGGGAGTGCGCAGGTTCGCGGTGGGCGGCACCAGGTGGTGCTCCATCGCGAGGAGGGACGCGGCGATCTCCATGGAGCCGACGGATCCCAGCGAGTGCCCGATCATCGACTTCACCGAGCTCACGGGCGTGGTGTAGGCGTGCGCGCCGAGGGCCAGCTTGTAGGCCGCCGTCTCGTGGCGGTCGTTCTGCCGGGTCCCCGAACCGTGCGCGTTGACGTAGTCGATGTCGGCGGGGTTCAGCCGGGCCTCGTCCAGCGCCACCGTGATGGCCTCGGCCAGCTCACGGCCGTCGGGACGCAGCCCCGTCATGTGGAAGGCGCTGGAGCGCGATCCGTAGCCGGCCACCTCCGCGTAGACGTGCGCGCCGCGGCGGCGGGCGGCCGACAGTTCCTCCAGGACGAACACCGCGGCGCCCTCGCCGAGGACGAAGCCCTTGCGGGAGGCGTCGAAGGGCCGGGAGGCCGTCTCCGGTTCGTCGTTGAGGGCGGTCGTCGCCTTGATCGCGTCGAAGCACGCCAGGGTCAGCGGGGTGATCGGGGCGTCGGTGGCTCCGGCGACCATGACGTCGGCGCTGCCCTCGCGGATCAGGTCGACGGCGTGCGCGACCGCGTCGATCCCCGCGGTGCATCCGGTGGAGACCACGGTGGACGGGCCCTGCGCGCCGACGGCCCAGGCCACCTCGGCGGCGAAGGAGCTCGGCACGAACTGGTCGTAGAGCGGGCCCGGCGCGTACATGTGGTCGACGAGGGCGAGCCCGCCGTCGTGGCTCGCCACGCGGTAGGCCTTGTCCAGGCCGGCGATGGCGCCCACGGCGGTGCCGATGCTGACCCCCGTGCGGTAGGGGTCGGCCCCGGCCAGATCCAGGCCGCTGTCGGCGACGGCCTCGTGGGCGGCGACCACGCCGAACTGGGCGGCGCGGTCCATGCGGCGGACCTCCTGGGAGGTCAGTCCGTGCAGTTCGGGGAGGAAGTCGGCCTCGGCGGCCACCCGGGAGCGGAAGCCGGCGGCGTCGAAGTGGGTGATCTCGCGCGTCGCCGTACGTCCCGAACTCAGCAGGCTCCAGAACTCGCGGGTCCCGATGCCGCCCGGCGCCAGCACTCCGACCCCCGTGATCACTACCCGGCGAGCCACCGGCGCGGCCCTCCCCTCGTATCGGTCCGGTCGGGCGTCATTGCGACGCCGACCAGTCGTAGAAGCGGGTGGCCATGGCGTCGGCCGGGGTGCGCCAGGTGGCGGGGTCGTACGGCTGGATGAAGGGCAGCAGGTCGTGGCTGATCTTCATGAAGCGCGGGTCGTTGCGGGACTCCTGGATGCGCTTGCCGCCGTCGTCGTCGGCGAAGTCCTGGAGGTGGAAGTACAGGCCCTTGTACATGAACAGGCGTCGGCGCAGGGTCCCCATCCGCTCCGGCATGTCGGTCTTGTCGAACTCGGCGAACAGCGTGGCGACTTGGTCCCTCGACATGTCGTTCATCCGGGCCACGATCAGGTTGCTGTGCTGCATGCGACGTCTCTTTCCTGGTGTCGGTGCGTCAGGGGCGGTGGGGTCAGGGGTGGTAGAGGCGGATGAAGTCCGCCACTCCGTCGGCGATCAGCGCGTCCGCCTCGGCCCGGGGCAGCGGCAGGGCGCCGAGGAAGGAACGCTGGACGACGCCGGAGGGGACCAGCAGGATGAAACGTTCCGCCGCCTGGTCCGCGTCGGGGATGTGCAGCAGCCCGCGGGCGGCGAGGCCGCGCAGCCGGTGCGCGAGTTCGCGGCGGGCCTGGCGCGGCCCGGTGGCCTGCCACTTCTCCACGGCCTCGGCCGGCAGCCGGGTCACCTCGGCGCTGATGTGCCGGACGATCGCGAAGTGCTCGCGGAAGGCCTCCAGCGGGGCCAGCCAGGCCCGGCCGAGGGCGATGAGGTCCTGCTCCAGGTCGGTGATCTCCGCCAGGTGCGTCTCGGCGACGGACGCGAGGGCCGCCGCGACCGACGCCGAGCTGTCCAGCAGCACGCTCAGCAGCAGCTGCTCCTGGTCGGGGAAGTGCCGCGCCACGGCGGCCGGCAACACACCCGCCTCCGCGGCCGTCGCCTCGGGCGTGGAACGCGTCCAGCCCTCGCGGGCCAGGACACTGCGGGCGGCCCGGACGATCTCCCGCCGTTCGCCGGCCGGTCCGGCGGCGGAGCGCTCGATCGTTGCGGTGGGCGTTGCCATGGATGGTTCCTCCTCGTGACGTGCTCGTCCGGCCGCCACTGCGGCGGCCGTCGGTGGTGCCGACCGTCCAGCGGTACGGGGCGTGCGGGCCGTACGGGGTCGTCAGGGGGCGCCGAACCAGCGCTCCAGCGCCATCGGCAGGTCGTGGTGGCTGCCCGGCGCGGCCCAGGCCACGTAGCCGTCGGGCCGGATCAGCAGGGCGGTGGTGTCGGGCGGTCCGTACGGGGCGGGGGCCCCGCCCGCGGCCGTCTCCCGGGGCCGGGCCGTCACCAGGTCGACCCGCTCGGACCAGGCGGCCGCGCGCTGGCGCAGCCGGGGGTTGTCCGCCAGGTCCAGCAGCACCCCGCGGGCGGGGCGCAGCAGTTCGGTGCTGGAGGTGCGGCCGGCCGGGCCGTCCAGCTCCAGGTGCGGCATGCGGCGGCCGAGCAGCGGGTGGCCGCCCTTGCCGACGTCGTAGGTGATCTCCAGTCCGGTCACCATGGCGGCGAGGTGGCGGGCCACGTCCTCGTACGCCATGAGCTCGCGCAGCGCGTCGCGCAGCGGCTGGACCTCCGCGCCGCTGAGGAACAGCAGGCCCTGGGCCCGGGTGTTCATCAGCAGCCGCCGGCCGACCGGGTGCCGTTCGCCGTGGTAGGTGTCGAGCAGGGCGAGCGGGGTCCGGCCGCGCACCACGGAGGCCAGCTTCCAGCCGAGGTTGACCGCGTCCTGGATGCCGGTGTTCATGCCCTGCCCGCCGGCCGGCAGGTGGATGTGGGCGGCGTCCCCGGCCAGCAGCACCCGGCCGCGCCGGTACTCGGTGGCCTGCCGGGCGGCGTCCCCGAAGGCGCTCACCCACACCGGCTCGGCGGCCGAGATGTCCTCGCCGGTCAGCCGCTGCCAGGCGGCGGCGACCTCCGCGAAGGCCGGCGGGCTCTCGCGCCGCCGCGGCGGGGTGCCGCGTTCGCAGACCACGATGCGGGTGGTGCCGCCGGGCAGCGGACCCACCATCACCATGCCGCCGGGCAGGGTCTCGCCGATCATGCGGGGCTTGAGCTCGATGCCCTTGATGTCGGCGAGGTACATCTCCATGGTGGCCGCCGAGCCGGGGAAGTCGAAGCCGGCCGCCTTGCGCACGGTGCTGCGGCCGCCGTCGCAGCCCACCAGCCAGGCGGTGCGCAGGGTGTGCGGGCCGCCGGGGCCGCGCACCTCGACGTCGACGCCCTCGCCGTCGTCGTGCACGGAGAGCACCTCGTGCCCGCGCCGGATGTCGGCGCCCAGGCCGGTGGCCCAGTCCTCCAGGTGCGCCTCGGTGACGGACTGCGGCACGGTCTTGGCCGCCTGGCAGGCCCCGTCGAGGATGCCGAAGTCCAGGGGCAGGCCGCCGAAGTGGCCCAGGGTGCTGCGCTCGATCTCCCCGAAGCGTTCCAGGATGCCGCGCTGGTCGAAGGTCTCCAGCGTGCGCGTGGTGAAGCCGAGGCCGCGCGATTCGCCCGTCCGGCGCTCCAGGCGCTCCAGGACGATGACGCGGACTCCCGCGAGCCGGAGTTCGCCCGCGAGCATCATGCCCGCGGGACCCGCGCCGACGACGATCACTGGGGCGTCCATCACGTCTCCTTGAATTCGCCTCCGGAGACAGTGCACCGGATCTTGACTACAAGGTTCTTCGGACGCGAGCGGCCGTTCAATGGTGCTGGATTCAGGACTCGGTCAGGTTCCACAAGGGCCGGTCCGCTGCGTCGGGGAACGGCCAAGGAAGTGTCAAGGGCACGTCAGAGCACTCCGCCCGGCGCTGCCGGACGGAGTGCGTGACCTTGGGTGGGGCGGTGCGGCGCGGGGCCGTCAGGTGCGGGCCGCGGCCCGGCGCTCGAAGCAGGCGCGGACGTCGCCCTCGTGGTAGTACGTGCGGCCCGCGCGGCCCTGCCGGCGCCACCGCTGCTCGCTCGCCAGCCGGTAGACGGTGCCCGTCGGCGTGTGCCACAGCTGCGCGATGTCGGCGGCGGTCAGCCAGCGTTCGGTGGCCGGTGCGGGGGCCGCGGCGCCGGGCGTCCGGCCGGAGTCCATCGCCTCGCTCAGCCGGCTCCACTGTTCGCTGGTCCAGCGGTGGCGCGGGTCGGCGTCGCAGACGATCGCCGGCCCGGCCGGCGCCCCGGCAGCGGACGTCCCGGCGGCCCGCGTCCCGGCGCGCACGGGCAGGGCGAGGGCGCCGGGGCAGCCGGGCTCGGGGCAGCCGCCGAGGCGGATGGTGCGTGCGGGGTCGGGAAAGGCCGCGCGGCGCCCGGCCCTGACGAGCCGGGCGATCTCCTCGCTGGCCTCGCCGACGGCCGGGTGCGCGGCGAGCCAGTCGGCGTTGCGCAGCAGGAAGGCGGTGAGGCCGGCGACGGTGCGCGGCGGCGGTGCGAACCCGCGCTGCTGCGCGACCAGGCCGCTCCAGGAGCCGAGTACCGAGACGATCCGGGCCCGGACGTCGGCCGCGGCCCCGTTGAAGGGCAGCCCGGACAGCGCGCCGCCGGTGGTGCGTTCGCGCAGGCTGCCCGGGGAGGCGCCGCCGAGCACGCGCCCGCACTCCTCGTAGAGGTGCGCCAGTTCGGCGAGGCCCGCTTCGAGGTGCTCCCGGCACGGCCGGCACAGCCTGCCGCCCCCGGCCGTACGGCGCCGCGGACGTCCGCCCGCGTTCCCGCCCCGGCAGCCCTCGCCGTGGCACAGCGCGCTCACCGTCATGTCGTTCCCCCCTCGGCTCGGTGCCGGTGTCCTGCGTGACCCCCGCGGGCCGGGCTCAGCCCTGGCCGAAGCGGAATCCGACGCCGCGGATCGTGATGATCCAGCCGGCGCCGATCTTGTTGCGCAAGGTGCTGACGTGGGTGTCCACGGTCCGGCGGGACCAGGAGTCGCCCCACACCTGCTGCATCAGCATCTTGCGCGGTATGACGGTGTCGGGATGGGACGCGAGGAGGTAGAGCATGTCGAACTCCTTGCGGGTGGTCTCGACGGGCACGCCGTCCAGGGTCACCTCGCGCGTCCCGGAGTCGATCCGCAGCGCCCCGCGCGTGATGGTGGCGGCGACGGGCCGGGTCGGCCGCGAGCGCCGCATGACCGCCTCCATGCGCGCCATCAGCTCGCGGAAACCGTAGGGCTTGGCCAGGTAGTCGTCCGCGCCCGCCTGCAGCCCGAGGACCCGGTCGAGTTCGCTGCCCCGGGCGGTGACCGCGATCACGGGGATCTCGTGGGCCGCGCGGATGCCCCGGCAGACCTCCAGCCCGTCCAGGTCGGGCAGTTCCAGGTCGAGGAGGACCAGGTCGGCGTCGGCGTAGGCGCGCAGCGCCTCGCTGCCGGTGCCCACGATGTCGACCTCGTGCCCGTGCCGGCGCAGACCGCGCGCCAGCGTCTCGGCGTCGGCCGAGTTGCTCTCCACGATGAGGATGCGCCACAGCGCGGACTGGGCCGGCGTGTGGTGCGGTGTTCTCAGGCCTTCGGCCGGCGGGAACCCGGCGCCGGCCACCGCGGTGGCCGTGTGAGGTTCCAGCACGGCAAGGGTCCGCTGGTTCATCTGCCCCCCTCCCTCAAGCTCGGTTGGGTCAACGTCAACGAAGATACAAACCGCTTCGTCGGTTTGTCAAAGGTCCCAAAACTCAGCAAGGTTCGCGAAAACTGGGCCAAATCGGCCAGCGAGGCACAAGAATCGCCGTAAAACAGGCCACGGCGGTCCACCCGGGCACCGTTCCAATACCAACGGGACGGTTTAATAATGGAAGGAAACTGATACAGGAGCTATGCGTGATCAAACAAGAACGTGCCGTCCGGACCCGCCGCGCGCTGATCGAGTCAGCCGCGACGGTGTTCGGGCGGCGCGGATACCGAGAGGCGACGCTGAACATGATCAGCGTCGGAGCCGGCGTCAGCCCGGGCGCGCTCCACTTCCACTTCGAGAACAAGGCCGCCGTCGCGGCGGCCGTCGAGGCCGCGGGCGCACGCGCCCTGCGCGCGGCCGCGCGGGAGGTCTACGAGCGGCGCACCTCCGCCCTCCAGGCCCTCGCCGACAGCTCCCAGGCCCTGGCCGGACTGCTCCTCGCCGACGTCGTGGCACGCGCCGGCTTCCAGCTCGGCCGTGAGCCGACCTATCCGTCTTCCTACGCCCTGCCCAGGGAGTGGCACCTCTACGTCCAGATGCTGCTGGCGGAGGCGCAGGAGGAGGGCACGCTGCTGCCCGGCCTCAACCGCCAGAGCGTGACGACGACCGTGGTCGCCGCCACGCTCGGCTTCGAGGTGCTCGGCCGCGACGACCCGCAGTGGCTCGCACCCCGCACCGTGGCCGGGTTCTGGCGGGTCGTCATGCCCTGCCTGGCGGTCCCGGCCACCCTGCGCGCACTGGAGGGCGCCGGACGCGGCGGCTGAGGCGGCCGCCGGCCCGGAGCCGGGCACGCCGAACGGCCCGTGCCCCGCCCCCGTACCCGGAGGGCGGACCACGGGCCCTGAACCATCGCTCCGTACGGTGACCGGGGCGGCCGCCACCGCGGCCGCCCTCGCGCCCGCCCGGCCCCGCTCATCCCGGCCCGCTCGCACCGGCCCGGCTCACACCGGCCGCAGGCTCCTGACCGCCTCGCGCGCGTACTGCTGCGCGGGCTCCAGCGTGGCCCGGCTCTCGCGGCCGAGCACCTCCCGCACGTACCGGCGCGCCCGCGCGAGGTCCGTACCGGGGCCCATCACCCGCTCCACCGCGCGTTCGTCCAGCAGCGCGTCGTGCCGGCACACCACGGTGACCCCCGTGGCGTCCGGCTCCACGGACCACTCCCCGGCGTGCGCGGTCAGCAGGGGGTGCGGCCTGGTGGTCTTGAAGACGATCCGCCCGGCCGCCGGGAAACACACCCGCAGCGCCTCCGTGGTGTACGCGGAGCCGTCGTCGGCGAGGTTGACCAGGCCGGCGCGCTGCACGCCCGGACGCTCCTCGGTGACGTCGGCGCCCACCACGTGCGCGACCCGCCCGGGCCAGGAACCGACCCGGTAGAGGAACTCGTGGACCGGCTCGGCCGGCCCCTGGACGCGTACGGACTCCTCGAAGGTCACCCGCAGGGAGTCGAGGCGCTGCCAGCGCTCGGCGAACGCGCCGAAGCGGCCGAGCACGGCCTTCGCACCGGCGCGCGCGGACTCCAGCACCCGCTCGGCGTCGGCGCTGCGGTTCCCGGCGACGGTGATGTCCTGCTCCAGGGTCAGCCGCGACCAGCCGGGGGCCAGCTCCTCCACGGTCCAGGCACCAGCGGCCGTGGTGACGGGCTCCGCGGGCCGCTCCCGGCGGAAGCCGATGCGCCGGTGGTGCGCGTCCAGGGTCCGCCGCCACAGCTGCGGCCCGAGGCTCCCGTCCACGGCCGCCCACTGGGAGTACCGGTCCGTGGCCCCGTCGAAGTCCAGTCTCTCCACGTGCACGGTGTCCGGCAGGAACAGCGGCCACGGCGTGGTGTCGGCCACCAGGGCGTACAGGACTCCGGCGGGCGCGGCCGCGTCGACCGCGTGTGACATCCGGTGTACTCGCTCGACAGACATCAGACACCTCTCTCAACGCTTGACGCAGAGTCTGTCCGTATCCGCCGGAGCCCCCTTGGAATGTCGCTCGAATCGCGCACGCGGCCCGTTCCGGGGGCCGCCGCGAGGTCACACGACGGCGGCCCGGCTGTCCAGAACCCCGTTGACGAGCCGCAGGAAGAGCCTGGGGGTGTCGGCGAGTTCGAGGAGGTCGCCGTCCAGGAGGATGTCGTACTTGCGCTCGATGGAGCCGATGGTCTGCAGGACGGAGAGAGAGTCGTAGCCGAGTTCCATCCAGTACAGGTCCTGGACTTCCTCCGTCAGTTCGACGCACTCCTCCTCGCCGCCCCACACCCGCAGGATGCGGGTCAGGTCGGTGAGCTCCAGCCGGTCCATGGCTTCCCTCTCTCCTCGTCCGCCGGGGCGGCGACGCACACCGGGTCGCGAAGAGCCTGACCGGGCCCGCTGGAGAGCCGCTCACGCGGGAAGCCAGCCGCGCTGGAGCCGTCCTGCGCCCGCCCGGGACCCTGACGCCCGGGGCCCTGGCGCCCGGCCCGGGCGCCGTCCCTCAGGCCGCGTAGAGGTCGAAGGTCGAACTGCGGCGCGGGCCCGCGACCACGTCGAGCGCCGGGTCCACCCGGAGCATCGCCTGGTGCAGCCGCTGGAGCTGCTGCGAGGGTTCGACGCCCAGTTCGCCGATCAGCCGGCCCCGGAGCCTGCGGTACACGTCGAGCGCGGTCGCCTGCCGCCCCGACCGGTACAGCGCGACCATCGCCTGCGAGTGCAGGCCCTCGTGCTGCGGGTTCCTGGCCATCAGCTCGGTCAGCTCGGCGAGGAGTTCGGTGTGCCGCCCCAGCCGCAGGTCGACGTCGATGCGCCGCTCGGTGGTCACCAGCCGGCTCTCCGCCAGCCGCAGCACCTCGATCTCCAGGATCGGCCCGACCTTGACGTCCACCAGCGCCGGCCCCTGCCACAGGTCGAGGGCCCGGCGCAGCAGCAGCGCCGCGCGCTCGTCGTCGCCATGGTCGAAGGCGGCCTGGCCGCCGGCCACGAGGGCCTCGTACGCGTGGACGTCCACGGACTCCTGCGGGATCTGGAGCAGGTACCCGCCGTGCCGGGTCGCGAGCACGTCCTTGGCCGTACCCGGGGCGCCCGGCCCCATCGCGGTGCCGAGTCTGCGGCGCAGCTGGAGGATGTACGTCTGGAGGGTGGTGAGGGCGCTCTCCGGGAGCTTGGTCCCCCAGATCTCCTCCATCAGGGTCGGTACGGGCATCACCCGGCCCGGGTAGAGCGCGAGGAGCGCCAGGATCTGACGCGGTTTGCCCGCCGTAGGAACGATCGATGCCCCGTTGACCTCCGCGCTCAACGGACCCAGAACCTGAATCTCCACGGTCTCCCGTCTCCCCTCCGTATTTCGTCGAGATACTCTCGGTTTTCCGTATTCGACCCGATGACGGTAAGCCAGCGCCGGGCGCCGTCACCGCGTTCTCTAGCCGACGTCGAGCAGACCTCCGAAACAGGCGAACGGCCGGGGGATTCGAAACTCAGGCTTCCGATTGGATGCCAGAACCCCTGTTCAACCCGCAGATCAGATCCTTCTTCAGTGTTCCGCTTACCGGGTGCGAAATATGTTTCCGCGGATTTACGGAAGGTTCCGGAAATGATCCGCGAATGATCTTTTGCTGAACGTTCGGAGGACCGTACGGTCAGCCCACCCGGGCCAGCCGCTTCCGCGCGGTCTCCGGGGATTCCGCCGGGTTCTCGGGACCGCTCATCAGGATGGAGCGCTGCAGGCTGCGCAGGGCGGAGGACGGCTCGATGCCGAGCTCGCGCACGAGCGTGGCGCGCAGCCGCTGGTAGACGCTGAGGGCCTCGCCGCGGCGGCCGGAGCGGTGCAGGGCGAGCATGAACTGTCCGTGCAGGTTCTCGTGGATGCGGTAGCGGCTGGCCAGTACGGTCAGCTCCGCGAGCAGCTCGCGGTGCCGGCCGAGCCGCAGGTCGGCCTCGATGCGCTGGTCGAGCGCGCACAGCCGGGTCTCCTCCAGCCGCCGCGTCTCCATGTCCAGCTGGACGCCGCCGTCCACGTCGGCGAAGGCCGGCCCGGACCAGAGCGCGAGCGCCTCGCGCAGCAGCCGAGCGGCCCCCGGGAAGTCGCCCGCGTCCATGGCCCGGTAGCCCATTCCGGCCAGCCGGTCGAATTCGCGGACGTCACTGGTCCCGCCGGCGCTGCTGAGCATGTAACCGCCGGGCAGCGTGACGAGCACGTCCTTGGGGGTCCGCGTCCCGTCGCCGCCCTCCAGCGCGGCGGCGATCAGCCCGCGCAGCTGGAGCACGTAGGTCTGGAGCGTCGTCCGGGCACTGCGCGGCGGCTTCTCCCCCCACAGCTCCTCGATCAGCGCGGCGACGGGGACCACCTGGTCCGCATGGAGCGCGAGCAGGGCCAGCACCTGACGGGGCTTGGCCGCGGTCGGCGTGATGGAGACCCCGTTCTCCCGTACGGCCAGTGCGCCCAGTACATCGATGTCCACGCCGTACTCCCCTGCTTCGTCCATGGATGAGCTCTCGACTTTCGCTGGAATGAGCAAAAAACAGCCGAGCCGGTTTGTCAATACCAAACCGGCTGTACCGTTTTTCGCCCCCGGCCAGCCCCGCCGATCCGCTGGAGATGGCTCCGACCTGGCGTTTCCCGCCCTCCACCAGGCCATTCGACCCCCTCCAGAGGCCCCGGAGAGCTCCAAGAACTGGCCTGGAGAGGTCATCTTGAAGACAGAAGACGGCCGAGAACAGACCATCTGGTCGGCTCGGCCCCTTCCGCACCCTCCTCACGGAGGGCGCCCGGCAGGCCGTCACAAACCGCTGGGAGCCCTGAACGCGGGGTGAAGTCGATCAATACAAACCGCTTTAGCGGTTTGCTCACCGGTATTCGCACTCGGGATTGAGCGGAGCACCGCCAGAGTCCCACTGGAACGGCGCTGGAACCTGCGGAGGACGGCGCCCCCGCGGGTGGGCCGCCGGCGACCGTTCGCGCCACGCACCGGCCGCCGCCGGTCCGGTCTCAATGCCGCGCCGGCGCGCGGCCGCGCCCGGCCGCCCCGGCCGCCGTTGGCCGGTTCACCGGCCGTCGGGGCCGGCGCACGGGGCGGCGGCGGAGCGTGGCATATGCCGGAGTATTCGCGGGAGCGAAGGGCGAACGCCGCCCCTGCCCCAGCCCGCCGCCGCCCCGCCCCCGCGCCGGGGCCACCGGCCCCCCGCGCGACGGCTCTCGGGCCGGGCGCAGCGCCGTGGAGTGCACGGCCGCGCGCATCCGGACTCCGGGAGGCCGCACGCCGACGCCCCCCGTGCGCCGCGCCCCGTGGGAAGCGGGACCCGGCGGCCGCACCCAGCCCCTCGCCCCGCACGCAAAGGAACTGCCCCGGTGCGAATCGGCCATTGTTCCCCATCAAGGGTTCATCGGGCGTCCGACAACCCACGGGGGCACCCCCCACGCCCCTCTTGAGATGGTTCAGTGCGAGTGGCGCAGATCCGACGCCACACCCGGGGGGAGGGGCGGGGGCGGCAGGGGGAGGGCCCGTGGCCGGAATGCTTCGCTCCGCATATTTCGGAAGCGGGGGTTGTGATCCCTCTGGATAAAAAACCGGTTGGTATATATTTTTCTCGCAGTCACACCTGTAACTGGCCAGCGCTGTCTAGGGGGAACAATGAGCGCGAGCACGTTTCAAGTCGAGCGCACAGCGGTCTACGAACCGGCGTGGCGTACGTCCGCCCCACCACACAACCGACGTGACCAGCGCTTCACTTCGCTGACCTCCACCGTCCCGAAGGAATTAGTGCACCGCGCCTCGGTGGCCGAAGTCCTGCTCACGGACTGGGAACGCGTCGACCACACCCGATTCACCGTCAGCGCCCAGTGGCCCCGGAGCCACAGCTTCTACTCCCCCGTGGCCGGCGGCTATCACGATCCGCTCATGTGCGTCGAGACGGTCCGCCAGATCGGCAGCCTGCTGGGACACGCCGAATTCGGGGTGCCTTTCGGCCACCACTTCCTGCTGTGGGACCTCAGCCTCACCGTGGACCCGGAACACCTCCGGGTCCACGGCACCCCCGCCTCCCTCGACATCGACGTCACCTGCACGGAGGTCAGACGGCGCGGCGGTGACCTGGGCGGCCTGAACTACGACGCCGTGGTGCGCCGCGACGGACACGTCGTGGCCACGGGGCACGTCTCCTACACCTGCACCACCCCGGCCGTCTACCGGCGCATACGCCCTCCGCACACCCTGCTGCCCAGCCACAAGCCGCTGCCGCTGACGGCTCCCGTCGCACCGCAGAGCGTCGGCCGGCTGTCGCCGATCGACGTCGTCCTCTCCCCCCTCGCCGAGCCGGACAGCTGGCAGCTGCGGGTGGACCCGAACCACCCCGTCCTGTTCGACCACCCCGTGGACCACGTACCGGGCATGGCCCTGCTGGAGGCCGCCCGGCAGGCGTCGGCCGCCGCGCTCGGCCGCTCCGCCCTGCTCCCGCTCAGCATCTCCGGCGACTTCAAGCGCTACGCCGAACTCGACGTGCCCTGCCTCATCACCGCCGAGCGCCAGTACGACGGCGCACCCGGCGGGGAGGAGACGGTGGCCGTGACGGGCCACCAGGACGGCAACCTCGTCTTCAGCTCCCTCGTGACGGCGGCTCCGTACATCGGCTGACCAGAACGGCTTCAGACCTGCTCGAAGACCGCTAGATGATCTGCGGCCCACTGCCGGAACGACCGGGCCGGCCTGCCGACCACCTCCCGGACCGTGCCCCCCACCCCTGCCTTGGCCCCGGCACGCTGCCGCTCCGCGCTCCGCAGCAACGCCTCCACCACGGCTGCCGGGTACCGCGCGCCCCACGCCGCGCGGGCCTGTTCCGGCTCCCATTCCTCGAACCGCAGCGGACGGCCCAACAGGGCGGAGAGCTGGGCCGTCTGCTCCACCGCGGTGAGCGCCTCGGGCCCGGTCAGCGTGTGCGCGCGCCCGGTGTGCCCGGGCTCCGTGAACGCCCGTACAGCCACCTCCGCGATGTCGCCCGGATCGACGCAGGCGTTCGCCGAGGTCCCGTACAGGCCCCGGACCACGCCCTCCGCGCGCACCGAACCCGCCCAGGACAGGGTGTTGGACATGAAGGAGCGCGGGCGCAGCAGCGTCCACTCCATCCCCGATCCGCGCACGGCCTCCTCGTTCTCCCGCTGCCAGCGGGTGATGAGGTCATCGGCCCGCTCGTCCTCGACCGCGGCCGCGGAGAGCTTCACCACGTGCCGCACCCCGGCCTCCCGGGCGGCCCGCAGCAACCGCGCGTCGTCGTCGCGGCCGACCCGGCCGGTGACCAGGAAGACCCCGTCCACGCCCCGCACGGCGCGCGCGAGCGAGGCCGGATCGTCGTAGTCGCCCTGGACCGTCTCGGCCGTCGGGGCCAGGGACGCGATGCGTTCCGGTTGGCGCGTCATCGCCCGCACCGCGGGGCCGGAACCGAGGCGGCGCAGCACCTCCCGTCCTACCGTTCCGCTGGCCCCCGTCACGAGAATCATGGTCCGTCCTCCGGTTCGTCCGCGTGCCTTGTGCGACATGCAGGGTTGGCGTAAGGGTCACCCGCTGTAAGATACGTACGGGACGGGCGGTTTGCACCAGAGCTTCCGACGCTCCGAGAATCCCTGAGGGAAAGGAGCCACAGTGGCTGAGCAAGTCCGAGCCATCCGCACACGGCAGGCGATCCTCGCCGCAGCGGCCAAGGTCTTCGAGGAACGCGGCTACCAGGCGGCCACCATCTCCGAGATCCTCGCTTCGGCCGGGGTGACCAAGGGGGCCCTCTACTTCCACTTCCAGTCGAAGGAGGACCTCGCCTTCGGGGTCCTCAACGCGCAGAACCAGAACCTCGTCATCCCCGACCGCGCGATCAAGGTGCAGGGGGTCGTGGACATCGTCATGCTGCACACCTATCGCCTGCAGACGGACCCCATGGTCCGCGCGGGCGTACGGCTGACGATGGACCAGCTCGCCCAGGGCCTCGACCGCAGCGGCCCCTTCCGCACCTGGGCCGTGCCCGTGCGCGAGGGCCTGGAGAGGGCGCAGAGCCAGGGCGAACTGCTCCCGCAGGTCGATCCGGCGGAGACCGCCGACGTCATCGTCGGCACCTACGCCGGCATCCAGTCGATGTCCCAGGCCCTCACCGACTACGAGGACCTCGTGTCCCGGGTCACCGCGCTCATGCGCCACCTGCTGCCGAGCATCGTCCAGTCCTCCGTCCTGACCTCCGTGGACATCTCGGAGAGCCGTGGCCGGAACGTCTACAACGAGGCCTTCGCCCACTCGCAGGACGTGCTGGAGGCCGACATCGAGCGGGCGGCCGGCTGACACCCTCTCGGGCGGAAAATATACCGCATGGACTGTTCTTTCCAAGGGGTCATCGGGCGAAGGGAATCCGGCCTGAGGGCCGGGCCCGGCGACTGAGATGCTGTCCGCATGATCAGTTCTTCACTCCGCCTGGTGCCGGTCACCCCGGACAACTTCGACGCGGTGTGTGCCGTACGGGTGCACCCGCGCCAGGAGCACCTCGTCTCCCCCGTCCAGAAGTCCCTCGCCGAGGCCTACGTCCACGGCGAGACCGCCTGGCCGCGGGCCATCGTCGACGGGGACGAGGTCGTCGGCTTCGTGATGGCCTTCCTCGACATCGTCTGGGATCCCTCGAAGGACCCGGAGCACCGCCGCTCCGGCCTGTGGCGCCTGAACATCGCGGCCGGCCACCAGGGCAAGGGCTACGGCCGCTTCGCCGTCGGGGCCGTCCTCGACGAGCTCCGCGGGCGCGGCGCCGAGCGGGCGTACGTCTGCTGGGACACCGGCGAGGGCACCCCCGAGCCCTTCTACGCGGCCCTCGGCTTCCGCCGCACCGGCGAGTTCAGCGGCGGCCAGCCCGTCGGCGTCCTCGACCTCGCCCCGGCCCCCGTCCCGGCGGCGACCCCCGCACCCTGAGTACGGTCAGGCCAGCACGACCGTGCCCGGCGTCCCGGCGTCCTGCGGGCGGACGCCCGCGCGGAACTCCTGCGGGCTGACCCCGCGCACCCGCTTGAAGGCCGTCGACAGCGCGAACGCGCTCCCGTAGCCGACCCGTCGGGCCACCGTCGCCACCGTGGCGTCCCCTGCGCGCAGCAGGTCGGCCGCGAGGGCCAGCCGCCAGCCCGTCAGGTAGGCAACCGGCGGCTCCCCGACGAGCTCCGTGAAGCGGCGGGCCAGCGCGGCCCGCGACACCCCCGCCCGCCGGGCGAGTTCCGCGACGGTCCAGCCGTGCGCCGGGTCCGCGTGCAGCAGCCCCAGGGCCACCCCGACGACGGGATCGCCCTGGGCCCGGTGCCAGGCCGGGGCGCCCGGGCCCGGAGCGGCGAGCCAGGCCCGCAGGACTCCGATCAGCAGCAGGTCCAGCAGCCGGTCCAGTACGAGCTCCTGCCCCGGCTCGTCGCGGCCCATCTCCGAAGCCAGCAGCCCGACCAGGGTGGCGTCGGCGGCCCCCGCCGGGCGGACCAGCACCGTCGGCAGCGTCCCCAGCAGCCGCCGCCCGACCTCGCTCGGCGCCTGGTAGGTGCCGCTCAGCACCACCGACGCCCCCGGCTCCTCGTGGTCGGCGCCCCAGGTCCGCACCCCCAGTGACAGGGAGTCGGTGACGTCCTCGCCCGCCTCCGTACTGCACCGCTGGTCCGGGCCGATCGTGATCCACGGCCCCGGGCGTCCGGGCTGTCGGCGAACGCGTACGGCACGGGCCCCCGTACGACCGCCACGTCGCCCGGCCCGATCCGGGCCGGCTCCCCGCCGTCCGGCAGCAGCCAGCCCGAGCCCCGCACCAGCGCGATCACCGACAGCGGGGCCCGGTCCTCGACCCGCAGCGACCAGGGCGGGTTGAGGACGGACTTGAGCAAGTACGCGCCCCGCGCCTTGGGTCCGTCCAGCAGACCGGTGAGCATGTCCATCAGCCCATCCTCCCTCCCGCGCCGTCCCCGCACGCCCCCTCAGACGTCCCAGACGCCGCTCGCCGCCGCCTCACGGGCGTAGTCGGCGAAGTCCTTCGGCTCCCGCCCCAGCACCTCCCGCACCCCGGGGACCAGGTGCGCGTTGCGGCCGTCCAGGATCACCGTGAACAGCTCCACGAGCTCCTCCGGCAGACCGTTCTCGCGCAGCACCGCCCGGTAGTCCTGCGGGGACACCGGTACGTACGCGATCTCGCGCCCGGTCGCCTTCGACAGCTCGGCGGCGACCTCGTGGAGGCCCAGCAGGCGCGGCCCGGACAGCTCGTACGTCCGGCCGACGTGCCGCTCGTCGGTGAGCGCGGCCACCACGACGTCGGCGATGTCGTCGGCGTCCACGAAGGGCTCGACCGCGTCCGCGACCGGCAGGGCCAGCTCCCCGCCGCGTACGGAGTCCACGAACAGGGACTCGTCGAAGTTCTGGTTGAACCAGCTGGCGCGGATCACGGTCCAGTCGGCGCCCGGCACCTTCAGCCGCTCCTCGCAGACTTCGGCGGCCTCCTCGCCGCGTCCGGACAGCAGCACCAGCCTGCGGGCACCCGCGGCCACCGCCGCCTCGGCCAGGGCGCCGATCAGGTCGGGGGCGCCGGGGACGGAGAGGTCGGGCTGGAAGGTCACGTACACCCGGTCCACCCCCTCCAGCGCGGCTGCCCACCCCGCGGGCTCGTCCCAGTCGAAGGCGGGCGCCCCGCCGCGCGATCCGACCCGCACCGGCCGTCCCTGGCGGCGCAGCCGCTCCACGACGCGCCGCCCGGTCTTGCCGCGCCCCCCGATGACCAGGGTGCTCATCTCGTCGCCCGCCCGGTTCTCGCTGCCGGTCACGTTCTCGCTGTTCGTCATGTTCTCGCTGCCGGTCACGTTCTCGCTGTTCGTCATGGAACCCAGTCAAGCCCCGCCCGCCGAGACGCGACATCGCCGAGAAGCTCATCCCCATACGCGAGCGTCCAACCGCGCCCGCGCGGCATCCCGCGCATCGCGACCAAGATCACGTCAGGCTGAACCGGCGCTCGAAATGTGATCACATGACCGTATGACGAGGACTCTCTACCTGCTCTGCTCCGCCGCCCCGCCCGTCTTCGACGTGGCCCACGTGATCGAGGACGCCCAGTCGCGCGGCTGGGACGTGTGCCTCGGGCTGACCCCGGCGGCGGCTCAGTGGGTCTCCGGGAGCCTCGACGGTCTCGCCGCCCTGACCGGCAACCCGGTGCGCTGGCAGTACAAGCTGCCCGGGGAGCCGGACCTGTGGGCGCCCGCCGACGCCCTGCTCTTCGCCCCGGCCACCTTCAACTCGGTCAACTCCTGGGCCCTCGGTCTCACCGACCGCCTCGTCGTCGGCGTCGCCGCCGAGGCCCTCGGCAAGGGCACCCCGGTCGTCGCCGTACCGTGCACCAACACCGCCCTCGCCGCGCACCCGCAGTTCGAGCAGTCGCTGACCGTACTGCGCGCCGCCGGCGCCGAACTCCTCTTCGGCGAGGGCGGTTTCGTCCCCGGCCCGCCCGGCGTCGACGTCCCGCCGCACTTCCCCTGGCAGGCCGCCCTGGACGCCGTGGACCGCACGGTCACCCCGCAGCCCTGACCCGCTACTCCCCCGTGGTCCCGTCCAGCGCCTCGCGCAGCAGGTCGGCGTGCCCGTTGTGCCGGGCGTACTCCTCGATCATGTGGGCCAGCACGTACCGCAGGGAGTACGCCTGCTCCCCGTAGCGGCCCCGTACGTCGAGGGATCCGGCGGCGTCCACGACGGCCCGCGACCGCGCGCAGGTGTCCCGCCAGATCCGGAACGACCCGGCCACGTCCGCGTCGTCGACATGGAACTCCGTCCACTCCCCGGCCTCGTTCTTCGGGAAGTAGCCGCGGACGTCCTCGCCGCCCACCACGTTGCGGAACCAGCCGCGCTCGACCTCGGCCAGGTGCCGCACCAGCCCGAGCAGGCTCAGCCCGGACGGCGTGACGGCCCTGCGCCGCAACTGCTCGTCCGTGAGGCCCGCGCACTTCATCATCAGGGTGTCGCGCTGGCGCTGCAGGAGGCTGGTGAGGGTGGCGTGCTCGTCACCGTCCAGGACGGCGGGGGTGCGCTGTTCGCTCTTCATCGCGTGATGATCACATCAACGCCACCGCCCGCACCGGCCGTTTCACATCCCGGACGGGCGGCGCAGCTCCCGGAAGAACTCCCTGACGTCCCCCACCAGCAGCTCCGGCACCTCCATCGCCGGGAAGTGCCCGCCCCGGTCGTACGAGGTCCAGCGCACCACGGAGTCGGTGCGCGCGGCGATGTGCCGCAGCGGGATGAAGTTGTCCCGGGGGAAGTCGGCCAGCGCGGTCGGGGTCGTCGACACCTCGGGAGGCCGCCCGTGGTAGTCGGCGTGCGCGCGCTCGTAGTAGATGCGGGCCGCGGAACCGGCGGTGCCGGTCAGCCAGTACAGCATCACGTTGGTCAGCAGCTGGTCCCGGTCGACCGGGCACCGCGGGTCCGCCCACTCGGCGAACTTCTCCCCGATCCAGGCCAGCAGCCCGGCGGGCGAGTCGTTCAGCCCGTACGCGAGGGTCTGCGGCCGGGTCGCCTGGATGTCCGCGTAGCCCTGCCGTTCCCGCGCCCACACCCGGTACCGCTCCCAGGAGGCCAGCGTCCGCTCCCGCTCGGCCGGGCTCAGCGCCGCCAGTTCGGCCTCGCCGGGCTCGGTGGTGGCCCCCGCCCCGGGCAGCAGGTTCAGGTGCACGCCGATGACCCGCCCGGGCAGCAGCCGGCCCAGCTCCCGCGAGACCGCCGCGCCCCAGTCGCCGCCCTGGACCCCGTACGTCCCGTACCCCAGGCGCTCCATCAGCACCCCGAAGGCCCGCGCGACCCGCTTGAACTCCCAGCCGGTCGAGGTCGTCGGCCCGGACAGGCCGAAGCCGGGGATGCTCGGCAGCACCAGGTGGAAGGCGTCGGCGGGGTCCCCGCCGTGCGCGCGCGGATCCGTCAGCGGGCCCGCGACCTGCTGGAACTCCACGAAGGACCCCGGCCAGCCGTGCGTCATCAGCAGCGGCGTGGCGTCCGGCTCGGGCGAGCGCAGGTGCGCGAAGTGCACCCGGGCCCCGTCGATGACGGTGGTGAACTGCGGCCACCGGTTCAGCCGGGCCTCGGCGGCCCGCCAGTCGTACTCCTCGCGCCAGTAGCGCACGAGCTCCCGCATCTCGCCCAGCGGCATCCCGTAGGCCCGCCCGACCCCGTCGAGCTCGTCGGGCCACCGCACCCGGCGCAGCCGCCCATGGAGGTCGTCGAGGTCCTCCCGCGCCACGTCGAGGCGGAACGGCGTCAGCTCCACACCAAGATCGTCCATTCCCCCACCCTGCCATCCCCGGCCGCCCCGGCAGGGCCCGGGTGGGGGGATCAGGCAGCGTAGAGGTCGAAGGTCGAACCGCGCTTGGGGCCGGCCGGCACGTCCAGCGCCGGGTCCACCGTGAGCATCGCCTGGTGCAGCCGCCTCAGTTGCGGTGACGGCTCGACGCCCAGCTCCCCGACCAGCCGGCCGCGCAGCCGCCGGAACACGTCCAGGGCCGTGGCCTGCCGTCCGGACCGGTACAGCGCCACCATCAGCTGGGAGTGCAGCCCCTCGTGCTGCGGATGACGGGCGGTCAGCTCGGTCAGCTCGGCGAGCAGTTCGGTGTGCCGCCCGAGCCGCAGGTCGACGTCGATGCGCCGTTCCACCGCCACCAGCCGGCTCGCCTCCAGCCGCAGCACCTCGATCTCCAGCACCGGCCCGACGCGTACGTCGACCAGCGCGGGCCCCCGCCACAGCGCGAGCGCCTCGCGCAGCAGGTCGGCCGAGGCCCGGTCGTCGCCCGCTTCGAAGGCGCTCTGCCCCCGGGCGATGAGGCTCCCGTACGCGTTCACGTCGACGGATTCCGGCGGCACCTGGAGCAGGTACCCGCCGTGCCGCGTCGTGAGCACCTCCTTCGCACCGCCCGGCCGGCCCGGCCCCATGGCGGTGCCGAGCCTGCGGCGGAGCTGGAGGATGTACGTCTGCAAGGTGGTCAGCGCACTGGCGGGCAGGTCCTGGCCCCAGATCTCCTCCATGAGGGTGGGCACCGGCATCACCTGCCCGGGGTGCAGCGCGAGGAGCGCGAGGAGCTGCCGCGGCTTGGCCGCCGTCGGCACGATCGAGTCCCCGTCGACCTCGGCACTCAGCGGACCCAGAACCTGGATCTTCACGGTCTCTCCCCCTTCGTGGTTCGTCGATTCGCACCGATACCGGCGGGCCCCTCACGGGAGCCCGCTTCGCACACTGTGACCCGCACCGGTGCCGCCCGGACGGACCCGATCCCGCGCGGAGCGCGGACCTACACGCCGCTCCCGAGGAACTCGTAGCCGCGCGCACCATCCGTCGCGGCCGCGCCACCGGCGTCCGTGCGGTACTCGCCCGCCCGTACCGGCCCCACCAGGCTCGGCAGCAGCAGCCCCCACAGGGCGGCCACCTTGCGCCGCAGTTCCCGGTACGACAGCCCGGTCCCCGACAGCACCTCGATCCCGCAGACCGCCGCCGCCACCAGGGCCTCGGCGCTCTCCCACCGCTCGGCGGCCGACTGTCCGTCCCCGGCCTCGCCGGCCATCGCGTCGAGCGGCAGCTCCCCGGTGTCCCGCGCCAGCCGCAGCAGGTCGGAGACCGTCGCGAGCCACGCCTCCTGGAAGTCCATCTGCGCCGACTGCTGCCCGGCGCACTCCTTGGTGATCCGGAAACTCGCCGGGATCGCCGGCTCCTCGTGCAGCGTCCGCGCCAGCCAGTGCGTGGCGTCGATCAGCGCCTGCAAGGGCGAGGCCCCGCTCTCGTTCAGCCCGCGCACCGCCTCGCGCAGCAGGCCGCAGCCGCGCCGCTGCACCGCCTCCGCGAGCTCGTCCTTGGAGGCGAAGTGGAAGTACAGCGCCCCCTTCGTCACCCCGGCCGCGCCCGCGATCTCGCCGAGCGTGGCGTTGGCGTATCCGCTGCGGTGGAACAACTCGGCCCCGGCGAAGACCAACCGCCTACGGGTCCGCTCCGACCTCTCCTGCACCGCTCCGTCTCCTTCCGCCCCCGCTCCGTCCCCGACCGCACCCGCGCACCGCTCCCGGCCGACCGCCCGGCACCTGCCGGGCCCGCCGGCTCAGGCCCGTACGAGCCGGTCCGCCCGCGGACCCGTCCCGGTCACCGCGGTCACCGCCGCCTTGCCGGCCGCCGCCACGCTCTCCGGACCGGCCATCAGGATCGAGCGCTGCAACCGGCGCAGCGCGGCGGACGGTTCCAGCCCGAGGTCCCGTACGAGCGTGGCGCGCAGCCGCTGGTAGACGTCCAGGGCCTCGCCGCGCCGCCCGGACCGGTGCAGGGCGATCATGAACTGGCCGTGCAGGTTCTCGTGGGTGCGGTACCGGCTCACCAGTACGGTGAGCTCCGCCAGCAGCTCCCGGTGCCGCCCCAGCTTCAGGTCGGCCTCGATGCGCTGGTCGAGCGCGCACAGCCGGATCTCCTCCAGCCGACGCGTCTCCATGTCCAGCTGCACGCCGCCGTGCACGTCGGCGAACGCGGGCCCGGACCACAGCGCCAGCGCCTCGCGCAGCCGCTGCGCGGCGTGGGGGAAGTCCCCGGCGTCCATGGCCCGGTATCCCAGCGCCGCCAGCCGGTCGAACTCCTTGACGTCGCTGGTCCCGCCGCCGCTGTTGAGCAGGTAGCCGCCGGGAAGCGTGACCAGCACGTCCTTGGCCGTCCGCGCCGCGTCACCGCCCTCCAGCGCGGTCGCGATCAGCGCCCGCAACTGCAGCACGTACGTCTGCAGCGTCGTACGGGCACTGCGCGGCGGTACCGCTCCCCACAGCTCCTCGATCAGTGCCGACACCGGCACGACCTGGTCGGCATGGAGGGCCAGGAGCGCCAGGACCTGCCGGGGCTTGGGGGCGGTGGGCGTGATGGAGATCCCGTTCTCCCGCACGGCGAGTGCGCCCAGTACATCGATGTCCACGTCGTACTCCCCTGTCCTTGGATGAGTCGCAAGAGTCAGTAGAAAACAGGCCGGACGGTTTGTCAATACCAAACCGGACATGCTGTTTTGAGGTCCTTGAAGATCTCGGCGCCACCCAAAGAAACCGCATTGACCTGCCCTTTTATGCGCACCACACGCATCCATGGCAGTTCGGAAGCCTTCGGCCGCCTCGCAACAGGGGTCATATAACACCCACGCGGGCCCAATAATCAAACCATCCAGTCTGTTTCCTGCTCACCCGGGGCGATCCCCGGAAGGAGCACCGACCAGATCCGGGTGAGTGCGTGCGGGGCCTCCCCCTCGGGCCCGACGGGCTCCAGTGCCCCCAGCCCCACCGTCACGGCCACCACCAGCCGCGCCGCGTCCGGCACCGAGACCCCCTCGGCCAGCAGCCCGTCACGCGCCGCGGCGCCGAGCGCCTCCTCGGCCCAGCGCCGCCACTGCGCCCGCACGTCCACCGGGCTGCGGTGCGCGACGTCGCCGCCCAGCACGAAGCCGGCCCGCACGAGCACCTCGTCGCCGACGGACGCCACCAGCGCGTACGAGGAGCCGACCAGCGCCCGCAGCGGATCTCCCCCCACCCCGGTGATCCCCCGCACCACCTCGGCGGCCCGCTCCTCGACGGCCCGCGCCAGGGCGTCCTTGCCGTCGAAGTGGAAGTGCAGCGCGCCGGGGGTGACCCCGGCCCGCTCGCTGATCGCGGCGACCGAGGCGACGGTGAAACCCTCCTCGGCGAACACCTCCGCAGCCGCGCGCACCAGAGATTCCCGCGTACGTAGCGCACGCTCCTGCTTGACCATGGGGGCTCCGTGGTTCGCCCCGGACAGGGGTACGGGATCATCGCCGCAACGGTCGGCGCCCCCACCGGAGGAATGGCGGACTTCCACCGGAGACCTCCCGAACAACCGGTACGAACCACCCAGTACGCCCGCCGCCGACGCCGAAGGCGGGCCCGCCCCCGTCCCGCCACCCCCGGCCCCACCACACCGAACCGGCGCGACACCAGCCGGCCCCGGAGCACCGCCCAAGCCGAACACCCCCAGCAGGACCCCCACCCGCCGACCGCATCCCCAGCCTCCGGTGCAAGTGGCCACCGGCACCCACCCCCGCGGCCCTGCGCGAGGAGGAAGGTGAAGGCCTTGCCGCCCGGCCAAGCCCAGGGCCCGTAGGTGAAGGAGGCCGACACCGCCACACCCATCGCCGCGAGCGCGGCCATCAGATCAACCGGCGCCCCGCCACCGCACCCCCCGCGCGGCCAGCGCCCCGACCACCGGCCCCGTCAGAGCCGTCGTCACCAGGGCCATCAGCACCAGAACCGTGAACAGCTCCACGCCGATCACCCCCAGCCCCAGCCCCACGTTCAGCACGACCAACTCCGTCACCCCCCGGCAGTTCATCAGCGCCCCCACCAAAGCGGCGTCCCGCCCGCTCCGCCCCACCGCCAGCGCGGCCCCCGTCGCCGCGCCCCCCTTCGCCACGACGGCCACCACCAGCACCGCCCCCGCCCACAGCCAGGCCCCGCCCCCGGCCGCACCCAGCGCCCCCACGTCGGTGCGCAGCCCGCTCCCCACGAAGAACAGCGGGAGCAACACCGGCACCGCGAAGTCCCGCATTCGCGCCGCCGCCCGCTCGACCGCTTTCACTCCCCGCGGTACCACCGCCCCGAAGACGAAGGCCCCGAACAGCGCGTGCACCCCCAGTCCATCGGTGACGTACGCCGCCAGACACAGCCCCCCGAACAGCCCGACCAACACCCCACCGTCCCGCCCGGCATCCCGCCCACCCCCCGACCACCACCGCCCCGCCACCACCCTGCCGAGCACCGGCCGC
Organism: Streptomyces sp. NPDC002032; assembly: GCF_042890765.1. Lineage (NCBI taxonomy): Bacteria > Bacillati > Actinomycetota > Actinomycetes > Kitasatosporales > Streptomycetaceae > Streptomyces > Streptomyces sp. NPDC002032. Next base: position 9,885 of record NZ_JBIASM010000021.1, on the reverse strand, counting down.
ACGCCCCACCACACCACCGCCAGGAACACCCCGGCCGACGCGGCCCGCCCCAGGCCGGCCCACGCCCCACCTCCCCCGGCCACGGCGACGACCACCGCCAGCAGGCACCAGGCGACCACGTCCACCACCGCCGCGCACGCCATCGCCAGCGCGCCCACCGGCGTCCCGTACAGCCCCTGTTCGGTGAGGATCCGCGCCAGCACGGGAAAGGCGGTCACACTCAGCGCGACCGCCACGAACAACGCGAACTCCCCCCGGCCCACCCCCTCCGGCGCGAAGGGACCGTACAGCCCGAGCGCCAGCAGCCCCCCGAGCCCCAGCGGCGCCCACACACTCGCCTGACTCACCGCCACCACCGCGCGCCCCTGCCCCCGCAGCAGCCCGAGATCCAGCTCCAGCCCCACCAGGAACATGAAGGCGACGAGCCCGAGGTCCCCCAGCGCCCCCAGGTACGGCAGCACCTCGCCCGGCAGGAGCCACCGCTGCCCCTGCGGCCACACCCACCCCAGCAGCGAGGGTCCGAGCAGGATGCCCACCGCGATCTCCCCGACCACCGCCGGCTGTCGGAGCCCGCGCGCCAGCGCCCCGCCCGCGCCACACGCGAGCACCACCACCGCCAAGGCGACCAGCACCCCACCCGACACGGCCCCACCCTGCCCCGGCCCCCACCCCCCGGAAACGGACCCGGCCCCGACTTCAGCAGGTCCCGCCCCCACCGTTAACGCCGTTAACGCCGTTAACGCTCCCCCAACCCTTAACGGCGTTAACGGCGTTAACGGCGTTAAGACCCCACCCCACCAAAAAGTAACAACACAAACCCCCCACACCCACCCATACAACCTCCCCAACCTGCCATAAACCTACTGGTCGACTGGTTTTCTTTCCCCGACCCCCACTACATTGACCCCCGCACCACCACCCCCACCCACCACCAACGGTCAGCACCGGAACGGGAGAAACGCACGTGGCGAGGGTCAGGCAAGAACGGGCCGAGATCACCCGACAGGCGATCCTCGACGGCGCGGCCATCGCCTTCGACCACGCCGGCTTCGGCGGCACCAGCCTCAGCGACGTCGTCAAGCACGCCGGAGTCACCAAGGGCGCCCTGTACTTCCACTTCCAGTCCAAGGAATCCCTGGCCCGCACCCTGATCGACGAGCAGTTCCAGGTCTCCGAGGGCGTCCGCGGCATCGAGGAGGACCCGGGCCTCCAGACGGTCATCGACCTCACCCACCGGATGGCGGCGGGGCTGCGCTCCAACGTCCGCGTCCGCGCCGGGATCCGCCTGGTCATCGAGTTCGGCTCGTTCACGCACCCGGACCCGTCCCCGTACAACACCTGGATCGACACCTGCGTCCACTGCCTGACGCCGGCCCAGGAACGCGGCGACCTCCTGCCGTCCCTCGACGTACGCGACCTCTCGACCTTCCTCGTCGGCTCGTTCACCGGCATCCAGGTCACCTCGCACGTCCGCACCGGCCGCGGCGACCTGCACTCCCGGGTCGTGGACCTGTGGAACTACCTCCTCCCGGGCATCGTGCCCGCGCGGCGCACCCCCTTCTTCGACCCCGCGGGCTCCGCCGCCTGCCGGACCGAACTCGGCCTGAACACCGCCCTCCCCGTCACCCCCACCGGCTGACGGGTCCTCACGACAGGGCGGCCTCGTGCACGCCGTGGCGGACCACGGGGGTGCTCGCCACGGTGTGCACGAGACCGCCCTGCCACAGCACCGCCTTCCCACACCAGCGCCGCTTCCCGGCCCCACCCACCACCCCTCCAAGCCATTTCGTTAGCAAAACCCAAGCGTGGCGCCCACAAGCACCCGGGAACGTTAGTAAAGTCCCCCTCATGACTTCGCCCTCCTCCCAGAGCGACCGAGAGAAGGTCGTCTCCAAGCTCCCCCCGTGGCTCCGCCAGGAACTGAAGATCCGCACCGCCCAACTGCGGGTCGACATCCAGGACGCCGTCCACCAGGGCATCGCCCAATGGAGCGCCCTCGCCTCCGCGCCCTCCCCCGTCGACACCTCCGGCGCCGAGTCCTTCTCGACGTGGCTCCCGGCCGGCCAGTGGGAGTCCTTCCGCACCGACGCCAAGGACCGCGGTGTCTCCCTCATCCAGGGCCTCGCGCAAGCGGTCCGCCTCTGGCTGGAGTTGAACCCGGCCCCCACCGTCAAGCGGCCCTCCGTGGTCCGCCGCATCGTCGTGTGCAACCAGAAGGGCGGAGTCGGCAAGACCGCCATCACCGCCGGCACCGCCGAGGCCCTCGCGGAGGATCCGTCCTCCCTCCACCCGGTGCGCATCGCCCGCCAACTGGCCCGCCTCAACCCGGCCGCCGACGAGGGCGAGCACCCCCACCCGCCCGTCACCCCGCTGGACCTCGAAGACCTCCCGGGCCTCGGCATGCGCGTCCTGCTGGTCGACTTCGACCCGCAGGGCCACCTCACCAAGCAGCTGGGCCAGCAGCCGCTCCCCATCGGCGGCGACAGCCTCACCTGCCACATGGCCGGCGAAGCCAAGGGACCGCTCTCCGACCTGATCGTCACCATCCCCGACGACCGCTTCGGCGACCGCCTCCACATCCTCCCCGCCTGCACGGACGCCTTCCTCCTCGACGTCCGCCTCTCCACGGTCCGCGCCCGCGAGGCCGCCCTGGAACGCGCCCTCTCCCCCGTCGAGTCCGACTACGACGTCATCCTCATCGACTGCCCGCCCAGCCTCGGCCTCAGCATGGACGCCGCCATCTACTACGGCCGCCGCCGCGACGCCGAACAGCCGGGCGCCTCGGGGGCGCTGATCGTCGTACAGGCCGAGGACTCCTCCGCCGACGCGTACGACCTCCTCACCTCCCAGATCAACGACCTGCGCGACGACCTCAGCCTCGACATCGACTACCTCGGCCTCGTCGTGAACCTCTACGACGGCCGCCGCGGCTACATCGCCACATCGTCCCTCCAGGCCTGGATGGACATAAAGGATCCCCGCGTGGTGGCGATCGTCCCCGACCTCAAGGAACAGCGCGAAGCGGTCCGTGTGAAGCAGCCGCTCTTCGTCTACGCACCCAAGGGCGACCAGGCCGTGGCCCTGCGCGCCCTCGCAAGGGAGATCTCATGAGCAAGGCAGACAAGCTCGGGGTGTCGGCTTCCTTCGCCCGTGCCCAGCCCGTCGGCGTGAGCTCCCGCCGCGCCGCCATCGCCGAGGCCACGGGCGCCCCGACCTCCGGGGTCGTCCCCCCGTCCGAGGTGCCCATCGAGGCCCTCGCCCACAACCCCTTCAACCTCCGCGAGGACCTCACGGACCTCGACGAGCTCGCCGAGTCCCTGACCGTACGCGGCCAGCTCCAGCCCCTCGCGGTCGCGACCCGGATGGCCTTCATGGAGGCACACCCAGGCGCCACCGACGGCCTGGGCCGGGCCCCGTACGTGGTCATCGACGGGAACCGGCGCCTCGCCGCCGCCCACATCGCCGGTCTGAAGACCATCCAGATCCACGTCAACGACGCCCTCTCCGCGTCGGCGGCGGACATCCTCGAATCGGCGCTCATCGCCAACGTCCACCGGGTCGACGTGGCCCCCATGGACCAGGCCCGCGCCCTCCAGGAACTCGTCGACGTCCACGGCTCCCAGGCGCAGGTCGCCAAGCGGATCGGCAAGACGGCGGCCTGGGTCTCCCAGCGGCTGACCCTGCTCAACCTCACGCCCACGCTCCAGGAGAAGGTGGAGACGGGCGAGCTGAAGGTCGAGCCGGCCCGCCGCATCGGCCGCCTCCCCCAGGAGGCCCAGGCCGCGGCCGCCGACGAGAGCCTGAGCACGCCCAACCCACCCCGCCAACGCACCCGCCCGGCCCCCCCGACCGTTAACGGCGTTAACGCCGTTAACGCGGAACCCGCCCCCACCCCCACCCCCCGCATCACGATCTCCACCCAATCCCCGGAGACCATCGCGGACGCCCTGACCGCCCACCTCACCCCGGACGACCTCAAGGCCGTCACCGAGCTCCTCATGACCCGCATCTGAGACCGCACACGCCGGGGGCGCTGACCGGGACCACCGGCAACGCCCCCGCGTGCCGTTAACGGCGTTAACGCCGTTAACGCCGTTAACGCTGCCCGACGTGCGTTCCATGTGCGTTCAACAGTGCGTTTCACGTAGGCTGCCGCCGGAGGTGCCCATGAGCGAGATGAACGAGCAGACCACCCTCTTCGCAGCGGTCGACGCCCTGCTCGAAGAGGCCGCGACCCAGGACCCGCTGCCCAGCCCCGACGAACGCAGGCGCCTGCGCGAGGCCGGCGGGCTGAGCCAGGACCAGGTCGCCAAGGCCCTCTCCGTACGCCGCGAGACGGTCACCTCCTGGGAGACGGGCCGCACCGCCCCCCGCCCCCCGAAGCGCGCGGCCTACGCCCGCCTCCTGGAAGGCCTGGCCTCCCTCCACCCCACCCCGGACGTTAACGCCGTTAACGCCCCCACCCCAGAGACCGCCCCCACCCTTAACGCCGTTAACGCCCCCACCCTGGAGGCACCCGCCGTTAACGCCGTTAACGCCCCCCCGGCGGAGGCCTCCAGCATTAACGCCGTTAAGGCCCCCACCCCCGCGCCCACCGTTAACGCCGTTAACCCGCCCCGCACGCACCCCCCCACCCCAGCCACCACGCCCACGACGCCCACCGCCCCCCCATCCACGCCCTCCCCCTCCCCCTCCCCCCACAAGCCATCCAAGAAGTCCCCCCTCCCCCTCTCCGGCAACGGCCCCCTGGCCGTCCTGGACGGCACCGGCCACGCCCACGCCGCCGGCGGCCTCCTCCTCCCCCACCCCACCTCCGACCTCCCCGCCCTCATCACCTGGGCCCTCGGCCCCGACGCCGACCTCCGCGCCCCCCGCCTCCACCGCAACGGCAAGGACGGCGACCCCCTCCTCGTCCTCACCCCCGCCGCCTGCGAAGCCCTCGGCCTCCCCCTCGTACTCGAAGACCGCCGCGCCCTGCGACTCCCGGACAACCACCCCGTGATCAAGCAGCTCACCAAGGCCAAGTGGCAACTGACCCGCCGCGGCTTCGGCCCCTGGGCCCGCGTCTACCGCCCGGCCTCCCCCACCACCGGCCGCCAGTGCGTCCAGCTCGCCGTCCTCCCCTGGGGCGCCCTCGACGCCCGCGCCTGGGGCGAGGACACCCCGGACCTCCCGGCCCCCGAACTCGCCGAGCTGCTCACCACGTACGCCGCCCGCGTCCTCACCCCCCGCGGCTCCACCGCCGTCACGGGTCTGGAACTGATGACGGCCCTGCGCCCGCCCACCCGCGCCGCGCGCAACCCGCAGACCAACGCCTGGGAATCCGCCCCCGTCCCCGGCTCCCTCACCCGCCCCGTCGACCCGGCCCCCCCGGAGGCCCCCGACGAGCACCCGGTGGTCGCGTCCCTCTACCCCCGCTCCCACCAGCGCACCCCGGACCAGGTCCTCGACGAGGAGGCCTACGACTGGATCCGCGACCCGGAACTCCTCACGGACGCGGAGTGCGCCGCCACCCACGCGGTCGGCATCGACGTGAACATGGCCTTCGCCGCCGCCGCCAACCGCCTCGTCGTCGGCATCGGCCCCGCCACCCACACCGCCAATAACCCCCGCTTCGACCCGAAGACCCCCGGCTGCTGGCTGGCCGACCTCTCCTCCGTACCCCACGACCCCCGCCTCCCCAGCCCCTTCACCCCCCACGGCAAACCCCCCACCGGCCCCGCCTGGTACGCCACCCCGACCCTGGCCTACGCCCAGGAGCTCGGCCACGAGGTCCGCCCCACCGAGGCCTGGCTCCGCCCCGACCACGCCCCCTACCTCGACGCCTGGTACACCCGCCTCCGGGACGCCTACCTGGCCACCATGGCCGACCTCGGCGTCACCCCCGGCCTCCCCGAGCCCGAGTTCCTCCAGGCCATGGCCACCCACAAACAACAGGACCCGCTCGCCACCGCCGTCCTCTCGGCGATCAAGTCCACCGTCAAGGGCGGCATCGGCAAGCTCCGCGAACGCCCCCAGGGCGCCGCCTACCGCCCCGGCGAGCCCTGGCCCGCCCTCGAACGCCCCACCTGGCGCCCCGACATCCGCGCGGCCGTCATCTCCACGGCCCGGGTCAACATGCACCGCAAGATGCTCAAGCTCTCCACCACGGCCGGGCTCCACCCCATCGCGGTCCTCTCCGACTGCGCGGTCTACCTCTCCCCCGGCCCGAGCCCCCTCGACTTCCTCCCCCGCACCCCGGACGGCAAGCCCCTCCCCGGCGGCTTCCGCCTCGGTGTCAGCCCCGGCATGGTCAAGCACGAAGGCACCCAGCCCCTCCTCTGGGCGGTCGGCATGCTCGACGAAGGCCTCAACCCCGCCCGCCACATCAAGGGCCACGACGCAGCCGCAGACGGCGAGTAACCACACACCATGACCGACATCTCCGACAGCCTCACCAAGGCCGACGAACCGCACTTCACCCGCCCGATCCCCAAATCGGCGGGCGCCCAGATGCGCTTCCTGGTCAAGCAGCTCAAGTCCACCGCCGAGACCGCACGAACCCTCGGCATCTCCCAACGCACGGTGGAGCGCTACGTCAAGAACCAGATCAAGCGGCCGAAGCCCGAACTGGCAGCCCGCCTGGAGACACAGGTACGCCGCCGCTGGCAGCCCCTGGTCCGCAAGCGCGCCCGCGAACAGGCCGCCCGCACCACCGGACTGGTCATCGAGACCCGCGCCCGCTTCGGCTTCACCGCCGCCCCCGGCACCACCGACGACGGCCGCATGCGCCGCATCACCCAGCACCTCCCCCCGGAGTACGCACAACGCCTCTTCGCCGCCCAGGAGTCCGGCGCCACCGAGGCCCAGCTCCGGCACATCACGGCCGAGGCGCTCCAGGAGATGTACTTCAAGGACAACGGCGCCCGGGCCACGACCCTGCTGGTCGAATTCACCGACATCGACTACGTCGACTTCGCCTTCTGACGAAGCCCCACACGCCCCCCACAGCCCCTCCCCACATAAAAAGGGCCCCGGGATACCCCGGGGCCCTCCCACACTCCCAAACCCCCCTCAGAAGCCCTCCTCAGGCCCCTCCCCCACCCGCTCATCCACCCTCATCCAACGGCGTGCAAGGTCCTCCGCCGCTTGGACTCCGCAGCCTTCTTCGCGGCGGCCTGCGCGGCCCGCTTCTTCCGCTGCTCGGCGAGCTGGTCCTGATACTCCGCCACCGCCTGGTGGTAGCTGGCGACATACCCCCGCGCGTCCAGACGCTCCTCGGCCGGCATCTCGTTCACCGCGGCGACGGCGTCCTCAAAGGAGTTGTACCCGGCCAGCATCGGATTGATCTGGTAGACCCCGTTCCTGACCTTCCGCACGAGCTTCGCGAGCTCCAGGCTCCGCAGCGCCGCGTTGACGCTCGGCCGGCTGAGCTCCAGCATCCCCCCGATGGTGGCCTGATCGATGAGGATCCGCCCCCCGGGCTCACTCAGCGAACGCAGCTTCAGCAGCACGCGGTACGCCGCCGGCGGCAGGTCCAGGTCGGAGAGAAGCCCGTCGGCGTTGACCGCAGCGAATCGCAAGGTGCTCACTGAGCTGTCCCTTCTTCCTTGCGCTGTGCCCGGCTCAGCCGGCGCGCAGCGCGCTCCTTGGACCTTTCGGCCCGCAGTTCCTCGATTGCCTGCCGCATGTGGTCCAGCGACGGGAAGCGCACCAGGTCGGGCAAGCTCGTATCGCTGCGAATCTGCGAGATGGTGCTGTGCTGCTCCACCTTCACGAACTCACCCGCCGTCTCCGTGCCCGGGATGAACTCCGCCACCCGGTAACTGTAAGGCGGGTTGAACTGGTACACACCCCGCCGCACCTTGAAGACGATCCCATGGGACATGACACTGTGCAGTGCCTCCGAGGTCTTTGTCCGGCTGACGTCCAGGATCGTAGCCATCTCCTCCTGAGTAAGCGGAATCCGCCCCCCCGCCCGCTGGCACGCAATCAGCAGCAGGATGAGCCTCAAGGGCAAGGCTTCCCTGAAGTACTGGGCGATCACCAAAAAAAACTCAAGGCTGTCCATCGAAAACGCATTTGGCTGACTCTGCGTCCCGTAGAACTCCAGCGGCTTGCGCTCGCCGTCCAGGGTGAGCTTCCGGCTGGGGTACCGCTTCGCGAGACTGTCCAGATCCTTGACCGGAGCCAGCGGCTGACTCCAGGCCGAGATTGCGTCATCAACCGGGAGATCAGGACGCGGCGCGCGCGACGGACTCGGCCGGCGGCGCTGTGGCTCTGATGACACGAGGATGCTCTCCACTTCGTTGATCTGCAGAGAGAGTATGTCAACAAGGGTGACACTAATGTCACGCTCGTTGACGTTCGGCGTGTCTTGTGTCCCCCCAGCAGGGACACATCTCGGCCACGGCGCCTTCCGGCCCCTCCTCGGCCCCCGCACCCAACCTCTCCCTCCCCTCCCCCAGTTCAAGGACGTATCTCCGCTAAAACGTCAGCCGCCCCGACGTTTTAGCCCAAAAAGCGTCAGCCCCACTGACGTTTTGCCGTCGATGTGTCCCCCTAGCAGCGACACATCGACCGAGTTATGTCCCTCCTGAGGGGACATAACTTTCCCCCCGCACCCCCCCTGACCTGCGGCAACGCATATCCGTACCTTCTATAGGCCGTCAGCTGCCGCGCTCAGCTCAGCCAACGCCTTCCCGAACCCCCAAACTTCGACCTCCCACGACCCCTCCCACCTTTCAACCCCGACACACCCCAGCCCGGACACCCTGTCCATAACCACGCAGAATCTGACTGATTCCTATCTCTATCCCCCCTTCACTTTGAATCACCCCCACGACTCCCCTTAACGCCGTTAACACCCTCCACCATCCCCCAACCCACCCCCGACCCCACCTCAACCCCCACCGACCCTCCCCTCAACCACAAACAAACCCATGAGCCCCAACTCCCCCCACACCTCAAGCTCTTCTACTTCGGCTTCGTCCATTCAGGCCGCGCCCCTAATCCACAAAGCGCCGCCCCTCGAACCCAGCGAGACACCCGCCTCCCCACGCCAACCGAGCAAAGAACCTGAGGTCTGAAGCGAAGCGGAAGACCCCATCCCAAGGCCGGCTTTGACCCGCGGACCAGACCCGGCCGAACACAACCGAGCGTGGTCTCTACACCAGAGAGCAAAAGACCACTCGCCAAAACCCATGTTCGGTCCGCGAAGCGGACCCCCCTCCCAACTGCAGCAAGAAAAGTTCTCTACTCAGAAGCGAAGCTCAGGACCACCGGCCTGAAGCGCTGGCTCTAGTCGGCGAAGCGAACCACCCACCGAGCGCAGCAAGTCGGCTAGCTCTCCGGTCGCGCACCACTAACGTTCCCCGCCGAAGGCCGGGCCCGGGTCTCCGCAAAGCGGGGACCGTACCGGAGCGAAGCGGAGAACATCCCATCTTTCGGCCTGGGACCCCGAGCGCTGCGAGGCAGAGAAGGGACCCGCCTCGCTCCCCAATCGCGCAGCGCTTGGGGTCCCCGGCCGAAGGCCGGCCATGGTCCTGCGAAGCAGGACCATCCGAAGCGAAGCGGAGGACACCCAGCCCAAAGGGCTGGCTCTGGTCCGCGAAGCGGACCTCCGCCGAGCGCAGCGAGGCGGGCTCCCTTCCCAGGCGCGCAGCGCCTGGGGCCCCGGGCCAAAGGCCCGGCCCTGGTCCCGCGAAGCGGGACCCGTCCGCAGCGAAGCGGCGGACACCCGAGCCGAAGGCTCGGCTCTGGTCGGCGAAGCCGACCTCCGCCGAGCGCAGCGAGGCGCTCCGTCCGCAGCGAAGCGGAGGACACCCGAGCCGAAGGCTCGGCCCTGGTCGGCGAAGCGGACCCCCGCCGAGCGCAGCGAGGCGGGCTCCCTTCCCAGAGATCGGA
>NZ_JBIASM010000020.1:0-127776 GCF_042890765.1 Streptomyces sp. NPDC002032 | reverse complement strand
GCGCTCTCCCGCCTCGCCGACCCCCACACCCTCCACCACACCCCCATCGGCGTGTTCCGCGACACCACCCGCCCCGTCTACGACACCCTCATGGCAGACCAGCTCGACACCGCCATCGACCAGAAGGGCAAAGGCGACCTCGCCACCCTCCTGACCGGCAACGACACCTGGACCGTCACCGGCTGACCCCACCCAGCCGCAGGGCCGAGCCCGGATCCCGCTACGGGGTCCGGGCTCCGTCGTACGCGAGGCGGGCCCGCTCGACCGCTCCGGTGCGGCGTTCCGACCAGCGCGCCAGTGCCCAGACCTGTTCGGCGGCCTCGCGGCCGAGGTCGGTCAGGGAGTAGTCCACGTGCGGCGGGATCACCGGGTGGGCGTGGCGCAGGACGAAGCCGTCGCGCTCCAGGGTCCGGAGGGTCTGCGCGAGCATCTTCTCGCTGACCCCGCCCACCTCGCGGCGCAGTTCGCTGAACCGGTACGAGCGCTCCAGCAGGGCGGCGAGCACCAGGACGCCCCAGCGGCTGGTGACGTGCTCCAGGATCCCGCGCGAGGGGCACATCGGGGCTTTGACACTTACTTCCATACCAGTACCTTACTTTGAAGTGGGTACTTTCGGATAGTTAGCGCTTTCCATAGGCTGGTGTCACACCCACCGCACCACCCGCACAGGAGCGTGAGCGCAATGAGCATCGTCGTCACCGGAGCCACCGGATCCCTGGGCCGCCTCGTCGTCGAGGAGCTGCTGACGAAGGTTCCCGCCGAGGCGCTGGCCGTCGTCGTACGGAACGAGGCGAAGGCCGCCGACCTGGCGGCGCGCGGCATCGAGGTGCGGGTCGCGGACTACGACGACCCGGCGGCCCTGGCCGGCGCCTTCCGGGCCGGCGACCGCGTCCTGCTGATCTCCGGCAGCGAGGTCGGCCGCCGCGTGCCGCAGCACACCGCCGTGATCAAGGCGGCGGAGGCGGCCGGGGTGGCCCAGCTGGCCTACACCGGGGTCCTCGGCGGGCCCGAGGCCGACTTCGAGCTGGCCGCCGAGCACAAGGTCACCGAGCAGGCGGTGCTGGACTCCGGCCTGCCGTACACCTTCCTGCGCAACGGCTGGTACCACGAGAACTACACCGCCCAGCTGCCCGTGGTCCTGGAGCACGGCGCCGTCCTCGGCAGCGCGGGCGAGGGCCGCATCGCCTCGGCGGCGCGGGCCGACTACGCGGCGGCGGCCGCCGCCGTACTGACCGGCGAGGGCCACCTGAACCGGGTCTACGAGCTCTCCGGCGACACCGCTTGGAGCCTGGCCGAGTACGCCGACGAGGTCGCCCGGCAGTCCGGCCGCGAGGTCACGTACGCCTCCCTGCCCGCGGCGGCGCACCTGGCGGCGCTGACCGGCGCGGGGGTGCCGGAGGGCTTCGCGGAGATCCTCGTCGACGTCGACGCGGCGATCTCGCGCGGCCGGCTGGGCGGGACCAGCGGGGACCTGGCGCGCCTGATCGGGCGGCCGACGACCCCCGTGGCCCGGGCCATCGCGGAGGCGCTGGCCTGAGTGTCATGAGTATCTCGCCGGAACGGGCATGACAGCGACTCCTCGCGGCGCTACCGTCGTGAGGTTGTGAGATTGGCCGGAAGTCGCACTGGAGGGCCCGTGAAGGCGGACAACGAGCAGCGCACGGGTTTGCTCTACGGATTCGGCGCGTACGGGATGTGGGGGCTGGTCCCCCTCTTCTGGCCCCTCCTCAAGCCGTCCGGGGCGATCGAGATCCTGGCCCACCGCATGGTGTGGTCGCTGGCCGTGGTCGGGATCGCGCTCCTCGCGCTGCGCCGCTGGCGCTGGATGGGCGAACTGCTGCGCCAGCCGCGCAAGCTCGCCCTCACGGCGCTCGCGGCGACCGTGATCAGCGTCAACTGGGGCCTGTACATCTGGGCGGTCAACAACGGGCAGGTGGTCGAGGCCAGCCTCGGCTACTTCATCAACCCGCTGGTCACCATCGCGCTCGGGGTGCTGGTGCTCGGCGAGCGGCTGCGGCGGGTGCAGTGGGCGGCCGTCGCCATCAGCCTCGCCGCGGTGGTGGTGCTGGCCGTCGGGCACGGGCGGCCGCCGTGGATCTCGCTGACGCTGGCCTTCTCCTTCGCCACGTACGGGCTGATCAAGAAGAAGCTCGGCATGGGCGGTCTGGAGTCGCTGACCGCCGAGACGGCGGTCCTGTTCCTGCCCGCCCTCGGCTACCTGCTGTGGCTCGGCGCGGAGGGCCGCTCGACCTTCGCCGCACAGGGGCTCGGACACTCCGCCCTGCTCGCCTCCACCGGGCTGGTCACCGCGATCCCGCTGGTCTGCTTCGGGGCCGCCGCGATCCGGGTGCCGCTGTCCACGCTGGGGCTGCTCCAGTACCTGGCTCCGGTCTTCCAGTTCGGGCTCGGGGTGCTGTACTTCCACGAGGCGATGCCGCCGGAGCGCTGGGCCGGCTTCTCCCTGGTCTGGGTCGCGCTGGTGCTGCTGACCTGGGACGCGCTGCGCGGTGCCCGGCGCTCGCGGATCCGGCTGGCCGAGGCGGCGGCCGCCGCGGCGGCGCCCGCGGCCCTCCCGGACGGGGCCGCCCCGGACGGGGCGCCGGACGGATCGACGGACGCCGCCCCGGACGCGGCGGCCGCCCGCGAGCCCGCGTAACGCCTCCCCCTCCCGCCACCCGGTCCCCGGTACGAAACCCTCGTACCGGGGACCGTCCGTTTTCCGAACTCCCCTGACCGAATCACGGTCTTGACGGGCAGTCATGCTCTCGCTGAACATCAGGCTCGCACTGGCGCACGATCGTTCACCTGCTCCATCCCCCGCACGTTCCGTCTCATCCCCATACGGAATCCCGGAGCCCCCACATGAGCCTGTCCGTCTCCCGGCGCCTGGCCGCCGTGACCGCCGTCGCGGTCGCGGGCCTGCTGGCCGCCACCTCCCCCGCCGCGCTCGCCGCCCCCACGGCCCCCGCCGCCGAGGCCCACGCCGCCGCCGCGCCGACGCCGCCCGACATCCCGCTGGCCAACGTCAAGGCCCACCTGTCGCAGTTCTCGTCCATAGCCGCCGCCAACGGCGGCAACCGCGCCCACGGCCGGTCCGGCTACAAGGCCTCGATCGACTACGTGAAGGCCAAGCTGGACGCGGCGGGCTTCACCACCACCCTGCAGACCTTCACCTCCAGCGGCGCCACCGGCTACAACCTGATCGCCGACTGGCCGGGGGGCGACCCCAACGCGGTGCTGATGTCCGGCTCGCATTTGGACTCGGTGACCGCCGGCGCCGGCATCAACGACAACGGCTCCGGTTCGGCGGCCGTCCTGGAGACCGCGCTGGCCGTCTCGCGCGCGGGCCTCCAGCCCACGAAGCACCTGCGCTTCGGCTGGTGGGGCGCGGAGGAGCTGGGTCTGGTCGGTTCGAAGTACTACGTCAACAACCTGCCGGCGGCCGAGAAGGCGAAGATCTCCGGCTACCTGAACTTCGACATGATCGGCTCGCCGAACCCGGGCTACTTCGTCTACGACGACGACCCGACGATCGAGCAGACCTTCAAGAACTACTACGCGGGCCTCGGCATCCCCACGGAGATCGAGACCGAGGGCGACGGCCGCTCCGACCACGCCCCCTTCAAGAGCGCGGGCATCCCGGTCGGCGGCCTGTTCTCCGGCGCCGACTACACCAAGACGGCGGCGCAGGCCCAGAAGTGGGGCGGCACCTCCGGCCAGGCCTTCGACCGCTGCTACCACGCCTCCTGCGACACCACGGCGAACATCAACGACACCGCCCTGGACCGCAACGCCGACGCCATCGCGTACGCGGTGTGGAACCTCGGGGCGGCCACCCCGGTCCCGCCGGGCAAGTCCTTCGAGAACACCGCGGACGTCAACATCCCCGACTCCCCCGCCGCCGCGGTGACTTCGCCGATCACGGTCTCCGGCGTCACGGGCAACGCCCCCGCCACCACCAAGGTCGACGTGAACATCGTCCACACCTACCGCGGTGACCTGGTGATCAACCTGATCGCCCCGGACGGGACCGCGTACCTGCTGAAGAACTCCGACTCGGACTCGGCCGACAACGTGATCGCCACCTACACGGTCAACGCGTCCAGCGAGGTCGCGAACGGGGTCTGGAAGCTCCAGGTCAAGGACGTCGGCGCGCAGGACGTCGGCTACATCAACAGCTGGAAGATCACCTTCTAGCCTCCGTCCACCTTCCGGCGGCGGGAGCCGCGTCCCGTCGGCTACGCGTCCTCCGCGTGCGACCGCAGCGAGGCGGGCAGCGGCTCCTGGATGCGGGCGCGGAGTTCCTCCGCGACCGCCCCGATGTCCACCCGGCCCAGCTTGGCGGCCTCGACCAGGTCGCCCAGCTCCTCGGGCGAGGGCAGTTGCTTCGCCCCGGCCACCCGCAGGTACGAGCGGGTGGCCGCGGCCGCGTAGAACTCGTTCATCGGGGATTCCAGCGCGGGGCACACGGCGAGGGTGTGCAGGAACGCGGCTGCCCGCCAGGCGGTGTCGGGGGCGGGCTGCTCGGGCACCAGCACCAGGTCGTTCTGGTGCCGGGCGACGGCCGCGGCGACCCCGGAGGGGTCCCACACGGCGGGGTCCGAGGGCAGATGGTGGGCGAGGGCAGTCCAGGCCCACTCCATGGTGATCTTCAATTGCCGAACCGCTCCTGGAAGTAGCCCCAGTGGTCGGCGAACTCGTCGATCCCGGACAGGAAGCTCTTCCGGTCCTCGTCGAGTTCGCGTTCCGTCACCTCGGTGATCAGCGCGGTGACCGTCGTCCCCAACGCCGCCGCGCGCGCCTTGAGGCGCTCGTGGAACTCTTCGTCCAGGCGGATGGTGACGTGTCTCGACATGGGCAACACCGTACAGCGGGCCCGCTGTACACGGGAGCGGAACGGGCCGAGGGTGGCCGGGGACACAGGTCCCCGGCCACCCTCGGCCGTGGTGGAGCGGTCCGGCGGCGCCGCGCGGCGCGGCCGGCTACTTGGCGGAGTCGGCCGTCTTGACCAGCTGGTCCTTGGTGACCGCGCCGACGTAGACCTTGCCGTCGTCGGTGATCAGCGCGTTGACGACGCGGGTGGAGAAGATCCGGCCCTGGCCGAACTTCCCGCTGACCTTGTCACCGAGGGAGTCCATGAACTGCTTGGCCTCCTTCGGCGCGTTCTTGTCGTTCTGGAGGTCGCCGAGGTTCTTGCCGGCGCCCGTGTCGATGCGCGCGACCGTCGTCCAGCCCTCGCCGAGGACCTTCACGTCGCCCTTGCCGCCCGCCCCGGCGCCGGTCAGGGCGTCCAGGCCGGGGAAGGACTCCAGGGCCTTGAAGTCCTTGCCGTGCTCCTGGCCCTTGCGGGCCCCCTCGGCCGCGCCCTCGGTCACCTTGGCGCCCTTGGGCGGGGTGAAGGCGAAGGTGTCGGCGCCGGGCTTGGTGAAGGAGACCTGGCTGAAGCCGGCCTCGGCGATCGGCTTGCCGCCCTGGCTGGAGAGCACCTGGACGCGCAGCGGCACGCCGTTCTTGGCGTCGACGGCGATCTGCACCGAGCCGATGGTGGAGCCGCTCTGCTTGGGCTTCAGGACGAGCTGGTAGGCGTCGCGGCCGGCGACCTGGGCGGTGTCGCCCACGGCGATGTCGGTGGTCGGGCCGGCCTGCTTGAGGAGGTCCTGGGCGAGCTGCTGGGGGGAGGCCCCGAGCCGGTCGGCGGTCTTCTTGTCCGGGCCCCGGCCGGCGTCCTTGCCGTCGGCCTTCTCGTGGAAGGCCTCGTTGGACTTGGAGTCGTAGCCCCAGACGTCGGTGCCGTTGTGGACGAGGGTGTACTCGTCCCTGCCGTCCAGGAAGGTCAGCTTCTGGCGGTCCGGGCCGTCGGCCGCGACGCGGAAGGTGTGCGTGCCGTTCGCCAGCTGCGCCACCTTGTCCTGCGGGTCGGCCGAGCCGCCCGCGATGCCGCCGCCGCCCAGCAGGCCGGAGGCGAGGGTGGGGAGCCCGAGGTCGGTGCTGAGCTTCGCCGTGCCGGTCAGCTGCTGGACGTCGGAGGCCGCGACCTTCTCGATCAGCTGCTGTGCCGTCACCTTGGGCAGGTCCGGGCCGCCCGCGTTGGCGAAGGCCGGGACCATCGCCGCGGTTGCCGCGGCGATGCCCGCTACCGCTACCGGTACGGCGTACCGGGCGGCCTTGCGAGAGGTCTTCGTGTTCGCTGCCATGTCAGTGCCCTGCCCTCTGTGTCTACGGCGATGACCCCCGTGTCACCGCGCTCACCCGATCCGGTGGGGTTCGATGACTCCATATGACCAAATCGGCGGCTCCGGGGCGTCAGCCCCCGGGCTCAACTCCGCGTACGACCGTGGGATGACACGCGAGGGGCCCCTCACCCCCGACCCGTAGGGGTCGCCGGGGGCGCAGGGGCCCGTCCTGCGGTGCGCGCGGGCGCTCAGCCCGCGCGGTGGACCACCGCGTCGCACAGTTCCTCCAGGGCCGCCTTCGCGAAGCACTCCGGCAGCGGGGCGAGCGTGGCGCGCGCGTCCTGGGCGTAGCGGACCGTGTCGCGGCGGGCCTGCTCCAGGGCGGGGTGCACCCGCAGCCGGGCCAGGACCTCGGCGTGCAGGACGTCGTCCGTCAGGTCGCCGTCCAGCAGGCGTACGAGTTCCAGGTCCTCCTCGCGGCCGTCGCGCTCGGCCATCTCGCGCAGCAGCAGCACGGGCAGCGTCGGAATGCCCTCGCGCAGGTCGGTGCCGGGGGTCTTGCCGGACTCGTGCGAGTCGGAGGCGATGTCGAGGACGTCGTCGGCGAGCTGGAAGGCGGTGCCGAGGCGCTCGCCGTACTGGGTCAGGATGTCGACGACCGACTCGTCGGCGCCGGACATCAGCGCGCCGAAGCGGCCGGAGACCGCGATCAGCGAGCCGGTCTTGCCGGCGATGACGTCGAGGTAGTGGGCGACCGGGTCACGGCCGTCGCGCGGGCCGGCCGTCTCCAGGATCTGGCCCGTCACCAGCCGCTCGAAGGCCTCGGCCTGGATGCGGACGGCCTCGGGTCCGAGGTCGGCCAGGATGTGCGAGGCGCGGGCGAAGAGGAAGTCACCCGTCAGGACGGCCACGGAGTTGCCCCAGCGGGCGTTGGCGCTGTCCACCCCGCGGCGCACGTCCGCCTCGTCCATCACGTCGTCGTGGTAGAGGGTGGCCAGGTGCGTGAGCTCCACGACCACCGCGGAGGGGACGATCCCGGGGGCGTAGGGGTCGCCGAAGCGGGAGGCGAGCATCACCAGCAAGGGCCGGAAGCGCTTGCCTCCGGCGCGCACCAGATGCTGCGCTGCCTCGGTGATGAAGGGGACTTCGCTCTTGGTGGCTTCCAGCAGACCCGCCTCGACGGCGGCCAGTCCGGCCTGGACATCGGTCTCAAGAGCCTGGTCCCGCACGCTCAGTCCGAACGGCCCGACGACGGTCACGAGGGGTACTCCTGTCTGCTGACGATCACGCTGACGATCACCTGGATTGTCGATGTGTCGCTGCCATCACTCAAGCCAGCGTATCCGGTCCGTTTTCGATCACCCAGAGCGCCTGCCCGGTCGCCACGCGCGCATCGCCCGATGCGCACCGGTATGTTCTGAGGAAAGCCGAAACAACCGGAGAACGAGTTTTGTCCAGATCTGCGACCGATATAGACCAGACCGGGGATACCGGGGCGGACCAGCCGCCCCCCGGTGACGACCACGCCTTCCTCGGGCACCCGAGGGGGCTGGCCACGCTCTCCGGGCTGGAGGTCTGGGAGCGGTTCTCCTTCCTGGGCATGCAGGCCATCCTCGTCCTCTACTTCGCCGACACGGTCGCACACGGCGGCCTGGGGATGGATCCGGCCACCGCCGCGTCCGTCTCGGCCGCGTACGGGACCATGGTCTACCTCGTCTCCGTGGCCGGCGGGTGGCTCGCCGACCGCATCCTCGGTTCCTACCGCGCCGTGCTCTTCGGCGGCATCCTGATCGCCTGCGGCCACTACGCCATGGCCGTGCCCACGGCCGCCATGACCTGGGTGGGCCTCGGTCTGATCAGCGCGGGCACCGGCCTGCTCAAGCCCAACGTCGCCAGCATGGTCGGCAAGCTCTACCGGACGGACGACCAGCGCCGCGACGCCGGTTTCGCCCTCTACTACATGGGCATCAACATCGGCGCCTTCGCCGGCCCGCTCATCACCGCCTGGCTCGGCGAGCACCAGGGCTGGCACTGGGGCTTCTCCGCCGCCGCCATCGGCATGACCTTCGGGCTCGTCCAGTACGTCCTCGGACGCCGCCATCTGGCCGGACGGAAGCACTCGGCCGAGTACGCCCTCGCCCCCGACGCGATGCGCCGCGCCGTCCGGTGGATCATCGGCGGCTGCCTCGCCTTCGCCGTCATCGCCACCCTGCTGTCGGTCGTCGGCTGGTTGACGATGGGCCGGTTCGTCGACCTCCTCACCCTCGTCTCCGTGATCGCGCCGGCCGTCTACTTCGCGGTGATGTTCCGCAGCCCGCGCGTCACCCGCGAGGAACGCACCCGGCTGCGCCCCTACGTGGTCCTCTTCCTGGCCTCCGTCGCCTTCAACTTCATCCTCTTCCAGGCCTACTCGACGATGATGCTGCTGGCCTCGACCAACGCCCGGACCGAGATCCTCGGCTTCCACTTCCCGGCCGGCTGGTACGCCTCCGCCCTCGGCGCCTTCGAAGTGGCCCTCGCCCCGGTGGTGGCCGCGCTCTGGGCGCGCATGGGCCCCCGCCAGCCGCACGCCTCCAACAAGATCGCCATCGGGGTGGTCCTGGGCGGCCTGTCCTTCCTGCTCATGGTGATCCCCACCTCCGGCCACGCCGGGGACGCCTACGAAATGGCCGCCTGGTGGATCGTCGGCTCGTACCTGCTGCTGGGACTCGGCGACGTCCTGCTGGAGACCTCCGGCATGTCCGCCACCACCAAACTCGCCCCCAAGGCGTACGCGAGCCAGACGATGGCCCTGTGGTTCCTGTCCCTGGCGCTCGCCAACGGCATCCAGGCCCAGGTGGTCAAGCTCTACGGCGAGGTGTCCCACCCCGTGTACTTCGGCGTCAACGGCGCCATCGCGGTCGCGGTCGGCCTCGCCGTGATCGCCATGGCGCCCTGGCTGCGCCGCACCATGCATCCCGTCCACTGAGGGGCCCGGTGAACCGACTCCGATGATCATCCGTACCGACTTCCCGTACGCGACCGCCCACCAGGACGTCCGGATCCCGATGCCCGACGGCGTCGAGCTGTACGCCCGGATCTGGCGCCCCGTGACGGACGAGCCCGTCCCCGCCCTGCTGGAGTACCTCCCGTACCGGCTGACCGACTGGACCGCCCCGCGCGACGCCCAGCGCCACCCCTGGTACGCGGGCCACGGCTACGCCTCCGTACGCGTCGACGTGCGCGGCCACGGCAACAGCGGGGGCCGGCCCGGCGACGAGTACGACGCCCGGGAGCTGGCCGACGGGGTCGCGGTCGTCGAGTGGCTCGCGGCGCAGCCCTGGTGCACCGGCGCGGTCGGCATGTTCGGGATCTCCTGGGGCGGCTTCAACAGCCTCCAGATCGCCGCGCTCGCGCCGCGCGCGCTGAAGGCCGTCGTCACCGTCTGCTCCACCGACGACCGCTACGACAACGACGTGCACTACATGGGCGGCTCCGTGCTCGCCGTGGACATGCACGCCTGGGCCGCCACCATGCTGGCCTTCTCCTGCCGCCCGCCCGACCCGCACTACGCCGGGGACGGCTGGCGCGCGCGGTGGCTGGAGCGGCTGGAGGGCGTGGAACCCCTGATCCACACCTGGCTCGCCCACCAGACCCGCGACGACTACTGGCGCCACGGCAGCGTCTGCGAGGACTACGGGGCGGTCCGGGCGGCCGTCCTCGCGGTGGGCGGCTGGCACGACCCCTACCGGGACACGGTCCTGCGACTGGTCTCCGGGCTGCCCGCGAACCGGGTCCGGGGGCTGATCGGGCCCTGGTCGCACCAGTACCCCGACCGGGGGCTGCCGCCGGGCCCGGCGATCGGCTTCCTCCAGGAAACCCTGCGGTGGTGGGACCACTGGCTCAAGGGCGAGGACAACGGGGTCATGGAGGAGCCGCTGCTGCGCTCCTGGATCAGCGAGTCGCACCCCCCGGCGACCGTGTACGAGCGGCTGGAGGGCCGCTGGGTCGGCGACCGGGCCTGGCCCTCCCCCACGGTGGTCCCGGTCTCCTACGGGCTCCAGGGCGCCCCCGTGGTGGTCGCCTCGCCGCAGCACACCGGGCTGGACGCGGGCCGCTTCTTCCCCTTCGGCAACGACGCCGACCTCCCGCCGGACCAGCGCGAGGAGGACGCGAAGTCGGCGTGCTTCGAATTCCCGGTGGCGCCGGGCGAGCCCGTGGAGATCCTGGGCCGCCCCTCGGTGACCCTGCGGCTGCGCATGGACGTCCCGTACGGGCAGGTCGTGGCCCGGCTGTGCGACGTCGCCCCCGACGGGTCCTCGACGCTGGTCACCCGGGGCGCGCTGAACCTCTCGGCGCGCCGGGGGCGCGAGCGGGCGCACCCGTGGCCGCCGGGCGCGCAGGAGGACGTCACCTTCGAGCTGAACGGCATCGGACACTCCTTCCCGCCGGGGCACCGGATCCGCCTCGCGTTGTCATCGGCGTACTGGCCGTGGATCTGGCCGCGGGCCGGCTCGGAGGCGGGCTGGACCCTCGACCCGGCGGGCAGCACGCTGGAACTCCCCGTCCGGGCGGCCTCGCCCTCGACGGACGACGGGATCGTCTTCGAGGCGCCGGAGCAGGCGGAGCCGCTGGGGGTGGTCTACCCGGAGACCCTGGACGAGCCCCGGCCGGAGCGGCTCGTCGTACGGGACGTGGCGCGCGGCGCGTGGCGCCTGGAGGTCGACCCCCGCTACGGGGGCACCCGCGTGTACCCGGACGGGCTGGAGTTCTCCGAGGACGCGGTGGAGGTGTACGAGATCGAGGACGGCGACGCGCTGTCGGCCCGGACCCGCAGCGAATGGCGGATCCGGCTGCACCGGCCGCAGGAGGGCTGGGACGCGCGGGTGGAGACCCGCTCGGAGATCTCCTGCGACGAGGGCGGCTTCCTGACGTCCGACGAGGTGGTGTGCCGGGAGGGCGACGAGGTCGTCTTCCACCGCACCTGGGAACGCCGCCTCCCCCGCACGGCGGGCTAGCCGCGCGGGGGCGGGGGGGGTCAGACGGCCTTGAGGCCGTCCACGAACACGGAGAACGCGGCGACGGACACGTCCACCACCGGCCCGTCACCGCACTTGGAGTCCCGGACGGGGACGATGCCGCGCGCGGCCGCGAGGTTGGTGGCGACCTCGACGCACTGGCCGCCGTTGTCGCTGTAGGAGGACGTGAACCAGCGGGGGGATTCCGTCGTCACAAGGGGTCCCTTCTCGATGGTCAGACGGCCTTCAGGCCGTCCACGAACGCGGAGAACGCGGCGGCGGTGAAGCCGAGCTCGGGGCCACCGCCCCACTTGGAGTCCCGGACGGGCACGATGCCGTGCGGGGCGGCGAGGTTGGTGGCGACCTCGACGCACGCGCCGCCGTTGTTGCTGTAGGAGGACGTGAACCAGCGGGGGGATTCGGTCGTCACGAGATGCCCTTTCGTAGCTGATCGATCAGGGCCACGGATGCCGCCTGGGTGCATGCCTCGGCCTGGAGCTGATGGTAGGCCGTCAGCACCGGCACCACCGAGGCGTTATCCCGCTCCAGATAGCCCCGTTGGGCAGATTCGGCGTAGGACATGATCGAGCGGTCCGGGAGCGTGAGGATGTAGACCGGCAGGTCGAACGGCCTGCGCTCCCCCAAGTCGAACCGGGCCACCTGGAGCACCGTGTTCGGCAGCTCCGCGAATTCGAGCAGCCGGGCGAACTGCTCCCGCATGACCTCCGGTCCGCCGAGCGGGCGGCGGATGCAGCTCTCGTCGAGCACCGCGAGGATCATCGGCGGGGGCGTGCGCCGCAGTACGGCCTGTCGGTCCGCGACGATCGTGACGCGTTCGGCCGCCTGGGCGTCCGTGATGGCTCCCCGCTTGACGGCGCTCTGCGCGAGCACCGTCGCGTACTCCGGCGTCTGGAGCAGGCCCGGTATGACGCCGACCTCGTACAGCCGGATCTCCGCCGCCCGGCTCTCGTAGCCGAGGAACTCCGGGAAGCCCTCCAGCAGGACGCCGTGCCGGATCTCGCGCCACTGGCGCTCGAACGTGTCCTCGGTTCCGGCGAGGCCGAAGACCACGTCCGCACTGCGCGAGAAGCGCACAGTCGAAATCTTGCGGCCGGTTTCCACGGCGGAGATGTGCGTGGCGGAGAACCCCATCCGCTCCCCGAGCCGCTCCTGCGTCCAGCCGCGTTCTTCCCGTAAGCGGCGCAGACGTGCCCCGAAGGCCGCTTCGGGGCTCGCCTCGGGGTTCAACTCCTTGCGGTTCACAGGCTCCTGACCAATCTTCCGTTCGGCTCTGACAAGTTGAACCATTCCCCCGGGCGGGCCAGTCTGAACGCACCTGGTAGCGATGCAGCTACGGAGAGGAACCGCCATGTGTGGAAAGCTCCTTCCCCCGCCCCCCGTCCCCGGAACCTTCGTCGTGGACACCGGACACGCGGACCGTGTCGGGGAGTTCCGGGGGCTCGCCGGTCCGTACTGGTCGTTGCGGCCCGTGCGCGGGGGGCCCGAGTGGGAGGCGGAGCCGGCGCGGGTGCGGCTCGCCGACCCCATGGAGCGGCTGCGCGCCGAGACCGCGCGGCGCAACGCCCGTAGCGCGGAGGGGCTGTTGTGAGGGACGGCCGCAGCGAGGCGTGGGCCGCCGTCGCCGTGACCCTGGGCGCCGTCGCCTGGATCTGCTGCGTGGCCTGGGTCGTCGCCCGGGGGTGGCTCGCGTGAGGGAGGCGTGCGGGGCGCGCGGCCTGCTGTCGGCCACGCACCTCGACGCCCTCGCCGACCTCCTCGCGGGCAACACCCGCATTCTGCGGGCCGTCCTCGCGGAGGGCCCCGAGCTGCGGTGCGTGCTCGAAACGCACTCCGGGCCGCACATGGACCTGGTCCACGACTCCGGCTCCGGCCGGGCGCTGTGGGCCCAGTGGTCCGAGCCGGACGAGGACCGGCTCGAAACCGTCCTCGTGCTCCCCGACTGCCCCGCCGCCACCCGCCGCGGCCCGGCCTGCTGGTCGTACCTGTCCCACCCCGGCGCGCACACCTGGGAGCTCACGCCGCTCTGGGCAACCGGGCTGAGCCCCTCCGCGCGTCAGGAGTAGAGGCGCTCCAGCACCACCGCGACGCCGTCCGCCTCGTTGGAGAGGGTCACCTCGTCCGCGACGTCCAGCAGCTCCCGGTGCGCGTTGGCCATCGCCACCCCGTGGCCCGCCCAGGCGAACATCGGGACGTCGTTCGGCATGTCGCCGAAGGCGACCGTCGAGGCCGCGGCCAGCTCCAGGATGTCCGCCGCCCGGGCCAGCCCGAGGGCCTTGTCGACGCCCGGGGGCTGGAGCTCCACGGTGTGTTCCCCGGCCATGGTGACGTTCACCAGGTCCCCGGCCACCGCCCGCGCGACCCGCGTCAGCTCGTCGTCGCCCAGCCGCGGGTGCTGGAGCAGCACCTTGTTGATCGGCGCCGCCCAGAGGTCGTCCCGCCGGGGTACGCGGACCATCGGCAGGTGCGGGTGCCACACCCGGTAGCCGGGGCCCATCAGCGTCTCCCCGTACAGCCCCTCCTGGTTGACGGCGGCGTAGACCTCGCCGATCTCCGCCTCGATCTTCCCGAGGGCGACCTCGGCCAGCTCGCGGTCCATGGAGACGGAGTGCAGCAGGGCGCCGCGCGCCGCGTCGTAGACCTGCGCGCCCTGACCGCACACCGCGAGCCCCGTATAGCCGAGGCCGTCCAGGACGTGCCGGACCTGTGGAACGGGGCGGCCGGTGACGACGATGTGGTGGGCGCCGGCGGCGCGCGCCCTCGCGAGCGCCGTGTACGAGCGGGCGGAGACGGTGTCTCCGGCGCACAGCAGAGTCCCGTCCAGGTCGGTGGCGATCAGGGCGGGGGGGAGGGCGGAAGTCACGGCGCCAAGGATACGGACCCCTGCGGACAAGTCCTACAAATAGCGCAGGAATCCGGCCTCCCACAGACCCCACCAGCCACGTAACGTGTCAACCAGCCCCCGGGACACCCCCGGACCGCATCGAAAGCGAGGCAGCACCCCATGCCCCAGCAGAGCCCCCTCGATGTCCCCGAGGGCGACCCGTTCGGGCCGCACAACCTCCCGTACGGCGTCTTCTCCACCTCCGACGAGCCGGGGCGGCGCCGGGTCGGCGTGCGGATCGGCGGCTTCGTGCTCGACGCGGGGGCCGTCGCCGTCGCCCTGGGCTCCCCGTACGCCGGGCTGCTCCTCCAGGACACGCTGAACCCGCTCTTCGGCGCGGGCCGCACCGCCTGGCGCGACGTGCGCCGCGCGCTGACCGCCTGGGTCACCGACCCCGGCCACCGCGAGACCGTCGAGCCGCACCTCTTCCCGCTCGACGCCGTCACCCTGCACCTGCCGTACGAGGTCGCGGACTACGTCGACTTCTACGCGAGCGAGCACCACGCGACCAACGTGGGCAAGATCTTCCGCCCGGACGGCGACGCGCTGACCCCCAACTGGAAGCACCTGCCGATCGGTTACCACGGCCGCTCGGGCACCATCGTCGTCTCGGGCACGGACGTCGTACGCCCCTCGGGCCAGCGCAAGGCGCCCACGGACCCGGCGCCCGTCTTCGGGCCGTCCGTGAAGCTCGACATCGAGGCCGAGGTCGGTTTCGTCGTCGGCACCGGCAGCGAGCTCGGCGTCCCGGTGCCGCTCGGCGACTTCGAGGACCACGTCTTCGGGCTGTTCCTGCTCAACGACTGGTCCGCGCGGGACATCCAGGCCTGGGAGTACGTGCCGCTGGGCCCCTTCCTCGGCAAGTCCTTCGCCACCTCCGTCTCCGCCTGGGTGACCCCCCTGGAGGCCCTGGACGCCGCCCGGGTCGCCCCGCCCGCCCGCGACTTCCCGCTCCTGCCCTACCTGGACGACGCCGACGCCGACCGCCCCGGCGGCTTCGACCTGCGCATCAGCGTCTCCATCAACGGCCAGGTGGTGGCCGAGCCGCCGTTCGCGTCGATGTACTGGACCGCCGCCCAGCAGCTCGCCCACATGACCGTCAACGGCGCCTCCCTGCGCAACGGCGACGTGTACGGCTCCGGCACCGTCAGCGGCCCCGAGACCGGCCAGCGCGGCTCCCTGCTGGAGCTCACCTGGAACGGCCGCGACGCCATCGAGCTCGCCGACGGCAAGCGCACCTTCCTGGAGGACGGCGACACCGTCACCCTCACCGCCTGGGCGCCGGGCGCCGACGGCACCCGCGTGGGCCTCGGCGAGGTCACCGGCAGGATCGTCCCCACCCCGCGCTGACCCCCTCGCCGGCGTCCGCGCCTACGCCGCACGGGCGGTCCGGCCACCCGTACGCCGCCCTACCCGTGGCGGGGCGGCGCGGGCGCGGCGAGGCTGCTCGCATGGTCCCTCGCAACGCGAAGCTCATCCCGCTGGCCCTCGCGGCCGCCACCGCCCTGGCGGCCGCGCCGTCCGCCGCCGCCGCCGCGCCGGCCCCCACCCCGCCCGCCGCCGGGGCGCAGGCGGCGTCCCGGCTCACCCCCCGCGCCCAGCTGGCGCTGGCCTTCCGGGCCACCGCCAAGTACCACCGGCACCAGACCGGCGTCGCCGCCGGGTACGTCCCCGACAAGTACTGCGTGGTGAACCCGACGGGCGGCGCCGGCGCCCTCGGCTACCCGCACTTCAACCACGCCTACGACGGCTCCCTCGACCCGGCCAAGCCCACCGCCCTGCTCTACGAGGGCGACGGCAAGGGCCACTGGCGGCTGGCGGGCCTGGAGTGGATGGTCGTGGACAAGGACGGCCGGGAGGACACCGACGACGACCGGCCCTCCCTGTTCGGGGAGCCCTTCCGCGGCCCGCTGCCCGCCCGCTACCCGGGCCAGAAGCTGCACTACTCGCTGCACCTGTGGCTGTGGAAGGACAACCCCGCTGGCCGCTTCGAGCCGTTCAACACCTCGGTCACCTGCCGGCCCGGCACCACCCGGCCCCGCCCGGCGACGGCCGCCCCGGCCGTCGCCCCCGCCCCGGCCGTCGCCCCGGCCCCCTGAACGGTCGGCCCCCGTTCGGACGTCCGCCGCGTGCACGGCCCCGGGGGCGCCGGGATGGTGGACGAAACGGCCCCACGTCACCAGGAGTACCGATGCCCGTACGCAGCCTGAAGCCCGTCCTCGTCTGCGCGGCCGCCGTGTCGCTCGGCCTGGCCGCCGTCGCCCCGGCCCACGCGGTCGACGGACCGGCGCCCGATCCGCGCAACCGGCAGGCGATGCAGGACATGGCGACGGCGATCCGGGTGACGGCCAAGTACGTGGACGAGCGGGAGGCCATCAAGGACGGGTACGTCCCGCACGGTGAGGCGTGCATGAGCAACCCCTTCGGGGTGGGCTCCATGGGCTACCACTACGTCAAGGACGCCAACTGGGGCTCCAAGGACCCCGCCCGGCCGACGGCGCTGCTCTACAGCTACACCAAGGACAGCAAGGGCCGGCGCAAGCTCCAGACCGTGGAGTGGATGTCCACCGACCGCGACCAGGACCTGAAGACCACCGACGACCGGCCCAGCATGTTCGGGCTGCCCTTCGACGGGCCGATGCCCGGCCACTGGGCGGGCATGCCCAAGCACTACGACCTGCACATGTGGGCGTACGAGAAGAACCCGGCGGGCCGCTTCCACAACTGGAACCCGGCCCTGCCCTGCCCCAACAAGCCCCCGAAGGTCCCCGGCGCCGCGGCGGACCACGCCCACGGCCACTAGCGGGCGCCGACTGATGCCGTCAAGTGCTCCCCACATATGACTCACCCGAAGGGACGGTGCCCCGAGAATTCCCGGCGATACGCTGGTCGCTCTCGCAAGACTCCGCCTCATGGGAGCACTGATGAGCGTCGATACCGCCGCGCCGCAGCCTGAACCGGACCCGGAGTCCCGCTGGCCGATCCCGCCGGCGGGCGGCTGGACCGCGGACGACCTGGACACGCTTCCGAATCTGCCTCCGCACACGGAGCTGATCGACGGGAGCCTGATCTTCGTGAGTCCGCAGACCCGATTCCACTGGCGCGCGGTCAGTTTTCTCGAACACCAATTGCAGGCCGCGGCACCGGCTGGACTAGAGGTGATGCGAGAGTTCACCATCGACATCGACCGTCACAACCGTCCCGAACCAGACGTGATCGTCGTACCGGAGGAGACCGACGAGGATCCGGATCAGACCCGGCTCCCCGCGGAGTCGGTCCGGCTCGCGATCGAAGTGGTGTCCCCCGAGTCGGTCTCGCGCGACCGCGAAACCAAGCCCCTGAAGTACGCGCGGGCGGGAATCGTCCACTTCTGGCGCGTCGAGAACAAAGAGGGACGCGCAGTGGTCTACGTCTACGAGCTCGACCCGGCCACGAAGAAGTACGTCGCCACCGGAATCTTCCACGACCGTCTGAAGGTCTCCGTTCCCTTCCCCATCGATCTGGACCTCACCGCGATCGGCCCCAAGCGGCGGACCGGGTAATCCCCCGTACACGTCAGGGCCCGGCCCCCCTCGGGGGGCCGGGCCCTGACGTGTGGAGCGGGGGGTCAGCGGACGAAGGTGCTCGCCTGGCCCGCCAGGTCCAGGAAGTACTGCGGGGCCAGGCCCAGCACCAGGGTGACCGCGACGCCGACCGCGATGGTCGTCATCGTCAGCGGCGAGGGGACGGCCACGGTCGGGCCGTCGGCCTTCGGCTCGCTGAAGAACATCAGCACGATCACCCGGATGTAGAAGAACGCGGCGATGGCGGACGAGATGACACCGACCACGACCAGCGCCCCCGCACCGCCCTCCGCCGCCGCCTTGAACACGGCGAACTTGCCCGCGAAGCCGGAGGTCAGCGGGATGCCGGCGAAGGCCAGCAGGAACACCGCGAAGACGGCCGCGGTGAGCGGCGAGCGCCGGCCCAGACCCGCCCACTTGGACAGGTGCGTCGCCTCGCCGCCCGCGTCGCGCACCAGCGTGACCACCGCGAAGGCGCCGATCGTCACGAAGGAGTACGCGGCCAGGTAGAACAGGACCGCCTGGACGCCCTGCGCCGAGGTCGCGATGACACCGGCCAGGATGAAGCCCGCGTGCGCGATCGAGGAGTACGCCAGGAGCCGCTTCACGTCGGTCTGCGTCACGGCGATCACCGCGCCCGCCAGCATCGTGACGATCGCGACCCCCCACATCACCGGCCGCCAGTCCCAGCGCAGGCCGGGCAGCACCACGTACAGCAGGCGCAGCAGCGCGCCGAAGGCGGCCACCTTCGTCGCCGCCGCCATGAAGCCGGTGACCGGGGTCGGGGCGCCCTGGTAGACGTCCGGGGTCCACATGTGGAAGGGGACCGCGCCGACCTTGAAGAGCAGGCCCATCAGGATCAGCGCGCCGCCGATCAGCAGCAGCACGTCGTTGCCCATGGTGGAGGCGAGCGCCGGGTCGAGCTTGGCGACGGTGCCGTCGACGACATCGGCGATCACCGCGTAGGAGACCGAGCCCGCGTAGCCGTAGAGCAGGGCGATGCCGAAGAGGAGGAAGGCGGAGGAGAAGGCGCCGAGCAGGAAGTACTTGACCGCGGCCTCCTGCGACATCAGCCGCTGGCGGCGGGCGAGGGCGCAGAGCAGGTACAGCGGGAGGGAGAAGACCTCCAGCGCGATGAACAGCGTCAGCAGGTCGTTCGCCGCCGGGAAGATCAGCATGCCCGCGACGGCGAACAGGGCCAGCGGGAACACCTCGGTGGTGGTGAACCCGGCCTTGACGGCGGCCTTCTCGCTGTCGCTGCCCGGTACGGACGCGGCCTGCGCGGCGAAGGAGTCCACCCGGTTGCCGTGGGCCGCCGGGTCCAGGCGGCGCTCGGCGAAGGTGAACACGGCGACGACCGACGCCAGCAGGATGGTGCCCTGGAGGAACAGCGCGGGACCGTCCACGGCGATGGCGCCCATGGCCGCGATGTGCGCCTTGGTGCTGCCGTAGCCGCCCGCGGCGAGGGCGACGACCGCCGCGAAGGCCGCGGCCAGCGCGATGACCGAGAGGAACACCTGCGCGTAGTAGCGGGACTTGCGCGGGACGAAGGCCTCGACGAGGACTCCGAGGACGGCCGCGCCCACCACGATCAGCGTGGGCGCGAGCTGGGCGTACTCGATGTGCGGGGCCGGGATCCGGTCGGCCGGTCCGTTGGCCGCCAGTGTCAGCAGGCCCTGGGCAGCAGTCGTGGTGCTCACTTGGCCGCCTCCCCCTTCTTGGCGGTGACCGCGTCGACGGCCACCTCGGGCTTCGGGTCGGTCTGCTTCACGTCCGACATGGTGTGCTCCACCGCCGGGTTGACGATGTCGGTGAGCACCTTCGGGTAGACGCCCAGTCCGATCAGCAGCGCGATCAGCGGGGCGACCACCAGGACCTCGCGCAGGCGCAGGTCCGGCAGGGTGCGGACCTCCTCCCGGACGGGGCCGGTCATGGTGCGCTGGTAGAGCACCAGCGTGTAGAGGGCCGCCAGCACGATCCCGACGGTGGCGATGATCCCGGCGGCCGGGTAGCGGGCGAAGGTGCCGACCAGGACGAGGAACTCGCTGACGAACGGCGCGAGGCCGGGCAGGGACAGGGTGGCGAGGCCGCCGATCAGGAAGGTGCCGGCGAGGACCGGGGCCACCTTCTGCACGCCGCCGTAGTCGGCGATGAGCCGGGAGCCGCGCCGCGAGATCAGGAATCCGGCGACCAGCATCAGCGCCGCCGTGGAGATCCCGTGGTTGACCATGTAGAGCGTGGCGCCCGACTGGCCCTGGGAGGTCATCGCGAAGATGCCGAGGACGATGAAGCCGAAGTGCGAGATCGAGGCGTAGGCGACCAGCCGCTTGATGTCCCGCTGGCCGACCGCGAGCAGCGCGCCGTAGACGATGCTGATCAGGGCCAGGACCAGGATCACCGGGGTGGCCCACTTGCTGGCGTCGGGGAAGAGCCCGAGGCAGAAGCGGAGCATCGCGAAGGTGCCGACCTTGTCGACGACCGCGGTGATCAGGACGGCGACCGGGGCGGTGGCCTCGCCCATCGCGTTGGGCAGCCAGGTGTGCAGCGGCCACAGCGGGGCCTTCACCGCGAAGGCGAAGAAGAACCCGAGGAAGAGCAGCCGTTCGGTGTTGGTGGCCATGTCGAGGGTGCCGGCCGCGCGGGCGGTGGCGATCTCCTGGAGGGAGAAGTTCCCGGCGACGACGTACAGGCCGATGACGGCGGCCAGCATGATCAGGCCGCCGACCAGGTTGTAGAGGAGGAACTTGACCGCCGCGTACGAGCGCTGCGCGGCCGCGTTCTCGTCGCTCCCGGAGTGCGCCCGGTCGCCGAAGCCGCCGATGAGGAAGTACATCGGGATGAGCATGGCTTCGAAGAAGACGTAGAAGAGGAAGACGTCGGTGGCCTCGAAGGAGATGATCACCATCGCCTCGACCATGAGGATCAGGGCGAAGAAGCCCTGGGTCGGCCGCCAGCGGGAGGAGTTCGTCTCCAGAGGGTCGGCGTCGTTCCAGCCGGCGCCGATCACGAAGGGGATGAGCAGGGCGGTGAGCGCGATAAGCGCCACCGCGATGCCGTCGACGCCCAGTTCGTAGCGGACGCCGAAGTCGGCGATCCAGGCGTGGGACTCGGTGAGCTGGTAGCGGTCGCCACCGGGTTCGAAGCGGACCGCGACCAGCACGGCCAGGGCCAGGGTGGCCAGGGAGAACAGCAGCGCGAGCCACTTGGCGGCGGTCCTGCGGGCGGCCGGGACGGCCGCCGTGAGGACCGCGCCGACCGCGGGTACGGCCGCCGTCACCGTCAGAAGCGGGAAACTCATCTCACACCGCCCTCATCAGCAGGGTCGCGGCGATGAGGATCGCCGTGCCCCCGAACATCGAGACCGCGTAGCTGCGGGCGTAGCCGTTCTGCAGCTTGCGCAGCCGGCCCGAGAGCCCGCCGACCGAGGCGGCCGTGCCGTTGACCACTCCGTCGACCAGGCTGTGGTCCAGGTAGACGAGCGAGCGGGTCAGGTGCTCGCCGCCGCGTACGAGGACCACGTGGTTGAAGTCGTCCTGGTACAGGTCCCGCCGGGCCGCCCGGGTGAGGAACGAGCCGCGCGGGGCGAGGACGGGGACGGGCTTCTTGCCGTACATGCCCCAGGCGACGCCGGCGCCGATCACGAGGACCACCATCGTGGACAGGGTCACGGTCAGCGCACTGACCGGCGGGTTGCCGTGCTCGTGCCCGGTGACCGGCTCCAGCCACTTCAGGAAGCGGTCGCCGATCCCGAAGAAGCCGCCCGCGAAGACCGAGCCGAAGGCGAGGACGATCATCGGGATGGTCATGGACTTCGGGGACTCGTGCGGGTGCGGCTCATGGCCTTCCCCGTCGGGCTGCCAGCGCTTCTCGCCGAAGAAGGTGAGGAGCATGACGCGGGTCATGTAGAAGGCGGTGATCGCCGCGCCCAGCAGGGCCACGCCGCCGAGGATCCAGCCCTCGGTGCCGCCCTTCGCGAAGGCCGCCTCAATGATCTTGTCCTTGGAGAAGAAGCCGGACAGGCCCGGGAACCCGATGATCGCCAGGTAGCCGAGGCCGAAGGTCACGAAGGTGATCGGCATGAACTTCCGCAGGGCCCCGTACTTGCGCATGTCGACCTCGTCGTTCATCCCGTGCATCACGGAACCGGCGCCGAGGAAGAGGCCCGCCTTGAAGAAGCCGTGCGTGACCAGGTGCATGATCGCGAAGACGTAGCCGATGGGGCCGAGGCCCGCGGCGAGGATCATGTAGCCGATCTGCGACATGGTGGATCCGGCGAGTGCCTTCTTGATGTCGTCCTTCGCACAACCGACGACCGCACCGAAGATCAGGGTGACCGCGCCGACGACCGTGACCACCAGCTGGGCGTCCGGCGCCCCGTTGAAGATCGCGCCCGAGCGGACGATCAGGTACACGCCGGCGGTGACCATCGTCGCCGCGTGGATCAGGGCCGAGACCGGGGTCGGGCCCTCCATCGCGTCGCCGAGCCAGGACTGAAGCGGCACCTGCGCCGACTTGCCGCAGGCGGCCAGCAGCAGCATCAGGCCGATCGCCGTCAGCTTGCCCTCGGTGGCGTCGCCCACCGCGCCGAAGACGGGACCGAAGGCGAAGGTCCCGAAGGTGGTGAACATCAGCATGATCGCGATGGACAGGCCGATGTCGCCGACGCGGTTGACGAGGAAGGCCTTCTTCGCGGCGGTGGCCGCGCTGGGCTTGTGCTGCCAGAAGCCGATCAGCAGGTACGAGGCCAGGCCCACGCCCTCCCAGCCGAAGTAGAGCAGGAGGTAGTTGTCGGCGAGGACGAGCAGCAGCATCGCCGCGACGAACAGGTTGAGGTAACCGAAGAAGCGGCGGCGGCGCTCGTCGTGCTCCATGTAGCCGATGGAGTAGACGTGGATGAGCGTGCCCACCCCGGAGATCAGCAGGACGAAGGTCATCGACAGCTGGTCCAGCTGGAAGGCCATGTCGGCCTGGAAGCCCTCGACCGGGATCCAGGTGAACAGCCGCTGGTGCAGCGTCCGGTCCTCGGCGCCCCGGCTGAGCATGTCGGCGAACAGGGCCACGCCGATCCCGAAGGAGACCGCGGCGAACAGGGTGCCGAGCCAGTGCCCCGCCTTGTCGAGGCGGCGGCCGCCACAGAGCAGCACCACCGCTCCGAGCAGGGGCGCGGCGATCAGCAGCGCAATCAGATTCTCCACTGTGAACGCCCCTTACAGCTTCATCAGGCTGGCGTCGTCGACCGAGGCCGAGTGGCGGGTACGGAACAGCGACACGATGATCGCGAGGCCCACCACGACCTCCGCGGCGGCGACGACCATCGTGAAGAACGCGATGATCTGGCCGTCGAGGTTGCCGTGCATCCGGGAGAAGGCCACGAAGGCGAGGTTGCAGGCGTTGAGCATCAGCTCGACGCACATGAACAGCACGATCGCGTTCTTCCGGATGAGCACCCCGGCCGCGCCGATGGTGAACAGCAGCGCCGCCAGGTACAGGTAGTTGACCGGGTTCACTTCGAGGCCTCCTCACGGCCGAGACGCTCCGAGGAGCGCTGCTCCAGCGCCTTGAGGTCGTCCATGGCCTGGCCCGACACGTCGCGGATCTGGCCGCGGGCGCGCAGGGTCTTGCTGACGGTCAGCTCGGACGGGGTGCCGTCCGGGAGCAGTCCGGCGACGTCCACCGCGTTGTGCCGGGCGTAGACGCCGGGGGCGGGCAGCGGCGGGAGCTGGACGCCCTCGCGCACGCGCCGCTCGGCGAGTTCGCGCTGGGTGGCGGCCCGCTCGGTGCGCTCGCGGTGGGTGAGCACCATCGCGCCGACGGCCGCCGTGATCAGCAGGGCGCCGGTGATCTCGAACGCGAAGATGTAGCGGGTGAAGATCAGTTCGGCGAGGCCCTCGACGTGCCCGGCGGAGTTGACCCGGCCGAGCCCGTTGAAGTGGGTGAGCCCGGCGTTGGCGATGCCCGCGATCAGCAGGACGCCGAAGCCCAGGCCGCACAGGGCGGCGAGCCAGCGCTGCCCCTTGAGGGTCTCCTTCAGCGAGTCGGCCGCCGTGACGCCGACGAGCATGACCACGAAGAGGAACAGCATCATGATCGCGCCGGTGTAGACGACGACCTGGACGACGCCCAGGAAGTACGCCCCGTTGGCGAGGTAGAAGACCGCCAGGATGATCATCGTCCCGGCGAGGCAGAGGGCGCTGTGGACGGCCTTCTTCATCAGGATTGTGCACAGCGCGCCGATCACCGCGACGGTGCCCAGCACCCAGAACTGCACGGCCTCGCCGGTGGAGGTCACGGTGGCGCCTGCGGCTGCGAGGGCGCTCATGCCTGCACCTCCTCGGCGGAACCGGCGGCCGTCTCGCCCTTGGAGACCGCCACCTGCCGGACGGTGCCCGGAGCGGCCTCCGTGACCAGCCCGCGGTAGTAGTCCTGCTCGTCCGTGCCCGGGAAGATCGAGTGCGGGGACTCGACCATGCCCTCGGTCAGGCCGGCCAGCAGCTGGTCCTTGGTGTAGATCAGCGCCTCGCGGCTGGAGTCGGCCAGCTCGAACTCGTTCGTCATCGTCAGGGCCCGCGTGGGGCACGCCTCGATGCACAGCCCGCACAGGATGCAGCGGGCGTAGTTGATCTGGTAGACGCGCCCGTACCGCTCGCCCGGGGAGTAGCGCTCCTCCTCGGTGTTGTCCGCGCCCTCCACGTAGATCGCGTCGGCGGGACAGGCCCAGGCGCACAGTTCGCACCCGATGCACTTCTCCAGACCGTCGGGGTGCCGGTTGAGCTGGTGGCGTCCGTGGAAGCGCGGAGCGGTGGTCTTCTCCTGCTCCGGGTACTGCTCGGTGAGGCGCTTCTTGAACATGGCCTTGAAGGTCACGCCGAACCCGGCCACCGGGTTCTGCCACTTTTCCTCAGACACGTCTCAACCCTCCTCTCGGTCACTGTCGGGGTTCGCCCCGCCGCTGACGATCAGCTCCCGCTCCGCGCGGGGCCTGCGGCGCGGTACGGGTGCCAGGTGCTGGCCGGGCTTGGGCGGTACGGGGAAGCCGCCCGCCATCGGGTCGAAGGGCTCCGCCGCGGCGGCCGCTCCGGCCTCCTCGGCGGCGGCCTTGTGGCGTTTGTCGCGGAAGAGGTCCGCGACGAAGGAGAGCAGCAGGACCGCGACGACGGCCCCGCCCACGTAGAGGACGATCGCGCTGAAGTCGTACGCCTCGTTGCGCAGCGCCCGGACGGTGGCCACCAGCATCAGCCAGACCACGGAGACCGGGATCAGCACCTTCCAGCCGAGCTTCATCAGCTGGTCGTACCGCACGCGCGGGAGCGTGCCGCGCAGCCAGATGAAGAAGAACAGCAGCAGCTGCACCTTGATGACGAACCAGAGCATCGGCCACCAGCCGTGGTTCGCGCCCTCCCAGTACGTGGAGATCGGCGCCGGGGCCCGCCAGCCGCCCAGGAAGAGGGTGACCGAGACCGCGGAGACGGTGACCATGTTGACGTACTCGGCCAGCATGAACAGCGCGAACTTGATGGAGGAGTACTCGGTGTTGAAGCCGCCGACGAGGTCGCCCTCGGACTCCGGCATGTCGAAGGGGGCGCGGTTGGTCTCGCCGACCATCGTGATCACGTAGATGATGAAGGAGACCGGCAGCAGGATGATGTACCAGCGGTCCGCCTGCGCCTCCACGATCGCCGAGGTCGACATCGACCCGGAGTAGAGGAAGACCGAGGCGAAGGCCGCGCCCATCGCGATCTCGTAGGAGATCATCTGCGCGCAGGAGCGCAGACCGCCGAGCAGCGGGTACGTCGAGCCGGAGGACCAGCCCGCCAGCACGATGCCGTAGATGCCGACGGAGGCCACCGCGAGGACGTAGAGCATCGCGATGGGCAGGTCGGTCAGCTGCATCGTGGTGCGCTGTCCGAAGATGGACACCTCGTTGCCCGAGGGGCCGAAGGGGATCACCGCGATGGCCATGAAGGCCGGGATCGCCGCGATGACCGGGGCCAGGACGTACACCACCTTGTCGGCCCGCTTGACGATCAGGTCTTCCTTCAGCATCAGCTTGACGCCGTCGGCGAGCGACTGGAGCATGCCCCACGGTCCGTGCCGGTTGGGGCCGATGCGCAGCTGCATCCAGGCGACGACCTTGCGCTCCCACACGATGGAGAAGAGCACCGTCACCATCAGGAAGGCGAAGCAGAACACCGCCTTGACGAGGACGAGCCACCAGACGTCGCGGCCGAAGAGGGAAAGGTCCTCCGCGGCGAGCTGTACCGCGTTCACGCGCCCACCTCCGCAGTGGTGTCGCCTGCGCCGGCCGGGGTCGCCGGACCGATGCGCACGAGGGTGCCCGGGCGGGCGCCGGTGTCGGCGAGGACGCCGGAGCCCGTGGAGTTCAGCGGGAGCCACACGACCCGGTCGGGCATGTCGGTGATCCGCAGCGGGAGTTCCACCGAGCCGGCCGGGCCGGTGACGGCGAGGACGTCGCCGTCCTTGACGCCGGTCTCGGCGGCGGTGGCGGCCGAGAGCCGCGCGTTCGCCTCGTGCCGGGTACCGGCCAGGGCGTCGTCGCCGTCCTGGAGGAGGCCCCGGTCCAGCAGCAGCCGGTGGCCCGCGAGGACGGCCTCACCCGCGCCGGGGCGGGGCAGCGGCTCGGTGGCCGTGGACTGCTCCGCCGCCGGCTCCCCCTCCCAGGGGCCGAGCCGCTCCAGCTCGCGCCGTACGGCGTGTACGTCGGGCAGCGCGAGGGGCCGGCCGGCCGCGTCGGCCAGCATGTGCAGCACGCGGGCGTCGGCGGGGGCGAGGCGGCGGGTCATCTGGTCGGGCTTCAGCGCGGCCTCGAACGGCCGGACCCTGCCCTCCCAGTTGATGAAGGTGCCGGCCTTCTCCGCGACGGCGGCGACCGGCAGGACCACGTCCGCGTGGTCGGTGACCTCGCCGGGCCGCAGTTCGAGGGAGACCACGAAGGCCTCCTTCAGCGCGGCCCGGGCCCGCTCCGGGTCCGGCAGGTCGTCGATCTCGACGCCGCCGATCAGCAGGGCGGACAGTTCGCGGGTGGCGGCGGCCTCGACGATCTGCCCGGTGTCACGGCCGTAGCGGTGCGGGAGCTCGTCCAGCCCCCAGGCCGTGGCAACCTCGTCACGGGCCCGCGGGTCGGTGGCGGGGCGGCCGCCCGGCAGCAGCGCGGCGAGCGCGCCCGCCTCCAGCGCGGCCCGCTCCCCGGCCCGGCGCGGGATCCACATCAGCCGGGCCCCGGTCGCGGTGGCCGCGCGTACGGCGGCGGTCAGCGCGCCGGGAACGCCGGCGAGGCGCTCCCCCACCACGATGACCGCGCCGGGCGTGCGGAGCGCTTCGGCGGCCTCGGCCCCGCCGGCCTCCAGGCCGGTGCGGGTGGCGAGGGCGGCCAGCCAGGCGGGCTCGGTGCCGGGGGCGGCGGCGAGCAGGGTGCCGCCCGCCTTGGCCAGGCCCCGGGTGGCGAAGGGCGCCAGGGCGAAGGTCCGCTGCTTGTGCTTGCGGTGGGCCTTGCGTAGCCGCAGGAAGACCCCGGGGGCCTCCTCCTCGGCCTCGATGCCGGCGAGGAGGACGGCCGGGGCCGCCTCCAGGGAGGCGTACGTGACGCCGGTGCGGTCGAGGTCCTTGCCGGTGCCGGCCACGGAGGCGGCCAGGAAGTCGGCCTCCTCCGCGCTGTGCACGCGGGCCCGGAAGTCGATGTCGTTGGTGTCCAGGACGACCCGGGCGAACTTGGCGTACCCGTACGCGTCCTCGACGGTGAGCCGGCCGCCGGTCAGGACCCCGGCCCGGCCGCGCGCGGCGACGAGCCCGGCGGCGGCGGCCTCCAGGGCCTCCGGCCAGCTCGCCGGGGCGAGGATCCCGTCGGCGCCGCGCACCAGCGGGGTGGTGAGCCGGTCGGGGCGCTGCGCGTAGCGGAACGCGAAGCGGCCCTTGTCGCAGATCCACTCCTCGTTGACCTCGGGGTCCTCGGCGGCGAGCCGGCGCAGCACCTTGCCGCGCCGGTGGTCGGTCCGGGTCGCGCAGCCGCCCGCGCAGTGCTCGCACACGCTCGGGGAGGAGACGAGGTCGAAGGGGCGGGAGCGGAACCGGTAGGCGGCCGAGGTGAGGGCGCCGACGGGGCAGATCTGGATGGTGTTGCCGGAGAAGTACGACTCGAAGGGGTCGCCCTCGCCGGTGCCGACCTGCTGGAGCGCGCCGCGTTCCAGCAGCTCGATCATCGGGTCGCCGGCGATCTCGTTGGAGAAGCGGGTGCAGCGCGCGCAGAGCACGCAGCGCTCGCGGTCCAGGAGCACCTGGGTGGAGATGGCGACCGGCTTCTCGTAGGTCCGCTTGTGGCCCTCGAAGCGGGATTCGGCGTTGCCGTGGGACATCGCCTGGTTCTGCAGCGGGCACTCGCCGCCCTTGTCGCAGACGGGACAGTCCAGCGGGTGGTTGATGAGCAGCAGCTCCATCACCCCGCGCTGGGCCTTGTCGGCGACCGGGGAGGTGAGCTGGGTCTTGACGACCATGCCGTCGGTGCAGGTGATGGTGCAGGAGGCCATCGGCTTGCGCTGGCCCTCTACCTCGACGATGCACTGGCGGCAGGCGCCGGCCGGGGAGAGGAGGGGGTGGTCGCAGAACCGGGGGATCTCGATGCCGAGCTGTTCGGCGGCCCGGATGACGAGGGTGCCCTTGGGTACCGACAGTTCCAGTCCGTCGATGGTCAGCGACACCGTGTTCTCGGCGTCCTGCGGCCGCCGGGCGGCCTCTCCGCCACCGGTCGGAGCGTTCGTGGTGACGGTCATGCGTTCACCTCCGAGTCAGCCCAGAGGGTCGACTTCTTGGGGTCGAAGGGGCAGCCCTTGCCGGTGATGTGCTGCTCGTACTCCGCCCGGAAGTACTTCAGCGAGGAGAAGATGGGGCTGGCGGCGCCGTCGCCGAGGGCGCAGAACGACTTGCCGTTGATGTTGTCGGCGATGTCGTTGAGCTTGTCGAGGTCGGACATGACGCCCTTGCCGGCCTCGATGTCGCGCAGCAGCTGGACGAGCCAGTACGTGCCCTCCCGGCAGGGGGTGCACTTGCCGCAGGACTCGTGGGCGTAGAACTCGGTCCAGCGGGTCACGGCCCGGACCACGCAGGTGGTCTCGTCGAAGCACTGCAGGGCCTTGGTGCCGAGCATGGAGCCGGCCGCGCCCACGCCCTCGTAGTCGAGCGGGACGTCGAGGTGCTCGTCGGTGAACATGGGGGTGGAGGAGCCGCCGGGGGTCCAGAACTTCAGCCGGTGCCCGGGGCGCATCCCGCCGCTCATGTCGAGGAGCTGGCGCAGGGTGATGCCGAGGGGGGCCTCGTACTGGCCGGGGCCGACGACGTGGCCAGAGAGCGAGTAGAGCGTGAAGCCGGGGGACTTCTCCGTCCCCATCGCCTTGAACCAGTCCTTGCCCCGGTTGAGGATCGCGGGAACCGAGGCGATGGATTCGACGTTGTTGACGACGGTGGGGCAGGCGTAGAGGCCCTCGACGGCGGGGAAGGGGGGCCGCAGCCGGGGCTGGCCGCGGCGGCCTTCGAGGGAGTCGAGCAGCGCCGTCTCCTCGCCGCAGATGTACGCGCCCGCGCCCGCGTGCACCGTGATGTCGAGGGTGCGTCCGCTGCCGCCGATGTCCTTGCCGAGGTATCCGGCCGCGTACGCCTCGCGCACGGCCTCGTGCAGGCGCCGCAGGACGGGGACGGTCTCGCCGCGCAGGTAGATGAAGGCGTGCTCCGAGCGGATCGCGTAGCAGGCGATGATCATGCCCTCGATGAGGGAGTGCGGGTTGGCGAAGAGGAGCGGGATGTCCTTGCAGGTCCCCGGTTCCGACTCGTCCGCGTTCACGACGAGGTAGTGCGGCTTGCCGTCGCCCTGCGGAATGAACTGCCACTTCATTCCGGTGGGGAAGCCGGCGCCGCCGCGGCCGCGCAGTCCGGAGTCCTTGACGTACGCGATCACCTCGTCCGGGGTCATCTCCAGCGCCTTGCGCAGGCCCTCGTACCCCTCGTGGCGCCGGTAGGTCTCCAGCGTCCAGGACTCGGGCTCGTCCCAGAACGCCGACAGGACGGGCGCGAGGAGCTTCTCCGGACTGGTGCCGTTCTTGCTCAGTTCCGCCGACACGGTCATCACTCCCCTCCCTCGGTGGTGGCGGTGCCCCGGGACTCGCCGCGCGGGTGGACCACCGGCGCGTGCGGGGCCTCGCCGCGGGCGATGCGCAGACCGATCAGCGAGGCGGGACCGGCGCCGCCGCCGGCCGCGACGGCTCCCTCGCGCTCGTCGGGGAAGCCCGCCAGGATCCGGGCGGTCTCCTTGTACGTGCACAGCGGCGCGCCCCGGGTCGGCTCGACGGGGCGGCCGGCCAGCAGGTCGTCGACGAGGGCCTTGGCGGAGGCGGGGGTCTGGTTGTCGAAGAACTCCCAGTTGACCATCACCACGGGGGCGTAGTCGCAGGCCGCGTTGCACTCGATGTGCTCCAGCGTGACCTTGCCGTCGGGGGTGGTCTCGTTGTTGCCGACGCCCAGGTGCTGCTTGAGCTCGTCGAAGATGGCGTCGCCGCCCATGACGGCGCACAGGGTGTTGGTGCAGACGCCGACCTGGTAGTCCCCGGAGGGCCGCCGCCGGTACATCGTGTAGAAGGTGGCGACCGCGGTGACCTCGGCGGTGGTCAGCCCCAGCACCTCGGCGCAGAAGCGGATGCCGGTGCGCGAGACGTGGCCCTCCTCGGACTGCGTCAGGTGCAGCAGCGGCAGCAGCGCGGAGCGGCTGTCGGGGTAGCGGGCGATGACCTCGGCCGCGTCGGCCTCCAGCCGGGCCCGGACCTCCGCGGGGAAGTCGGGGGCGGGCAGCTGCGGCATGCCCAGTTGCACGTCTGTCATCGGTCGACGCCTCCCATCACGGGGTCGATCGAGGCGACGGCCACGATGACGTCGGCGACCTGGCCGCCCTCGCACATCGCGGCCATGGCCTGGAGGTTGGTGAAGGACGGGTCGCGGAAGTGGACCCGGTAGGGGCGCGTGCCGCCGTCGGAGACGACGTGCACCCCGAGCTCGCCCTTGGGGGATTCGACGGCGGCGTACGCCTGGCCGGCCGGTACCCGGAAGCCCTCGGTCACCAGCTTGAAGTGGTGGATCAGGGCCTCCATGGAGGTGCCCATGATGTTCTTGATGTGGTCGAGGGAGTTGCCGAGGCCGTCGGGTCCCATCGCGAGCTGTGCGGGCCAGGCGATCTTCTTGTCGGCGACCATGACCGGGCCGGGCTCCAGCCGGTCCAGGCACTGCTCGACGATCCGCAGGGACTGGCGCATCTCCTCCAGGCGGACGAGGAAGCGTCCGTAGGAGTCACAGCTCTCGGTGGTGGGGACGTCGAATTCGTAGGTCTCGTATCCGCAGTACGGTTCCGCCTTGCGCAGGTCGTGCGGCAGGCCGGCGGAGCGCAGGATCGGGCCGGTGGCGCCGAGCGCCATGCAGCCGGTGAGGTCGAGGTAGCCGACGTCCTGCATGCGGGCCTTGAAGATGGGGTTGCCGGTGGCGAGCT
Source organism: Streptomyces sp. NPDC002032 (assembly GCF_042890765.1). Classification (NCBI taxonomy): domain Bacteria; kingdom Bacillati; phylum Actinomycetota; class Actinomycetes; order Kitasatosporales; family Streptomycetaceae; genus Streptomyces; species Streptomyces sp. NPDC002032. The sequence goes on along the minus strand of NZ_JBIASM010000020.1, from coordinate 96,607 downwards.
TGTCGTACTCCGGCAGGTTCTTCTTCATGGTCTTCACGAACTCGCGCAGCTGGTCGACCGCGCCCGGGGGCAGGTCCTGGGCGAGGCCGCCGGGGCGGACGAACGCGTGGTTCATGCGCAGGCCGGTGATCAGCTCGAAGATGTCGAGGATCAGCTCGCGGTCCCGGAACCCGTAGATCATGATCGTGGTCGCGCCCAGCTCCATGCCGCCGGTGGCGATGCACACCAGGTGGGAGGAGAGCCGGTTGAGCTCCATCAGCAGGACGCGGATGACGGTGGCGCGGTCCGGGACCTGCTCGGTGATGCCGAGGAGCTTCTCGACGCCGAGGCAGTAGGCGGTCTCGTTGAAGAACGGCGTCAGGTAGTCCATGCGCGTGACGAAGGTGGTGCCCTGCGTCCAGTTCCGGAATTCGAGGTTCTTCTCGATGCCGGTGTGCAGGTAGCCGATGCCGCAGCGGGCCTCGGTGACGGTCTCGCCGTCGATCTCCAGGATCAGGCGGAGCACCCCGTGGGTGGAGGGGTGCTGGGGGCCCATGTTGACGACGATGCGCTCGTCGTCGGCACGGGCCGCCGACTGGACGATCTCGTCCCAGTCGCCGCCGGTGACGGTGTAGACGGGGCCCTCGGTGGTCTCCCTGGAGGAGGCGGGGTGCGACGCGTTGGGGGTGTTCATCAGCTGTACGACCTCCGCTGGTCGGGAGCCGGGATCTGGGCGCCCTTGTACTCGATCGCGATGCCGCCGAGCGGGTAGTCCTTGCGCTGGGGGAAGCCCTGCCAGTCGTCCGGCATCATGATCCGGGTGAGGGCCGGGTGGCCGTCGAAGACGATGCCGAAGAAGTCGTACGCCTCGCGCTCGTGCCAGTCGTTGGTCGGGTAGACCGCGACGAGCGAGGGGACGCGCGGGTCGTCGTCCGGCACCGAGACCTCCAGCCGGACGATCCGGCCGTGGGTGAGCGAACGCAGGTGGTAGACGGCGTGCAGCTCGCGGCCCTTGTCCCCGGGGAAGTGGACGCCGCTGACGCCGGTGCAGAGCTCGAAGCGCAGGGCCGGGTCGTCGCGCAGGGTGGAGGCCACCCGGACGAGGTGCTCGCGGGCGATGTGGAAGGTGATCTCGCCCCGGTCGACCACCGTCTTCTCGATGGCGTTGCCGGGGACCAGGTCCTGCTCCTCCAGCGCGCCCTCCAGCTCGTCGGCCACCTCGTCGAAGTAGGAGCCGTAGGGCCGGGCGGAGGCGCCGGGCAGGGCCACGGCGCGGACGAGGCCGCCGTAGCCGCTGGTGTCGCCGCCCTTGTCGGCCCCGAACATGCCCTTGCGCACCCCGATGACCTCGGGCCCGGCCGAGGTGCGGGGGGCGGGGAGGTTGTTGCCGTTCTCGACGGCGGGGTCGTCGCTCACCGAAGGAGCCCCTTCATCTCGATGGTGGGGAGGGCCTTGAGGGCCGCCTCCTCCGCCTCGCGGGCCGCCTCTTCCCGGTTCACGCCGAGCTTGCCGCCCTGGATCTTCTGGTGGAGCTTGAGGATCGCGTCCATCAGCATCTCGGGGCGGGGCGGGCAGCCGGGGAGGTAGATGTCCACCGGGACGATGTGGTCGACGCCCTGGACGATCGCGTAGTTGTTGAACATTCCGCCCGAAGAGGCGCACACACCCATGGAGATGACCCACTTGGGAGCGGGCATCTGGTCGTACACCTGCCGGAGCACCGGCGCCATCTTCTGGCTGACGCGTCCCGCCACGATCATGAGGTCGGCCTGGCGCGGGGAACCGCGGAAGACCTCCATGCCGAAACGGGCCAGGTCGTAGCGGCCGGCTCCGGTGGTCATCATCTCGATGGCGCAGCACGCCAGGCCGAAGGTCGCCGGGAAGACGGATGACTTGCGCACCCATCCCGCGGCCTGTTCGACGGTGGTCAGCAGGAAGCCGCTCGGCAGCTTCTCTTCCAGTCCCATGGAAAATTCAGCCCCTCAGTCCCATTCCAGGCCGCCGCGGCGCCACACGTAGGCGTAGGCGACGAAGACGGTGAGCACGAAGAGGAGCATCTCGACGAGCCCGAAGATCCCCAGGGAGTCGAAGGTGACGGCCCAGGGGTAGAGGAAGACGATCTCGATGTCGAAGACGATGAAGAGCATCGCCGTCAGGTAGTACTTGATGGGGAAGCGTCCGCCGCCGGCGGGCAGGGGCGTGGGCTCGATGCCGCACTCGTAGGCTTCAAGCTTCGCCCGGTTGTACCGTTTTGGGCCGATCAGCGTGGCCATGACCACGGAGAAGATCGCAAACCCTGCGCCGATGGCGCCGAGCACGAGGATGGGTGCGTACGCATTCACGCTCCTCGCTCCTTCCAGTCGTCCTTGACCGTTGGACCGCTGCGCTCCGGCGCCGAGTGCTCCGCCTCGCGAAGATCGCCCCGCAGGTCGGGGGGATCGCATGTGAGGCAGTTCACAAGCCGGGCTGATGCGCATCTTATGCCTGCCGGTCTGTGATCTGCGACACGGGTAACAACACCGAGTTTGTGATCTCCACCACCTGACGAACGATCATGAAGTCCGATGAGTGGTGATCTTCGTACGCAAGGCATCCACATGATCACCAAAGGTGACATCCGGGCTCGTCGTCGCAGGTGGAAGGCGTGTCGCCCTATCAAATGATGGCGGGCGCAGGCAAATTGGCGGGGCGACGGCCCAAGTGGTAAAGGAATCAACCCCCTCGGACGGGGGATATCCGGCGTACCGGAGTGGACGAGGGTCCCCGGGGCAGGCGGAGTGGAGGGGCCGAATCCGGAATGGGCGGTATGGCCGGGATGGCCGGGAGCCGGCGGCCGGGCGGCGGGGGCGCGGATGCTGTGCATCCGTTCACGAACCGCACGGGGACTTCACGGTCGGATCACGGACCGGTCACGGCGCCCCCACGGCGGCAGGTAACTGTGACCTGCGACACACCTCGGAAGGGCCGTCAAAAGGGGGCTTGGCCATCTGTACCACTGGATGGTAGGCAGTGGATCAATTCGGACTTAATACTGAAACCCCATGATCACAGGCTTGTGAAAGGGTGTCCGTTAAGCCCGTTACGGCGTCAATAAGGGGCGCGGCGCGCCGGGTTCGCGGGCGTTTTCCGCAACTGTGGCGCAGACCACGTTTCTTGAAGCGGACCCCGCACCCCTGATAGCGGTTGTTCTCATGTCCCACACCGCTCACATACCCAGCCACCGGAAGCCGCGCCGTAGCGCCTCGAAGCTCGCGGTACGCGCCGGAGTTGCCGGTGGCGTCCTCAGCACGCTGGCCATGGCCGGCACCGCGAGCGCGACCCCCTCGTCCCCCGAGCCCGTCGCCGAGACGACGCTCGAAATGCCCGTGCTCGACCTGAACCTCGGCGCCGAGGTCTCCAACGCCGTCACCACGGCCGCCGAGACCACCCGCATCGCCGCCGTGGAAGCCGCCGTCACCGGCGAGCTGAACGCCCAGGAGGAGAGCGCCCGTACGGGAGCCGCCGCCGAGGCGAAGCAGGCCAAGGACGACGCCACCAAGGCCGCCGAGCAGAAGGCCAAGCAGGAGGCCGACCGCAAGGCCGCCGCCGAGCGCGCGGGCCGCAGCTCCGGCCGCACCTCGCTGACCACCGCCTCCGCCTCCGACGACGGCGGCTTCGCCCCGTCCGAGGGCGGCACCGGCAGTGGCTCCAGCACCGGTTCCACCTCCAAGGCGACCGGCTCCGCCGCCGCCATCGTGAACTTCGCCCGCGCCCAGGTCGGCAAGGCGTACGTCATGGGCGCCACCGGCTCCTCCGCGTACGACTGCTCGGGCCTCGTCCAGGCCGCCTACCGCCAGGCCGGCATCTCCCTGGACCGCACCTCGCAGGACCAGTCCCTGGCCGGCACCTCGGTCTCGCTGAGCAACCTCCAGCCCGGCGACATCCTCTTCTGGGGCTCCAAGGGCAGCGCGTACCACGTCGCCATCTACGTCGGCGGCGGCAAGTTCGTCGGTGCGCAGAACCCCAGCACCGGCATCGTCGAGCGCAACCTCAGCTACGACATGCCCACGGGCGCCGTCCGCGTCCTCTGATCCCCGCGCTCGCTCGAAGGGCCGGCACTCCCCCGCTCGGGAGGGCCGGCCCTCCGGCGTACCCCCGCGCACCGGATGCGGGAACCGGTACCGCGGGCGCCGGGCTCCTGCGAAGATGGGCGGGCACGCCGCACGAAGACCTGGAGGTGGTGATCCGGTGAGCAGACCGTCCTACGAGGACCCCGGCACCGGCGACCCCACCGCCGTCCCCGCGGCCGCCGGGCTCGCCCTCCTCGCCGTCGGAGGCTGGCTGTTGACCACCGCCCGCCCCTGGCACAAACCCGGACATGTCCTGACCCTCGGCCTCGGCTGGACCGTGTCGGGCGCCCTCCTGGTGTCCGGACTCGTGCTCCTGACCCGCTGCGTGCGCACGGTCCACGGCGGCCCGGACACCCCCGGGGACCCCGGAAACGCCTGAACCGCCCCCCGGGAAACCCGGAGAGCGGCTCTGAGGGGCACCCGCGGCCCCCGGCGTCAGGCCTTCGGCGCCACCTCGGTTCCACTGGGGCAGCCATCGGACGAGAAATTTCCTACCGGCGGTGGTACGTTTTAGGCATGAGCAGCCACGTGGCACCCCAGGCCGCCGAGCGGGCCGGCAAGAGATCCGTGTCGCTCGCCCAGTCGTTGATCAAGGAAGTAGAGGAACGCGCGGGCAAGAGCGGGTTCTCTTCCGTTGTGGCCGAAGCCCTGGAGGAATGGCTCGCCGCGCAGAAGCTCCGCGAGGTCGTGACCGCCGACCGCAAGGCCTTCGGCCCCGTCTCCGCGGAAGCTCGGCGGCAGGCGGAGCAGGAGTGGTAAGCAAGCGCCTCAAGATCAAGGCAAAGAGCGAGGGCACGCTCTTCCTGGACGCCCAGGGACTTTCACTGCACGTCGACGGTGACGACGGGATGCGTGCACGTATCGAAGTCGCTCAGCAGAGCGGCCGACGCGTGGCGCTGTCCGCACTGACGCCCTTGGAGGTGCGCCGAACAGGAGAAGCCGCCAAGCGGCTCCAGTTCCTGCTGTCCCGGTTCGACGTGAAACCGGTCAACGACGCGGTGACAGAAGCCGCAGCGAAGCTGCTGGACGCCTCGGGCCTAGACGGGCACGAATGCCTCGTGGACGCACTGGTGGTGGCCACGGCCGCACTCTGCACTCCCCCGGTCCTGCTCGTCACTTCTGACAAGTCGCACATCCCGGCGCTGTGCAAGGCCGCCGAGGAGCTCCCCGGCTCACCGAAGGTGAAGATCGTCAACGTCTGACGGCCAACAGCCGTGAGCCGGGCCGCTCGACTCCCCATCGAACGGCCCGGCGTTGACCGGTCACGCGCGGGGCGCCACCTTCGAGAGGCCGTTGATGATGCGGTCCATCGCGTCGCCGCCCGTCGGGTCGGTCAGGTTCGCCAGCATCTTCAGCGTGAACCGCATCAGCACCGGGTGCGTCAGGCCCCGCTGCGCGGCGATCTTCATGACCTTCGGGTTGCCGATCAGCTTCACGAACGCGCGGCCCAGCGTGTAGTAGCCGCCGTAGGTCTCCTTCAGCACCTTCGGGTAGCCGTGCAGCGCCAGTTCGCGCTGCGCCGGAGTGGCCCGGGCGTGGGCCTGCACGATGACCTCGGCGGCGATCTGCCCCGACTCCATCGCATAGGCGATGCCCTCGCCGTTGAACGGGTTGACGAGGCCGCCCGCGTCACCGACCAGCAGCAGGCCCTTGGTGTAGTGCGGCTGGCGGTTGAACGCCATCGGCAGGGCCGCGCCGCGGATCGGCTGCGTCATGTTCTCGGGCGTGTACCCCCAGTCCTCCGGCATGGACGCGCACCAGGCCTTGAGGACCTCGCGCCAGTCCAGCTCCTTGAACGCGGAGGAGGAGTTGAGGATGCCCAGGCCGACGTTGGACGTACCGTCGCCCATGCCGAAGATCCAGCCGTAGCCGGGCAGCAGCCGGTCCTGGGTGCCGCGCCGGTCCCACAGCTCCAGCCACGACTCCAGGTAGTCGTCGTCGTGCCGGGGCGAGGTGAAGTACGTGCGCACGGCGACGCCCATCGGGCGGTCCTCGCGCCGGTGCAGGCCCATCGCCAGGGAGATCCGCGAGGAGTTGCCGTCCGCCGCGACGACGAGCGGGGCGTGGAAGGTGACCGGGGTCTTCTCCTCGCCCAGCTTCGCCTGCACACCGGTGATGTGGCCGGTGCGGGGGTCGCGGACCGGCTCGCCGACGTTGCAGCGCTCGTACAGCCGGGCCCCGGCCTTCTGCGCCTGGCGGGCCAGGGTCTCGTCGAAGTCGTCGCGCTTGCGGACGAGTCCGTAGTCCGGGTACGAGGCCAGTTCCGGCCAGTCCAGCTGGAGGCGCTGGCCGCCGCCGATGATGCGCAGGCCCTTGTTGCGGAGCCAGCCGGCCTCTTCGGAGACGTCGATGCCCATGGACACCAGCTGTTTGGTCGCCCGCGGGGTCAGACCGTCCCCGCAGACCTTCTCGCGCGGGAACGCCGTCTTCTCCAGGAGCAGGACGTCCAGTCCGGCCTTGGCGAGGTAGTAGGCGGTGGTCGAGCCGGCGGGCCCGGCACCGACGACGATCACATCCGCGGAGTGTTCGGAGAGGGGCTCGGTCACTGCGGGGTCTCCCGAAGGCTCGATAAGGGGTGCCCAACGGCACGGAACATGACGCAGTCTATTCAGCGAGAGAGATCACGAACCCGAAGGGCTGCCCCGATGACCACCTCGCCCATCCGGCCACTCCCCGACGTGCGGCTGCGCGTCCCGACCGACGAGGACGCGCACGCCTGGCACCGGCTCTTCGACGACCCCGAGGTGATGGAGTTCCTCGGCGGGCCGGCCGAGCTGTTCATGTACGAGGAGTTCACCGCCCGGCAGCGGCTGCACGACGCGCGGCTCGGCTACTGCCTGTGGACGCTGCTGGACGGGCAGGGGGAGGTCATCGGCTTCACCGGGGCGCAGCCGTGGCCGGCGGAGAAGGAGTGGGGGCCGGTCGGGGAGATCGAGATCGGCTGGCGGCTGGGGCGGTCCGCGTGGGGGCGGGGCTACGCGTACGCCGCTGCGCTGGCGACGCTGGAGCGGCTGCGGGGGGCGGGGGTTCCGCAGGTGGTGGCGATGATCGACGACGCGAACGTCCGCTCGGCGGCGGTGGCGGAACGCCTCGGCATGACCCTGGCCGGCGTCTTCCCCCTCCCGGGCGGCCGCCGCACGGGCCGCCGCTACGAACTCTCCCTCACGGAGGCCTGACCCCCGGACCCGCCGTGCTCCGGGATCCGGGGGCGCGTTCGCGGTGGGGGGCTGCCGACGGGCACTCGCCGTGCGGGGGCTGCGTGCGGGGAGGGCGGCTGCGGTGCCGCTGCGCGGGGCTTTGTCCCCGACCCGCCCTTCCCCCGTTCCCCGGGCTCCGCCCGGACCCGTCGCGCGTGCGGCGCCGCTGCCGGGGGCCAGCCCCCGGACCCCCGCGCCTCAAACGCCGGCGAGGCTGGATCTCACGACCCGGCACCGGACACTCCAGCCCCGCATGGAGTGAAGTGCGCCGCGCCGGACACCCCAGCCCCGCCGGCGATTGAGGCGCAGGCGCGGAGCGCCGTGTGGTGAGCCCCGCCAGACACTTCAGCCCCGCCGGCGATTGAGGCGCGGGCGCGGAGCGCCGTGTGGTGAGCCGCGCCGGCGCTTGAGGCGGGAACGGTGGAAGGGCGGGGAGGGGCGAGCACCGCGCAGCGGGAGCGGGCGACGGGCGGACAGCAGCCGAGGGCAGCGGCCCCGGCCGGGGGGACGGCGGACGGAGTCCGGCGCAGCGGCGCGAAGCCGCGGAGGCCGCCTGCGGCCGAGGCGCGCGAGCGGCGCGTCAGAAAATGGACAGGCCGGTCAGGGTGGTGAAGCGGTCCAGGGCGGCTACGCCGGCGACCGAGTTGCCCTGGGCGTCGAGGCCGGGGCTCCAGACCGCGAGGGTGCAGCGGCCCGGGACGACCGCGATAATGCCCCCGCCGACCCCGCTCTTGCCCGGCAGGCCGACCCGGTAGGCGAACTCCCCCGCCGCGTCGTACGTCCCACAGGTCAGCATCACCGCGTTGATCTGCTTCGCCTCGCTGCGCGTCAGCAGCCGCGAGCCGTCCGCCCGCAGTCCGTGCCGGGCCAGGAACCGTCCGGCCAGGGCCAGGTCCCCGCAGCTCATCTCGATGGAGCACTGCCAGAAGTAGTGGTCGAGCAGCGCCGGCACCGGGTTGTCGAGGTTGCCGTAGGAGGCCATGAAGTGTGCGACGGCCGCGTTGCGGTCGCCGTGCTCCTGCTCGGAGGCCGCCACCTCCGCGTCGAAGCCGATCTCCGGGTTGCCGCTCTCCTGCCGCAGGAAGTCCAGGAGTTCGCTGCTCGCGTCGCCGGTCAGGGTCTGCAGCCGGTCGGTGACGACGAGCGCCCCCGCGTTGATGAAGGGGTTGCGGGGGATGCCGTTCTCGTACTCCAGCTGGACGAGGGAGTTGAACGGGTTGCCGGACGGCTCCCGCCCCACCCGCTCCCACAGGCTGTCGCCGCCCTCCGCCAGGGCCAGCGCCAGCGCGAAGACCTTGGTGACGGACTGCGCGGAGAACGGGGTCCGCCAGTCCCCGGCCCCGTAGACGTTGCCGTCGAGGTCGGCCAGGGCCATCCCGAACTGCCCGGGGTCGACGGAGGCCAGGGCCGGGATGTACTCGGCGGGGGTGCCGCTGCCCACGAGCGGGGCGACGTCCGCCGCGATCCGCTCCAGGAGTTCCGCGTAGTCGTAGGGCCGGTTCGCCACGGTCGGCTACGCCTTGACCCCGCGGTGCAGAGCGACGATGCCACCGCTCAGGTTCCGCCAGGCGACCTTGCCCCAGCCCGCCTTCTGCAGGAGCGCGGCCAGGGCCGGCTGGTCGGGCCACTCGCGGATGGACTCGGCGAGGTACACGTACGCGTCGGGGTTGGAGGAGACCGCGCGGGCCACCGGCGGCAGGGCGCGCATCAGGTACTCGGTGTAGACGGTCCGGAAGGGGGCCCAGGTGGGCTGCGAGAACTCGCAGATCACGACCTGGCCGCCGGGCTTGGTGACCCGGTACAGCTCGCTCAGCGCGGCCTCGGTGTCCTGGACGTTGCGCAGCCCGAAGGAGATCGTCACGGTGTCGAAGACGCCGTCCTTGAAGGGCAGCTTCGTCGCGTCGCCCGCCGTCAGCGGCAGCCACGGGTTGCGCTTCTTGCCCTCGCTGAGCATGCCGAGGGAGAAGTCGCAGGGGACGACGTAGGCGCCGGTCGCGGCGAAGGGCAGCGAGGAGGTCGCGGTCCCGGCCGCCAGGTCGAGCACCAGCTGCCCGGGGCGGGCGGCGACCGCCTTGGCGACCTCCTTGCGCCACAGCCGGGCCTGGCCGAGGGACAGGACGTCGTTGGTGAGGTCGTAGTTCGCGGCCACGCCGTCGAACATGGAGGCGACTTCGTGCGGCTGCTTGTCCAGGGAAGCCCTTGTCACTGGTGTTGGCCCCTCGGTGCTCGGTGGATCTGCCGGTCGGCGGGTACGGGGCCATCCTCTCAGGCCGCCGCCCCGCCCCGACCGCTGCCCCGGCCGCCCGGCCGCCCCACCACCGGCCCGGGCGCCGGTCCGGCGGGGCCACAGCGGCGCCCGGCACACTGGAGGGACATGGCGAACAAAGGGTTTCGAGGATGCCGACAGGCAAGACAGTCAGCAGCGCCCGGCGGAGCGAGCGGTTCCGGAGGCTGCGCCGCACGGTCCTGACCGCAGGGGCGTTAGCCGCCCTGTCCGTGGCCGCCTACCGGTGCGGCGGCCCGGCCGGAGACCCGGCCGGCGGCCCGCCCGCCGACGCCCGGCCCGCGGAGCGGACCGCACCGGGAGGGGCCACGGCCGCCTCACCGGGGTTCACGGCCTCCTCCGTCAGCGGCAGGGCCCAGGGGCAGGGGCCCGCACTGCGCTGGCGGGTGGAGACGGAGCGGGGCAGCGGGGTGGACCCGGACGCGGCGGCCCGCGCCGTCGAGGCGATCCTCGGGGACCGGCGCGGCTGGATACGGGATCCCGCGAACGGCTTCCGGCTGGCCGGGCGCGGGGAGCCGGTGGACTTCACCGTGAAGATCGCCTCCCCGGGCACCACCGACCGGCTGTGCGAGGTGGTCACCCCGGAGCTCGTCGGGGAGACCAACTGCCGGGTGGGCCACACCGTCGTGGTCAACCTCAAGCGCTGGCAGGAGGGGTCCCCGCAGTTCGCGGGCCCGGTGGCCGAGTACCGGGCGCTGATCGTCAACCACGAGGTGGGCCACGAGCTCGGTCACGAGCACGAGACCTGCCCGCGCCCGGGCGCGCCCGCCCCGGCGATGATGCAGCAGATCAAGGGGCTGCTCGGCTGTACTCCGAACGCCTGGCCGTACGCGGCGGACGGCACCTACCTCGCGGGCCCGCCCGTCCCCTGAGCCCGGCCCGAGCGCAGCCGCACCCCGGCGCGGGCCCCGGCGCGGGCCCCAGCCCGGCCCCCGGCCCGGCCCGGCCCCGGCCCCGGCTCAGCGGCGGCGGTGCAGCAGCCGGCCGCCGATGACGGTGGCCACACAGGCCGTCGCGCCCCGCTCCGGCAGCTCCGCCGGACCGGCGACCGCGAACACCGCGAACCGGGCCGCGGCCCCCGCCTCCAGCACCCCGTGGAAGGCCTCCCCCGGGTCCGCCCGCCCGGCGAGCGGGTCCAGGGACGGCGGGCCCCCGTAGGGCAGCGGCGGCAGCACGGTCAGGCCCGAGCGGACCACGGCGGTGCGCACCGACGGGACGGTGAACCGCCCGGCGACGGCGACCACCCCGCGCGCGAGGAGCTTCTGCGTACCGCGCCGGGCGCTGTTGCCCCAGCGGGCGTCGGTCATCTTCAGGGCGTCGAGCGCCGCGGCCCCGGTGATCGGGCCGGCGCCGAGCTCGGTGACCTCGTACGGGTCGTCCGGGTAGTACGTCCGCTCCAGCAGCTCGTCCGCGCCGCGCACCAGCAGCCCCGGGGTGAGCACCCCGGGCCAGCGGCGGACCCGGGCGTGCGGGGCGGCGGCCGCGAGCTCCTCGTACGGGCCGGTGCCGGCGATGCGGTCGCCCTCGACCAGGACCGCGCCGCCCGCGAGCGGCGTGGACCCCGGCCCGGTGAGGAGGAGTTCGGCGGTGTGCAGCGTGAGCATCGGGCGTCAGTTCGTGGAGATGAGCTTCAGCTCGGGGTGCGCGGTGCCGCCCTCGATGGCGGTCGAGGAGATGTGGGAGACGACGCGGTCGTCCACGGGGTCGTTCGCCGGGTCGTCGTGCACGACGAGGTGCTCGTACGTCGTCGCGCGCTGCGCCGGGACGCGGCCCGCCTTGCGGATCAGGTCGATGATCTCCTGCCGGTTCGAGCGGTGCTTGGCACCGGCCGAGGAGACGACGTTCTCCTCCAGCATGATCGAACCGAGGTCGTCGGCGCCGTAGTGCAGGGAGAGCTGGCCCGCCTCCTTGCCGACGGTCAGCCAGGAGCCCTGGATGTGGGCGATGTTGTCGAGGAAGAGGCGGGCGATGGCGATCATCCGCAGGTACTCGAAGACCGTCGCCTGGGTCCGGCCCTTGAGGTGGTTGTTCTCGGGCTGGTACGTGTACGGGATGAACGCGCGGAAGCCGCCGGTGCGGTCCTGCGTGTCCCGGATCATGGCGATGTGCTCGATGCGCTCGGCGTTGGTCTCGCCGGTGCCCATCAGCATGGTGGAGGTGGACTCCACCCCCAGCCCGTGGGCCATCTCCATGATCTCCAGCCAGCGTTCGCCGGACTCCTTGAGCGGGGCGATCGCCTTGCGCGGCCGCTCCGGGAGCAGTTCGGCGCCGGCGCCCGCGAAGGAGTCGAGGCCGGCGGCGTGGATCCGCTGGATGGCCTCCTTCGCCGAGACGCCGGAGATGCGGGCCATGTGGTCGACCTCGGAGGCGCCGAGGGAGTGGATGACCAGCTGCGGGAACGCCTTCTTGATGGCGGAGAAGTGCTCCTCGTAGTACTCCACGCCGTAGTCCGGGTGGTGCCCGCCCTGGAACATGATCTGCGTGCCGCCCAGCTCGACGGTCTCCGCGCAGCGGCGCAGGATGTCGTCGAGGTCGCGGGACCAGCCCTTCTTCGTGTCCTTGGGGGCCGCGTAGAAGGCACAGAACTTGCACGCCGTGACGCACACGTTGGTGTAGTTGATGTTGCGCTCGATGATGTACGTCGCGATGTGCTCCGTACCGGCGTAGCGCCGGCGGCGCGCGGCGTCGGCGGCCTGGCCGAGCGCGTGCAGCGGGGCGTGCCGGTAGAGGTCGAGCGCCTCTTCCCTGGTGATCCGGCCCCCTGCGGCGGCACGGTCGAGGACAGACTGGAGAGCGGCCTGGTCGGTCACCGGTGCGTCACCTTTCGGCGGTGTGTCAAGGGTCCGGACCGAGCCAGCCTACGCCAGGGGCGGTGCGTGCTCGTCAGGGGCTACGGGTCAGGTCGCCCTCGGGGTTCCCGGCGGCCCGGTCGCCCGAGCGGTAGTGGAGGGTTCCGTTCGCGTTGAGGGTGAAGCGCTCGTCGGCGGAGCCGTTCGAGCAGATGCCGGGGGCCGGGTTGGGGCCGCCCGAGGTGTCCAGGACGAGGGAACGGTCGGTGGCGGAGGCCAGCTTCCAGTCCCCGCCGCAGTCGGTGCCCAGGAGGTCGATGACGGACTTGTCCCGGCCGACGCTCTCGCCGACCCGGCCGGCCTTGATGGTGATCTCGAACTGGCTGGGCACGCCCATGCGGGCGGTGGTGACGGTGCCCTTCCAGGTGCCGGTCAGCTCCTTGGGCACGTCGTTACGGGTGCCCTTGGGCGGGGCGCCGGAGGCCGGGGGCGACGCCGGGTCCGAGGCGCGCGGGGAGGCCGGGGCGGAGCCGGCCGGGAGCGGGCTGCCGCCCGGCCGGGGGTTGCCCGAGGCCGCCTCCCGGCCCCGGTCCGGGCCCAGGCCCGGCAGCAGCCCCGACGCGTACAGCCCGCCGGACAGCGCCACCGTCAGGGCGGCGGCGCCGAGCACCAGGGTGCAGCTGAAGCGGCGCCCCGCCACGCGCAGGCTCGCCCCCCGGCCGTCGGGGGCGGTCCGCTGCCCGGGTACGGCCGCGCCGGGGTGCCCCGCGCCGGACGGCCCGGACGGCCCGGACGGCCCGCCCGCCGTCCCGGTGGGGGCTCCGTACATCCCGCCGCCCCCGCCGTACGGGCCCGCCGCGGCGGAGTAGGGGGAGCCGGACCGCCCCCCGTACGAGGGGTCGGGCGAACCGAAGCCGACTCCGACGGGCCCGCCGGAGGAGCCCTCCGTGAACGGCACCGGCCCGGACACGGGCTCCGCGCGCGCCCCGGGGACCGGGACGGACCCGCCACCGGAAGCGCCCCCGCCGGACCCGCCCCCGGCGTCCCCGGCGGCGTCCGCGTCCAGGTCCAGCAGGGCCACCGCCGCCCGGCTCGCCTCCTCCACCAGCGGCCCCGGCAGCCAGCCCGGGGCCCCCAGCGCACCGCCGAGGGCGGCCGCGAGGTCCTGCGGCGCGGGGCGCCCGGAGGCCGCCTTGGCCAGGCAGGCGGCGATGAGCTCGCGCAGCGCGCCGGCGGGCACCCCGTCCAGCTCCGGCGGTTCGTGGACCACCTTGTAGAGGAGGGTCGCGGAGTTGTCCCCGGTGAAGGGGGGTCGGCCGGTCGCCGCGAAGGCCAGTACCGCGCCCAGCGAGAACACGTCGCAGGCGCCGGTGACGCCCTTGCCGAGGATCTGCTCCGGGGACATGTAGCCCGGCGAGCCGACGGACACCCCGGTGGAGGTCAGCGAGGCGGTGCCTCCCCCGGACTCCGTCCAGGGGGACCCCCCTGTGGCCCGGGCGATCCCGAAGTCGATCAGCCGGGGCCCGTCGAGGGTCAGCATCACGTTGGACGGCTTCACGTCCCGGTGGACGAGTCCCAGCGCGTGCACCGCCACCAGGGCCCGGGCCAGCCCCGCGCCGACGGCCCGCACCGAGTGCTCGGGCAGCGGACCATGCCCGGCCACCGCACGGTCCAGCGAGGGCCCGGCCACGTACCCGGTCGCCACCCACGGCACGGCCGCCTCCGGGTCGGCGTCCAGCACGGGCGCGGTCCACTCCCCGCCGACCCGCCGCGCCGCCTCCACCTCGCGGCGGAACCGGGCCCGGAACTCCTCGTCGGAGGCGAAGTGCGGGTGCACGATCTTGACGGCGACGGTCCGGCCGCCCGCGCTGCGCCCGAGGTAGACCCGGCCCATTCCGCCCGCGCCGAGCCGGCCGAGCAGCCGGTAGGCGCCGATGAACCGCGGCTCGCCGGCTTCGAGCGGCTGCATCGCGTCCCCCGTCCCCGAGTTGGTGGTGTCGCGTCGACACGCAGCACCTTAGGGGGTGCCCGGCGGATCCCGGCCGGGCCCGGCGGCTCGGCCGGGCCGCCCGGCGTACAGCCGGCGTACGGGCGGCGTACGGGCGACGGGGGGCCGGGGAGCCGGGGGACCTCTTCCCGGTCCGCCGGATCAATGGCCCCGGGCCGGCCTGTTCCCGTTCCGGACGAATGCCTTCGGCTCCCCCGCCCCCCGTCCGCATTCACCACACCGGGGGACGAGAATGCGAAAGGAGAACGAATTCCCGGCAAACGGAACATTCCCCGTTCCGGGCCGCCGGAGATCACCGGAGATCGACGGGATAAACCCGCTCAGCGGTGCGGACCGGCCGCCTTCAGCAGCTCGACGGTGACGTCCGCCGCGTACCCCGTGTCCGGGCCGGTACGGCGCGCGAATTCGCGTACCCCGGCGAGCTGCTCGGGGCCGAAGCGGAAGTCGAGGGTGGTGAAGTAGCGCTCCAGCAGCTCGGCGTCGAAGGCCTCCCAGCGGGCCGCCTGGTCGGCGACCTTCGCGACTTCCTCCAAGGAGAGGTCACGGGAGGCGAGGAACGCCGCGTGGGCCTCGTGGACCACCTCCGGCTCACGGGCGAGGTAGTCCTTGCGGGCGGCCCAGACGGCGAAGACGAACGGCAGTCCCGTCCAGTCCTTCCACATCTGCCCCAGGTCGTGCACGGTCAGCCCGAGGCGGGGGGCGTCGTGCAGGGAGGCGCGCAGCGCGGCGTCGCCGATCAGCACCGCCGCTTCGGCCTCCTGCATCATGAGCCCCAGGTCAGGGGGGCAGGTGTAGTAGTCGGGCCGGACCCCGTACTGCTCGGAGAGCAGCAGCTGGGCGAGGCGTACGGAGGTCCGCGAGGTCGATCCGAGGGCGACCCGGGCGCCGTCCAGCTGCTCCAGCGGGACCTGCGAGACGATCACGCAGGACATGACGGGGCCGTCGCAGCCGACCGCGAGGTCGGGGAAGGCGACGAGCTGGTCGGCGTTGCGGAGGAACTCCACGAGGGTGATGGGGGCGATGTCCAGCTCGCCCCGTACGAGGCGTTCGCTCAGTTTCTCGGGGGTGTCCTTGGTCAGCTCCATGTCCAGCAGCGTGCCGGTTCGGGCCAGTCCCCAGTAGAGGGGCAGGCAGTTCAGGAACTGGATGTGGCCGACGCGGGGCCGGCTGCGATAGACGTCCACATCGCGAGACTAGCCCCCGGCTCGCCGTCAGCGATCAGGCGGGTCTCAAACGTCCGAGTGACGTGATCTTTCCCTCTGGTCTCGCCCCGAGGGTGCGTGCTAGGCTCGACGCAAGTTGCAGTTTTGGTTTCCCTTGCAGTACGAAGCCTGCGGAGCATGTAACCCGCAGGCTTTTGTAGTTTTCAGACTTCTTAGCAGGTTCTGGAGCAGGGCGACCCTTTGGCCCATAGGAGGGCTCATGGCTACCGGAACCGTGAAGTGGTTCAACGCTGAAAAGGGCTTCGGCTTCATCGCCCAGGACGGCGGCGGCCCGGATGTCTTCGTCCACTACTCCGCGATCAACGCCTCTGGCTTCCGCTCCCTGGAGGAGAACCAGCAGGTGAACTTCGACGTCACGCAGGGTCCGAAGGGCCCGCAGGCGGAGAACGTTACCCCGGCCTAGTCGCCTGGCCGACCGGATCGCGGTTGGATTAGCAGTACCCAAGGAGCCCTGTCTCCTCCGTGCGAGCGGAGGAGGCGGGGCTCCTGCCTTTGTGCCCCCGGCGGTGGCGCGGGGGAACGCCGGTGGCCCGGTCACCGCGAGGTGACCGGGCCACCGGCGTTCGGGGGCGGGCCCCCGGGCCCCGGTCCCGGCCGGAGCCGGAGCCGGGGACCGGCGGGCCTCAGGGCTTGGCGGGCCTCAGGGCTTGGCGGGCCTCAGGGCTTGGCCGGCCTCAGGGCTTGGCCGCCTGGGTGGGCTTGGCGGGCTGGGTGGGCTTCGGAGCGGTGATCTTGATTCCCACCACGAGCTCCGCGCCGTCCGGGGTGCTCAGGCGGAGGTGGTAGGTGCCCTCGGGCACGTCCGTCGTGAGCAGCTCCGGCAGGGCGGTCTTGCCGTCGGCGCCGGTCTTGGGCAGCTCCAGGGTGAACAGCTTCGCGCCGTCCTTGCCCGCGAAGTACGGGCCCTTCGCCTTCTTCGGG
The DNA here is from genome assembly GCF_042890765.1 of Streptomyces sp. NPDC002032. Classification (NCBI taxonomy): domain Bacteria; kingdom Bacillati; phylum Actinomycetota; class Actinomycetes; order Kitasatosporales; family Streptomycetaceae; genus Streptomyces; species Streptomyces sp. NPDC002032. The sequence continues at coordinate 80,097 of NZ_JBIASM010000020.1, read as the reverse complement.
TCCAGCGGGACCCAGGCGCCCGGCTCGCCGTCGACCAGCGTGGCCGTCACCCGCGTGTCCGCCACGGGCTTGCCGCCCATGGCGGCCAGGAACTCCAGGCCCTTGACGGCGGTGCCGGCCGTGACCGCGACCGGGGCGTCCCCATCGGCACGGGTGATCTCCAGCGGCTTCGCCTTCTCGGTGACCGTGCCGGGCAGGGTCACCGTGAACTGGCTCTTGGCGTCGTAGGCCGTCGCCCGCAGGGTGAAGGTGCCCCCCTTCGCGCCCGCCTTGAGGCGGGGCGCGGTGGCGGTGCCGTCGGCGCCGGTACGGACGACCACGCTCGGCTCGCCCTCGAAGACGAAGCCCGTGCCGCCGGTGGTGTCCTGCTCGACGGCGAAGACCACGGCCTGCCCGGCGGCGGGCTTGCCGTCGCTGAGCACCGCCTTGAAGCGGACGCCCTCCGCGAAGAGGGCGCCGGTCTCGGCCTCCAGCTTCGCGTCGCCGACCCGCTCCAGCTTGGCGAGGGTCGCGGGCGGCGGGGTCGGCTTCGACGGCTCGCCCGGGGTGGGGGTCGGCGTCGGAGTCGGCGTGGGCTTCGGGGTGGGCTTCGGGGTGGGCGTCGGCGTCGGCCGGGTGGCCGGGGTGTTCGGCGACGGCACGTGCGGCGCCTGCGGGGTGGGCAGGCTCGGCGTGGGCGGCGTCGGGTAGTTGCCGACGGGCGGGTTGGGCACGCCGGTGGCGCCGTCCAGGTACTGGCGCATGTAGCCGAGCACGGAGTTCACGTAATCGCGCGAGCTGTTGTAGCTGAGGACGGCCTTGTCCAGGTCCGCCGGGAGCGAGAGGTCCTTGCCGCCCGCGCAGAGGTACAGGCCCGCGCCGAGCGCCGCGTCGTAGATGTTGTTCGCGTCGCGCTGGCCGTCGCCGTTGCCGTCGGCCTTCCAGTCCTTCCAGGTGGAGGGGATGAACTGGAGCGGGCCGAAGGCGCGGTCGTACTCGGTGTCCGCGTCCCACTCGCCCTTGTCGGTGTCGGTGATCTTCGCGTACCCGTTGCCGTCCAGGCGGGGCCCGCGGATCGGCCGCTCGGTGGTGCCGTCGGGCTTGAGTCCGTAGCCGGAGGCGTGCACCGACTCGACCCGGCCTATGCCCGCGATCAGCGCCCAGGACAGGTTGCAGTTGGGGAGGGCGGCCTTCACCGCGACCTCGGCGCGCTTGTAGGCGTCGAGGGCGGTCGCGGGGATCCCGGAAGCCCCCTCCCCCGCGACCGCGCCGCCCGCGGCGGGCGGGGCCAGCGGGTCCGCGAGCGGGGCCGGGAGGTCGAGCCGGGCGTCGCCCCGGTCGGCGGCCTGCGGGCTCTCCGGGGTCGGTTCGGCTTCTCCCGCGCCGGCGACCGGGGTGTTGGTCAGAGCGGCGGCGGTGGTCAGGCTGGCCGCGAGGGCGGCCGTGCACAAGACCTTGCGCGAGGTGTTGACTACGTGACGGTGAAGCGGCTTCACAGTGCGGCGATCCCCCCAAGGCGGCCGGCGAAGGCGTCGGCTGGTCGAGCCGTGATTCTTCTGTCTATCAGGTATTCGGATACGACTCGCCGTCACCCCCGTACAGAGGGGGCACCATTCGTCTCACCTTCATCCGGTTGTGGCTCAGGACGTCCAGCGGGCCTCCAGGCGGTCCGGAACACCCCAATGGCACCTCCTGCAACCGCTCGCGGCCTTTGGTGCGGTTCAGCCGGCCCGAACGGCCCATCCCGGCTGGTACGTTCGTTCGCCACCCCCTGCCAGCCGTGAACCCCGCAGACCCCGAAGGCCCGTCCATGAGCACTCCCCCCGTCAACCCCTACTCCGGTGCGCCGCTGCCTCCCCCGCCGGCCGGAGCCAACCCGTACGCCCAGCAGCCGCACGCCCAGCAGCCGCCGTACGCACAGCAGCCGCACGCCCAGCAGCCCCCGTACGCACAGCAGCCCCCGCAGTACGCCCACCCGCAGGCCCCGTACCCCGTGGCGCCCCCGGCCGGGTGCCGCAACTGCGGGGCCCCCGAGGCGGTGAACTTCGCGGTCCGGGCCCACGTCGGCGTGCTCGTGCTGATGCGCTTCCACCGGCTCGACGGCCCCTTCTGCCGCCGGTGCGGCCGGGCCCTGGTCCGGATCATGACCACGAAGACGCTGTGCCAGGGCTGGTGGAGCCCGCTCTCCCTGGTGCTGTTCACGCCCTTCACCCTGATCTGGAACCTCGTCGCCTCGCTGAAGTTCGACAAGCTCGACCCCTCGGAGCCCGCGCCCGGCCGCCAACAGCTGGACGAGGGACCGCCGCTGCACGCCCGGCCGCTCGCCTACGTGGCGATCGTCCCGCTGCTCTGGGCGGTATGGGTCGTTTCGCACATCATCGCGGACGTGGCGGCCTGAGCCCCGGGGCGGCGGGTCCGTCCCGCCGCCCTTCCCAACCCCGCCCCGCACCCCTACCCTGACGGCCCGTCAGATCCAGTCGCCGGACCGAGCCGCCAGGGGGCGCGCCATGCTGCTGCGAGGGAAGACCGTCATCGTCTCGGGGGTCGGGGCCGGGCTCGGCCACCAGGTGGCCGCCGCCGTGGTGCGCGACGGGGGCAACGCCGTGCTCGGCGCGCGGACCGAGGCGAACCTGGTCAAGTCCGCCGCCGAGATCGACCCGGACGGCGCGCACACCGCCCACCGCACCACCGACATCACCGACGAGGCCCAGTGCGAGGCCCTCGTCGCGCTCGCCACACGGCGCTTCGGCGGGGTCGACGCCGTCGTCCACGTCGCCGCCTGGGACTCCTCCTTCGGAGGCCTGGCCGACGCCGACTTCGGGACCTGGCAGCAGATCCTCGACGTCAACCTGCTCGGCACCCTGCGCATGACCCGCGCCTGTCTGCCCGCCCTGCGCGCGGGCGGCGGTGGCTCGGTCGTCATCATCGGCACCCAGTCCGCCGTGGCCGCCCCGAGCGAGGTCCAGCAGGCCGCCTACGCCGCCTCCAAGGGGGCGCTGACCTCCGCGATGTACTCCATGGCGCGCGAGCTCGGCCCGGACCGGATCCGCGTCAACACCGTGCTGCCGGGCTGGATGTGGGGGCCGCCGGTGCAGGCCTTCGTCACCTTCACCGCGCACACCGAGGGGGTGCCCGAGGCCGAGGTCCAGGCCCGGCTGACCGAGCGGATGGCCCTGCCGGACCTCGCCACCGACGGGGACGTCGCGAACGCCGCCGCCTTCCTCGCCTCCGACCGGGCGCGGGCGATAACCGGCCAGTCACTGCTGGTCAACGCCGGTGAGCTGATGCGATGACGCCCCTCACCGATCCGGCCCGTGATCGTATGCTCGCCGTATGACCACTCCGAGTGACGCTCCGACCGACAACGCGATGCGCCGCGCGCTCCGGCGGGCCCGCGACGGCGTCGCGCTCGACGCGACCGAGGCGGCCGTACTGCTCCAGGCGCGCGGTGCGGCCCTCGACGACCTCACCGCCTCCGCCGCCCGCGTCCGGGACTCCGGGCTCGCCGCCGCGGGCCGGCCCGGGGTCATCACGTACTCGAAGAGCGTGTTCATCCCCCTCACCCGGCTGTGCCGCGACACGTGCCACTACTGCACCTTCGCCACCGTCCCCGGCAAGCTGCGCCGGGCCGGCCACGGGATGTTCATGTCCCCGGACGAGGTCCTCGACGTGGCCCGCAAGGGCGCCGCCCTCGGCTGCAAGGAAGCGCTGATCACCCTCGGGGACAAGCCCGAGGACCGCTGGCCCGAGGCACGGGAGTGGCTGGAGGCGCACGGCTACGACGACACGATCTCCTACGTACGGGCCGTGTCGATCCGCATCCTGGAGGAGACGGGCCTGCTGCCCCACCTCAACCCGGGCGTCATGTCCTGGGCCGACTTCCAGCGGCTCAAGCCGGTGGCCCCGTCCATGGGCATGATGCTGGAGACCACCGCGACCCGGCTGTGGTCCGAGCCCGGCGGCCCCCACTACGGCTCCCCCGACAAGGAACCGGCCGTCCGGCTGCGGGTCCTGGAAGACGCCGGGCGCTCCTCGGTGCCCTTCACCTCCGGGCTGCTGATCGGGATCGGCGAGACGTACACGGAGCGGGCGGAATCCCTCTTCGCGCTGCGCCGGATCTCCCGCGCCTACCACGGCATCCAGGAGCTGATCATCCAGAACTTCCGCGCCAAGCCGGACACGGCCATGCGCGGGATGCCGGACGCCGAACTCGACGACCTGGTCGCCACCATCGCCGTCGCCCGGCACCTCATGGGCCCCTCCGCCTGCCTCCAGGCACCGCCGAACCTGGTCGACGGGGAGTACGCCCGGCTGATCGGCGCGGGCATCGACGACTGGGGCGGCGTCTCGCCGCTGACCCCGGACCACGTCAACCCGGAGCGGCCCTGGCCCCAGATCGAGACGCTGGCCGCGCAGTCCGCGGCGGCCGGTTTCGAGCTGCGCGAACGGCTCTGCGTGTACCCGGAGTTCGTCCGGCGCGGCGAGCCCTGGCTGGATCCGCGCCTGCTGCCGCACGTACGGGCGCTGGCAGATCCGGGGACGGGGCTGGCCGACGAGTCGGCGACGGTCGAGGGGCATCCCTGGCAGGAGCCCGACGAGGGCCTCGGCGCGTACGGGCGCACCGATCTGCACACCGCCATCGACACCGAGGGCCGGACCGGCGACCGCCGCGAGGACTTCGACCACGTCTACGGCGACTGGGAGGCCCTGCGCGAGGCCGCGGCCCCCGGCATGGTCCCCGAGCGCATCGACACGGACGTGCGCGAGGCCCTCGCGCGGGCCGCCGACGATCCGACGGCGCTCACCGACGGGCAGGCCCTGGCACTGCTGCACGCGGACGGGCCCGCGCTGGACGCGCTGTGCCGGATCGCGGACGACCTGCGCAGGTCGGTGGTGGGCGAGGCGGTCACGTACGTCGTCACCAGGAACATCAACTTCACCAACGTCTGTTACACCGGCTGCCGTTTCTGCGCCTTCGCGCAGCGCCGCACCGACGCCGACGCCTACACCCTCTCCCTGGACCAGGTCGCCGACCGGGCGGCGCAGGCCTGGGACGTGGGCGCGGTCGAGGTGTGCATGCAGGGCGGCATCCACCCGGACCTGCCCGGGACGGCGTACTTCGACATCGCGCGGGCGGTCAAGGAGCGGGTCCCCGGCATCCACGTGCACGCCTTCTCCCCGATGGAGGTCGTCAACGGCGCGACCCGTACGGGGATGTCCGTACGGGACTGGCTGACGGCCGCCAAGGAGGCCGGGCTGGACTCGATCCCGGGGACGGCGGCGGAGATCCTGGACGACGAGGTCCGCTGGGTGCTGACCAAGGGCAAGCTGCCGACGGCGGACTGGACCGAGGTCATCACCACCGCGCACGAGCTGGGCATCCGGTCCTCGTCCACCATGATGTACGGGCACGTGGACCAGCCCCGGCACTGGCTGGGCCACTTCCGCACGCTGACCCGGATCCAGGAGAGCGCGCTGGAGAAGGGCGTGGCCGGTTTCACGGAGTTCGTGACGCTGCCGTTCATCCACACCAACGCCCCCGTGTACCTGGCGGGCATCGCCCGGCCCGGTCCGACGGCGCGGGACAACCGGGCGGTGACGGCGATGGCCCGGCTGCTGCTGCACCCGCACATCCCGAACATCCAGACCAGCTGGGTGAAGCTGGGCGCGCAGGGGGCGGCCGAGATGCTCCGCTCCGGCGCGAACGACCTGGGCGGGACCCTGATGGAGGAGACGATCTCGCGGATGGCGGGGTCGAGTTACGGCTCGTACAAGTCGGTACGGGACCTGGTGGCGGTCGCCGAGGCGGCCGGGCGGCCCGCGAAGGCCCGGACGACCCTGTACGGGGAGGTCCCGGCGGAGCGCCAGGAGGCGGCCCGCGCCTCGGACGGGCACCTGCCGCGGCTGCTGCCGGTCCTGGACTGAACGCGGGGCGGCGGCCCGGCCGGGGCAGCGTCCCCGGCCGGGGCGTCGTGCGCCGGGGGCGGGGGCGGGGCCGGTCAGCCGACCAGGAGGTCTTCCTTCAGGTCGCGCAGCTCGTGGGAGTCGATGCCGAGGCCGTTCTTCAGGTAGCGGTCGAAGGAGCCGTACGTGGCCTCGACCTCGGCGTTGCCCGCGTTCAGGTACTCGGGGCGGACGTCCAGGAGCGGCTTGTAGACGGCGGCCTGGGCGGGCGGGAGGTGCGAGAGGATCGCGTCGTTGGCGGACTTGCGGTAGTCGTTGGAGGCCAGGTAGTCGGCCATCACCGTCTCCTGCGGGACGCCGAGCGCGGTCAGCAGGGTGGCGTTGGCCCAGCCCGTGCGGTCCTTGCCGGCGGTGCAGTGGAAGAGGACGGCGCGGCCGCGGTCCTTCTCGATGCCCTCGAAGACCTGGGTGTAGGCCTTCTTGCCGCCCTCGCCGCTGACCATCGTCTTCTCGGCGTCGATCATGTTCTTGACGGCCTCGTCGGGGGACTTGGGCATCGTCTGGAAGGCGGGCGAGCCCGCGAAGACATCGGCGACGACGTGGGCGGCGCCGGCCGGGACCCGGTCGGCGTCCTTGCCGCGCTCGTCCTGCGTGCGCAGGTCGAAGACGGTCTTGACGCGCAGCCGCTGGAGGGTGGCCAGGTCGTTCGCGGTGAGCTTGGCGAGGGCGTCGGAGCGGTAGATCTCGCCCATCTTGACCCACTGGCCGGTGGTGGTGCGGTAGCCGCCCGCGTCGCGGAAGTTGGCGGTCCCCTCCAGCTTGATCAGACGGTCGGCGAGGCGCAGGCCCTCGCCGCGGTCCGGCTCGAAGTCGAACCACTGGCGGTCGGCGGCGGGCAGCCCCTTGACGACGGCCCGGCCCTGGGCGCCGCCCCGGGCGACGACCTTGCCGTTGGCCTTGATCTCGACGCGCCTGGTGTTCCCGGCGCTCCACTTCAGGGTGTACGAGCCGTCGGCGCCGGCGGTGACGGTGGCCTCGGTGAACGGGATGGCCGACCGGCCCCGGTGGTGGCCGTTGCCCCAGGGGAGGTCCCAGCCGGAGGCGGTGGCGGCGGGGGGCACGACCAGGGAGGCGGTGAGCGCGGAGGCGACGACGGTCGCGGCGAGGAGAGCCTTCTTCATGCCGTCGAGGCTGGGCGGGTCCGGAGAACGCCGCATGAACGAGGCATGGCCGAAACCGACCGGCTCGAAGGCCAGTGGCAAAACGTGCCACATGGCGGGACGGTGGCCGGATCCGTTCGCCCGACGGCGGTCCTCCGGTCACTTACCGGCGCCATGGCGGACTCCTTCCGAATTCGACCGAACCTGTCCACTACAGTGCGCGCCAGGACACGGGGGGATGGACATGGACACGACGATCACACCGGATACGGGCGCCGCGGGGGCGGCACCCGAGTCCGCGCACACGCCGACCGCACCGCCGACGACGACTCCAGCGGCGACGGTTGCGCCGCCGACGGTCGCGCCGACACCGCCGCCGCCGCCGGAACCGCCGACCGCCGGTCCGGTCCCGGCCACCGGTCCGGTCCCGGCCACCGGTCCGGTCCCGGCCACCGGTCCGGTCCCGGCCACCGCGCTCTGGGGCCGCGCCGAACAGCAGGACTTCCGCAGCCGCGTGCGCGGCGCCCTGCTCGGCTCCGCCCTCGGCGACACCCTCGGCGCCCCCGTGACCGCCCTCACCCTGGAGGGGATCCGTACGGCCCACGGCCCGGCGGGCCTGACCGAGCCCGCCCCCGTAGCCGACGGCCCCGCGGGCACCGTCACCGCCGCCACCCAGCTGACCCTGTTCACCGTGGACGGCCTGATACGGGCCCACGTGCGCCGGGACACCGGCGGCTGGCACCCGCCGACCGACGTCCACCGCGCCTACCGCCGCTGGGCCGCGACGCAGCACGACTGGGGCCCGGACGAGCGCCGCGCGGACAACGGCTGGCTCGCCCGCGAGGAGTGGCTCTACGCCCGGCGCGCCCCGGACCGCTCCTGCCTGACCGGCTTCGCCGACGACACCCTCGCCACGCCGGAGCAGCCGAAGAACCCCACTGCCCGGGACGCGGCCGCCACCACCCGCTCGGCGCCCTTCGGGCTGCTCACCGGCTGGGAGCCCGCCCTGGTCCTCCAGTTGACCGTCGAGTGCGCCGCCCAGAGCCACGGGCACCCCACCGCCTACCTGGCGGCGGGCGCCTTCGCCGTGATCGTGCACGGCCTGACCCGGGGCGACTCCCTGGACGCCTCGGTCCAGCGCGCCCTCGGTCTGCTCGCCGCCCGGCCCGGCCACGAGCCCGTCACCGACGCCCTCCGGCGGGCCGTCGCCGCCGTCACCCGGGGCACGCCCTCACCGGCGGCCGTCGAGGCCCTCGCCCCCGGCGGCGGCCGGGACGCCGCCGACACCCTCGCCGCCGCCGTGTACTGCGCCCTCGTCGCGGAGGACGTCCGCCACGGGCTGCGGCTCGCCGTCAACCACGGCGGCGACTCCGCCGCCACGGGCGCCCTGTGCGGGGCCCTGCTCGGCGCACTGCACGGGGAGACGGCCCTGCCGGCCGGCTGGCTGGCCGGGCTGGAGGGCCGCGCCACGGTCCTCGCGCTCGCCGACGACCTCGCCCTGGAGCTGACCCAGGGCCCGGCCCTGCACGGCTCCCGGTCCGCCGCCCCGGCCTGGCTCGCCCGCTACCCGGTCCCGCCGGCCTGAACCCGGGCGGGGCGGGGCCGGGCTCCGGCCGGGCGGGGGTCCGGGAAGCGACGCCGGGGCGGGGCGTGGCGGGGCGTGGCGGGCCCTGCCGCCCTGGCGCGGAACGCCGTACCTTGGCCCTCCCCACGACTCGGAGGTGCCCTCGCCCATGCGGATCGCCACGACCGTCTTCCTCACCGACCGCACCGTCTCCCCCGTCCGGCTGGCCCGCGCCCTGGAGGAGCGGGGCTTCCACGGCCTCTACCTCCCCGAGCACACCCACATCCCCGTCAGCCGCGTCACCGACGCCCCCATGGGCGGTGACCTCCCGGAGCAGTACGGGCGCACCCTCGACCCGTTCGTCGCCCTCGGGCAGGCCGCCGCCGTCACCGAACGCCTGCACCTGGGCACCGGCATCACCCTGGTCGCCCAGCACGACCCGATCGGCCTCGCCAAGCAGGTCGCCACCCTGGACCACCTCAGCGGCGGCCGCCTCACCCTCGGCATCGGCTACGGCTGGAACGTCGAGGAGGCCGCCGACCACGGCGTCGAGTGGAGCACCCGGCGCGAGCGGGTCCGCGACCACATGGCCCTGATGCGCGCCCTGTGGGCCCCGCGGCCCACCGGCCACGAGGGCCCGTACGCCCGCGTCCAGCCGAGCTCGGCCCACCCCAAGCCGGTGCAGCCGCCGCGCGAACTGGCCCCCGGGCAGCCCCTGTACGGTCCGCGCACGCTGATCGGCGGCTCAGCCGGCCCGAAGCTGTTCTCGGCCATCGCCGACCACGCCGACGGCTGGCTCCCCATCGGCGGACGCGGCCTCACCGAGTCGGTGCCGGTGCTGCGGCGGGCCTGGGAGGACGCCGGGCGCGACCCCAAGACCCTCCAGGTCGTCCCGTACGCCGTCCAGCCGAGCCCCGGCAAGATGGGCCACTACGCCGAACTCGGCCTGGAGGAGGTCGTCCTCCAGCTCCCCTCGGCCCCCGAGGCAGAGGTGCTGCGGGCCCTGGACGACTTCGCCCAGTACCTCTGACACCTCTGAGACCCCTGACGGGCCTTCGCCCCACCCGGCGGCTGATAGGTTGGCGCGTTGCGTTTCCAGCCAACTCGCTTTCCCTGGGGGACTTTCCCGTGCTCAACCACCTGCGCCTTTCCGTCGCCGCCGCCACCGGCATCGCCGCCGTGCTCACCCTGACGGGCTGCGGCAGCGACTCCGCCCCCGCGGCGGACAAGAAGGAAACCCCCGTCATCGCCCCGGCCCCCGCCGCCAGCCCCACGGCGGGCGGCGCGGGCGGGGCGGCCAAGGCGGGCACCCTGGACGGTGGCTGGATCTCGATGCAGAACCCGGGCAAGGGCGTCGTGCTCACCGTCAAGGGCCAGACCGCGTTCGTGGTCGAGGCAGCCACCGGGCTGACCTGCGAGGGCACCAGCACTGGCGCCGCCCTCGACCTGAAGTGCCCGGCCGGGGCGACCCGCTCGAAGGGCAAGGTCGACTCCGTCGACGCCACCACCCTGAAGGTCACCTGGGAGGGCGCCGCCGGTACGGACACCTTCCAGCGCAGCGAGGGCAAGCTGCCCTCCCTCCCGGCCCTCCCGACCAAGAAGTAGCACCCTCGGGGGGCCTCCCACCCCGCGAGGCCCCCCGGCTTGGTCGCGGCTCACGTCACGGCGTTACCGGAGGCCGGGCTCCTCCTCGTGGCCGCCGGGCTGCACCGGCCTCGCCCGGCGCGGCAGTTCGGCCCACACGGTCTTCCCGACGAGCCGGTCCACGACCCCCCAGTCGGTGGCGAGCGCCTCCACGATCCGCAGCCCGTACCCCGACCCCGCCCGGTGATCCCGCCCCCGCACCACCGGCCGCCGGTCCCGGCGGGCATCGGACACCTCCACCCGCAGCACCCCCGCCAGCAGCGTCATGCGCACCTCGAAGTCCCGCCCCGGCAAGCGCCCGTGCAGGACGGCATTGGCTGCGAGCTCCGCGACGAGGAGCCCGGCGTCATCGGACAGCGGCGTGCCCTCGGGCACCCCCCAGCCGTGCAGCTCCACGAGCACCAGCTGCCGAGCGAGCCGGGCTCCACGGCGGGTGCAGCTGAAACGCTGAGTGAACACGCGTACGAGGGTCCGGGCGGGGCCGGAGGGAGTGGTCATGGAGAGAACGTCCCTTGTGGGGAGGGGAGTTCCCAGCACGGCGACTACTACTCTTGAACTGTAGTAGCCGACTCTCTGGACAGGCGCAGTCACCGACCGTGAGCATGTCGCGGGGAGGTGACCGTGATGACGGCTGACGAAGACGGCACCAAGAAGGCTGACCCGGATCCGGATCTCAAGAACTTCGGCGAAACGCTGTCCGCCTTCCGTAAACGCGCAGGCCTGACCCAGGAGCAGTTCCGCCCCTTGGTCGGCTACTCGGTGCAGTACGTGGCTTCGGTGGAGCAGGGACGACGACATCCGTCGCCGAAGTTCGTGAACAAGGCGGAGGAGATCCTGGATGCCCACGGTGTCATCCTCATCGCAGCCAGACAGTTGAACCGCAGGCGTGGGCTGGCGAAGTGGTTCCGGCTCTGGGCCGAGCTGGAGGCGGAAGCCATCGCGCTGAACACCTACGAGTCCCGGTCAGTTCCGGGCCTGCTCCAGACAGAGGCGTACGCCCGAGCACTCATCGCGGACGTACTGCCTCCACCCGCGCCCAAGGAAGCGCAGGCCCGCATCAAGGCCCGACTGGGACGGCAGGCGGTTTTACACCAGACCCCCTATATGGTCTTCAGCTTCATCATCGACGAGGTGGTGTTGCTCCGGCGGACTGGCGGGCCGGAGGTGACCCAAGGGTTGATCGACCACCTGATGACCGTGGCCAAGCTCCCGAACGTCGACCTCCAGATCATGCCGCTGGTCAGCCCTCACCACGCCGGCCTCGGCGGACCCTTCCGCCTCCTGGAAACCCAGGAGTACGAGTGGGTGGGCTACAGCGAGGGTCAGCAGTCGGGCCGCGTGCTCTACGACCCGAAGGACATCAGCCTGCTCCACCAGCGATATGCAAAACTTCGCATCCAGGCCCTCAATCCTGCTGACAGCATGGGCCTGTTGATGCGAATGCGAGGATCTCTGTGAACAGCTCCCAGCTCCGGTGGTTCAAGAGCAGTTACAGCAGCAGCCAGGGCGACAACTGCGTCGAGGTCGCCCTCTCCTGGCACAAGTCCACGTACAGCAGCGGCGACGGCGACGACTGCGTCGAGGTCGCCAGCTGTGCCGACACCGTGCACGTCCGGGACTCGAAGCTCGCCGCCAGCCCCGAGCTGGCGGTCAGCCCCGCCGGCTGGACCGCGTTCCTCGGCGGGCTGGGCGTCCACTGATCCATCCATACCGGGCCCTTGGATGTTTGTTCTGCTTTAGGATCTGCGCCGTCCATCCAGGGGGACCGGGGTGTACCACCCTGAGCCCCGACCTGAAGGGCTGACGCCTCCGCCGTGGAACACCTGACGGGGCAGGACCCCACGCACATAGGCCCGTACCGTCTGATCGCCCGCCTCGGCGAGGGCGGGATGGGCCTGGTGCACCTGGGCCGCTCCGACCTCGGGCGTACGGTCGCGGTCAAGGTCGTCCTGGCGGAACACGCCCAGCACCCGGAGTTCCGGAGACGGTTCGCCCGCGAGGTGGCAGCGGCCCGGCGGGTGGGCGGCGCCTGGACGGCCGACGTCCTGGACGCCGACACCGAGGCCGCCGTCCCGTGGGTGGCTACAAGGACCCGTCCAAGCGGCCCACCCCGCACGAGGTGGCCACGTACACGGCGGGAGACCAGGCCGGTGAATGGCTGCCGGGCGCGGTACTGGCCCAGCTCGGCCGACGGGCCGCCCACCTCCTGGACTACGTCCCCGCCCCCGCGCCCGCTGCCACCGCCGACTTACGCACCGACCCCCGCGTCCAGCTCGCCAAGCCGACGCCCCCGCCGCCCGCGTACGCCCCGACGGCACCCTGGCGGGCTTCGCGGTGGCCGCCGCGTTCGGCGGCGAGGCGGCCATTTCCGACCTGCTGGTCTTGAGCCGCGCCCTCCTGGGCGTCTTCGGCGCGCTGATCTCGTCCTCCGCCGCGCTCCTGGTGGCCACGGCCTTCTCCGGGCTGGAGGAGCGGCGCCATCGGCTTTGCGACGGTCTGGTGGCTCGTCCTGGACGTGAGCTGGCGCTGGTGCCTGTTCGCGTTGGTCCCCCTGGCCGTGGTCGCCGCGATCGGAGCGGGAAGGCTGGCAGAGGACCGTCCCGGGCGCCTCGGTGCTCGTTCCGACGTGCTCGCCGTGCTCGCCGTGCTGCTCGGCTGCGGCGGGATCGTAGCGATCAGCGGGGCCGTTCCCTACTTCACGAACCAGGGATTCATCCTCCCCCCGATCGCCCTCGTCCTTCTCGTGGGCTTCGTCTGGAGGCAGACCAGGAGCGCCGGCGTACTCGTCGCGCCGTCCGGCGTCACCTCACGAGCACCGCTCGGATCCGCCCTCGCGACGGCCCTGGCCGGCATCGGTGTCTACGTCGTGATGGCGGCCATGGGGTACCCCTACTACTACTAGACGAGTTATTCCGATGTGATCAGTGGTCGTAGGCGATCAGGGATCGCATGACAGGCTGTCGGGTCTTGTGGTTGTGCCAGACCGCTGCGGCCAGCGCGAGGACGCGCTGGGCGACGCGGACGGCAACGCCCTCGAAGGTCCGGCCGCCGTGCTGTTCCAGGTCGAGTTGACCCTTGAGGGTGTCGTTCACCGACTCGATCAGCTGGCGTACCGACTTCAACAGGGACTCGCCTTTGCGGAGTTTCTCCCGCTTGAACGACGGCCGCAGCAACTCCGCCCCGCGCAAGGCCAGACCGGCCTCGAACTCCTTGGAGGCGAAGCCCTTGTCCGCGATCAGCAGCAGGCCGGGGCCGTCGGTGACCGTTTCCGGCTCGCGGTCCAGCATCGCCGTCAGCACCTCGCGCTCGTCCAGCTTCGGGTTCGCCAGGGCCCATAGGATCGGCATCCCAGCCGGAGTGCATACCAGGTACAGCCGCAGGCCCCAGAAGAAACGGGAGTGGGAGGCGCAGTATCCGTATCCGGCCCAGCCGGCCAGGTCCGACCGTTTCACCGTCGGCCTCGACATACCGCACGGCACCGGGGTGGAGTCGACGATCCAGTGGTTGTCGAACCAGAAGTCGGTGTCGGTGGCGAGGAGTCGTATCGTCCGCTTGACCAGCGGTAGCGCGGCCCGCAGCCGCTTGTTCCAGCCAGGCTGCTTCGGCACGTACGGGAACATCGAGCCGAGGCGGGAGCGGACGAACCGCAGCCACCTGGACTCCGAGGCAAAGCCCAGCATCGCCTGGGCAACAGCGAGGCAGACGAGCTCGGAGTCCGTCAACCGCGGCGGGCGACCCAGCCATCGGGTATCTCCGATTTCATCGTCGATCTTCACGTACAGTGCGGTGAGCAGGGCGTCCAGGTCATTCATCACAGATCGATCTTGGATGCCCTGTTGGTGTTCCCGGACACACCGTCAGTGTTCGGAACGACTCGCCTGGGCTCTGTCCGGAGGATGTACCTCGGGTTCGAGGGGGGCGGTGCGCGGCTGGCGGCATGAGGGGCCAAAGCAGTGCGCACGGGTGCGATGGCAGGATGACGGCATGGTTTCGAATCAGTCGTGGACGGGGTTTCATGGTGACCTGCTGTCAGCGAAGGCATTGGTGTACGACCCGAGCGGTTTCGTCTGCTCGCTGCCGGTGCCCGAACCGGAGAGTGCCGAGTACGCGGCTTGCGCGTTCACGCTCGATGACCGCTCGGTTCGGTTCCGCGTGGCCAAGACCACCCCGGCGAAGGTGGGCCAGTTCGTCACCTTGTGGCAGCGGTCTGAAGAGGGGCCGATCCGGCCCTTCGACGCCGACGACGGAGTGGACCTCTTCGTCATCAGCAGCTGCGACGACAACGGCTTCGGACAGTTCGTGTTCCCGCGCGAGGTGTTGTGCGAGCGCAACATCGTCTCCTGTAACGGCTCCGGCGGGAAGCGCGGATTCCGCGTCTACCCGCCGTGGGTGACCACGACCAACCGGCAGGCCCGCAGCACGCAGGCATGGCAGGTGAACTACTTCTTCAACCTCGGTCAGGACGGGCTTGCCGACCTGACTCTCGCCCACGCCCTCTACCACCCATAGGTGCCCGTTGCGCGACGGCGTCCGGCGACCTGGAACAGCACGGCGGCCGGACCTTCGAGGGCGTTGCCGTCCGCGTCGCCCAGCGCGTCCTCGCGCTGGCCGCAGCGGTCTGGCACAACCACAAGACCCGACAGCCTGTCATGCGATCCCTGATCGCCTACGACCACTGATCACATCGTAATAACTCGTCTAGGGCGCGCTTGAAATGTGTTCGATGATGACGAGCGTGCCTCGACTGCCGGGTCGCACGGCATGCTCTACTCCCGCCTCAACGATGTACATCTCCCCCGCGCATACTTCGACCTCGATGTCGCCAGCCACCAATTGCAGCGTGCCGTCCATCACCAGCAGTGCTTCCGCCGTGGCATGGGATTCCGGCGCCAAGGGGCGTCCATCCATCCGCAGCACCTTCACCCCGGTGCCCCCGACCTGCCCGAGCAGGTGTGAGCTCCAGGTGTCCGGCAGTTTTACGGCCGTGCTCCGTATGTCGATAACGCTCATGGCGTGCCTCCTGGCGGGCCGCCTCACCGGAGGGCTGAATGAGCCGCCGGAGACGTCCGCGATCGTGATCAAGGGATGCAGTGACGCTACGACACGGCAGCGCACTGCTGGTCGACCGTGAGGCAAAACCTCCCGCCTCGGTCGGACGGCCGCCCGGTTTCGACCGCGAAATGTACAAGCACAGGCACAAGGTCGAGTGCGGACACGTCCTAGCCCTGGTCACGGCGGAGGGACCGGGCCCGGCGCGGTCGTGCCCGGGGCCGGACGCCAGAAGCGCCCGTCAGGCAGGGCCTGACGGGCGCCGAGGAAGTACTCCGCGTCGCGCTGGAACCGGACTCCGGGCACGGCGCTGCGGACGCGGGCCCATATGCCGGGTGCCACCCGGTACTCGCCCGCCACCATCCATGGATCGTCACCGAGCACGAAGAGGTACCGGATCTCAAGGAACTGGTCCCGGGTCAGGGACACGGACTCGACCAACTCCTCGTCCGCCTCGCCGAAGCCGCTCAGGTCCCAGACGAGGTTGTACCCGTCGGCGAATGGATAGTCGCTGCTCATCCGCCTCAAGCTAGGCGCCGCGCGAGGGCGCACGCACCTGTTTTTCGCGGCGGCGGGGCGGGGGCGGGCGCGGGGGTGGGGTCGGGGGTGGGCGGTGCACCCTGGAGGGGGCCGGGACGGTGCTGGGGGCTGCCCGTCAGTCCACTGTCCTTCCGCGTCGGGCCGGTCCCTCAAGGGCGCTCCTTCGTCGCGTCGCTTCGCGATGGCCTTCGGCCACCCTTGACCGACCGTCCCGCCACGAAACGCCAAAGACTGCCGGGAAGCCCCCAGGGAAACGGCAGGGGGGGACGAGTCATGCCCGGGCCCGTCAGAGATGAACGAGGGGCCGGGAGCTGCCAGACCACACGAGACAGCGACACGACGAGCCTGCGGCTCCAGCAGAAGCCCCCGCGCATCAGATCGCTACACGCTTCGCCCGGCATAGCGTCCGCCGCCCATCTGTGGCTGGACATAAGCCGCCCAAGGCGAAGAATTGGCCCTACTTGACGAGCGACCGCCCCCCGGCAAACGGAGAGCGGATGGAGACCGGCAGATGGCGACCGGCGGACGGAGACCGGCAGTCGGAGATCGGCAGACGACGACCGCAGATGGCGACCGGCAGACGACGACCGGCAGATGGCGAGGGGAAGACGAGGACGGCAGATGGCGACCGGCGGGCGACGATCGCCCTCAGACCGCACGAAAAGTCACTCTCGTCGCTCTCTCACTCCGTCACGGCCGCAGACGCCCGTGACTACCTGCCCTCGATCGTCATCGACCCGCCCTCGCCCGTCATCGACCGCCCTCGGTAGGTCTCGGTTGGCCTATGTCCGGCCACGGACGGCCGGCGGACGCTATGCCGGGAGAAGCGCGTAGCGATCTGATGCGCCAGGTGTCCCGCCCGGCTGCTCTGGTCGCTGTTTGGTGTGGTCTGGCTGCCCCTGGCCCCGGATGTGGTCTGGGAGGGCCGGATGTCGGGCCCGCCTGGGGTCCCTTGGGGGTAGGGGTCTCGGCTCCCTGAGAAGGATCGGCCAGGCTCACTGCCCCGTGAACGTTCTTTTGGGGGTTTCCCGGCAGTCTTCGTTTTTCCGTGGCGGGACGGTCGGTCAAGGGTGGCCGAAGGCCATCGCGAAGCGACGCGACGAAGGAGCGCCCTTGAGGGACCGGCCCGACACGGAAGGACGATGAGACTGACGGGAGACCACCAAACCCTCCCTGAGGCCGATCAACTGACACCCCGCCCCCGGACCCCGACCCGCCCCATGGGTGAGCCCCGTCACACCGCCCCGGGCTCGGCGGACGTACCCTCCCGGCATGATCGATGCACACACCCATGTCCGGGTCGCGCGGCCCTCGTTCGACCTGGAGGCCGCTGAGCGGTTCTACGTCGACGGGCTCGGGCTCGACGTCCTGTGGCGCACCAGCGGACACGTGCCCGGGGAGCACGACCTCCTGATGGTCGGCCCGGCGGGCGGCGGCTGGCACTTCGAGCTGACCCGGGACCCGGACAGCCCGCTGGCGCCGACGCCGACCGTGGACGACCTGTTCGTGGTCTACCTCGGCAAGGCCCCCGACGAGGCGCTCGTGCGGCGGCTGGTCGACTGCGGCGGGACCCGGGTGGCGTCCCACAACCCGTACTGGGACGAGTTCGGCGTCACCGTCGCCGACCCGGACGGCTACCGGCTGGTGCTCTGCTCCCGCACCTGGGGCTGAGCACCAGCCGGTAGCCGCCCCGGCCGCGCCCGGCAAGACGACGGCCACCACCCCACGCGGGGCGGTGGCCGGGGGCGGTGGCCGGGGGCGTCAGCCGGCCTTCGGGGCGCTGGGGAGCCCGGCCGACAGGGCGGAGCCCGCGCCGGTGAGGGAGGTGTCGGCGGCCTGGGAGGCGGCGCCGGCCGCCTGGGCGGTCACACCCACGGCGGTCTTCGTGTCCTGTACGGCATGCCCGGGATGGTCGACGATGTCGCCGACGCGCTTGGCGATCGGCGCCACGGCGGGCTGCCCGTCCCCGTCGGCGGCGTGCGCGACGGCGGGCGTGAGGGCGAGGGCGGCCCCGCCGGAGAGCAGCAGGGCGGTGAGGGTGCGCTTCATGGCAGTCATGCCCCACCCAACGACCCCGCCACGCACCGGGTCACCACTCATGCCAGCCGTTCCGCGCATCGGATGACTCCTGCTTTGCCCAGCCGTGCCAGCAGATCCTCCCGCGTCATGGGCGGATTGCGCTTTCCGGCCGCCATCCGCGTCACTGTCCGGGCGACCTCCTCATTAGGGCAGTCCCGCTTCGCCCGCGGCTTCGGCGATGCGTCGACGGCCTTCCTCCCGGCGCGCGCGCCGCTCCTGGAAGGCGAGTGCGTCCGCCAGCCGCACGATGCGGTGGCGGCTGTCCGGCAGGTGGCTGGAGGCGATCTCGCCCGCGTCGAGGAGACGGACGACGAAGGGCCGGGAAAGCCCTAGAAGCTCGGCCGTCTCGGCGGGCGTCAACTGGGCTTCCGACGCGAGTACGGTCACGGCGTGGCCTGCCGCCAGCTCGTGAACGGAGGCACTGAGGATGCGTACGAGTTCGTCCGGCAGGGTCCGCTCGCTCCCGTCGGCCGCACGCAGTATGACGGCGACCTCGCCGGGGACCAGCCGCCCGGCCGCGGCGAGGGCGTCCTGGACGTCGGGGGCCGCCAGTGAACGGCCGCGCCCCCGCCGCGCCCCGCCCCGCCCGGGGGTCAGTCCTGGACGATCAGGGACGGGGTGGACTTCGTGAGGACCTCGCCGCGGAAGAAGGCCGGGGTGCGGCGCTGGAGGACGAGCATGATGACCAGTCCGAGGCCCAGGAGGCCGACGCCGATGACGAAGACGCTGCCGACGCCGAGGCCGGGGATGGAGGAGCCCGAGCCGTAGGAGGGGTCCCAGGCGTCGGTGAGGGTCTTGAGGAAGACCGCCGCGAGGAGCAGTCCGCCCAGGACCGGGAAGACGCCCTTGAAGAGCAGGCCGCGGACGGAGTCGCGCAGCTCGCCGCGGAAGTACCAGGCGCAGGCGAAGGCCGTCAGCGAGTAGTAGAAGCAGATCATCAGGCCGAGCGCGAAGATCGTGTCGGTGAGGACGTTCTCGCTGACCAGGGTCATGACCGTGTAGAACGCGCCGGTCGCGATGCCCGCCATGACGGTGGCGCGGCCCGGGGTCTTGAACTTGGGGTGGACCCGGGCGTAGGAGGCGGGCAGGGCCTCGTACGTGGACATGGCCAGGACGGTGCGCGCCACCGGAATGAAGGTGGTCTGCAGGGAGGCGGTGGCCGAGGCGAGGACGGCGACGAAGAGCAGGATGCCGAGCACGGGGCCCATGACGGGGCCGGCGAGGGCGGCGAAGACGTTGCCGGAGGTCTCCGGGTTGCCGAGGCCGAGGCCGGAGGTGCCGGAGCCGACGGCCATCTGGGCGGCGACGCCGGTGGCCAGGTAGGAGCCGACCAGGACGACCATCGCGATGAGCGAGGCGCGGCCGGGGGTCTTGGCGGAGCCGGTGGTCTCCTCGTTGGTGGCCAGGCAGGCGTCCCAGCCCCAGTACATGAAGATCGAGAGGGAGAGCCCGGCGGTGAAGGAGCCCATGGAGCCGACCGCGAAGGGGTTCATCCACTCCCAGGAGAAGTCCAGCCCGGTGTCGAAGGTTCCGGCGGAGGCCTTCTGGAGGGCCATGGCGACGAACAGGCCGAGGACCGCGAGCTGGAGGCCGACGAGGGTGTACTGGACGCCCTTGGTGGCGGTCATGCCGCGGTAGCTGATGGCGGTCGCGGCGGCGATCAGGGTGAGGCAGGTGGCGATGTGGACGGCCTTGTTGCCGTCCAGGGCCGAGACCGACGGATCGTTCGTGATCTCGCCCGCGAGCAGCCAGAAGTAGGACGTGGCGACGCCGGCCAGGTTGGACAGCACGATGATCGTGGCGATCACCAGGCCCCAGCCGCACATCCAGCCGATCCGCGGGCCGAAGGCCTTGACGGTCCAGGTGAAGGAGGTGCCGCAGTCCGGCATGGCCTTGTTGAGCTCGCGGTAGGCGAAGGCCACCAGGAGCATCGGAAGGAATCCGGCCAGGAACACGGCGGGCATGTGGACGCCCACCTCGCCGGCGGTGGAGCCGAGGGTGGAGGTCAGGCAGTAGACGGGGGCGACGGTGGAGATGCCGATGACCGCGCTGCCCACCAGGCCGACGGACCCCTTGCCGAGGCCCTTGCCGCGGACCTCGCCGTCGCCCTGACCCTGGCCCCGGGCGACGCCGCTTACCGTGTCTCCGACCTGCGGCCGAACGTCCAGCTGTGTCATGTGTCAGGACGTTAGACGGTGCGGTTTCCACATTCGGAAGACTTAAGTCCGGATCCGAAGACCCAAAAACGCCTGGAATCTTGAGGTCGAGAGACTTCACGAGCTCGTAATGCAAGGTTCACGGGCCCGCCGATCATCGTTTCGGCGGGCCCGGAGCTTCGCTTTCGCCATGCGGAAACCGCAGCGGTGTCCGATTTGAGGCTTTTCAAACTTTCCGGTTCAACTTTTGGTCAAGCCCATACGATCGACTGGATTTCGCTGTATGCGTGCAGCGCGTACGAGCCCACGTCCCGCCCCACACCGCTCCTCTTGAACCCGCCGAACGGCGCCTCCATGTTCCGGCCGACCGTGTTCACCCCGACCCCGCCGGCCCTCAGCCGCCGCGCGACACGGAAAGCGCGGGCCGCGTCCCCCGACCAGACGTAGCTCAGCAGCCCGAAATCACTGTCGTTGGCCAGCCGGACCGCCTCGTCCTCCGCCTCCTGCCCCTCCCCGTCGAAGGGGACGACCACGACCACCGGCCCGAAGATCTCCTCCCGGACCACCCGCATCTCGCTCGTGCAGTCGACCAGCAGCGTCGGGGCCACGTAGAACCCGCGGCCGCTCCCGACCACCGGCCGCTCCCCGCCGTACGCGATCCGCGCCCCCTCCTTGCGGCCCAGCTCCACGTACGACTCCACCCGGTCCCGGTGCGCCGCCGAGATCACCGGGCCCACCACCGTGCCCCGCTCCCCCGGATCGCCGACCTTCATGAAGGCCAGGTAGCCGGTCAGCTTCTCCACCAGCTCCGCGTACACCGACCGCTGCACGATCACCCGCGTCGGCGCGGTGCAGATCTGCCCGGAGTAGAAGGAGAACGTCGTCCCGATGCCCAGCACCGCCGCGTCCAGATCGGCGTCCGCCAGGACGACCGCCGCCCCCTTGCCGCCGAGCTCCATCAGCTGCCGCTTCATGCTCCGGCCGCACACCTGCGCGATGCGCTGCCCGACGTCCGTGGACCCGGTGAACGACACCATGTCCACGTACGGGGAATCCACCGCCGCCTCCCCGACCTCCACCGAAGCGCCCGACACCACGTTCACCACCCCGGCCGGAACCCCCGCCTCGTGCAGCGCCCCGGCCATCTTGAACACCGACAGCGGATCCTGCGGAGCCGGCTTGACCACCACCGTGTTCCCCATGGCCAGTGCCGGAGCCACCTTGCCCGCCGGATTCGCCCACGGGTTGTTGTACGAGGTGATGCAGGTGACCACCCCGACCGGCTGGCGCACCTCCAGCGCCCCCAGCACGCTCGCCCGCCCCATCGGCCCGGCCTCGGTCACCTGCGGTGGCAGCCCGCGCTCCACCGGCTCCAGCGCGCCACGGGCGTACCGCCGGAAGCGGGACACCCCCACGCCCACCTGCATCCCGCGCGCGATGCCCGTCGGCGCGCCCGTCTCGGCCCGCGCGAGCTCCGCCCACGGTTCGAACTCCCGCTGCATGATGTCCGCGGCCCGGTCCAGGATCGCGGCCCGCGCCTCCGGCTTCGTGCGCGACCAGGCGCCGAAGGCCTCCGAGGCGGCCCGCGCCGCCTCCTCGACCTGCGCCCGGGAGGCCTCGGGGGCCAGCC
Organism: Streptomyces sp. NPDC002032; assembly: GCF_042890765.1. Classification (NCBI taxonomy): domain Bacteria; kingdom Bacillati; phylum Actinomycetota; class Actinomycetes; order Kitasatosporales; family Streptomycetaceae; genus Streptomyces; species Streptomyces sp. NPDC002032. Next base: position 58,392 of record NZ_JBIASM010000020.1, on the reverse strand, counting down.
CGACGACGGACTCGTCCGCCGGGTCGATCACCTCGTAGTGGCCGCCGGCGGGCTCCACCCACTCGCCGCCGACGTAGAGCTTCTGGGGCGCCCGGCTCATCGGGTGCTCACCGTCCTCGTGTCCCGGCCCGAACGGAGCACGGTCCCCGGGACCGCCCCCGTCACCTCGTCGTCGCGGATGGTCTCCACGCCGTTGACCCGTACCGAGACGATCCCGATGGCGCGGGCGTCCAGGCGCGGGCTGTCCCCCGGCAGGTCGTGCACGAGCGTCGCCGGTCCCGCCTCGATCCGCTCCGGATCGAAGAGGACCAGGTCCGCGTGGAAGCCCTCGGCGATCCGGCCGCGCTCGCGCAGCCCGAACAGCCGCGCCGGATCGTCCGTCAGCATCTTCACCGCCGCTTCGAGCGGGACCAGCTTGCGGCCGCGCAGGCAGTCGCCGAGGAAACGGGTCGTGTACGGGGCCCCGCACATCCGGTCCAGGTGCGCGCCGGCGTCCGAGCCGCCCAGCATCACGTCCTCGTGCTGCCAGGTCCGGGCGCGCAGCGCCCAGCTGGCCGGGTCGTTGTCGGTGGGCATGGGCCACAGCACCGTGCGCAGGTCGTCGTGGGCGCAGATCTCGACCAGGCAGTGGAAGGGGTCCTGGCCGCGCTCGGCGGCGATGTCGCCCACGACCCGGCCCGAGAGGCCCTCGTTCTCCTTGCTGTACGTGTCCCCGATGACGTACCGCCCGAAGTCGGCCAGGCGCCGGAAGACGCCCGCCTCCTTGCTGTCGGCGCGGCGCAGCAGCTCGGCGCGCACGCCGGCGTCGCGCAGCCGCTCGATCCGCTCGGGGACGGGCAGGCCCAGCACTTCACCCCAGCCGGGGATGAGGTTCAGCGCGCAGAAGGTGCGCAGCGACATGTTCATGGGGGTCAGGATCGGCATGGTCAGCGCCACGATCCGGCCGCCCGCGGCGCGGGCCCGCTCACTGGCGAGCAGCTGGCGCGGGACCCGTTCGGGGACGGCGGCGTCGATGGTGAGGACGTTCCAGTTCAGGGGGCGGCCGGCGGCGGCGCTCATGTCGACGAACAGGTCGATCTCGGCGTCGGAGAACTGGTCCAGGCAGCCCGCGACGATCGCTTCGAGCTGGGTGCCCTCGTGGTCGGCGACGGCGCGGGAGAGGGCGAGGAGTTCGGCGGGCCGGGCGTGGCGGGAGGCGACGGGGGCGCCGTCGCCGTCGGAGTGGGTGGACGACTGGGTGGTGGACAGGCCCCAGGCGCCGGCGTCCATCGCCTCGTGGAAGAGGTCGAGCATCTGCCGGAGCTGCTCGGGGGTGGGCTGCCCGCCGACCGCCGCCTCGCCCATGACGTGGCGGCGCAGGGCGCAGTGGCCGACCATGAAGCCCGCGTTGACCGCGATGCGGCCCTCCAGGGCGTCGAGGTATTCGCCGAAGGTGGACCAGGACCAGTCGACGCCCTCCTCCAGGGCCTTGAGGGCCATGCCCTCGACCTTGCTCATCATGCGGCGCGTGTAGTCGGCGTCCTCGGGGCGGGCCGGGTTGAGCGGGGCCAGGGTGAAGCCGCAGTTGCCGCCCGCGACGGTGGTGACGCCGTGGTTCATGGAGGGGGTGGCGTACGGGTCCCAGAACAGCTGGGCGTCGTAGTGGGTGTGGGGGTCGACGAAGCCGGGGGTCAGCACGAGCCCGGTCGCGTCCTCGCTCGTCCGGGCCTCCTCGGTGACGGTGCCGGGGGCGGCGACGACGGCGATGCGGCCGTCCCGGATGCCGATGTCCGCGGGGCGGGCGGGGGTGCCGGTGCCGTCGACGAGGGTCGCTCCGCGGATGAGGTGGTCGAGCATGACGGTTCCCCTCCTGGGTGGTTCGGGACTCGGGGCCCTGCGGTTCGGGCGGGGCCCTGCGGTTCGCGCGGCGCCCTGCGGTTCGCGCGGGGCATGGCGGTGGCCCCGGAGGGGGTCTCCGGGGGGGGCTCCGGGGGCTCCGGGGGCTCCGGGGGCTCCGGGGGTGCGCGTCGGGCCGGGGCGGGGGCGGGCCGCCGCCGCCCGCCCCGGCCCGCCGCGGAGCCCTGCCGGGCGGCGGTCCGGGAAGACGCCGCCGCGACGGGGGGCCGGGGGAGCCGCCGGGGGGTCAGGCGGACTGGCGGAAGCGGGTGGTGCGGTGGACGGGGTCCGTGTCGATGTGGGGGATGACGTGTTCGCCGATCAGCTTGATCGTGGTCAGCGTGTCCTCCTTCGAGACCCCCGTCGGCAGGCCGAAGGACAGCTGGTCCGCGCCCGCCTGCTCCCACCGCTTGCACTGGGCCCGTACCTCCGACGGGTCACCGCAGATCAGCAGCTCCTCCGCGATGAGGAGTTCGATGATCTCCGCGTTGTACTCCGGCAGCGTCTCCGGCCACTGCGGGATCGCCTCCGGCCGCGGGAAGGTGTCGTGGTAGCGGAAGACCAGCGACTGGAAGCGGTTCATGTTCGCGTTGACCGCGATCTCGACCGCCTTCTCGTGGGTCTCGGCGCAGATCGCCGTCGAGGTGACCATGACGTTGTCGTTGACGAAGGCACCGATCGCCTTCGCCTCCCGGATCGCCGTCTTGTACTGGTCGAGCACCCACTCCATGTCCGAGACCTTCTGGACGCTGAAGCCGAGCACCCCGAGGCCCTTCTTCGCCGCCATCGCGTACGAGGCCGGCGAGCCCGCCGCGTACCACATGGCCGGGTGCGCCTTGCCGTACGGCTTCGGGAAGACCTTCCGCGGCGGCAGCGACCAGTGCTTGCCCTGGAACCCCTCGTACTCCTCCTGGAGGAACATCTTGGGGAACTCCGCGATGGTCTCCTCCCAGATCTCCTTGGTGTGGTTCATGTCCGTGATGCCGGGCATGAAGCCGAGGATCTCGTGGCTGCCCGCCCCGCGCCCGGTGCCGAACTCGAAGCGGCCCTTGGAGAGGTGGTCGAGCATGGTGACCTTCTCGGCCACCTTCACCGGGTGGTTGACCGGCGCGAGGGGGTTGAAGATGCCGGAGCCGAGGTGGATCCGCTCGGTCGCGGCGGCGAGGTACCCGAGGAAGACCTCGTTCGCCGAGAGGTGCGAGTACTCCTCCAGGAAGTGGTGCTCGGAGGCCCAGGCGTACTTGAAGCCGGACTGGTCGGCCTGGATGACGTACTCGGTCTCCTCGAGCAGTGCCTTGTGCTCCGCCTCGGGGTCGACCTTGGACCGCGCCTGGGGCACGTATCCCTGCACGAAGAGCCCGAATTCCAAGGGGGTTCACCGTCCTTAGGTTTCTGACGTGTCGTCAGATTCGATGGGTCCGACTGTTCCACCGCCGGGCGGGGGCGTCAATACCCGCGCCCGGCTGACCTGACGACCCATCAGAAACAGGGTCAGAGGATGCTCACCCCGGCCATCCAGCCGCCGTCCACGACGAACGGCTGGCCGGTGATGTAGGAGGAGTCGTCGCCGGTCAGGAACAGGGCGAGGCGCGCGATCTCCTCCGGCCGGCCCACCCGCCCGAGCGGCACCACCCGCTTGTAGAGCTCCGCCATCGCCTCCCGCGCCTCGTCGGTCGCCCCGGCCGGGTCCAGCAGGCCGGGATTGGCCATCGGGGTGTCCACCGCCCCCGGGCACATGGCGTTGACCCGGATGTTCTTCGCGGCCAGCTCCAGCGCCGCGACCCGGGTCAGCCCGAGGATCGCCGCCTTCGTCGCCGCGTACGCGCCCACGTACGCCATGCCCGTCAGCCCCGTGTACGAGGAGGTGTTCACGATGGTCCCGCCGCCGGCCTCCGCGATCTCGGGCGCGACCGCCTTGATGCCGAGGAAGGCACCCACCTGGTTGACCTCGATCACCTGCCGGAACTCCTCCAGCGGGGTCGCCGTCAGCTCGTTGAAGCGCAGGATGCCCGCGTTGTTGACCAGGCCGCTGACCGGGCCGAAGGCCTCCTTCGCGGCGGCGACGGCGGCCGCCCAGTCCTCCTCCCGGGTCACGTCCAGGCGTACGTACCGGGCCCGGTCCTCCCCCAGCTCCTTCGCGACGGCGGCGCCCTGCCCGTCCAGCACGTCACCCAGCAGCACCTTCGCGCCCTCGGCGGCGAAGAGCCGGGCCTCCTGCTCGCCCTGGCCGCGTGCCGCGCCCGTGACGATGACGACGCGCCCGTCCAGCTTGCCCATGGCAGTGCCCCTAATCGTTGAGGAGGGGGGCCACCTCGGCCCCGAAGGCGGTGATCTGGTCGGTCAGCTCGGCCCGGTCCCGGCTGCGGAAGCGGACCTGGATCTGGTCCACGCCCAGCGCCCGGTACTCCCGCAGGGACTCCGCGAGCACCTCCGCCTTGCCGGTCAGGGCCCGGCGGCCGGTGTCCCAGCCGGGCTCGCCGACGTACAGCGCCTCGGTGATCGCGCCGATCTCGACGGGGCCGGCCACCCCGGCCGCCTCCCGCAGCGCGCGCAGCCGGGCGATCTGCGCCGGGAGCTCCTCCCGCGGATCGCCCTGCGGGAGCCAGCCGTCGCCGCGCACGGCGGCCCGGCGGACCGCGGCGGGCGAGGAGCCGCCGACCCAGACGGGGATCCGCGCCTGGGCGGGCCGGGGCAGCTGGCCGAGGTCCTTGAAGGAGAACAGCTCCCCCTCGAACTCCGGGTACTCCTCCGGCCCGAGGGCGGCGCGCAGGGCGTCGAGGCTCTCGTCGAGGACCGCCCCGCGGCGCGCGAAGTCCACGCCGAGCACCTCGAACTCCTCCTGGACGTGCCCGGCCCCGACCCCGAGGACCAGCCGGCCGCCGCTGAGGTGGTCCAGGGTCGCGTACTGCTTCGCGGTGACCAGCGGGTGGCGCAGGCCGACGATCGCGACGTGGCTCAGCAGCCGCACCCGTTCGGTGATCCCGGCCAGGAAGGCCAGGGTGGCGACCGGGTCGTACCAGACGGTGCTCATGGGACCGGCGAGGCGGCGCGGGATCGCCACGTGGTCGCAGGTGGCGAGGTACCCGAAGCCCGCCCGGTCGGCGGCCCTGGCCACCTCGGCGAGGTCGGCCGCGCCGGCCGAGGCCTCCCAGGGCTCGGCGTAGATGGTGCTCTGCGACTGGACGGGAAGCTGCATCCCGTACGCCAGCCGGCCTTCCGGAAACACGCGTGCCATGCCGGGCCCGCCTCGCCTTCGTCTGCCGGATCGTGGTGCCGGTCGTGGTGCGGGCGCCGTGGTGCGGGCGCCGTGTGCCGGGCCATCGTCGTAGCTGACGGTGCGTCAGGCAAGGGGTGGGGCGGGCCCGGACGCCGGCCCGCGCTGCGCCCGACGGGTGTCCGGGCCCGGCGGATCCGCGTCCGGCGCCCGCATCCCGTTCCGAACGGACCCCTCCGGGCCTAGGGTGCGCGCGTGGAACTGATGCTCACGCTCGTCAGCGGGCTCGCCTGGACCCTCGTGTACCTGGAGGCGATCCGGATCGGGCTGCGGGACCGGACCTACGCGATGCCGGTGGCCGCGCTCGCCCTGAACTTCGCCTGGGAGGTCACCTACGCCGTCGACGAGCTGCGCGGCGGCCCCTCCGCCCAGGGGGTGGTCAACGTGGTGTGGGCCCTCGCCGACACCGTGATCATCTGGACGTACCTGCGGTACGGGCGCGCCGAGCTGCCCGGCTTCGTCACCCGGCCGCTGTTCGCCGCCTGGAGCGGGCTGCTCTTCGCGACGGCCTTCGCCGTGCAGTGGCTCTTCCTCGCCCACTTCGGGACGCACGACGCCACCCGCTACTCGGCGTTCCTCCAGAACCTGCTGATGTCCGGCCTGTTCATCTCCCTCTACGCCGCCCGGCGCGGCCCGCGCGGCCAGTCACTGCTGATCGCCGTCGCCAAATGGCTGGGCACGCTCGCGCCGACCCTGCTGTTCGGGGTGCTGGAGGGTTCCGGCTTCGTCCTCGGCCTGGGCGTGCTGTGCTCGGTCTTCGACCTCGCGTACATCGGGCTGCTGCTCAGAAGCCGGGCGGACCCATCGCGATGACCGGGTGCGCGGCCGGGTCCAGGGTCGCCAGGAGCTTCTCCATCGCCTCCTTCGGGATCCCCACGCAGCCCTGGGAGGGGCCGTCGTGGTCCACGTGGAGCCAGATGTTGCCGCCCTTGTCCTCGCCGTCCGGCTTCGCCGGGTCGAGCGGGGACACGCCCTGCCTGCGGTTGTAGTCGATCGCCACGACGTAGTCGAAGGAGCCCGCCAGCGACTCGCCGTTCACGCCCCGGCCGCTCGCCACGAAGGCCGCGTTCCGGTCGTAGGGGAGCTTCGTGCCGGGCGGGGGCGCCAGCAGGCCGCCCGCGTCCGTCAGGGAGAACACCCCCTCCGGGGAGGTCAGGTCCCCGTACGAGCGCCCCGTGGACCAGCCCTTGGCGCCGTTGCGGGCCGGCCACTGCGCGCCGGCGGTCCAGTCGGCGCCCGCGGCGGGCCGGGTGTAGAAGGTGACGGTGGACTCCGAGGAGTCCTTCGCCTTGCCGGTGACCAGCACCAGCTGCCGCGAGTCCGCGGGGATCCGGGCGCGGGCCGCGTCGCCGAGGGTCAGGGGGAGGCCCTGGCGGGGGTCCGGACGGTGGGCGTCACGGGCCGCCCGGTCCTTGGTCTGCGGGCGGGCGTCCGCGCGGGCCGCCGGGACGGGCGCGCCCGGCTGCTCGTGCAGCGCGTGCACCCAGCCGGCGCCGAACGCCAGCAGGCCGACGGTGGCCACCACGGTCAGCGCCCTCGGCCGGCGGGCGGCGGAGCGGGAGCGCGGACGGGTGCGGCCCCGGGAACGGGAACGGGCTCGGGCGTGCTTGCTCATTGCCCCGACCGTACAGGAGCCGATCTTCGTTCCCGCCGAACTCCCGCCCCCACGAGCGCGCCGGGCCCCGTGCGGAGGGGGGCCGACTGCGCGTGCCGACCGCCCCGGACGGGGTCCCGGCGGTGTCCAGCACCGGCCCGCCGATGGACCGGGCGAAGGTGCCGAGGCTGCTGGAGCCGTTCCGCCGCCGTGCGGAGCGCCGTCACACGGCGGGCGAGGGGGCGGGCCTGGACCTGGGCCCGGGGCCGGGGCCGGGCCCAGGCCGAGGCCCGGGCCTGTCGATCGTCGCCTCGATCGCCCGGGCGCACGAGGCGGCGCGCCCGTCGGGGAGAAACGACACTGCGGGCGCGCCGGTCCCATGATCAGACAGCAAGGGCCACCTGATCAGGGGAAATGCCCGCCCGAACCGCCCTCCCGGGGCCCCGGGACGCTACTACTGATCGGGCCGGCCGCACGCCAGAACCCAGGCGGCCGACCCGACCAGGAGGATCAGTCATGCGGAAGTCCGCGACCCTGCTCGCCGCCGTCGCCCTCGCCTTCGCCGCCGCGTCGCCCGCCAGCGCCGAGGTCAACAGCCAGTGCGGCCAGTACATCTGCGTCATGACGGCGCACCACAACCGCTTCGTGCAGGACATCACCGTCCAGACCCGTGACGGCAACCCCGGTGTGCTGCGCGCCTACTGGGGCGAGTTCCGCTCCGGCCGGGTCACCGCAGCCTCGCACCGCTGGGCCGTCGGATACGAGCAGGCCGGCGCCAAGCTCGTCTGCGGCGGCCTGGAGCGCGACGGCCGCACCATCGAGGACGGCATCTGCGTGACCATCTGATCCCGCCCCGCGGGGTCTTCGCCCCCGGCTCCGGGCGTGCGGCGGGAGCGGCCCGACCCCTCCCGCCGCAGGGGCCCCCGGACGTACCCTCAAATGATGAGAACTCCTCGTCAGGCAGCGCGCATCGTCGTCCTCTCCCCCAGCGGATCGGTGTTCCTCTTCCGGGAGAACAACATCGAAGTCGGCATCCACTGGCTGCCCCCGGGCGGCGGGATCGACCCGGGCGAGAGCCCCGAGGAGTGCGTGCGCCGCGAGTTGCGCGAGGAGACCGGCTGGACCGACCTCGAACCGCAGCGGCTGCTGTGCACCTGGGAGCACGACTTCACGCACCAGGGCATACCGGTCCGCCAGCACGAGCACATCTACGTCACCACCGGCCCCCAGCGCGAACCGCGGCTCGAAGCCCCCGGCATCCACTGGCAGTGGCTCTCCCCGCAGCGCCTCGCCACCCTCGGCGAACCCCTCTGGCCCCCGCGGCTGGCGGACCTGCTCTCCGACGCCCCGGCCGACCCGGTCCACCTGGGGCTGCTGGCGTAACCGCCCGGCGGGCGGGCGGGGCTGACGGCCGCCCGCCACCGCCGCTACCCTGCGGGAGCCCGACCACACGGCACCACGGGAGAAGGCGTGAGCATGCACACGGGGGACGAGCACCCGAACCCGGCCGGCGGACCCCCGCCCGGCGGACCCCCCGGGCCCTACGCTCCGGGGCCGTACTCCCCCGGCCCGTACGCCCCGGGCCCGTACGGCGGGCCCCCGCAGCCCGGATACGCGCCCGGGCCCTACGGCGTGCCCGCGCAGGCGAACCCGTACCCGAACCCGAACCCCTACGCGGCGCCGCCACCCCCGCCCCCCTCGCGGGGCCGGCGGATCGCCCGCTTCGTCTTCAACCCGCTGTACGCCGCCCAGCGCGCGTTCCGCCCCTCGCGCCCCGGGACCGTCACGGACCCCCTGGTGCGCAAGCTCCAGCTGTGGCGCACGGTGCTCGGGTTCGCCGCGTGGCTCGCGCTAACCCTCACGTACTCGGCCGTCACCGACCCGGCGGAGGGCGCCGGGGCGGTCGCCGGGGACCGCCTCGACCAGAGCTGGAACAGCACCCTCGCCCTGGCCTGCACCCTCCCCCTGCTGGTCGGCGCCTTCGCCCTCGCCGCCCGCGGCGCCCAGCGGCGCGTCTACCTCAAACGGGCCCTGCGCCCCCTCGGGGCCGTCCTGGCCCTGATGGCCTCGATGGCCACGTTCCCGCTCGCCGTCACCGAACAGACCCAGGGGCTGCGCGACGCGGTGGGGCTGCCGGGCAAGATCGTCATGGGGCTGATGTGCCTGTGGTCGCTCGGCTTCGCCCTCTACGGCATCGGGCTCTCCCTCGTCCACGTCTTCCGCACCGCCGACGTCCACGAGCTGCTCCCGCCCGCGCTCGCCACCGTGCTGGTGTGGGAGATGGCCGTGGCGGACCTCGTCACCGGCGCCTACTCCCAGGTCCCGGCGGCCGCCCGGATGGCCTTCGTGCTGGGCGCGCCCGTCTCGGTCACGGCGCTGGCGTGCTGGGAGACGTACCGGCTGCACCGCCACCACGGACTCACCCTGCGGGCGGCACTGGGGCGGTGAGGGGGGCGGGGTGGGCGGGGTGGGCGGTGAGGGGGTTGGGGCGGGCCGGGGTCAGCGGGCGGCGGCGGCCTTCGCGTAGAGCTTCGCCGCGTAGTCGCCGAGGACGGTGCTGGTGGAGACGTCGTCCGTGTCCCCGCCCGTCAGGATCCCGATGACCTTCCCGTCCCGGCCGATCCACGCACTGCCGCTGGTGCCGCCCGGGAAGTCGGCACAGGCGAACTGCTGCTCCGTCGGGCTGAGGCGGGTGGCGACGGCCGTGCAGGTCCGGGGGACCTTGCGGTCGGCGGGATAGCCCGTCACCGTGACCTCCTCGCCCGCGCGGCCGGAGGTGTCCAGGGGGGCGCCGCCGGTGACGTCCTCGATCTTGCGGCCCTTGTCGTCGGGGGCGACCCGGGCGAAGGCGAGGTCGTAGTCGTCGTCGGTGCCCTCGGCCCAGCGCTCGTCCTCGTAGACGTGCTCTATCTTCCACGTCCCGTACGGGGCGACGCCGTTCGCGTACGCGGGCGCGAAGACGGCGCCGTCCTTGCCGCCCTGCTCGCCCTCCATCAGGCAGTGCCCGGCGGTGATGAGCAGGTTCTTGCCCGGGCTGCGGACGACGGTGGCGGTGCAGAAGTGGTCCCCGTCCAGACCACCGGTGAACAGGGCGCCGGTGAAGGCCGCGGGGCCGCCGGGCTTGGGGGTCACGGGGGTCGGCGCGGGCTTCGCCAGCTGCGGCTTGGAGGCCTGCGCCCGCGACTGCCCCGTGGGCGAGCCCGACGGCGCCGCCGGCTCGGCCCGGACGGCGGCCGTGGCCCCGTCGGGCGGGGGCACCAGCTCGGCCACCGCCGCGGACGCCCCGAGGGCGGCCACCGCACACAGCACCGCCGTCACCACGGTCCGCTTGTCCACCGCCACGTTCCCTCCCGCTCAACCCCCGCGAAGCATGCCCCGCGCCCGGGGTGGGGTGCAAGGTCATCGAGTATCGCCACGCCCGCACGAGGGACGGTGGACGGGGGGTGGGGGGGTGGGGGGTGGGGGGGTGGGGGGTGGGGGGTTAGGCGGCGGGTGCGTGGCGGCCGGGCTGCGGGGGAAACCCGGCGGGGTGCCCTGGGGCGGTCTCGCGGAGGGGTTGGGGGCTTCCCGCCAGTCCACTGTCCTTCCGTGCCGGGCCGGTCCCTCAAGGGCGCTCCTTCGTCGCGTCGCTTCGCGATGGCCTTCGGCCACCCTTGACCGACCGTCCCGTCCCGGAATGCCAAAGACTGTCGGGAAGCCCCCAAAGGAACGGTCTGGTCTGCACAGACGAGGAGCGGCCCCGTCAGAGACGATGATCTCTGACTCCGCCCAAGAGCCCCCGCCTCTCGGCCCTCTCCCAGCCCGATTCCGGACCGGGCGAGGTGTTCTCCACATCCACGGCCAACCAGGACAGCCAACGGGCCCTACCAGCGCGTCAGATCGCTACGCGCTTCGCTCGGCTCAGCGACTGCGGGCCGTCCGTGGCCGATCAGTCGCACAGGGCTGCCGCGGGCACCTTCGCCAGGCCACTGCCTTGCGGCACGGGGCGTTGCTGCTTCAGTTCCGCGCCGAGGTCGTAGACGTTGGCGGCCAGGACCAGCTGTCGTTGACCGTCCGTGGTGGTGAGGGACACGCTGGTGAAACCGGGTCCGGCGCCGTCGGTCTCCCAGGTGCTGACCTTCCTGGCGTCCGGTCCCGGGCCGCACGGCACGTCCACGCGCTGCACGCCCAGTCCTTGCACGACCCCGTCGAACTCGACCGTGGTGAGGAGTTCTCGCTGCTGGGCGGGGCGCAGCAGCGTGCCCGCGAAGAGGGCCCGGTGGAAGCGGGCCAGATCGTCCACCGTGGAGATCATGGCACCGGCGGTCCAGTCGTACGACGGACTGAACCGGGTGATGTCGCGCCCGGCGAGGTCGTATCCGTGCAGATGGGGGCCGTGCACGTCCGGATCGGTCAGCGGGAAGGAGGTGTTCTTGAGGCCGAGCGGGGTGAGGATCCGCCGCTGGATCTCGGTGGGCGCGCTGTGGTGCGTGACGGCCTCGATCACCAGGCCGGCGAGCAGGTAGTTGGTGTTGGAGTACTGCCATCCTTGGCCCGGGTCGAACGGCCGGCTGTGCCGGACGGCCCGGTCGACCACCTGCCGGGGCGTGTACACGTAGTCCCACTCGTGGCGCTCCAGGTAGGGAGCGAAGAACTCCGGCTCATTGGTGGGGTCGTAGATGCCCGAGGTGTGGTTGAGCAGGTGCCGGACGGTGATGGTCCTGCCCTTTCCCCGGAACGTGCCGGGCAGCCATTTCTCCACGCTGTCGTCGAGCGAAAGCCGTCCTTCGCCCTCCAGTTGGAGGAGCACCGTCGACACGAACGACTTGGTGTTGCTGGCGATCCGGAACCGGTGGTCCGGCCTGGCCCGCTCGCCGGTCGCGGTGTCCGCGAGCCCGGCTGCCATGCGCGATTCCCGCTCTCCCTGCCTGGCGTAGGCCACGACGCCGGGAAACCCGTCCGCGACCGTCTGGTCGATGGCCGCCTTGAGTCCGTCCCGCTCCGCCGCGGCCGCGGGGAAGAACCCCGAGACCGCCACCATGCACATCCCCGCCAGCAGTGCCACTGCCCCCGTACGTACCTTCACCGACTGCTCCCGCTCCTGGTGCCCGTGCCCTACCCGCCCAGCGTGCCGGGCGCCGCGCCGGGCGCCCATCCTGCTGGCGTCCGGACGGATGCGGGGGTTACCCCCCTCAGAGCGCCTTCGTCATGAAGGTGCTGTGCGGGTCGGGCCGGTAGTCGGCGAACGGCTCGCAGGAGGTGAAGCCGAACTTCTCGTACAGCTTCCTGGCCGGCAGGAAGAATTCGGCCGTGCCGGTCTCCAGGCTCAGCCTCGTGAAGCCCATGCGCGTGGCCTCGGTGAGGATGTGCCCCAGCAGGAAGGACGCGATCCCGCTTCTCTTGCGGGCCGGGGAAGTACGCATCGACTTCAGCTCCGCGTGGCCCTCGTCGAGTCTCTTGATCGCGCCGCAGCCCAGCACGGTGTCACCGTCCCGTACCGACCAGAACGTGACCCCGGGCCGGCGGAGGGCATCGAGGTCGAGGGCGTGTTTGCTCTCCGGAGGAGAGATGGACTGCATCTGCCGGACGTGCGCGCAGAGGAAGGCCGCGATCTCGGGTCCGGAGAGGTCGTCTACCGCGATCTTCACCCTGCTCATCCCTCTCCAGGCCACCTGACGCACGTGTTCGAGGAGTCTGCCACGCAAGGAGGGGCGAGTGTCCGATCGGCCACGGACGGCCCGCAGTCGCTGAGCCGAGCGAAGCGCGTAGCGATCTGACGCGCTGGTAGGGCCCGTTGGCTGTCCTGGTTGGCCGTGGATGTGGAGAACACCTCGCCCGGTCCGGAATGGGGCTGGGAGAGGGCCGAGAGGCGGGGGCTCTTGGGCGGAGTCAGAGATCATCGTCTCTGACGGGGCCGCTCCTCGTCTGTGCAGACCAGACCGTTCCTTTGGGGGCTTCCCGACAGTCTTTGGCATTCCGGGACGGGACGGTCGGTCAAGGGTGGCCGAAGGCCATCGCGAAGCGACGCGACGAAGGAGCGCCCTTGAGGGACCGGCCCGGCACGGAAGGACAGTGGACTGGCGGGAAGCCCCCAACCCTTCCGCGAGACCGCCCCAAGGCACCCCGCCGGGTTTCCCCCGCAGCCCCCGCCGCCACGCACCCGCCCCCTACCCGCACACCCCCCACCCCCTACGCCACCCCCCACCCCTCTACGCCCCCGCCCAGAGCCCCTCCCGCGTCAGACCCAGCAGGTCGATCGCGTTGCCGCGGACGATGCGGTCGACCACGTCCGGGGGGAGGTGGCCCATCTGGCTCTCGCCCACCTCGCGGGACTTCGGCCAGGTGGAGTCCGAGTGGGGGTAGTCCGTCTCGTAGAGGACGTTCCCGACGCCGATCGCGTCCAGGTTCCGCAGGCCGAAGGCGTCGTCGAAGAAGCAGCCGAAGACGTGCTCGGCGAAGAGTTCCGACGGCGGCCGGTGGACCTTGTCCGCGACCCCGCCCCAGGCGCGGTTGTCCTCCCACACCACGTTCGCGCGTTCCAGGATGTACGGGATCCAGCCGATCTGGCCCTCCGCGTACATGATCTTGAGGTTCGGGAAGCGTTCGAACTTGCCGCTCATCAGCCAGTCGACCATCGAGAAGCAGCAGTTGGCGAAGGTGATGGTGGAGCCGACGGCCGGCGGGGCGTCCGCCGAGGTGGAGGGCATGCGCGAGGAGGAGCCGATGTGCATGGCGATGACCGTGCCGGTCTCGTCGCACGCCTGGAGGAAGGGGTCCCACTCGTCGGTGTGGATGGACGGCAGGCCCAGGTGCGGCGGTATCTCCGAGAAGGCGACCGCGCGCACCCCGCGGGCGGCGTTGCGGCGGACCTCGGCGGCGGCGAGCCGGGCGTCCCACAGCGGGACGAGGGTGAGGGGGATGAGGCGGCCGCGGGCTTCGGGGCCGCACCACTCCTCCACCATCCAGTCGTTGTAGGCCCGTACGCCGAGCAGCCCGAGCTCGCGGTCCTTGGCCTCGGTGAAGGTCTGTCCGCAAAAGCGCGGGAAGGTGGGGAAGCAGAGCGCGGACTGGACGTGGTTGACGTCCATGTCGGCGAGCCGGTCGGGAACCGAGAAGGAGCCCGGGCGCATCTGCTCGTAGGTGATGACTTCCAGTTTGATCTCGTCGCGGTCGTACCCCACGGCCGTGTCGAGCCGGGTGAGCGGGCGGTGCAGGTCCTCGTACACCCACCAGTCGCCGATCGGGCCGTCGTCGCCCTTCGCTCCCATGACGGGGGCGAACTTGCCGCCGAGGAAGGTCATTTCCTTCAGGGGGGCGCGGACGATCCGGGGGCCGGTGTCGCGGTATTTGGACGGGAGCCGGTCCCGCCAGACGTGAGGGGGCTCGACCGTGTGATCGTCCACCGAGATGATCTTCGGGAAGGTCTCCATGTGGTCTACCGTAGCGCTGATCTGACGAACCGTCAGCTACCTGGCGCACAGTCGGCCGCGGAACGGGGAGCGGCTCACTCCGCTGCGGGCTGACGTGTACGTGCAAGACAGGGCAGACTGACCCTGAAACCGACGGAAGGCAGGGGGGACGACAGATGGACGGCATACCGGCCATCCCGCACCAGCGGAACCACCCCGAGGCAGCCCGGTCCCGGAACTCCGCCGACGTGCCCGCATCCCCCGGGGCCCCCGTACCCCCCGAGGGCTCCCGGCGCCCCGCCCCGGCAGCCGAGCCCTCCCCCGCCCCGGCAGCCGAGCCCTCCCCCGCCCCGGCAGCCGAACCCTCCCCCGCCGCCAACCGGTTCGCCGTCCTCGGCCCCATCCGCGCCTGGCGCGGCGCCGAGGCGCTGCCCTCGGGCAGCCCCCAGCAGCGGGCGCTGCTCGCCGTGCTCCTGCTGCGCGACGGCCGCACCGCGACCGCCCCCGAGCTGATCGACGCCATCTGGGGCGAAGACCCGCCCCCGCAGGCCCTGGCCACCATCCGTACGTACGCCTCCCGGCTGCGCAAGGTCCTCGACCCCGGGCTGCTCGTCAGCGACGCCGGCGGCTACGCGGTCCGGCTGCGCCACCAAGAGGCCCTGGACCTCGGCATCGCCCGCAGCCTCGCCGCCGACGCCGACACCGCCCGCACCGCCGGGGACCGCGCCCTGGCCCGTACGCTGCTCGCCCGCGCCCTGGACCTCTGGGACGGCGAACCCCTCGCCGGAGTCCCCGGCCCGCACGCCGACACCGAGCGGACCCGGCTCGGCGAATGGCGCCTCCAGCTGCTGGAGACCCGCCTCGACCTCGACCTGGAGGTCGGCCACCACGCCGAGGCCGTCTCCGAGCTCACCGCCCTCACCGCCGCCCACCCCCTGCGGGAGCGGCTGCGCGAACTGCTGATGCTGGCCCTGTACCGCAGCGGCCGCCAGGCCGAGGCCCTCGCCGTCTACGCCGACACCCGCCGCCTCCTCGCCGACGAACTCGGCGTCGACCCCCGGCCCGAACTCTCCGCCCTCCAGCAGCGCATCCTCAACGCGGACGCCGAACTGGCCCGCGCCGAAGACCCCGCCCCGGCGGCGGCACCCGTACTCGTGAGGCCCGCGCAATTGCCCGCCACCGTCCCCGACTTCACCGGCCGCACCCCCTTCGTCAGCGAGCTCGGCGCCATCCTCTCGACCGCCGAGGGCCAGGTCATGGCCGTCTCCGCGCTCGCCGGCATAGGCGGAGTCGGCAAGACCACCCTCGCCGTGCACGTCGCGCACGCCGCCCGCCCGCACTTCCCCGACGGCCAGCTCTACGTCGACCTCCAGGGCACCGACCCCCGCCCCGCGCTCCCCGAGGCCGTCCTCGGCTCCTTCCTGCGCGCCCTCGGCACCCCCGACAGCGCCATCCCCGACTCCGCCGCCGACCGGGCCGCCCTCTACCGCACGGTCCTCGACGGCCGCCGCGTCCTGGTCCTCCTCGACAACGCCCGCGACGCCGCCCAGGTCCGGCCGCTGCTGCCCGGCACCGCCGGCTGCGCCGCCCTCGTCACCAGCCGGGTCCGCATGTCGGGCCTCGCCGGGGCGCATCTCGTCGACCTCGACGTGATGAGCCCCGAGGAGGCCCTCCAGCTGTTCACCCGCATCGTCGGCGCCGAACGCGTCGGCGCCGAACGCCAGGCCGCCCTCGACGTGGTCGGCGCCTGCGGCTTCCTGCCGCTCGCCATCCGGATCGCCGCCTCCCGGCTCGCCGCCCGCCGTACCTGGACCGTCTCCGTCCTCGCCGCCAAACTCGCCGACGGGCGCCGCCGCCTCGACGAGCTCCAGGCCGGCGACCTCGCCGTCAAGGCCACCTTCGAGCTCGGCTACGGCCAGCTCGAACCCGCCCAGCAGCGCGCGTTCCGCCTCCTCGGCCTCGCCGACGGCCCGGACATCTCCCTGGCCGCCGCGGCCGCCGTCCTCGACCTGCCCGAGCACGACACCGAGGACCTCCTGGAGGCTTTAGTCGACTGCTCCCTGCTCGAATCGGCCGCCCCCGGCCGCTACCGCTTCCACGACCTCGTACGCCTCTACGCGCGTGCCTGCGCCGAACGCGACGAGCAGCCCCCGACCGGCCGCGAGGACGCCCTCGACCGGCTCCTCGACTTCTACCTCGCCACCGCCTCCCGCGTGTACGCGCTGGAGCGCCCCGGCGACCGGCTGCCCGCCCACCTGTCGGCCACCCGCCACCCCGGCCTGGTCCTGACCGAGGCCCGCGCCGCCCTCGACTGGCTGTTCGCCGAGGCCGACCCGCTGCTGGCCTGCGTACGCCAGGCCGCCGGCCGGCCCGCCGGGCTGCGCCGGGCCGTGGACCTGCTGTGGGCGGCCAAGGACCTCGCCGAGTCCGGGGCGAACTCCAAGCAGTACGAGTCCGCCGCCCTGACCCTGCGCGAAGCCGCGCAGGCGGCGCGCGACCCGCGGGCCGAGGGCCGCGCCCGGATCACGCTCACCATCGTCCACCTGGTCGCGGGCCGCTTCGCCGACGCCGACGACGAGGCCCGCCAGGCCATGGACCTGGCCCGCGAGGCCGGCGACCCGCTGCCCAGCTGCTGGGCGCCCAACGACCGCGGGATCATCGCCCTCTACCAGGGCCGCCACCGCGACGGGGAGCGCTACCTGCTGGAGGCCATCGAGAACTTCCGGTCCGACGCCAACTTCGTCGGCGAGGCCAGCGCCCTGTGCAACCTCTCCCGGATCCACGTCGAGCTGGGCCGCCTGCCCTCCGCCATCGACCTGGCCCAGCAGGGCATCGCCATCTACGACCGGATGGGCCTGACCCTGCGCCTGGCCAACGGCCGGTACGCGCTGGGCATCGCGCTGACGCAGGCCGGGCGGCTGCGCGAGGCGCTCACCGAGCTCGGGGAGGCGCTGTCGCTGTTCCACGAGAACCGCCAGCCCCTGTGGGAGGGCGTGACGCACTTCCGGCTCGCCGAGGCCCACCTCGCCGCCCGGCGCCCGACCCTGGCCGCCAAGCACGCCGAGCAGGCCATCGCGCTGCGCGGGATCGGCGGCGAGTGGCGCCGGGCGACGGTGCTGACCGTGCTCGGCAAGGCGCTGCGCGGGCTCGGCCAGCCGGACCGGGCGCGGGCCTGCTGGCGGGACGCGGAGACCGTCTTCGCCCAGCTGGGCTCCGCCGAACTGGCCGAAGTGCGCGCCCTGCTGGCCTCCGAACTGGCCGCCTGACCTGGTCCGGGCGCGGGCCCGGACCCGATGGACGGGCGCGTTCATCGTTCGTTTATCGCCACGCGCGACGATAGGTGCATCGACCCGGTGCGTCGGGGGGCAACCGGGCCGGCTGGAGGACTACCCGTTCGGCGGTCCTCGGGGGAATCGCCGAACGGGCCCGACTCATCCATCAGGAGATCCGATGACGACGAACGAGAACAGCCTGCCGCTCGACGGTGACATCAGACCGCTCGACAACCACGCTTCGGGCGCCGACATCAATCCGCTGGATCCGCTCGACCCGCCGGCCCCGAAGCAGCCGGGTGAGAAGCCGCTCGACAACCACGCCTCGGGCGAGGACATCGTGACGCTGGACAACCACGCGTCGGGAACGCGCCCGTAACCAGGGCCCGTTCGGGCGGTACGGCACGGCACACGGCACGGCGTACGGGGGAACGTACGGGGGGCCTGCGGGGGTGCGCACGGGGGACCCGCGAGCGGACGTACAGGGGGAACGTACGGGGGAACCGCTCGCGGGACGAACGGGGGATGCGCACGGGGGAAGCCCCGCAGGAACGTACGGGGGACGTACGGGGGAGCAGTACGGGGGACGTACGGGGGTACGGCGGCCGCGGTGGCCAGGAGGGGGACCACCGCGGCCGCCGTACGCCCGCGTCCGGACGTCGAGCCGCGGCCGGTGCGCGGACCGGGCGCGCCCTCGCGTATGGCAGCCACCACGAAAACCCCAAGGGTTGACACAATGGATGTTTCCTACCGCACGACAACAGAAAGGGTGTTCCGGGACGGCCGAAGGTCCCGGACGCCGGTCCGCGCGGCCCTGCGGTGGCTACGCTGACCCCGTGTTCACCTCCCAGGGCCCGAGCCTGCGCGAACTGGCCGTACAGGCCCTCACCTCCGTCGAGCGGGGCTACGACCTGCTCGCCCCGAAGTTCGACGAGACCCCCTTCCGCACCCCCGACCGGATGCTCGACGCCGTCGAGGAGACCCTCGCCGGGCGGGAGGGCTCCTTCGGCGACGGACTGGACCTGTGCTGCGGCACCGGCGCGGGCCTGCCGATGCTGCGCCGGCTGTGCCGGGACCGGGTCACCGGCGTCGACCTCAGCGCGGGCATGCTGGCGCAGGCCGCCCGGCGCGGCCCCGAGGGCGTGGACCTCGTACGGGCCGACGCGCTGGCGCTGCCCGGCACGTTCACGGACGCCTACGACCTCGCGGTGAGCTTCGGGGCCTTCGGGCACTTCCTGCCGGCCGAGCGGCCCGCCCTCTTCTCCGGCGTGCACCGCGCGCTGCGGCCCGGCGGGGTCTTCGCCTTCCCCGTCGGCGCCCCGATCCCGGCGACCTCGCCGCTGTGGTGGGCGGTGGCCGGATTCGACGCGGCGATGCGGCTGCGCAACGCCGTGTGGCGGCCGCCCTTCGTCATGTACTACCGGACCTTCCCGCTGGGACCGGTCCGCGCGGACCTCACGGCGGCGGGCTTCGCCGTGGAGACGGTCCCCCTGGAGCACTTCGGGTACCGCGAGGACGGCAGCCCGCGCTGGCGGCTGCTGCTGGCCCGCAAGCCCGGCCCGGCCGGCGCCACCGCCCACGCCACGGGCGCGGCGGCGGGTGCGGCGGCGGATGCGGCGGCAGGAGCGGGCGCCGCCGTCTGATCACCCGGTCCGGTCGAAGGTGAGCCGGACCCGCTCCTGGTCGGTGAGGTCGCCGCCGTCGCGCAGCCGGGCCATGTCGTTGCCGGACAGGGAGCGCCCGTAGATCCGTACGTCGTCCAGCGCGCCCGCGTAGAAGGCCTTGTAGTCGGGCTGCGTGCCGAGGTGGACGGTGAAGGCTCCGGTGGGCCGGAAGTCGGCCCGCCCGGGCCCGAGCGGGGCGGTGGCGGGCCGGCCGCCGTCCACGGACAGGGCGAGCAGGCCGCCTTCGCGCTGGAAGACCACGTGGTGCCAGGCGTCGTCGTCGGTCCGGGCGGGGGCGGTCACGGACACCGGGCCCGGCCCCGGACCTGGCCCCGGCCCCGGTCCGGCGTTGACGGTGGCCACGAGGCGGCCGGTCGCCGGATCGGCCTCGACCCGGAACTGCCGTGCCTCCGGGCCCTGTCCGTACGCCCACACCAGGGGCTGGCGCAGGCCGCTCTCCCGGTCCTGGCCCCGGGTCTTGTACTTGACCCAGGCCGCGACGGCGAAATCCCCGTCGCCCAGGCGCAGCGAGTCCGGGCAGTCGATCAGGCGCAGGAAGTCGTCCTTGCCGTCGAAGCGCATGCTCTTGCCGCCGCCCGGCCGGCTGCCGGACCGGGGCCCGCCGTGGACCACGGCGTCGTTGTGGTGGGGGGTGGCGTCGGGGGTGTAGCGGGGGGTGAGGTCCTCGGCGGCTTCCCGGAGCTCGTGCGGGCCGAAGGCGGTGAACTTGATGTAGCCGTGCGGGGTGCCGTTGGCGGTCTCGTAGAGCATGCCGACGCGGCCGCCGGGCAGGACGGCCATGTCCGAGTAGCCGGCGCGTTCGCGCAGGACGACGGCGCCGTCCTTGGACCAGGTGCGGCCGCCGTCCCCGGAGGTGCGCACGGCCAGGGTCCAGCGGTCGGAGAACTCGGCGCCGGGGCGGCTGGGCGCTGACAGCAGGAGGGGGCCGCCGGCGTGCAGTTGGAGCAGGGAGCCGGAGGCGGGCGGGGCGGTGAGACCGGTGACGGGGGCGAAGCCGGGGGCCGGGAAGGCGGGTGCGGCGGCGTCGTCGATGAGGGCGGCGACGCGGTGGTCGGCGGTGCCGCAGGTGGCGGTGGAGCGGGCGTTGACGTAGATCCGGCCGTCGGGGAGCTGGGTGAGGGCGGGCTCGTTGGGTGCGGGCGTGCCCTCGGGGGCGCCCCAGCGGGCGCCGGCCCGCCAGGTGAGGCCGCCGTCGTCGCTGTAGAGGAGCTGGGCGCCGGATTCGTTGGACTCGGTGCGGTAGTCGGCGCCGACGACGAGCCGGCCCGGGCGGTCGGGGCGGGTCGGGGTCAGCTGGATGCCGTGGCCCGGGCCGACGGAGACCCAGGCCCAGTCGGCGCCCTTGAGCTGCGGCTGCGGGTTGGGTTCGGTGCTCCAGTGGGCGCCGTCGTCGGTGCTGTGCGCCAGGCGCAGTTCGCGGGGGCCGCGGACCCGGTTGCCGGCGGCGTCGGGGGCCCAGGTGCTGTAGGCGTAGAGGAGGGAGATCCGGCCGGAGGCGGAGTCGACGACGGGGGCCGGGTTGCCGTAGGCGCCGGGGTCGCCGGCCCCCCGGACGACCTCCATGGGGCCCCAGGAGCGTCCCCCGTCGGTGGAGCGCTTCATGACGAGGTCGATGTCGCCGATGTCGGCGCAACTGGCGGTGCGGGCCTCGGCGATGGCCAGCAGGGTGCCGTCCTTGGTGGTGGTGAGGGTGGGGATGCGGTAGCAGTCGTAGCCCTCGGAGAAGGCGCTGAACGGGGCCGACACGGCGGCGGTCAGCCCGGGGCGGCCGCCCCCGGCCCGGCCGTCGCCGTCGCCGTCCGGGCCGTCCGCCGTGGCCGGTCCGTCGGGGAGCAGGGCGAGGAGCAGGACCACGACGAGGGCGGCCCCGGCCCCGGCCGCTGCCCAGAGCCGGGCCCGGGTACCCCCGGGAAATCGGACAACCGGCTGATTCGAGCTCACCCGTGCAGGCTAACGCGGCCGCGATCACCACCGGCGCCCCGGGGCGGCGGCCAGACGTCCGGTTCCACCGGCCGGGGTGCCGCCGTCAGCCTCCGGACCGGCCCCCGGACTGGCCCCCGGACCGGCGGCGGCGGGCGCGCAGTTCGGTCTTGAGGACCTTCCCGCCGGCGTTGCGCGGGAGGGCCGTGACGAACTCCACCGTACGGGGCACCTTGTAGTTGGCCATCTCGCGGCGGGACCAGGCGATCAGGTCGTCCGCGGTGAGGACGGAGCCGGGGCGCCGTACCGCGTAGGCCTTGCCGACCTCCCCGAGCCGGGGGTCGGGGACGCCGACCACGGCGACGTCGGCGATGTCCGGGTGGAGGCCGAGGAGCTGCTCGATCTCGGCGGGGTAGGCGTTGAAGCCGCCGACGATGAACATGTCCTTGATCCGGTCGGTGATGCGGAGGTTGCCGTCGCCGTCGAGGACGCCGACGTCGCCGGTGCGCAGCCAGCCGTCGGGGGTGATGGCGCCGGCGGTGCCGTCCGGGTCCTCGAAGTAGCCCCGCATCACGTGGTGGCCGCGGACCCAGACCTCGCCGGGCGTGCCGTCGGGCCGCTCGTCGCCCTCGGGGCCGGTGATGCGCAGCTGGGTGCCGGGGATGGCGCGTCCCGAGGTCCGGGAGACCACCTCGGCCGGGTCGCCGCGACGGCACATGGTGACGATGCCGCTCGCCTCGGAGAGCCCGTACGCGGTGAGGACGGTGGCGATGCGCAGTTCGGCGCGGAGCCGTTCGACGAGCTGGAGGGGAACGACGGCCGCGCCGGTGACGACCAGGCGCAGGGCGGACAGGTCGTGGTGGTCGCGCTGGGGGTGGTCCAGGAGGGACTGGTGGAGGGTGGGCGGCCCGGGGAGTACGGAGATCCGCTCGGCGGCGATGTTGGCGAGGACGGTGTCCACGTCGAAGACGGGCTGCGGGACCATCGTGGCGCCGCGCATCAGGCAGGCGATGATCCCGGCCTTGTAGCCGAAGGTGTGGAAGAAGGGGTTCACGATCAGGTAGCGGTCACCCTCGCGCAGTCCGGCGAGTTCGCTCCACACGGCGTAGCAGCGCAGGGTCTGGGCGTGGGTGAGGACGGCGCCCTTGGGGCTGCCGGTGGTGCCGGAGGTGAAGACGATGTCCGAGGGGTCGTCGGGGCCGATCGCCTCGGCCCGGGCCCGGACGGCCCCGGCGGGGACGGTGTCGCCGCCCGCGAGGAAGTCCTTCCAGGTACGGAAGTCCTCGGGGGCGTCGTCGGCGAGGACCACCACCTGCTCCAGGTGCGGCAGGCCGGGCAGCGGCCCGGCGCCGGGGGCTTCGGCGGTGGCTTCGGCGGTGGTGGGGGCTTCGGCGGTGGCGGGGGCTTCGGCGGTGGCGCGGCGCAGGGAGGCGACGTAGGAGGTGCCGAGGAAGGTGCCGGTGACGAACAGCAGGCGGGCGCGGCTGCGCCGCAGGACGTACGCGGCCTCCGCGCCCTTGAAACGGGTGTTGAGCGGGACGAGCACCGCCCCCGCGCTGACGGCGCCGAGGGCGGAGACGATCCACTCCAGGGTGTTGGGCGCCCAGACGGCGACCCGGTCACCGGGCTCGACCCCGGCGGCGAGGCAGGCGGCCGCGGCGCGCTCGACGCGCTCGCCGAGCTGGGCGTAGTCGAGCCGGACCCGGCCGTCGACCACGGCTTCGCGGTCGCCGTAGCGCTCGGCGGCGTCCCGGACGAGGGCGGCGATGGTGCCCCAGCGGAGGTCCCCCCGGGGATCGGACCCGTCCGGGCCGCCCAAGCCGTCCCGTACGTGGTCCTGTTCGTGCTGTTCGTGCCGTTCGTGCCTTTCGTTCCGTTCGCCCCGGTCGAACCCCTCCGTGCCCGCGACTTCCGCCATCGCCCGCCCCTCCCCGCGATCCCAGTAGCTGACTAGCCGTCAGATTAGCTGTAGCCTTCGCGGCTGTCAGCACTGGCGACCGCACCCCCGGAGGTGGCGATGGCGGCAACGCTCAAGGACGCTACGGCAATCGTCGGCATCGGCCAGACCGCCTTTGCCAAACAACTGCCCGCTTCCGAAAAGGAATTGGCCTGCCGCGCCATCCTCGCGGCACTCGCCGACGCCGGCATCGCGCCCGCCGAGGTCGACGCCTTCGCCTCCTACACCATGGAGGAGACCGACGAGGTCGAGGTCGCCAAGGCCATCGGCGCCGGAGACGTCACCTTCTTCTCCAAGGTCGGCTACGGCGGCGGCGGCTCCTGCGCCACCGTCGGCCACCTCGCCTCCGCCGTCGCCACCGGCCAGGCCACCGTCGGCGTCGCCTGGCGCTCCCGCAAGCGCGGCTCCGGCCCCCGCCCCTGGAAGAACACCGCCGTCCAGCTGCCCACCCCCGGCCAGTGGACGCGTCCCTTCGGACTGCTGCGCCCCGCCGACGAGATCGGCATGCTGGCCCGCCGCTACATGCACGAGTACGGGGCCACCCGCGACCACCTCTTCAACGTCGCGATGGCCTGCCGCAACCGGGCCAACGAGAACCCCGCCGCCATGATGTACGAGCGCCCGCTGACCCGCGAGATGTACATGACCTCCCGCATGATCAGCGAGCCGCTCTGCCTCTTCGACAACTGCCTGGAGACGGACGGGGCCCTGGCCTGCGTGATCGTCTCCGCCGAGCGGGCCCGCGACTGCCGCCACAAACCCGTCTACGTGCACTCCGTCGCCCAGGGCCTGCCCGCCCAGCACCACGGCATGGTCAACTACTGGAACGACGACCCCCTCTCCGGCCCCGCCTGGACCGCCGCCCGGCACCTGTGGAAGCAGGCCGACTTCGGCCCCCAGGACGTGGACGTCGCCCAGATCTACGACGCCTTCACCCCGCTGATCCCGCTCTCCCTGGAGGGCTACGGCTTCTGCGGGCGCGGCGAGGGCGCCGCCTTCACCGAGGGCGGCGCCCTGGAGATGGGCGGCCGGCTCCCGATCAACACCGGTGGCGGCGGGCTCAGCGAGGCCTACGTCCACGGCTTCAACCTGATCAACGAGGGCGTCAAGCAGTTGCGCGGCATCTCCACCGCCCAGGTGCCGGACGCCGCGACCTGCCTGGTGACGGCGGGCGAGGGCGTTCCCACGTCCGCGATCCTGCTGCGCGCCTGACGAGCCCGATGCGCCGGACGGACCCGAGGAGCCGAAGATGACCACGCCGATGACCACCCCGACGACCGCACCGACGACCACCACCACGCCCACCACGACCGCATCCGCCGAGGGGCTGCTCCTGCCCGTCCCCGACGAGGACGGCGCCCCCTTCTGGGAGTACGCCGCCCGCGGCGAACTGCGGATCCAGGCCTGCGCCGGCTGTGGCCGGCTGCGCTTCCCGCCCCGCCCCTGCTGCCCGCACTGCCAGTCCTTCGACAGCGAGTGGCGCCCGATGAGCGGGCGGGGCCGGATCTGGTCCTTCGTCCGGCCGCACCCGCCGCTGCTGCCCGCGTACGCCGCGCAGGCCCCGTACAACGTGATCCTCGTGGAACTCGCCGAGGATCCGCTGATCCGGCTCGCGGGCAACCTCGTCACCTCCGCCGATGCCGCGCTGGACTCGGTGGACCCGGCCCGGCTGCGGATCGGCGCCCGGGTCCAGGTGGTCTTCACCGAGACCGGCGGGATGAGCGTGCCGCGCTGGACCCTGGAGAAGGCGTGACGCTGCGGGTGGAGCGGGACGGGGCCGCAGGGGTCGCGGTCCTCACCCTGGACCGGGAGCGCCGCCACAACGCGATCGACCTCGCGACGGCCGCCGAACTGACAGCGGCGTGGCGGGAGTTGCGCTTCGACGACAGCGTACGGGCGGTGGTGCTCACCGGCGCGGGCCCGGCCGCGTTCTGCACCGGCATCGACCGGGGGGTGGAGGTGGTTCAGCCGGCGTCCCCGTACTCGGTGGACGACCCGCTCATCGCCATCGGGCCGAAGGCCAACGACCTGTGGAAGCCGGTGATCGCCGCCGTCAACGGCATGGCGTGCGGCGGGGCGTTCTACCTCCTGGGGGAGGCCGAGTTCATCGTCGCGTCCTCGTCGGCGACGTTCTTCGACCCGCACACGACGTACGGGATGGTCAGCGCCTACGAGGCGGTCTACATGGCGCAGCGGATGCCCTTCGGGGAGGCCGCCCGGATGTCCCTGATGGGGACGGCGGAACGGCTGTCCGCGCGGCGGGCGTACGAGACCGGCCTGGTCTCCGAGCTGGCCGAGCCGGGGGAACTCCTGGAGGCGGCCCTGCGGTCGGCGCGGACCCTGGCGGGCTTCCCGACGGAGGCCGTGCAGGGCACGGTGCGCGCCCTGTGGTCGGCGAAGCAGGCGGCGCTGCACCAGGCCCTGGCGCAGGCGCCGGCCCTGATCGCGCTGGGCAACCTGCCGCCGGAGCAGCAGGCGCACCTGTTCGCCACCCGCGGCCCGGGCGCGGAGTCCCGCCTACGCTGATCAGCCGCGCGGCTTGGTGACCTTGGGGGCGGCCTTGCGGGTGGGCCCCGACGTCCTGCCCCGGTCCGGGCCGCCGCCGGCCCTGGGGGCCTCGGCGGCCTCGGCGGCCTCGGCGGCCTCGGCGGCTTCGGCGGCTTCGGCGCGCTGCGCCGGACTCCGTCCGGCGACGCCCCGGCCCGCGCCCCGCCACCCCCCGCCCGACGTATCCGCATACGCCACCCCACAACCGGACCCAGGCACTCCACTCTCTCCGCCACCAGCGAAGACAACCCACCGGCCCACCCTCGGCCCGCCAAAGCGTGGTTCCATCCCGACACACCCGAACCCGGCGGCACCCGCACCACCCGCGTCCCTTCGGTGAGCACCGACCATCACGAGGAGCACCGCACCAGTGCGCACCATCGCCACCGAGATCACCATCGACGCGACGCCCGAAGAGGTCTGGGCGACGCTGACCGACCTGCCCCGGTACTGCACGTGGAACCCGTTCATCCGGGAGGCCTCCGGCGACCCGGTGCCCGGCTCACGGCTGCACCTGGTCATGTACCCGCAGTCGGGCAGGGCGGCCACCGTCCGGCCCACCGTCCTGGTGGTCACGCCCGCCGTCGAGTTCCGCTGGACCGGCCGCTTCCCGCTCCGCGGGCTCTTCGACGCCGAGCACTACTTCCGCCTCGCCGAGGGCCCGGGCCGCACCACCCGCCTGGAGCACGGCGAACGCTTCCGCGGCCTCCTGGTCCCCTTCCTCGGCAAGCGCCTGGAAGGCACCGCACGCGACTTCACCGCGATGAACGAAGCCCTCCGCACCCGCGTCGAATCGGCCCGCGCCGCCTCCTGACGCGCTCACCGACCGCCGGGCCGTCGGCGACCGGGGCGGCCCCGGAAAGCGGGGCCGGCCGGGGCGGCGGTGAAGGGGGCCCGGACCTGACCGGATGCCGCAGCGGGCGTGCCCGTGGGCCCCGGGTGTGGCGGCGGCCCCGGACCCCTGGGGGGGGCGGGGCCGCGCGGCCGGGCTGGGGTGGGTCAGGCGGCGTCGACGACGCCGGAGGCGGCGATCTCGACCTTGCCCTTGGGGGCGCCGGACTGGGAGCCCAGGGCCTCGATCTGGTCGACCAGGGCCTGGCCCTCGACGACCTCGCCGAAGACGACGTGCTTGCCGTCGAGCCACGGGGTGACGACGGTGGTGATGAAGAACTGCGAGCCGTTGGTGTTGCGGCCGGCGTTCGCCATCGACAGCAGGTACGGGCGGTCGTGCTTCAGCTGGAAGTTCTCGTCCGCGAACTTCTCGCCGTAGATGCTCTTGCCACCGGTGCCGTTGTGGTTGGTGAAGTCACCGCCCTGCAGCATGAACTGCGGGATGACGCGGTGGAAGCCGGAGCCGGCGTAGCCGAAGCCGTTCTGGCCGGTGGCCAGCTCGCGGAAGTTGCGCGCGGTCTGCGGGACGACATCGTCGAACAGGTTGAAGACGATGCGGCCGGCCGGAGCGCCGTTGATGTTGATGTCGAAGAAGACGTTGCTCATGGGCCCCATCCTGTCACTCCTGGTGCCGTGCGCTACCCGGAGGGGGGTCGCGTCGCCTTACGCGGACCGCGTAAGGCGACACGATCCGAGGTCAGGACGCCGTCCGGGTGCCCGTCCCCTTCGCCGCGTCCAGGGCGTAGACGCAGCGGTCCTTGCTGCACGCGTAGACCACCCCCGCCTCCGCCACCGGGGCGCCGGTGATCTCCCCGCCCGTGGCCAGCTTCCAGCGCAGCTGGCCGCCCGCCGCGTCCAGGGTGTACAGGCAGTGGTCGGCGGAACCGAAGTGGACCCGCCCGTCCGCGACCGCCGGGGAGCCGGTGATCTCGCCGCCCGCCGCGAACCGCCACTTCGGCGTGCCGGTGACCGCGTCCAGGGTGTAGAGCGCGCTGCCCGCGCCCAGGTGGACGTTGCCGCCCGCCACCAGCACCGGGTCCGACGCCGGGCGCGGCTCGGTGGCGATGCGCCAGCGGTCCTTGCCGGTGGCGGCGTCCAGGGCGTAGACGGTCCCCAGGTAGTCGGCGAGGTAGACCCCGCCGCCGGTCACCGCCGGGCCGGGGGCGAAGGCCGGGGGCGCCAGGAAGACCGCCGGGGCCTCGAAGTGCCAGCGGACCCGCCCGGAGGCCCGGTCCACCGACAGGACGCGGGTCCCGGCGCTGATGTAGACGTTGCCGTCGGGGGCGGGCGTGACGCGGACCGGGACGTTGCCGCAGGAGGCCGCGTCGCCGACCGGGTAGGACCAGGCCTCCTGGCCGGAGCGGGCGTCGAGCGCGCGCAGCCGGGCGTCCTGCCACACGTAGACGGTGCCCTCGTGCAGGACGGGCGCCGCCTCCGGCGTCTCGAAGTCGGACTGCGCCCCGGTCAGCTCCCACAGCTTCTGGCCGTTCGACGCCTCCCAGCCCTGTACGCCGCCACCGCGCGTGGCGGTGATGACCGTGCCCCGCCCGGCGCGCAGGGCGTACACCCAGGCGTCGGTGGACAGCCGCCACCGCTCCGCGCCGTCGGTGGCGTCCAGCGCGTAGAGGGAGGGGCCGTCGGAGGCGTGGATGCGGCCGTCGGTGACGGCCATGGACCAGGCGACGTCGCGCGTCTTGAACTGGCGGCGGCCGCTGCCGACGTCCAGGGCGTGCACCTCGAAGGAGGTGACGTAGAGCAGCTCGCCCGCGACGGTCGGGGTGCCCCAGACCTCGTTGGACATGCGGAAGCGCCACGGCCGCCAGCGCCCGCTGTCCGGGGACGGGCCGGGCGCCGGTACGGAGGACGAGGAGACCGGCGCCGGAGCGGCCGCCGCCACGCTGCCCAGCGGCGGACGCACCCAGCCCGTCGCCGCCGAGTCGGCGCCGGAGTGCCGGGCCGCGGCCGGGGCCGGGGCCGTGGCGCGCGGGCCGGGCCCGATCGGCACCGGCGAGGAACCGATCCGCACGGGCGCGCCCGGAGCGGAGGACAGGGCGGACACCGCGGCCACCGGCGGGCGGTCCGGGCGCGGCGGGGCGGCCGGCCCGGTGCGCGGGTCGGCCCACGGGTCGGCGGCGCCGCGCGGACGGCGGTGCGTGGCGGGCCCGGCGGCGGGCCCGGCGGGCCCCGGCGGCCCGGAGACCGGCCCCGACCGGGGCCCGGTGTGCGACCGGGGCGGGACGACGGGCGCGGTGGCGGCCGTACGGTGACCCGCGCGGCGGGCCTCGATCATCGCGACGGCCCGCTCGGGCAGCCACGCGGAGGCCGTACCGCTCTCGTCCCCGCCCTCGAAGAGGTGCGGGGCCAGCTGCGCCTGGAGGTCGGCGGGGGTCGGCCGCTGGGTGGCGTCCATCTGCATGCACGAGTCGATGAGCGGCCGCAGCTCGTCGGGCAGCCCCTCCAGGTTGGGTCCCTCGCGCAGCAGCATGAACACCGTCTCCACCGGGTTGGCCCCGTGGTACGGCGGGTGCCCGGTCGCGGCGAAGACCAGCGTCGAGCCGAGCGAGAAGACGTCGCTGGCGCCCTTGACGCTGCGCGAGTCCTTCGCCTGCTCGGGCGACATGTACGCGGGCGTGCCGACGGCGACGTTCGTCATGGTCAGACGGGTGTTGGAGACCCCGCTCGCGATGCCGAAGTCGATCACGCGCGGCCCGTCCTCGACGACGAGCACGTTGGACGGCTTCAGGTCGCGGTGGACCAGGCCGGCGCCGTGGATCGACTGCAGGGCCTCGGCGATGCCCGCCGCGAGCCAGCGCACCGCCTGGGCGGGCATCGGCCCGCACTCGTTGATGATCTCCTCCAGGGAGGGCGCCGGAACGTACGCGGTCGCCAGCCACGGCACGGCGGCGCGCGGATCGGCGTCCACGACGGCGGCCGTGTAGAACCCGGAGACGGCACGCGCCGCCTCCACCTCCCGGGTGAACCGCACCCGGAACAGCTGGTCTTCGGCGAGCTCGGTGCGCACCGTCTTGATCGCGACCCGTCGTCCGGATGCCGACCGTGCGAGATAGACCAGCCCCATGCCGCCGGCGCCGAGCCGTCCGAGCACCTCGAAGGGGCCGATCCGTCTCGGGTCGTGCTGCGTCAGCTGCTCCACCACTCGCCTCCACACCTCCCCGTACGGGCCCCTGCCGGGCCCGCTGTTCCTGCCGGCACTCCGCCGGGCCCGCCACCGGCACGCAGCCGGCGCGCACGGCGGCACGGCGGGCGGACCCCGCGGCGTCCGTCCCCCGTTCCGTGCAGCGTCCACCGCGGGCGGGCCCGCGGTCGCGCACCTCGATTCTGTCAGGCCCGCGCCCGGTCCGGCCCCGGCTCCCGTGCTCGTTTCACGTGCCGGTCTTCACACGGGGCTCCGAAAGCAGTCCGAAGACGGCTCCCTGGTTGTCGGCGACGACCGCGATGCGCCCGTACGGCGTGTCGAACGGGTCGGCGGTGACGCGCCCGCCGAGGCGCTGGACGGTGGCCACGCTCTGGTCGCAGTCGGGGACGGCGAAGTAGGCGAGGAAGTGGGCCGGCATGATCTCCGGGAACGCGTCGGTGATGAGGGTGCGGCCGAGGACGGCGGTGTCGGAGCCGGGGGCGGTGCCGGGCGGGGACCAGACGCGGTAGGCGATGCCGGTCCCGGGGTCGTCCTGGTCCTCGGACACGTAGCCGAACACCTTGGCGTAGAAGGCGTCGACGGCTTCCCGGGCCCGGGTGTAGACCTCGGACCAGCAGTACGTGTAGGGCTCCTGCTGGGCCTCGAAGCCGTGGTGGGTGCCGGGCTGCCAGAGCCCGAAGACGGCCCCGCCGGGGTCGGCGGCCATCGCGGCGGTGCCGTAGGGGCCGACGGGCTGCGGGTCCATGACCATCTGGCCGCCGGCGGCGCGGATGCGCTGGGCGCAGGCGTACGCGTCGTTGGTGTACAGGTACACGCCCCACACGGTGGGCATCCGGCCGTCGGGCTTGGGGGCGAGGGCGGCGACGTTGCGGCCGCGGCTGTAGGCCTGCGTGTAGTGGCCGTACTCGGGGCCCGCGCTGTCGGGGAAGGTCCACCCGAAGAGCTCGCCGTAGAAGCGCTTGCCGGCCTCGACGTCGGGCAGCGAGGCGTCGACCCAGCAGGGCGAGCCCTCCACGAATCCGGCCATGGGGCGGGTCCCTTCCGTTCGGGTTCGTGCTGTTTTCATGCCTTTCAGACATGATCCGCCCGAAAACTTGTCCACAGCCTGTTGATAAGACTATTCGGGGGATACGCCACGATACGTGCGGGCCCGCGGGCGGGAGGGGCCGGGCGAGAGGGGGCGGCCCGGCACGGGTGCGGCGGGGTGCGGCGGGGTGCCCGGCGCGGGTCCCGGCGCGGGCCCCGGCGCGGATGGGCTCCGTCGCGGCCGGAATTCGCCGTCCGCCGCCACCGCACGGCCCGTCCCCCCAGGTCGGCGGGTGCGTAACCCCATTTGCAGGCGGCCGAATAGCGCGCCGACCCCCCCTCGGTAAGCTGACGGCATGACAGGACAAGTACGCACCGTCGACGGGCGTGTCGCCGGCCGGCGCGGTCAGGCGACGCGGCAGAAGCTGCTCGACTGCCTCAGCGAGATGCTCAGCTCCTCGCCGTACCGCGACGTCAAGGTGATCGATGTCGCCCGCAAGGCCGGTACCTCCCCCGCGACCTTCTACCAGTACTTCCCGGACGTCGAAGGTGCCGTCCTGGAGATCGCCGAGCACATGGCAACGGAGGGCGCGCAGTTGACGGCGCTCGTCGAGGGCCGCAGCTGGGTCGGCAAGGCCGGCTGGGCCGCCGCCGAGGAACTCGTCGAGGGATTCCTGGAGTTCTGGCGGCGCAACGACGCCATCCTGCGGGTGGTCGACCTGGGCGCGGCCGAAGGCGACAAGCGGTTCTACAAGATCCGCATGAAGATCCTGAACTCCGTCACCAACTCCCTGACGGAGTCGATGAAGGAACTCCAGGCCAAGGGCAAGGTCGACAAGGACGTCAGCCCGGCGGCGATGGCCGGTTCACTGGTCGCGATGCTCGCCGCGGTCGCCTCGCACCAGAAGGGCTTCCAGACCTGGGGCGTCAAGCAGGCCGAACTCCGGCCGAACCTGGCGCTGCTCGTGCACCTGGGCATCACCGGGAAGAAGCCGACCAAGTGACGGCGGACCCTCACCGGGGGTGAGGGTCCGCCGGCCTTGCCCGTACCCCTCCCCGGGCACGTCCACCGCCGTCCGGGGCGTCACACGCCTGTGATCAGCGTCGCTCCAGGCGGAACAGCCTGATCTCGCGCTCGATGCGCGCCTGGTACGTCGCGTACGGCGGCCAGAACCCCAGCACCGCCTGCCACGCCGCCGCGCGCTCCGCCCCCTCCAGCAGCCGGGCCCGTACGGGGATGTCCCGGCCCTGCCAGTTCACGTCCGCGTCCGGGTGCTTCAGCAGGTTCCCCGTCCAGGCCGGGTGGCCGGGGCGGCCGAAGTTGGAGCCGATCAGCAGCCAGCTCTCGCCTCCGCCCTCCGGCATGCACGCGAGCGGGGTGGTCCGCGGCTCGCCCGTCTTCGCCCCCTTGGCCGTGAGGATCACCCCGGGCAGCATCCGCGCGCTGAGCAGGACCTTCCCCCTGCTCAGGCGGTGCACCGCCTTGTCCATGGCGGGGATGAAGTGCGGGGCGATCCTGGCGAACAGCACCGTCGAGGAGATCTTCTGCATCAGCCTCACGCCGAGAGCCACAGCCATCAGACGGCCACCTTCTCGTTGCCGGAGATCGGGGCGAACAGCCCGGACCGCTGCGCGGCGTGCGCGCGGAGCCGGTGGACGGGGCCGAAGAGCAGCTCGTCGGCGGCCGCCCGCTTGAAGTACAGGTGGGCCTCGTGCTCCCAGGTGAAGCCGATGCCGCCGTGCAGCTGGATGGCCTCCCCCGCGGTGATCCGCAGGGCTTCCAGGGCCTGGGCCAGGGCGAGGGGGCCCTGGCCGGGGTCCCAGGCGGCGTAGTAGGCGGCCGAGCGGGCCGCCTGGACGTGTACGTAGAGGTCGGCGAGGCGGTGCTTGACCGCCTGGAAGGAGCCGATGGCCCGGCCGAACTGCTCCCGCTCGCGCACGTACTCCACGGTGCGGGCCAGCGCCCGGTCGGCCGCGCCGACCGCCTCGGCGGCGAGGACGGCGGCGGCCGTACGGCCTGTGGCGGCCAGGGCGGGCAGGGGATCCGGCCCGGCGGCGCCGTGGCGCTCTTCCTGTTCCTGGGGGGCGCCGAGCAACTCCGCCGGTACGTCGCGCAGTTGTACGCGGCCCTGGGGGCGGGTCTCGTCGAGGGTGGGCTGCCGGGTGCGTACGAGGCCGGGCGCGGCCCCCCGTACGAGGAACAGGAGGGTGCGGCTGCGGGCGAAGCCGCCGGTGTGCGCGGCGACGAGGAGCAGGTCGGCGGCGTGGCCGTCGAGCACCTGGGCGACCTCACCGTAGAGCCGCCAGCCGGGGGCGGGGGCGGCGGGGGCTCCGGCGGCGGCTCCGGCGGCGGCTCCGGCGGCGGCTCCGGCGGCGTCCGGCGGGGCCGCGGCGCGGGCCTGGACCCCGCCCGCGCGGCCCCCGCCGGCCCAGTCGCCGGGGGCGTTCTCGCCGGTCAGCCCGAGGGCGGTCGCCAGGGCCGGCCCGGGCACGGCGAGCGCCGCCGTCAGCTCCCCGGCCGCGAGCGGGGGCAGCAGGGCCGCCCGCTGGGCGGGGGTGCCGAGGGCGGCGATCAGCGGGGCGGCGAGCACGGCGGTGGCCAGCAGGGGTGAGGGCAGCAGGACGCGGCCGGTCTCCTCGCAGGCCAGGGCCAGGTCGGCGGGGGTGCAGCCGACGCCGCCGTACTCCTCGGCGACGGCGATGCCGGGCAGCCCGAGCTGCCCGGCGAGCTGCCGCCACAGTGCGCGGTCGTGTCCGGTGGCGGTGCGGGCGGCGGCCTTGACCTCGTCCGGACCGCAGCGTTTGCCCAGGATCTCGCGCAGGGTGCGGCGCATCTCGTCCTGCTCCGCGGTGAAGGCGGCATCCATCGTCGGGCTCCTCCCCGTATCTGACGGGGCGTCATGTTAGGGCGGGCGGGCCGAGAAGCACAGGGGGCGTACGGGGCGGCGTCGCCGTCTAGCATCTGACGGTACGTCAGCTGTACCGTCCCTTCATGCCTGGACCCACTTCCGGACCCGCCTGCGGCCCCCTGTCCCGCGCACCCGAGTCCCGCCCGCGCCGCCGCGTCGCGGTGGTCGGCGTCGCCCTCTCGGACTGCGGCCGGGTCGACGGCCCGACCCCCTACGCCCTGCACGCGCAGGCCGCCCGCCGGGCCCTGGCCGACTCCGGCCTGGACCGCTCCGTCATCGACGGCTTCGCCTCGGCCGGACTCGGCACCCTGGCCCCGGTGGAGGTCGCCGAGTACCTGGGACTGCGGCCCGCCTGGGTCGACTCCACGTCGGTCGGCGGCTCGACGTGGGAGGTCATGGCGGCCCACGCCGCCGACGCCATCGCCGCGGGCCACGCCAACGCCGTCCTGCTCGTCTACGGGTCCACCGCCCGGGCCGACATCAAGGCGCGCCGCCGCACCTCGAACCTCTCCTTCGGCGCCAGGGGCCCCCTCCAGTTCGAGGTCCCGTACGGGCACACGCTGGTCTCCAAGTACGCGATGGCCGCGCGCCGCCACATGCACGAGTACGGCACGACCCTGGAGCAGCTCGCCTCGGTGGCCGTCCAGGCCCGGGCCAACGCGGCCACGAACCCCGACGCGATGTTCCGCGCGCCGCTGACCGTGGACGAGGTCCTGGCCTCCGAGATGATCGCCGACCCCTTCACCAAGCTGCACTGCTGCATCCGCTCGGACGGCGGCTGCGCGGTGCTGCTGGCGGCGGAGGACTACGTACCGGACACGGCGAAGGCACCGGTGTGGGTGCTGGGCTCGGGTACGTCCGTCTCGCACACCACGATGTCCGAGTGGGAGGACTTCACCGTCTCTCCGGCGGCGGTCTCGGGCCGCCTGGCCTTCGAACGGGCC
Organism: Streptomyces sp. NPDC002032; assembly: GCF_042890765.1. NCBI lineage: Bacteria > Bacillati > Actinomycetota > Actinomycetes > Kitasatosporales > Streptomycetaceae > Streptomyces > Streptomyces sp. NPDC002032. The sequence continues at coordinate 23,953 of NZ_JBIASM010000020.1, read as the reverse complement.
GGCCTGACCCCGGCGGACGTGGACGTCGCGGAGATCTACGACGCCTTCACCTACATGACCCTGGTGACGCTGGAGGACCTCGGCTTCTGCGCGAAGGGCGAGGGCGGGGCCTACGTGGAGAAGGGCCGCCTGCTGCGGGAGGGCGAGCTCCCCGTCAACACGGACGGCGGCGGCCTGTCGGCCTGCCACCCGGGGATGCGGGGGCTGTTCCTGCTGGTGGAGGCCGTACGCCAACTCCGCGGCGAAGCCGGCCCGGGCCAGGTCCTCAAGCCGGGCGGCCACCACCCCCGGGTGGCCCTGGCCTCGGGCACGGGAGGCTGGTTCTGCTCCTCGGGAACGGTCCTGCTGGGGCGGGAGTAGGGGGGTCGGGGTCCGGGGGCGGGGTTTCAGCTGGGCGGTGTCAGGGAGGGTTTGGTGGTTTCCCGTCAGTCTCATCGTCCTTCCGTGTCGTGCCGGTCCCTCAAGGGCGCTCCTTCGTCGCGTCGCTTCGCGATGGCCTTCGGCCACCCTTGACCGACCGTCCCGCCACGGAAAAACGAAGACTGCCGGGAAACCCCCAAAAGAACGTTCACGGGGCAGGACTGACAGTCCTGTCCTCGTCAGGAAGCCGAGACCCCTACCCATGAGGGAACCGAGGTGGGCCCGCCATCCGGCCTTCCCAGACCACATTCGGGGCCAGGGGCGGCCAGACGACACCAGACAGCGACCAGAGCAGCCGGGCGGGACATCTGGCGCATCGGATCGCTACGCGCTTCCCTCGGCATAGCGTCCGCGGTCCATCTGTGGCTGGATATAAGCCGCCCAAGGGTCGATTAAGGGCGGGCGGTGAGCCTTTTCAGCGTTGCCTCTCCAGGGTGAGGGCGGCTTTGGCGATGACGGTCATGCGGTTGGGGCTGATGCGGGCTCTGCGGAAGATCTGCCAGGACTTCCGCCGTGCCATGCCGCGTTCGACGGGAGCTCTGGCCTGGGCCAGTGCGCGGTTGACGGTGCGCTGTGTGGGGTGAGTTCGCCGCCGGGTGGTGACCCAGGGGCCGGCGCCCTGGTAGGCGCGGTCGGCCAGTACGGGTACGCCCTGCCGCTCGCAGATCCGGAGGATCCGGTGGGTGCGGGCCGCGGTCAGGTCATGCGTGCGACCCGGCAGCGCGAGCGAGGGGGAGCCTCGTGCGTTGCGGTCCCTCACCTCAAGCAGCCCCGTCACCCGTTCAGTGGCCAAGCGGAAAGGCTCAGCGGCAGCGAGGCTGACCAGGGGCTAAGGCCCCACGGGTCAGCCTCGCTGCCGCCGCCACGACGGATCACGTCCCGCAGGTCCAGCCGCCCCGAGGGAGGGGCGATCGGCTGCGCATCGCCGCCTACTTGAGCACTGCGCCACCCGAGTTCCGGTAGGTGATAGTCCTATTGATCAGGTTGCCGCCGTCGGTCTCGACCGATGTCTGTTCCCCGTGCCCAGCACCGAACAGCAGACCGGCGATGTGCGCTTTCGCCACCTGGTCCATATGCGCGAAGAACCAGTCCACTTTGTCGTCCTTGTAATGGTTGAGGGTGTTGTTCTGCGCCATGTTGCCGACAGGGATCTGCCACAGGACCACCGGCTTGCCCACCGACTCGGCCATCGTCTTGTAGAACTCCAGATGGGCAGTGGCCTTCTGGTCGGTCCAGAAGTTGTCGTAGCCGCCGTGCTCCGGCTTCGCGTACCAGCCCGCATCACGGTCCGACACATCGGCTACCAGGAAGTCGGCGTCCTTCGCACCCAGGTTCGCGTAGTCCTTGACGCATCCCTGCATGTTGCTCTGCCAGTCCCAGCAGGAAAGGTGGAACCCCACGGTGGTGTTCGGCGCATACTTGTGCGCCATCGCGATCAGGCAGCGGGAGAGCCCGGCGGCGCTGTTCTCCTGCGATCCGCAGTCCGTCGGATTGGCGGCCGAGATCTTCGCGGGAACCTTGTGCGGATCGCCGAGCGACCGGACGTAGCCCCAGAAATCAGGCTCAAGGTCGAGCATGTTGTCCGAGTTGCCGATCTTCTGGAGGAAGAATCGGTAGTCGTTCATGTACCGGGTGAGCAGGTCGGCCCTGTTGATGGCCTCGACCTCGCCCGGCCCGTCGCCATGGCCTGCCAGATCCCCGAGGTCACGCAGCGAGTACCAGGTCCAGAAGAACTTCTGCGGGCGCGGGCTGCCCTGGTAGGTCGACTTGGCCACTTGGCCGTTCCGCCAGGTCACGTAATTGCCGGGCGGCGTGGTGCTGCCTTGCCAGCAGCCCCACCAGCTCTTCCATTCATCCTTGCATTTCGCCGCCGAATAGTAGTCCGACGAGGGCGCGGGCTGGCTGTGCACATAGGCGTATCGCACGTCGAAGGGCGCGGCGTTCGCCGACTCGTCGGACATCGAGCCGCCGACGAGCACCTTGTTGCCGCCCATGAAACGTGGCGTCGAGCTGCCGCCACCGGCCGCGGAAGACGACGGCGAAGCACTGCCGCCCGTCGCGGTGGGCGTGGCGGCGCTGCGGGCGCTCCCGGCCGGGACGAGTTGCCACTGCTGATTGGCGCCGCCCCAGTCGCGGTACTGGACGACGCTGCCCCCGTCAGCCTTGGAGGCCTTGTCGACCTCGACGGCCATGCCACTGAAGCGACTGATCAACCGCACGTAGCCGTCCGACGAGTCCGCCACCTTGAACTGCTGGTTGGTGGTGTTCCGGTCGCTCCACTGCACGATGTCGGAGCCGGCGGTCTTCGACCAGTTGTGGATGTCCAGCACCTTGCCGGAGTTCCGGTTCTGCAGCCGGTAGTAACCGTCACCCGTGTCGATGAACCGCCACTGCTGGTTGGCCCCGCCGTGAAGGCCCCACTGCACCACCGCCGCGCCGTCGTTCTTGGCGAAGGCGCGGTCATCCAGCACCTTGCCGCTGTTGCGGTTGACCAGCACGTACCAAGCCTTGGGATCCACGGTTCCCGCCGAGGCCGTGTTGATCACGGCAACGGAACCGGCCACAACAGCCATGACGATGGCCGCCCAGAAACCCCGACGCGCGAACAACCGGCGGCTACGATGCATCGCCTTTCGTCTCCCCGTGACAACTGAGCGGGACGACCGGCGACTACCGCGGGCGTGGCCGCCGGCGGGGGGCGCTGCCGATGAGGCGGGTGGGCGAGGAGACATGTCTGTGCTCTCTTTCAGCCGTTCCATCTGACCGGACCACCAGGCCGGACCACACTGAGTGGGCGCAGGAGGCCGAAAGGTTGCCTCGGCACGCGAAGATTCACAGATCCTTTTCCACCTCGATCGCTTTCCGCCTGTCACTGAGCCTTTCCGCTTGGCCACTGAACGGGTGACGGGGCTGCTTGAGGTGAGGGACCGCAACGCACGAGGCTCCCCCTCGCTCGCGCTGCCGGGTCGCACGCATGACCTGACCGCGGCCCGCACCCACCGGATCCTCCGGATCTGCGAGCGGCAGGGCGTACCCGTACTGGCCGACCGCGCCTACCAGGGCGCCGGCCCCTGGGTCACCACCCGGCGGCGAACTCACCCCACACAGCGCACCGTCAACCGCGCACTGGCCCAGGCCAGAGCTCCCGTCGAACGCGGCATGGCACGGCTGAAGAGAGAGCGACAAGAGTGACTTTTCATGCGGGCGGCGGGGGTTGGGTCCTGCGGCCTGCTGCGCGCGGGTCGAAAGGGGGGCGACCGCGCGCAGCAGACGGCGTACGGGGCCGTGTCAGGCGCGCGGCGTCCGCCGGCCCACGCCCCACTCGCCGAGCGGCTCGACGAGGCCGCCGTCGGACAGCTGGGAGCCGGAGGCCACGGTCGCCTGCGGGGCGGGCGCGGGCTGTCCGCTGTCAGTCGCGGACGCCTGGCCTGCGGCCGCGATGACGACGCCACCGGCGACGGCCAGGGCACCGGCAAGGAAAATGCTCTTCTGCTTCATGCTGGTTCTTGCCTTTCGTTCTGCTCGACATTCCCGCTTTTCGTTCCTGGACACCGAGAGGGTCCAGACGGGAGCGCTGCGCGTCGGCGGTGGGGTTGCCCGCCGGTGCGGGGGCAGCGCCCCTGCGGCAGGTTCAGTCGACCACGGTGGACGAGTACGGTCCCAGGCAATTCCACCGGCAGAAATGCTCCGCCGTTCTTTTGCCGGGCCTCGGATCTACCGCGCCGCGGCAGTTGCTGCTATACCACCCCCCTCGCCCGCGCCGGACATCCAACACGGCCGTAGACGCCCCTACCGGTGCCCTCGATGGCGTCAGCCGCTGCGGTACGGAGAAGCCCAGCGCCGCGTGGCCCGTCTCCCGGCCCTCGCCGCCGCGTTGGGTACGTCCCGCTTGCTTTGCGGGCTCACCCCGCCCTAATATCGTCATCGTGACGATAACCGCCCAGCGGCCCCCGTCTCCTGCGCATGAGTACGTGGCCCGCGGCCACGTGGGGATCGACGACGGCCTCAGCACGGAGAAGTGATCATGTTCGAAATGCCGGTTAATCCATTTGAGCTCTCCGAAGAAGCGCTGAGCCGAATATCTGCCGATGACTCATGGAACCCGATCGAATTGGAGATCCCAAAGGCCAACGCCAAGGCGATTCGCCATTTTCTCACTCCGGCCGAAGTGGAGGTATTTGCGACCGAACTGGCCGCCCAGCGCTTTGCCCCGGTGGGCCGAGACGGCGTTGCGGCCAACTACGCAGAGGGGGATCCGGTCGCTCATTTCCGCGCCACGGCCGAATCCACATCCCTGGCGGCAGAATTTTACCGAAGACTGCGGACGCTTCTATCGCTTGAAGTGGGATCGGACGATCCGACGGATTCGGATGGAAGGCCCTGGAGGCCGGCGGCCGTCAATCCTCGCATGCGCTTCGTCACGTACGAACCCGGCGGATTCATCGTCCCGCATTACGATTCTCCCTATTTCGCCCCCGACGGCAGGCGCACTCTCCTGACGGTCGTCGTCTACCTGTCGTATGAGGCCGTGGGTGGAGAAACGCGGTTCATCGCCGATGAGCAGAACGATCTTCCCTTTGCACAACGTGACTTCTCCGACCGGCCGCGGCTCGCGAAGCCTGAGGAGATATTGAGTGCCCACCGCCCCGAACCGGGCGATGCGCTCCTCTTCTGGCATCGGACGCTTCACGACTCGGCCCCGCTTCTTGAGGGTACGAAAACAATACTCAGAACCGACGTGCTCTATGAGCCCGTGGATGTGCCGTGAGCAGCGGCAAAGCCACCGTCGCACCGATCGGCATGACCGATGGGAGGATCCACACCGACTGGGTGGAGACGGTGTCCCAGGACGGCCTGCACCTGATGCAAACGCGCTTGGAGGTGAGAGTTCCTCCGTCTGAGGGTCGCAAGTTCATCACCTGCGGTCTGGCCCGGAAGACGTACGCGGTGAAAGACGGCATTGCCTGTCGGGTTTCGTCCTACGCACTCGGCCGCGACCTGGGCAGCCCGGGCAACTACGACTTCGAGATCGTTTCTGCGACGGGGGGCCCTCCGATCCGGAGGCTCTTCAACCGGGACGGCGTGCCGGGCGAGATGCGCGAGGGCGCTCTGTTCGACGCGCATGAGGGGCTTGACGATGGCGAGTACATCGTCCGAATCGCGGCGGGAATGACGACCAGCTGGGACAGCGGGACGGGACGGAGCATCGAGCTCCCGGTCCCGTGCCACGAGCTCGCATTCGCCGTGGTGGGATCCGCACCGCAGGAGGTGCGCGCGAGTACCGGCGGCCCGTGGGCGGCGCGGCCCTCCATGGAGATCCCCGTGGTCGATTGGCGCGACCAGCCCACGGCGGAGGCGGCATGGGAGGCCTACCTGAACGGGAACAGAATCAGTCTGGATGCCTACGGGATCTTCTCCCCGCAGCATCTGATGAGAAATCAACGGGATACCGCTCTGGAGATTCTCCGGAGCGAGGGCTACGCCATACCGCGAATCCCGGAACCCGCCGAGACGCCTGGGGCCTGGCTGGGCCACTGCGGCGGAGCATGGATGCCGGCCGATGTGCTCGCGGCCCTTCACACCGTGCCGGATGACACCACGCAACGTGCGTGGCATCAGGGAGCGAAGGAATCCCTGGACATCGCATGGGATATGCACCAACTGTGGACCACCGACGTGTTCTGACCGGGCCCGCACCCTCATCTGCTACCGCATACTCACCCCACGAGATGACCTCTAATACTCCAGCTGTAGATCGTGATCTTGGCGGTCGGAGTGAGTGAAGTGATCAGTGTTGCGCCGTCGGCCAGGCAGACAGTGCCAGTTCGGCTGCTGCGACCAGCTGGGGGGCAGTGGCACCATCCTGGGCTCGCTGCGAGAGCCCCTGGAGGACTGTGGCGAAGTAGTCGGCCAAGGCCCGAGGACTGGTCTCGGCGGGCAGTTCCCCCGCCCGCTGCGCCTCTCGCAGCCGTGTCTCGAACCCGTCCACGTTCTCGTTGCGCAGATTGCGGAGGAATTCCCGCACCTCCGCATCCTGCGGAGTGACGTTGGTTGCGGCGCTGATGGCCAGACATCCGGCGGGGTGTGTGGGGTCCGGGTAGATGACCGCGGCCTCCCGCAGGATGCGCGCGAACGCCCCGTACGCGGTGGGCTCCTCGCGGAGCGCCGCGCCCGCGAAGCTGCCGACAGGTGACTGGCCGTAGGCGTTGACCACTTCCTCGAACAGGGACTTCTTGTCCCCGAAGGCGGCGTACAGGCTCCCTGAGCGGATGCCCATCGCATCGGTCAGCTCGCCGATGGAAACGCCTTCATAGCCTCGCTCCCAGAACAGACGTGTGGCCGCGGTCAGTGCCGCCGCGCGGTCGAAGGTGCGTGGGCGGCCACGCTTGGGTGTCTCAGCCATACGACACATTTTAGAGTGTTCGACCAAGAAATCGTGCTAGCTTCTTTCTTGGTCGATCACTCAACAAATGAAAGGCGGCCAACCACCGTGGGTATGAACGGACTTGAAGGAAGAATCGCGCTGGTCACCGGAGGCAGCAGGGGCATCGGGCGAGCCGTCGCGGAGCGCCTCGCCCGGGACGGCGCCGTTGTCGCACTGACCTACGCCCGCGACGAGAGCGCGGCGCACGACGTCGTGGCGCGCATCCGAAAGGGCGGCGGCCGGTCCTTCGCCCTTCACGCGGAGCTGGGCAGCCACGGCGACGCCGCCGCCTTGTGGTCGGCCTTCGACGACCAGATCCCCCACCACGCACCCGAACCAGTCGTCGACATCATCGTCAACAACGCCGGGATAGGACGAAGCGCGGACCTGGCGTCGCTGACCGAGGACGGCTTCGACGAGGTCTTCGCGGTGAATGTGCGAGCACCGTTCTTCATCGTGCAAGAGGGTCTGAAGCGACTACGCGACGCCGGCCGGATCATCAACATCTCCAGCGGTGCGGCCCACCTCGCCATGCCGGAGGCCATCGCCTACGGCGCCACCAAGAGTGCCCTGGACAACTTCACCCTCAACCTCGCCAAGGAACTCGGTGCCCGGGGCATCACAGCCAACTCGGTCGCCCCCGGGATCATCGACACGGACGTCAATGCGGGCTGGCTGCGCGGCAACCCGGAGGCCGAAGCCCACGCGGCATCCCTGGCCGCACTGGGCCGGGTCGGCCGACCGGAAGACGTGGCCGACATCGTGGCCTTCCTCGCCTCGGACGACGCACGCTGGGTCACCGGCAAGGTGATCGACGCGACCGGAGGCTCCGGACTGTGAGCCTCCTCCCTTGGGCGGGAGCACCCGTCGGTGACCTCCCGCCCGAGGGAACTCGCTGGTGGGAAACGTTCGAAAGCCTGATGAAACGGATAGCGGGCCGGTTTACTCGCGTCGAACCCCGACGCCGTGCAGCACGGTTGGTACTTGGACTGTTGTCAGACCTACCGCGCACGACGATCAGGCGGTGCTGGTGGTCGACGAGACCGGCGATGTGAAGAAGGGCACGCACACCGTCGGCGTCCAGCGCCAGTACACAGGCACCGCCGGGCGGATCGAGAACGCCCAGGTCGCCGTCTACCTGGTCTACGCAGGTCAGCGAGGGCACGCCGCGGTGGACCGGGAACTGTACGTTCCGCGCTCCTGGATAGCCGACCCCGACCGCTGCCGCGCCGCCGGACTCGGCGAAGAGGTGTCGTTCGCCACCAAACCGGAACTGGCCGCACGAATGGTGGCCCGGTTCCTGGACGCCGGCCACCAGGCCGCCTGGGTCGCGGGCGACGAGGTCTACGGCGGCAACCCGAATCTCCGCATCGCGCTGGAGAAACGCGGCACCGGCTACGTCCTCGCCGTGGCCCGTTCGCACGAAGTCACCACCGGCGCAGGCAAGTTCCGCGCGGACACCCTGGCCAAGAAGATAACCAGGCGGGCCTGGCGGAAGCTCTCAGCCGGGGCCGGGGCGAAAGGCCACCGCTTCTACGACTGGGCCGTCATCGACCTCGCCGACCTCCGATCCGGCAGTCGTCAACTCCTGATCCGCCGCAACCGCAGCACCGGAGAACTCGCCCACTACCGGTGTTACTCGCCCACGGCAGTACCTGTGACCACGCTGGCACGAGTCGCCGGATCAAGATGGCGAGTCGAGGAGTTCTTCCAGGCCGGAAAGGGCCTGGCCGCTCTCGACGAACACCAGGTTCGTCGCTACCCGTCCTGGTCACCCTGGCCATGCTCGCGCACGCCTTCCTCGCCGCCGTCCGCGCAGACGAACAGGGGCGCCACCCCGCACCGGCGGGCCTCGTACCGCTCACCTGCAACGAGATCCAACGCCTGTTCATGACCTTCGTCGTCCAACCCGCCCACGTTGCCACCCACCGGCTCGGCTGGTCCACCTGGCGACGTCGCCACCAGGCCAGATCCCGAGCCAGTCACTACCGGCGACAAGCCACTCAAACATGAAGATCACGATCTACAGCTGGAGCACTAAGCGGCTTATGTCCGGCCACAGACGGCCGGCGGACGCTATGCCGAGAGAAGCGCGTAGCGATCCGATGCGCCAGATGTCCCGCCCGGTTGTCCTGGTCGCTGTCTGGTGTGGTCTGGCCGCCCCCGGCCCTGAATCTGGTCTGGGAGGGCCGGGCATCGGGCCCACCTGGGTGTCCTCGGCGGTGGGGGTCTCGGCTCCCTGATGACGATCGGACAGGCTCACTGCCCCGTGAACGTTCTTTTGGGGGTTTCCCGGCAGTCTTCGTTTTTCCGTGGCGGGACGGTCGGTCAAGGGTGGCCGAAGGCCATCGCGAAGCGACGCGACGAAGGAGCGCCCTTGAGGGACCGGCACGACACGGAAGGACGAAGACTGCCGGGAAACCCCCAAACCCTCCCTGATCCCGCCCAGCAAAGACCCCGCCCCACCCCCCGCCCCCCTAGCCTGGGCGCATGACCAGCGACTTCCACACCACCCTGCACTCCCTGCGGGTGTGGGACACCCAGCTTCCCGGCTTCGATCCCGCGAGCGCTCCGGACGGGCCGCTGCCGCTGTTCCGGGACTGGTTCGTGCTCGCCGCGCGGGCGGGGCAGCCCGAGCCGCACGCGATGAGCCTGGCCACGGTGGACGCCGACGGGCTGCCCGACGTACGCGTCCTGCTGCTGCACGACGCCGACGAGCGGGGCTGGCACTTCGCCTCGCACGCCACCAGCGCCAAGGGCCGCCAGCTCGCCGCGCACCCGGGAGCCGCCCTGTGCTTCTACTGGCCCGCCGTCGGCCGGCAGGTCAGGGTCCGGGGCCGGGTCGGCGCGTGCGGGGCGGAGGAGAGCCGGGCGGACCTGGCGGTGCGTTCGCGCGGGGCGCTGGCGGCCGCGCTGACGGGGCGGCAGAGCGAGGTGCTGGGCTCCGCCGAGGAGCTGGTGCGGGCCTCGGAGGCGGCGTGGGAGCGGGCCGGGGCAGAACCGGACGCCCCCGCGCCGACCTGGACCCGGTACGTCCTCGAACCCACCGAGGTGGAGTTCTTCCAGGGCGACGCCGCCCGCCGCCACATCCGCCTGCGCTACCGCCGCACCGCCGATGGGGCGTGGACGCGCGAGCTCCTCTGGCCGTAGGGGCTGCGGGCCGGGGTCAGGGCCGCGGCCCGGGGTCAGGCCCGCGGGCCGGCCTTGCGGAAAACGGGCACGTGGACGCCTTCCGCCGCCTCGCGGAAGGTGACGTCCAGGTCCATGCCGATGCGGAGGTCCGCGTACGGGCAGTCGACGACCTCCGTCATCATCCGCGGGCCCTCCGCGAGGTCGACGACGGCGGCGGCGTACGGGACGCGGCCGCCGAACGGCGGGAGGTCGTTGCGGTGGATCACCGACCAGGTGTAGAGGGTCGCGCGGCCGCTCGCCGCCTCCCAGGACACCCGGTCCTCGCCGGCCCAGCAGGACGGGCAGAACTCGCGGGGGTAGTGGTGGGCGCGCCCGCAGTCGGCGCAGCGGCGCAGCAGGAGGCGGCCCCGGGCGGCGGCGTCCCAGTAGGGGCGGGTGAAGTCGTCGGCCTCGGGGAGGTCGTGGCGGGGGGCGGGGGCGGCGTCGGTGCTCACAGGAAGATTCCGATCGACGCGTCGAGGGACCAGGTCTGCCAGGCCATGGCGAAGAGGGCGACGAGCGAGATCAGCGCCATCATGGCGTTCTGTCCCTGCTCGGCCCAGTCGTGGATCATCAGCACCAGGTACAGCAGGTTCAGCAGGAGTCCGCCGGCCAGGGCCACCGGGGTGAGGAAGCCAAGCACCAGGCCGAGGCCCAGGGCGAGTTCGGCGTAGACGACGACGTACGCCATCAGCCGGGGGCGGGGCTGGACGACCTTCGCGAAGCCGCTCCGGACGAAGGGCCAGCGGTGCTTGCCCGCGACGTCGGCGGCCCAGGCGATGCCGGTGCCGCGCTCGAACCAGCCCTTCTTGTCCTTGTGGCGCCAGCTCTCCAGCCACCACAGGCCGAGTCCCACGCGCAGCACGGCGAGCCATTCGGCGCCGCTGAGCCAGATGGTCTGCATCCCTCACCCACCCACTCACTCACCCACTCGACCCATCGATCTGACGGTACGTCAGTTCAGCCGATCGGGGCCGATCCCGCAAGGCCCCCGCGGCCCGCCGGGCGGCCGCCGTGATCGATCCGCAATCGATTCCCTGCTCGTCCGAGACCCATCAACGCTGTGTGTCGATACGCTCACTCCTCATGTCCGAGCCCGACCTGACCAGTACCCAGCCCCGCCCCGTGTACGTGATCGGCGCGGGTCCCGGCGGCCTCGCCGTCGCCGCCGCGCTGCGCGCCCGCGGGGTGCGCGCCGTGGTCGTCGAGCGGGCCGACTCCGTCGGCGCGTCCTGGCGGGGCCACTACGAGCGGCTGCGGCTGCACACCACGCGGCGCCTGTCGGCCCTGCCCGGGCTGGCGATCCCGCGCCGGTTCGGGCGCTGGGTGGCCCGCGCGGACGTGGTGCGCTACCTGGAGAAGTACGCCGAGTTCCACGAGCTGGAGCTGGTCACGGGCGTCGAGGTGACCCGGATCGAGCCCGCCGCCGACGGGGCGGGCTGGACCCTGCACGCCTCGGGCGGGCGGGTGCTGGCGGCGGGGGCGGTGGTCGTGGCCACCGGCTTCAACCACACCCCGGCGCTGCCCGACTGGCCGGGCCTCGGCGGGTACACCGGGCGACTGCTGCACGCCTGCGCGTACCGCGAGCCGGGCCCGTACGCCGGGCAGGACGTGCTGGTCGTCGGCGTGGGCAACACCGGGGCCGAGATAGCCGTGGACCTCGTCGAGGGCGGGGCGACCCGGGTGCGGCTCGCCGTGCGCACCCCGCCGCACCTCGTGCGCCGCTCGACGGCCGGGTGGCCGGCGCAGCGGACGGGGATCCTGGTGCGCCGGCTGCCGGTGCGGGTGGTGGACCGGCTGGGGGCGCTGGTCGCGCGGGTCTCCGTACCGGACCTGTCGGCGTACGGGCTGCCGCGGCCGACGGCCGGTCTGTACACGCGGGTACGGCAGGGGGCGGTGCCGGTGCAGGACGTGGGGCTGATCGACGCGGTGCGCCGGGGCCGGGTGGAGCCGGTGGCGGCGGTCGCCTCCTTCGACGGGGACGCGGTGGTGCTGGCGGACGGTACGCGGATCGGCCCGGACGCGGTGATCGCGGCGACGGGGTACCGGCGGGGGCTGGAGGGACTGGTGGGGCACCTCGGGGTGCTGGACGGGCGCGGGCGGCCCCTCGTCCACGGGCCGCGGACCCCCGCAGGGGCGCCCGGGCTGTACTTCACCGGGTACACGAACCCGATCAGCGGGATGCTGCGCGAGCTGGCCCGGGACGCGGAGCGGATCGCCCGGGCGCTGGCCCGGCGGGACCGGCGGGAGCGCCGGGAGCGGAGGGACCGCCAGAGCCCCCAGAGCCCCCATGACCGTCAGAGCCGCCAGGACAGCCAGAGGAGCCAGGGCCGCCAGGGCCGCCGGAGCCGGCGCGCGGGGTCGCCCGCGTAGGCCGAAACGGGTCTGGCCCCTCCCCGGGCGGTTCTGCCACCGTTCTGGCACACACATCACCTCCACCACCTTTCCTGCGCATCCCTGTTCCTGACGGCGCGTCAGTTCAGTAATCTGACTACGCGTCAGCTATGGATTTCATCGAGGTTCATCGAGCAGGAGCGGGCGGAACGATGCTTGGATCTACTCACGGCACCCTCACCACCGACTTCCGCGCACGTGTCGAGGCCTGCGGGGAGACCCCCAGGACGGCCGTCCACTCCACGGCGGCCCCGGCCGGCGGGGACGCGGCCGAGCTGGACGTCAGCGGACGGCCCCTGCACTCCGATGTGCCCGACCTGGACCGGTTCTTCCGGCCCGAGTCCGTGGCCGTCGTCGGCGCCTCGGACGCCGACGGCAGACCGAACACGGGCATCACGCGGCAGCTCATCGCCTGGGCCGGGCGCGTCGGCGCCCGCATCCACCCGGTGCACCCCACCCGCGCCACCGTATTCGGGCTGCCTTGCCACGCCTCGGTCGCCGACCTGCCCGAACAGGTCGACCTCGCCGTCCTGCTGGTCTCCGACCCGCTCCCCGTCATCGAGCAACTGGCCGACACGAAGGTGAAATTCGCGGTGGCCTTCGCCTCCGGCTTCGCCGAGACCGGAGAAGCCGGCGCCGCCGCACAGGCCCGCCTCGCCTCCGCCGTCAAGCGCTCGGGACTGCGGCTGCTGGGCCCCAACACCAACCTCAACGCCTTCGAGGAGTTCCGCGCGGACCTCGACGGCCCGGCCATCGCCCTCATCACCCAGTCCGGCCACCAGGGCCGGCCCGTCTACACCCTCCAGGAGCTGGGCATCCGGCTGTCGCACTGGGCGCCGACGGGCAACGAGGCCGATCTGGAGACCTCCGACTTCATCTCCTACTTCGCCGAGCAGCCCGAGGTCGGAGCCATCGCCTGCTACGTCGAGGGGCTCAAGGACGGCCGCCAGTTCCTCCTCGCCGCCGACCGCGCCGCCCGCAACGGCGTCCCCGTCGTCGCCGTCAAGGTGGGCCGCACCGAGACCGGCGCCCGCATGGCCGCCTCCCACACCGGCAAGCTCACCGGCGCCGACACCGTGGTGGACGCCGCCATGCGCCAGTTCGGGGTGATCCGCGTCGACGGGCTCGACGAGCTGCAGGACACCGCCGCCCTGCTGGCCCGCGCCCGGCCCCCGCGGGCCGAGGGGGTCGTCGTCTACTCCATCTCCGGCGGCACCGGCGCCCACTTCTCCGACCTGGCCACCGAGGCGGGCCTGACCCTGCCCACCCTCTCCGAGGACAAGCAGCGCGAGCTCCACCAGTGGATCCCCGATTACCTGGGCGTCTCCAACCCCGTCGACAACGGCGGCCACCCCGTCGGCGACTGGCGCGGCCGCAAGATCATCGACGCGCTCCTCGCCGACCCCTCCGTCGGCGTCCTGATCTGCCCCATCACCGGCCCCTTCCCGCCGATGAGCGACAGGCTCGCCCAGGACCTGGTCGAGGCGGCCGAGCAGACGGACAAGCTGATCTGCGTGATCTGGGGCTCCCCCGTCGGCACCGAGGACGCCTACCGCACCACCCTCCTCGGCTCCTCCCGCGTGGCCACGTTCCGCACCTTCGGCAACTGCATCACCGCCGTCCGCGCCTACCTCGGCCACCACCGCTTCACCGCCGCCTACCGCTCCCCCTTCGACGAGGCCCCCCGCACCCCCTCCCCCTCCTTCCGCAAGGCCCACGCCCTGATGCGGCCCGGCCAGCAGCTCAGCGAGCACGCCGCGAAACAGCTGCTGCGCGCCTATGGGATACGGGTGCCCCGCGAACAGCTCGTCACCAGCGCGGCGGCCGCCGTCCGCGCGGCGGGCCTGGTCGGCTACCCGGTCGTCATGAAGGCCTCGGGCCCCCAGCTCGGCCACAAGACCGAGCTCGGCCTGGTCAAGATCGGGCTCACCTCGGCGAGCCAGATCCGCGACGCCTACCGCGAGCTCACCGACATAGCCCGCTACGAGAACGTCCCGCTGGACGGGGTCCTGGTCTGCCAGATGGTCGAACGGGGCGTCGAAATGGTCGTCGGCGTCACCCAGGACGACCTCTTCGGCCCCACCGTCACCGTCGGTCTCGGCGGCGTCCTGGTCGAGGTCCTGCGCGACGCGGCGGTCCGCGTCCCGCCCTTCGGGGAGGACCAGGCCCGCCACATGCTGACCGAGCTGCGCGGCCACCCCCTCCTGGAGGGCGTCCGGGGCGCCCCGCCCGCCGACGTCGACGCGCTGGTGGAGGTCATCCTCCGGGTCCAGCGGATGGCGCTGGAACTGGGCGACGTCCTGTCCGAACTGGACATCAACCCGCTGATGGTCCTCCCCCGCGGCCAGGGCGCGGTGGCCCTGGACGCCCTGGCCATCTGCCGCTGACCCGGCACACCGCCCGGCAGTCCCCACCACCGCGCGGCACCCACCGCGGATCCGAAAGGGAGTTCACCCCATGGCCAGCGACGCCGCCGACGGCGACGAGATCCTCCACCGCATCGACAGCGGGGTCTCGTGGATCACCCTCAACCGCCCCGAGGCCATGAACGCCGTCAACCGGGACCAGCGCGAGCGGATCATCGCCCTGCTCGCCGGGGCCAGTGCCGATCCGGACGTACGGGCGGTGGTCCTCACCGCCACCGGCAAGGGGTTCTGCGCGGGCGCCGACCTGCGCGGCGCCCCGGCGGCCCCCGCCACCGAGCGCGTCGCGGGGGACGTGGCCCGGATGATCCGGCTCGGGGCGCAGCGGCTGATCACCGCCGTCCTGGACTGCGAGAAGCCCGTCATCGCCGCCGTCAACGGCACCGCCGCCGGCATCGGCGCCCACCTCGCCCTCGCCTGCGACCTCGTCATCGCCGCCGAAGGGGCCCGGTTCATCGAGGTGTTCGTCCGCCGGGGCCTGGTCCCCGACGGCGGCGGCGCGTACCTGCTGCCCCGCCTCCTGGGGCCGCAGAAGGCCAAGGAGCTGATGTTCTTCGGGGACGCCGTGGCGGCGGACGAGGCGGCCCGCCTCGGGCTCGTCAACAAGGTGGTCCCCGACGAGGAGCTGGAGGCGGCCGCCCGCTCCTGGGCGGAGCGCCTCGCGCAGGGCCCGACCCGCGCCCTGGCGCTCACCAAGCAGCTGGTCAACGCCTCCCTGGACGGGGACCGGGCGACCGCCCTGGCCGCCGAGGCCGCCGCCCAGGAGCTGAACATGAGCACCGCCGACGCGCACGAGGGCGTGGCCGGCTTCGTGGAGCGCCGGACGCCGAAGTTCCGGGGGCGCTGAGATCCGGGCCGTCCGCCTCGTCACATCCGCGGGTCCGGCTTCAGCAGGGCGAAGACCGCGCCGGCCGGGTCCGTGACCCAGGCGATCCGGCCGACCTCGGGGACGTCCGCCGCGGGCATGAGGACCTCGCCGCCGCCGTCCTCGATCCTGCTCACGGTGGCGTCCACGTCGCTCACGTGGAAGTACGGGACCCACCGGGGCGTCTCGTCGGATCCGGCGCCCGCCCCCTCGCCCTGGGGCGCGACCCCGCCGAAGGAGCCCTGCTCCTGGTCGCCGTCCGCGATGCTGAGGACCCGGTACAGCATGCCGGGCGCCTGCATCTCGGAGTGCCGCCACCCGAAGAGGGAGGCGTAGAAGGCGATGTCCGCGAGCGGGTCCGGCACGTGCAGCTCCACCCAGACCAGGGAGTTCTCGGCGGAGGCCACCCCGAGGCCGCCGTTCCTGCCGGGCTGCCAGCAGGCGAACTCGGCGCCCTGCGGGTCGGTGAACTGGGCCAGCCAGCCCTCTCCCATGACGTCCATGGGCTCCATCCGCACCGTTCCACCGCCGTCGCGGACGCCCTGGGCGGTGGCCCGCACGTCGGGGCTCTGGAAGTGGACCATCCAGGCGGACCTCGCGCCCTCCTCGGTGAGCGGGCCCAGCGCGGCGACGGTCTTGCCGTCCGTCTGGAAGAAGCCGTAGCCGCCGCCCTCGGGTCCGGCGGAGGTGAACTCCCAGCCGAAGACGCGGCCGTAGAAGGCGGCGGCGGCCTCGGTGTCGGGGCTGCCGAGGTCGAGCCAGTTGGGCGATCCGGTGCGGAAGTCGGTGCCGAGCATGATGCCTCCTGGGATGTCTGCGGGTACCGCCCGACACGATGCCGAGCCGCCGCGCACGCGGGCCCGTACGGGCCGTGCGGGAGGACCCGTTCCACCCGTACGGGGGAACGGGGGGGGCGGAGGCGCCCGGGGCTGCGCACCTGCGCACCCCTTCACATCTGACACTCCGTCAGGTTCAATCGTCGTGTGATGGGACACGCAGGGATGGCGGCCACCGTCGTCCGATACCTCAGGTCGGTCGGCTCCCCCACCTCCGCGGGGCCGGAGCCCGATCGCGTCGACGCCCTGCCCCGCCCCGACCTGCGGGCCGTCGGGGAGGACGAGCGGGCGCCCGTCAGCCCCGCCGAGTTCCGGGCCGTCCTCGGCAACTTCGCCAGCGGGGTCACGATCGTCACCGCCCCGCCCGCCGGGCCCGGCGAGGAACCGGCCGGCTTCGCCTGCCAGTCCTTCGCCTCGCTCTCCCTCGACCCGCCCCTGGTCACCTTCATGGTCGCCCGTACGTCCACCACCTGGCCGCGGATCGCCCGCGCCGGAGTGTTCTGCGTCAACGTCCTCGGTGCCGAACAGGGCGCGCTGTGCCGGGCCTTCGCCGTCAGCGGCGCCGACAAGTTCGCGGGCGTCGCCCACCGGCCCGCCCCGGCCACCGGATCGCCGCAGCTCGCGGACGTGCCCGCCTGGATCGACTGCCGGATCCACGCCGTCCACACCGGCGGGGACCACCTGATCGTCGTCGGCCGGGTCGAGGCCATGGGCGCGGCCGGCGAGGGCGGCCCGCTCCTCTTCCACAAGGGCCGCTTCGGCCGCCTGGCCGAGGGCGAATAGGGCCTCGTAGCCGCGTGGCCTCGCAGCCTCGCGGCCTCGTACGCGCGAGGCAGCGAAAAGCAGCGCAGCGCGGCCCCGCCCGGGGAGGGCGGGGCCGCGCACGCGCACCCGGATCAGAAGGTGAGCACCCCGCGCGCCACCCGGCCGTGCCGGGCGTCGTCCACGGCCTTCGCGAAGTCCTCGACCGGGTAGACCTCCGTGACCAGTTCGTCCAGCAGCAGCCGGCCCTGCCGGTAGAGCTCGGCGTACAGGGCGATGTCGCGCTGCGGACGCGAGGACCCGTACCGGCAGCCCATGATCGTCTTGTCCAGGTACATGGACGAGACGAGGAACGACGCCTCCTCCTTGAAGCCCGGCACGCCCAGCAGCACCGCCTGCCCGTGCCGGTCCAGCAGGTCGATCGCCTGCCGGATCAGCCCGACGCTGCCCACGCACTCGAAGGCGTGGTCCGCGCCCGTCGGCAGGACCTCGCGGACGGCCGCCGGGGCGTCCGGCACGGCCGAGGCGTCGATGAAGTGCGTGGCCCCGAAGCGCCGGGCCACCGCCTCCTTCGCCGGGTTCGCGTCGACCGCCACGATGGTCCCGGCCCCCGCGATCCGAGCCCCTTGCAGGACGTTCAGGCCGATCCCGCCGGTGCCGATGACCACCACCGACTCCCCCTGGCCCACCTTCGCCCGGTTCAGGACGGCGCCGACGCCCGTCAGCACCCCGCAGCCGATCAGCGCGGCCGAGGCCGTCGGGATGTCCTCGGGGATCTTCACGGCCTGGACGGCCCTGACGAGCGTGCGCTCCGCGAACGCCGAGTTCGAGGCGAACTGGAACAGTGGCTTGCCGCCCCGCGAGAAGGGCTGCCCGGGCATGCCGATCGCCTTGCGGCACATCGTCGGCCGGCCCCGGTCGCAGTCCGCGCACGCCCCGCAGTTGGCGAGCGTGGACAGGGACACGTGGTCGCCCGGCCCCACGTGCGTGACGCCCGCGCCGACCGCCTCCACCACCCCGGCGCCCTCGTGCCCGAGCACCACCGGCGGCGGGAAGGGGATCGTCCCGTCGATCACCGACAGGTCGCTGTGGCACAGCCCCGCCGCCGACACCGCGACCAGCACCTCCCCCGGCCCGGGGTCCCGGACCTCCAGGTCGTCGACCACCTGGGCCTGCTTGCCGTCGAACACGACGCCTCTCACCTGGGCTCCTTAGGCAGGCCGAGCACGCGCTCGGCGATGATGTTCCGCTGGATCTCGTCCGAACCGCCGTAGATCGTGTCGGCCCGGGTGAACAGGAACAGGCGCTGCTCCTCGTCGAGCCCGTCCTCGTACGGGACCCCCTGCGCCCAGGGCCCCGGCCCGGCCGTCGCCGCCGCGCCCCGGACCGCGACGGCCAGCTCCCCGAGCCGCCGGTGCCAGCCGCCCCACAGCAGCTTGGCCACGCTGGGCGCGCCCGGATCGGCCGCGCCCGGATCGGCTCCGCCCGGCTCCCCGGCCGCCCCCAGGGTGCGCAGGGCGTTCCACCGCATGGTGCGCAGCTCGGCCCACTGCCGTACGAGGCGTTCGCGCAGGACGGGGTCCGGGGCGCCGCAGGCCGCGTAGGCGTGGACGACGCGTTCCAGCTCGGCGGCGAAACCGATCTGCTGGACGAGGGTGGAGACCCCGCGTTCGAGGGCGAGCAGGCCCATGGCGACGGTCCAGCCGTTGCCCTCGCCGCCGACGCTCTCCTCGGCGACGGCGCCGTCGAAGAAGACCTCGTTGAACTCCGCCGTGCCGGACATCTGCCGGATCGGCCGGACCTCGATCCGGCCGGGCTGGTCCATCCGTACGAGGAGGAAGGACAGGCCGTGGTGGCGGCGCGAGCCCGCTTCGGTGCGGGCCAGGACGAAGCACCAGTCGGCGTCGTGGGCGAGGGAGGTCCAGATCTTCTGCCCGGTGACGCGGTGGCGCCCGTCGGCCGGGTCGCGGACGGCCGCCGTACGGATCCCGGCGAGGTCGGATCCGGCGCCGGGCTCGCTGTAGCCCTGGCACCACAGCTCCTCCCCGCGGGCGATGCCGGGCAGGTGGCGGCCCTGCTGTTCGGGGGTCCCGTAGGCGATGAGGGTGGGCGCGAGGAGGTTCTCCCCGATGTGGCCGACGCGGCCGGGCGCGCGCAGCGCCGCGTACTCCTCGGCCCACACCACCTGGCCGGTCAGGGAGAGCCGGCGCTGCCCGTAGGCGCCGTCGGGGACCTCCCAGCCCTGGCCGATCCAGCCGCCGCGGCCCAGCTCGCGCTCCCAGTCGCGGCGGACGGCGGCCCCTTGGTGTTCGCTGCCCGGGCCGCCGAGGCCGCGGGCCCGGCCGTACGGGCCCACGAGGTGGTCGGTGAGCCATGCGCGGGCCCGGACGCGCAGCTGCTCGTCCGCGACCCCGAAGCTGAAGTCCACGCCGCTCCCTATGTGTTGGGGCGGTCCTTGGCGGCCGCCGCCTTGGCCATGGCTTCGAGCTGCGCGAGCAGGGGCATCGGGTCGGTGCCCACCGAGCCGGGCAGGAAGTCGGCGATCTTCTCCGGGGTCCAGGCGCCGTCGGCGTAGGCGGCGCGCAGTTCGCGGGGCTGGGCCCAGACGGCGATCTTGGGGCCGGCGATCGTGTAGACCTGCCCGGTGATGCCCTCGCCCCTGGCCCGGTCGCTGAGCAGGTAGGTGACGAGGGCGGCGACGTCCTCGGGCTCGCCGATCTCCTTCAGCTCCATGGGCACGTTGGCCGACATGCGGGTGCGGGCGACGGGGGCGACGGCGTTGGCGGTGACCCCGTACTTGTGGAGGCCGAGGGCGGCGCTGCGGACGAGGGAGATGATCCCGCCCTTGGCGGCGCTGTAGTTGGCCTGGGCGACGGATCCCTGGTGGTTGCCGCTGGTGAAGCCGATGAGGGTGCCGGTGCCCTGTTTGCGCATGACGGCGGAGGCGGCCCGGAAGAGGGTGAAGGTGCCCTTGAGGTGCGTGGCGACCACCGGGTCCCATTCGGCCTCGGACATGTTGAACAGCATCCGTTCGCGCAGGATCCCGGCGACGCAGACGACGCCGTCGATGCGCCCGTACTCGGCGAGGGCGGTGTCGATGACGCGCTGGCCGCCCGCCATGGTGGAGATGTCGTCCGCGACGGCCACGGCCTGTCCGCCGGCCGCGGTGATCTCCTTCACCACGGCCTCGGCTATCTCGCTGGTGGGCTCGCCGCCCTCGATCCCGACGCCGTAGTCGTTGACGACGACCCGGGCGCCCTCGGCGGCGGCGGCGAGTGCCACGGCCCGCCCGATGCCCCGGCCCGCGCCGGTGACGGCGACGACCTTGCCTGCCAAGAAGTTCCCCACGTCCGGCCCCTTCCCGCGTTTTCTGACGGTCCGTTAGATTCTATGACCAGCCGGATCCCTTCGCACAAGCCCCCGTTGCCCTGTTGCCCGCCGCACCCGCCAGGAGCTGATGGAAACCATGACCCTGCCCCCCGAGTTCCACGAGATCGCCAAGCGCGTCAACAACTGGGGCCGCTGGGGCGCCGACGACGAGATCGGCACCCTGAACCTGATCACCGGGGAGGTCGTCCGGGCGGCCGCCGCCGAGGTCCGCACGGGCCGCCGGATCCCCCTGGCGCTGCCCCTCAAGGAGGACGGGGTGCAGTCCGGGATGATCCCCGGCCGGATCAACCCGCTGCACACCATGGTCCAGATCAACCAGGAGCTGTTCGGCCCCGGAACGGTGGCGTGCAGCGACGACGCCGTGACGATGGGCCTCCAGTCGGCCACCCACTGGGACGCCCTGACGCACGTCTCCCACTCGGGCCGGATCTACAACGGCCGCCCGGCGTCCACGATCACCGCCCACGCGCGCGCCGAGTTCAGCGGCATCGAGAAGGCCACCCCCATCGTCTCGCGCGGGGTCCTGCTGGACGTGGCCCGCGCGAAGGGCCTGGACCGGCTGCCGGGGGGCCACGCCGTCACGCCGGGGGACCTGGCGCAGGCGGAGGAGTTCGCCGGGGTCACCGTCCGGGCGGGCGACGTCGTACTCGTCCGCACCGGGCAGGTCCAGGTCTACCTCGCGGGCGACAAGCACGGGTACGGGTACCCGTCCCCCGGCCTGTCCGTGCACACCCCGGAGTGGTTCCACGCCCGCGACGTCGCGGCGGTCGCGAACGACACCCTGACCTTCGAGATCTTCCCGCCGGAGATCGAGAACCTGTGGCTGCCGGTGCACGCCCTGCACCTGGTCGAGATGGGCATGCACCAGGGCCAGAACTGGAACCTGGAGGAACTGTCCACAGCCTGTGCGGAAGCGGGCCGCCACACGTTCCTGCTCTCCGCGATGCCGGAACCCTTCGTCGGCGGCACGGGCACCCCGGTCGCCCCGGTCGCGGTGCTCTGATCCCTCCGGCCGGGCGGGCGCCGCCGCGGGGGGAGGGCAGCCGCCCGGACCGCCCCCGCGGCAGCGGCCGGGCGCCTTCCCGCCGGTCCCGGCCGCCGGACCCGACCGCTCAGTCGAGGCAGAACTCGTTGCCCTCGACGTCCTGCATCACCAGGCACGAGTCGTGCTCGTCGGACAGGAGCCGTACGCGGACCGCACCGAAGGGGATCAGCCGCGCGCACTCGGCCTCCAGCGCGGCCACCCGCTCCGCGCCCATGAGCCCGGTGCCCACCCGTACGTCGATGTGCACCCGGTTCTTGGCGGCCTTGCCCTCGGGCACCCGCTGGAAGTACAGCCGCGGGCCCACCCCCGAGGGGTCGCTACAGGCGAACCACGAACCCCGCTCGGCGGGCGGCCGCGAGTCCTCGAACTCCTCCCACGTGGCGAAGCCCGCCGGGGGCGGCTGGGCGACGTACCCCAGCACCTCGCACCAGAAGCGGCCGACGCGCTCGGGTTCGGCGCAGTCGAAAGTGATCTGGACCTTCTTCACCGATGACATCGGCGCACCCTAACAGGAGCCCAACAAGGCGCCCTTACCCGCCCGTTGCCCTTGAGGCGAGGGCGGGTACGACCCTTACACTCCCCGGTCCGGCGGCTCCGGGAGCTCGGCCAGGCGCTTGATCCGGGCCAGGCGGCGGTCCCAGTCGGCGGCCAGGGCCGCCATCCAGCGGGCCGTCGCGTCCAGGGCCGCGGGCCGGACCGCGTACCGCACCTCGCGCCCCACCCGGCCGCCGCTCACCAGGCCCGCGGCCTCCAGCACTGCCAGGTGCTTGACCACCGCCTGGCGCGATACGGGGACCCCCCCGGCCAGCGTGGTCGCGGTGGCCTCGCCCCGCGCCGCGAGGAGGTCGAGCAGCAGCCGCCGCGTGGGGTCGGCCAGCGCGGCGAGGACGGCGTCGACGCCGTCGACGCCGTCGGCCGGGTGGGCCTCCGTCACGCCGAGGACCCCTCCGCCCGCGCCTTGAACGCGCCGAGCACCTGGGGCCAGCCGCCGGTGTTGTCCTCCAGCGCCTTGCCGCGCAGCTCGTCGGAGCCGGCGAGCGCCGCGAAGCCGCTCTCGACCACTCGCAGCCGCGTCTTGTCGCCCTCGGGGGTCAGGGTGAACTCCACGAGGGTGCTGTTGTCCTCGCGCAGGTCCTGGCCGGGGAAGGCGCTGGCCCAGCGGTAGGCGACGTACGTCTGCGGGTCGACCTTCTCCACGCGCACCGGGAAGTCCCCGTACTCGGCGTTCTTGGCGAGCGTCGACTCGCCCTCGCGGGCGACGGTGCCGGCCGCGGCCTCCGGTTCCGCCACCCAGAAGCCGGGTTCGGTCACCAGCGACCAGACCCGCTCCAGGGGCGCTTCGATCAGGGTTTCGCGTTCGATCCGGTCCTGGATCATGACGAGCCTCTTCTCTCGAACCAATGATGCAACTCCAGGGTTGCACGTTCCCCGCTCATGAGCAACCCGACGGTTGCGGGTCAGGCGGGCCGTCATCCACCGCGAAGCTGAACCAGACGGCCTTGACGCAGTCCCCCTGCGCGACCGCCGTCCAGTCGTCCGCGAAGGCTGCGACGAGCAGGAGCCCCCGGCCCCGGGTCGCGGGGAGCCCGGCCGGCCCGGGCTGCGGCCGCCGCCCGGGCTCGCAGTCGTAGACGCAGACGGTCACCCGGGACGCCGACAGGACGACCTCGACGGCGATCTGGGGCGCCGCACATGCACGCGCACCCCGACCCCCCGGCCCACGCCGCGGCCCTCCGAACCGGCTACTGGTTCGAGTCCCTGTGCCACCGGGACGCATACGGCGGGGCACCCGAACTGCTCTACCGGGTCATGCTGGACACCCCCGAGCACGCCGTCCGCCTGATCCGGCTTTAGATCCGGACCACCCACCCCTTCGCCCTGACCCCCGACGAAGTCACCCGCGCCCTGGCCTGGGCCGACGGCGGCGGCCGCGTCCAGGCCCTGGCCGCCCTCCACCGCGGCGAACCCGCCGGCTTCAGCATCGTCCTGCGCGACGGCACCCGCCCCGAATGGCGCGTACGCCCCGTCAGCCACTACTCCCTGCCCTGACCGGCCGAAGGCCGCCCTATGCGTTTGCGCCCGGAACTCCCCCCAGGTAGACAGGGGCACGACAATAAGGGGTCGACCTCCGGGGGCGGGGCAGAAGTGACCGATCACGTACCGATCAATCCGTGCACGATTCCGCAGTTCACGGGTGACCTGGACGCGCTCCAGCAGGATCAC